>JBGVOD010000013.1:0-105776 GCA_045126215.1 Lachnospiraceae bacterium | reverse complement strand
GCATGGCAGAGTAGCCAAGTTTGGCAGGGATAAACGCTGAAGGCATCTAAGCGTGAAGCCCCCCTCAAGATGAGATATCCCATAGCACAAGCTAGTAAGACCCCTTGAAGACGACAAGGTTGATAGGTTAGAGGTGGAAGTACAGTAATGTACGTAGCTGACTAATACTAATAGGTCGAGGGCTTGACCAAACGGTTAGGTTGAATGGAAGTCTAGAAGATATGAAGTGTGTAGTTTTGAAGGTATAACCTTCTAAATAAGGCAATACCAGTATTGTCTTGTTTATGTTTTTTGGCCTGGTGGCTCAGCTGGTTAGAGCGCCGCCCTGTCACGGCGGAGGTCGTGGGTTCGAACCCCATCCGGGTCGTTTAACACTTCGGTGTTATTTATATAGATAATTTAATTAATTATTTATTCGGGATCTTAGCTCAGCTGGGAGAGCATCTGCCTTACAAGCAGAGGGTCACAGGTTCGAGCCCTGTAGGTCCCATTAAAATTTAATATGCCGACATGGCTCAATTGGCAGAGCAGCTGATTTGTAATCAGCAGGTTATCGGTTCAAGTCCGATTGTCGGCTTTATGGGTAGATTCCCGAGTGGCCAAAGGGGACAGACTGTAAATCTGCTGCAACTTGCTTCGATGGTTCGAATCCATCTCTGCCCATTATTGTAATAAAAAATGTTTTATTACATATAATTAAATATATATCGCGGGGTGGAGCAGTCTGGAAGCTCGTCGGGCTCATAACCCGAAGGTCGTTGGTTCAAATCCATCCCCCGCAACTAGTAAGCAATAGCTTACGCAAATGCCCAGTTAGCTCAGTTGGTAGAGCAGAGGACTGAAAATCCTCGTGTCTCTGGTTCGATTCCGGAACTGGGCATTTTTTATTTACTTTTTTTTAAAGTGATATATAATATTAATATATTACGATAGGAGCATTGATATATGAAGAAAGTACTGATTGTTGACGATTCAAAAACTATATTAAAAACGGCAAAATTAATCCTTACAGATTTATATGAAGTATATCTTGCTAATAGTGGCGAAATGGGACTTGATATTTTATCAAAGAAAGAAATTGACCTTGTTCTTATGGACGTTGATATGCCTGATATGGATGGAATTGAAACGGTAAAAAGAATAAGAGAGACAGATAAAAAAGATATACCTGTGATTTTCTTTACTGCACTTGCAACAAAAGAGGTAGTTGCAAAATGTATGAATGTAGGTATGAAGGGTTATATTCTTAAACCATATAAGTCAGAAGAATTAATTAGTAAAATACAATCTGTTTTAAATGAATAGTGGTTGATAATTTGTATGGAAAATAAAAATATATCTAATAATATAGAAAAAAAAGCAGAAGAAAAAATAAAAGAAAATATAGAAGAGAATATTATAAATAAAGATTATAAGAATGCTACCAGTTTATATAATAGACTGGTAGCATATTCAGAAACAGAGGTTTATCCTTTTCATATGCCGGGTCATAAAAGAAATTCTAAAATTCTAAATATGGCAAATCCCTACGATATAGATATAACAGAAATAGATGATTTTGATAATCTACATAATGCAAATGACATAATACTAAATCTTATGGAAAAGATTTCAAAATATTATGAGACAAAAAAAAGTTTTGTTTTAGTAAATGGTTCTAGTTGTGGTATATTAGCAGCGATTTCAGCAGCAACAGTTTATAACAAAAATATACTTGTTGGACGTAATTGTCATAAATCAGTTTATAATGCAATATTAGTCAATAGATTAAATGCAACATATGTTTATCCAAAATATAATAAAAATATAGAAACTTTTGAGGATATAGAGGCTGAAGAGATTGAGAGAAGCTTATATGAATCAAGAGAATCAGGACATAAAATAGGAACAATAGTGATAACATCACCTACGTATGAGGGCGTTGTATCAGATATAGATAAAATTTCTGAAATAGCAAAAAAATACGATTGTACATTAATAGTTGACGAAGCACATGGTGCACATTTTAGTGGTTCAGATTATTTTCCAAAAAGTTCAATCAAAAGAGGTGCAGATATTGTAATTCATAGTGTTCATAAAACATTACCATCATTGACACAAACAGCATTATTACATATATGTAATGACAGAGTGAATGAGAAAGTTATTGAAAAATACTTATCAGTTTATGAAAGCAGTAGTCCGTCGTATGTATTAATGGCATCAGTTGACAGATGTTTCTCACTTCTGAACAAATGTGGTAAAGAATTGTTTTTGAAATATACTAAAAGATTGGATAATCTGCTTATATCACTAAAAGAATTAAAAAATATTGAAATATATAATGGATGTGAATTTAATAAAAGAGAAAAAGATATAAGTGTATTTGATAGATGTAAAGTCGACGGACGTAAATTTGACAGAAGTAAAATAGTGATTTATGGAAAGAAACATAGATTATCAGGTAAGAAATTATATGATATTCTTTTAAATAAATATAAGTTACAGATGGAAATGGCATCGACATATTATGTTATAGGGATGACTTCAATATGTGATACTGATGAGGGTTTTAGGCGATTAATAAGTGCTTTAAAAGAAATTGATGAAGACTCTAAAACAATGGAATATCTATCTTCTGACTTAGGAGAAAATAATGAAATAAATCTTATTCCAAAAAAGAAATATAGTATGTTTGAGGCAGAAGAGATGGAAAAGATTACAATAGATATAAAAGATGCACCAGGCAAGGTTGCAGGTGACGCAGTATATCTGTATCCACCAGGCTCGCCAATAATTGTTGCAGGAGAAATATATAGTCAGGAGATTATTTATAAGATTATTTTTAGTATAGAGTCGGGCTTAAATGTATTGGGTACAAAGGGCAAAAATGTTATCATAGTATCAGAAAAGGTAAATTAATTTGGAGGAAAAATGGGAAAGATTTTTTTTGTTATGGGAAAGAGTTCTTCAGGAAAGGACACAATTTACAAGGAATTATTGAAGGATAAGAAGCTTAAACTTAAAATGATAGTTCCATATACAACAAGACCTATGCGTGAAGGAGAAACAGATGGAAAAGAGTATTTCTTTGTATCAGAAGATACAATGAAACAAATGGATGCAGAGGGTAATATAATAGAATTAAGAAGCTACGATACAATATATGGTATATGGAATTATTTTACTGCAAACGATGGACAGGTAGATTTAGACAGTAATAGCTATATTATGATTGGAACACTTGAATCATATTCAAAGATAAAAGCCTTCTATGGAGAAGATAATGTATTTCCGATATATATAAATGTAAACAATGGAGAAAGATTAAGAAGGGCAATGGCAAGAGAAGAGAAAGAAAAAGTGCCAAAATATGATGAAATGTGCAGAAGATTTTTAGCAGATGAAAAAGACTTTTCTGATGAGAAAATTAAAGAGAATGCAATATCAAAATTTTATGAGAATAATGACTTATTGATATGTATAAATGAGATAAAAAATGATATTATATTACATGTAAGATAAGGATATATTATGCAAAATATAAATTTATAATATATTTTATAAAATGTAAATCTAGAATATATTTTATTATATACAAACTAAGAGTATATTCTGTAAAATATTATTACATATAAGAAGCAATATAGAATGGAAAGGATGTGAGAATATGGACAATATGGATATGAGAATTTCTGAGATACTGAATGCGAATCGTCCAGAAACGGCTAAGTATATAAAAACAAATGACGAAGCTTTCAAGTTTACTCTTATAAGCAACATAAAAGAAGCTGATCTTCAGAGCAAGATAAGTGGATTAATGAATGAAATATCTGAACAGGGACAGAGAATAAAGAAAAAGACAGATATACGTGATATGAAAAAATACAGGGAGTTAATCAGAACATTTCTTAATGAAGTAGTGTTCAGATCACATCAGTTTTCAAGGGAAAACTTTCTTGACAGAAGGGGAAGACACAGAGTATATGGTATTGTAAAGCTTATTGATAAGAATCTCGATGAGCTTGCAGAGGAGCTTTTAAAAGAAGAAAAAGATAATATTGAAATATTAAATAAAATTGATGAAATAAGAGGATTACTGTTAGATATTCTTACATAGCATGATTTTATAATAGGCAAATAAACGGACCATCTGGTATAAAAGGAAAGAGGTGATAGTATGGCAGGATTTGATGATATTATTGGACAGGATGGAATAGTAAAACATATGAAAAATGCCATTAAACTATCAAAGATTTCACATGCATATATTCTTAATGGCGAAAAGGGTATCGGCAAAAAAACAATAGCAAAAGCATTTGCAATGACAATTTTATGTGAGAAAAAAGGTGATACACCGTGTATGGAATGCCATTCTTGTAAGCAGCTTATGTCAGATAATCATCCTGACGTGAAATGGATAACACATGAGAAACCTGCAACTATTTCCGTAGATGATATCAGAGAGCAGATAAATAATGATGTTGTTGTTAAACCATATTCCAGTGAGTATAAGATATATATTATGGATGAGGCAGAGAAGATGAATGTACAGGCCCAGAATGCACTTCTTAAAACTATAGAAGAGCCACCGTCCTATACTATAATAATGTTACTGGTTAGCAACAAGGAGTCATTTTTACAGACGATTCTTTCAAGATGTGTTTCGTTGGATGTAAAACCATTGGATAAAAAGACAATTGCACAATATCTTATAAAGAATTGTAAAATGCCCGATTATCAGGCAAATATGGCAGCAGATTTTTCATCAGGTAATTTAGGAAGAGCTATAAGATTAGTTACAAGGGAAACGTTTACGGAAATGAAAGAAATGCTTCTATTACATATGAAGAGTATGTTTTCTGCAAATACCGCAGATATTGGCGGATACATAAAAGAGTTAAATTCATTTAAAGATAATATAAGTGAGTATATTGATTTATTGGTTGCATGGTTTAGGGATGTGCTGATTTTTAAGGCATCAAAAGACATTAATCAGATTATTTTCAAAGATCAGATTAGTCTTATAGAAAGATACGCAAAACAACTTTCATACGAGGGAATAGAGCATATTTTTGTTGCAGCAGACAAGGCATTGACAAGACTTAGAGCAAATGTTAATTTTGAACTTACAATGGAGTTAATGCTAATGACCATAAGAGAGGGATTAGAG
This sequence comes from Lachnospiraceae bacterium, assembly GCA_045126215.1. Classification (GTDB taxonomy): domain Bacteria; phylum Bacillota; class Clostridia; order Lachnospirales; family Lachnospiraceae; genus SVEL01. The sequence continues at coordinate 100,624 of JBGVOD010000013.1, read as the reverse complement.
TAGAATAAAGTTTGTATTAGAGTTGATAAAGTATGTATGTATTAGAATAGATAAAGTATATATATTAGAGTACAAATCGCATAGATGATTTCTTGCAATATTGGTACAAGTCTGATAAAATTAATAATTATGTAATTCGAAAGGAATCTTTAGGAAATAGATATGACAAAGGTTATAGGAGTAAGATTTAGAACAGCTGGAAAGATTTATTATTTTGATCCGGCAAACTATAATATACAAAAAGGTGATCATGTAATCGTTGAAACAGCCAGAGGTATTGAATACGGTTATGTTATTTTAGGTATACGTGAAGTCGAAGATTCAGCAGTTGTTCATCCACTTAAGACTGTTATCAGAGTAGCAACAGAGCAGGATGATGAGACAGAGCGCAAGAATAAGGAAAAAGAAAAGAAGGCATTTGCAATTTGCCTTGAAAAGATTAAGAAACATAATCTTGATATGAAGCTTATTGATACTGAATACACTTTTGATAACAATAAGGTATTATTTTATTTTACAGCAGATGGAAGAATCGATTTCAGAGAATTGGTTAAGGATCTGGCAGCAGTATTTAAAACAAGAATAGAGCTTAGACAGATTGGTGTAAGAGATGAAACAAAGGCTGTTGGAGGAATAAGCATTTGTGGCAGACCACTTTGTTGTAGCACTTACTTATCAGACTTTGTTCCTGTATCAATAAAGATGGCAAAGGAACAGAACCTGTCTCTTAATCCAACAAAGATTTCGGGTGTATGTGGACGTTTGATGTGTTGTTTAAAGAATGAAGAAGATACATACGAATATTTAAATTCAAGACTTCCGGATATTGGTGATGTAGTAACAACTCCAGATGGAATAAAAGGGGAAGTAACCTCAGTTAATGTTTTAAGACAGCTTGTAAAAGTTATAATAGAAATAAATGACGAAAAAGAAGTCAGAGAATATAAAGTAGATGATTTGAAGTTTAAGGTTAGAAAGAGAAAAGAGTCATTGAACATTAACGATGAGGAACTTAAAGCTCTTGAAGCACTTGAAAAACAGGAAGGAAAATCAAAGTTCGATGATTAATCTATTAGATGGTGAAAGAATTGATGATTTAGAAAGAAACGGATATAAGATTATACAAAATAGTGAGAAATTTTGTTTTGGCATGGATGCAGTTTTATTATCCGGATTTGCCACTGTCAAAAAAGGCGAGAAGGCGTTGGATCTTGGAACTGGAACAGGTATTATTCCGATTCTGCTTGAAGCAAAGACAGAAGGCTCTTTGTTTAAAGCATTGGAGATTCAGCCTGAAAGCGCAGATATGGCTAGAAGAAGTGTGGCACTTAATGGTCTTGAATCCAAAATAGAAATAATAGATGGTGATATAAAAGAAGCCTCCAGAATATTCGGGAGAGCTTCTTTTGATGTTGTAACAACTAACCCACCTTATATGAATGATAATCATGGACTTAAGAATCCGGATATGCCAAAGGCAATAGCAAGGCATGAGGTTCTTTGTACATTAGAAGATGTTGTAAGAGAAGCATCTTATGTGTTAAAGGAAAAAGGAAGGCTCTATATGGTGCACAGACCTCACAGACTGATTGAGATTATAAATACACTTACAAAATATCATTTGGAGCCTAAACGTATGAAAATGGTTCATCCATTTATTGATAAAGAAGCTAATATGGTTTTGATAGAAGCAATAAAAGGAGGAAACAGTTTCCTTAAAATGGAAAAGCCGTTAATTGTCTATAAAGAGCCAAACAAGTATACAGATGAAATATATGATATATATGGATACTAGAAGGAAAAGTATAATTGTGGATTTGTTCTACTAGGAGCAATAAAATACTTAGAAATAATAGGAGCAGATATGGCAGGTAAATTATATTTGTGTGCAACACCTATTGGAAATCTTGAAGATATAACGTTGAGAGTATTAAGAACATTAAAAGAAGTAGATTTGATAGGGGCAGAGGATACAAGACATAGTATAAAACTTTTAAATCATTTTGGAATAGATACTCCAATGACAAGTTACCATGAGTTTAATAAATACGATAAAGCTAAATACCTTGTAAATGAAATGCTTGCAGGAAAGAATGTTGCATTGATTACAGATGCTGGGACCCCAGGAATCTCTGATCCTGGTGAAGAACTTGTAAGCCAGTGTTTTGAGGCCTCAATTGAGGTTACTTCATTGCCTGGACCAGCAGCATGTATAACAGGTCTTACAATGTCTGGTCAAAGTACCAGAAGATTTGCATTTGAGGCATTTTTGCCAGCGGATAAAAAAGAGAGGGCAATAATCCTTGAGGAACTTAGAAATGAAACAAGGACTATCATTATTTATGAAGCTCCCCATCATTTACTAAAGACATTAAAAGAACTTTATGATATATTAGGTGACAGAAGCATTACTTTACTTAAGGAATTGACAAAGGTACATGAGAATGCAGACAAAACAACAATAGGTAAATTAATTGAAAAATATGAAAATGAAACACCTAAGGGCGAGTTCGTAATGGTAATACAAGGAAAATCACATGAAGAAATTCGTGAAGAAGAAAAGAGCGATTATCTTGCAATGACTATTGAGGAACACATGAATCTGTATCTCGAAAAAGGTATAGATAAAAAAGAATCAATGAAGCTTGTGGCAAAGGATAGAGGAGTATCGAAGCGAGATATATATAATGCATTAATTAATACCGAAGAGTAGAAAGAGGATTGGAAATGAATTTATTATCAGGAACAAATCTGACAAAGGTTTTTAGTGAAAAAAGAATATTAGATAATACATCATTTTACCTTGATGAGAATGAAAAAGTGGGTGTTATAGGTATTAATGGTACAGGAAAAACAACGTTACTTAAGATACTCGCAGGCCTTGAGGAACCTGATGAAGGGCAGGTTGTAAAGGCATCCAAAATAATTATAAGATATCTGTCACAGCAACAGGAGTTTCTTGAAAATGAGACAGTTATTGAATATATTTTAAGAGAAAATGCAGATACAACAGATACAAATATAGAGGCAACAGCTAAGTCTATGATGACAAAGCTTGGAATATTTGATTTTGACAGAAAGATAACGGAATTATCCGGAGGGCAGAAGAAAAGAGCCGCTCTTGTAGCGTTGTTGGCAGCCCGTTCCGATATACTTATTCTTGATGAACCGACTAACCATTTAGACAGTGAGATGTCAGAATGGCTTGAAGAGCAGCTTAAAAAGTACAGAGGCGCCATAATTATGGTTACACACGACAGATATTTTCTGGATAGTGTATGTAATAGAATCGATGAAGTTGATAAGGGAAAAATATATTCATACAAGACAAATTATTCCGGATTTATAAAGCTTAAAACGGAAAGAGAAGATATGCTTATTGCAAGTGATAGAAAGAGAAAATCAATTCTTCGAAATGAGCTTATGTGGATTATGAGAGGGGCAAGAGCAAGGTCTACAAAACAGAAAGCCAGAATAATGCGTTATGAGGATATGAAAAACACCAAGGATTTTAAAGCTGATTCACAGGTTGAAATATCATCAGCGGTAACAAGACTTGGAAAGACCACATTGGAACTTAGTAATGTTTCAAAATCATATGGTGATAAGGAATTAATAAAAGATTTTTCGTATATATTTTTGAAGGATGACAGAATTGGATTTGTAGGGAAAAATGGGTGTGGTAAAACTACACTTATGAAGATGATGGCAGGAAGAATAGAGCCGGATAGTGGAGAGATTATTGTAGGTCAAACCGTTAAGATAGGATATTATTCACAGGAAATAGAGACAAATAAAGATGCAGGAATTGCATATATGAATCCAGATATTCGCGTTATAGATTATATAAGGGAGACTGCAGAGTTTGTAAAAACAAAGGAAGGTATGGTTTCTGCATCTGCTATGCTTGAAAGGTTTTTATTCAATGCTGATGCACAATACTCACTAATAGGAAAGCTGTCTGGTGGAGAGAAGAGAAGGCTGAATCTTTTAAGAGTTTTGATGGAAGCACCAAACATACTTATTCTTGATGAGCCAACAAATGATTTAGATATTGCTACTTTAACTATTTTAGAAGATTATCTTGATAGCTTTGCAGGAATAGTTGTAATTGTATCTCACGATAGATATTTTCTTGATAGAACAGTAAAAAGAATATTTGCATTTGATGATGAACACAATATTACACAATATGAAGGCGGATATACTGATTATATCAATAAAGTACGTGAAGATAGCAAGACAGCAGAGGTAACACTGGGATTAAAAGACGAAGAAAAGGATCAAAAGATTTCAGGGAAGAATTACGAAAAACCAAGGGAAAAGAAATTGAAATTCTCCTATCAGGAAGCAAAGGAATATGAGACTATAGAAGATGATGTTGCAAAGCTTGAAGAGAGAATAGAATTGCTTATTAAGGATATGACGAAATATGCCAGAGATTTTGTTAAACTTAATGAAATAACAAAAGAAAAAGAAGAACTTCAAACTATTCTTGATGAAAAAATGGAACGATGGATGTATCTTGAAGAACTAAAGGCTAAAATAGATGCCAGGTAGAATGGGGTAGAAGATGAAAAACAAAGAAGAAAAGGAAATACTTGTTAATTATCATACACATTGTGATAAATGTAAGCATGCAGGTGGCAAGGAAGAAGACTATGTAAGAAAAGCTATAGAGAATGGATTTGATATTCTTGGAATGTCAGACCACATTCCTTATCCGGACGGGGATTTTGGTTGTAGAATGGAGTATTCGCAGCTTAATCCATATCTAGATGAACTTACAAGGCTGAAGGAAATTTATTCAGATAAAATACAGTTATTAAGAGGTTTTGAAAGTGAGTTTCTTCCACAGTACAGTAGCTACTATGAAAGTCTGCTTAAAGACGAAAGATGTGATTATCTTATACTGGGACAGCATTTTTTCAGTCTTGATAATGGAGATATAAAGTATGTCTATGATTGTGACGATACAAAGTGGTATATTGAGTACGCAAAGAAAGCTGTAGAGGCAATGCGCACAGGATATTTTAAAATGCTTTGTCATCCGGATTTAATAGGTGTTGGAAATTTCAAAATTTCTAAAGACCATTTGACAGCATTTGATATAATTGTTGAGGGGGCAGTAAAGTATGATTTTATACTAGAGTATAATGCAAATGGATTGCGAAGGGAGATAAAAGATTTTGGAGGGGAAAAAAGAAAAGATTATCCGATAACACAATTATGGGAGATGATTGAAAATTCTGGAGCAAAAGTAATCTGTGGTGCTGACAGTCATTCACCGGATGCACTTTATGATGATATAATGAAAGAAGGAATAAAATTCCTTAATAATGGAAAATTTAATGTGAAATTGTATATTTAGGAGGCAGAAAATGAGAAAAAAAATTACATCGTTGGTTTTAGTTGCAAGTCTTTCTACTACATTATTTGCATGTGGTAATAATGGTGATGATACAACTACAAAAGCGACAAATCAGACTGAAAATACAACAACTGAAACAACAGTTGAAACAACTACAGTAGAAGAAACAACTACAATGGAAGATACAACAACAAGTGATTATTCAGGCGATTACTCAGAATTTTCAACAGAGTTTGTAGGATATGGATGTGGTGCCAGAAAGACAGATGATGGTAGAAATGAGGGTGCTGTATATTGTGAGAACAAGTATGGCCAGTATCAGGTAGAATTCTTAAAGGAAAATGAAAAAGTTATATATCTTACTTTCGATGAGGGTTATGAAAATGGATATACTCCAGCAATATTAGATACCTTAAAAGAAAAAAATGTAAAAGCAGTCTTTTTCTGTACAATGGATTTCGTAAAGTCAGAACCTGATTTGGTCAGAAGAATAATTGATGAAGGTCATGTTTTGGGAAGTCATAGTGTATCACATAAGTCTATGCCAAAATTATCCGTGGAAGAACAGAAGAAAGAAATAATGGAATTACATACATATGTTCAGGAGAATTTTGGATACACAATGTATTTATTCAGACCACCAATGGGTGAATTTAGTGAGCAGTCTCTTGCTGTTACAGCAGATCTTGGATATACATCAGTTCTTTGGAGTTTTGCTCATCTTGATTATGATGTAAACAATCAGCCATCAAAGGAAGAGGCATATAATACAATGGTTGAAAGATTATCTAAAGGAGCAATCTATTTGTTACATGCTGTTTCAAGTGCAAATACAGAAGCTCTTGGAGATTTTATAGATAAAGCAAGAGAAGAAGGATATGAATTTAAAGAATATACAAGAGATACACTTAAAGATAATTTTAGTCGTTAGATAACCAAGTGCTGAGAGAGAATTATTATTGGTAATTCTCTCTTTAAATTTATCTGTCAAAATATAAACAATAACGGAAAAAAAGACAGTGTATTTTTTGATGAAAAGTTGAGATAAATTGCCGATGGTGATTACAAAAGATTTGAAAACGAAGTTGGAGGAATTCCCACAACGAAACCAGAAAATGTATCTAAGGAGATGAAACAGTTATTAAAAAAATATAATGGAACCAAGAAAAAGACGTTTCAAGAAATAGTAGAATTTCATTATGAATTATTATTTTGATAGGATTATATATTAAAGATTCAAATTGCATTAAAAATAACAAATTAGCTGAATTTGAGATATATAGATTGGAAGTTGAAGATTTAAACAACAAGAAAGATATGAATGTTGTTAAAGAATAAACATATTTGTTAAAAGAAAAACAATGCTTTTTTTTTTTCTTTTTTTGTAGTATTATATGTTATAGATAAAGAGAGAGCGTGGAAAATATAACTTTAACAGAAACGAGATTTATGTATTTTATTTTTGCTAAAGAAAGACTACTCAAACTTAATATATGCTATAGGAGGATATTATTATGAAGTTAGAAAAACTAATCGCAAAAGGCAGATACAATGAGGTTTACAAGAGCGGAGATTTGGTTGTAAAGGTATTCAATGAAGGATACAAGAAAGAAGATGTATTTACAGAAGCATTACTTGCAGCAAGTGTTGAACCTTTAGGGTTAAATATACCAGCAGTAAAAGAAGTTACACAGATTGATGGTAAGTGGGCTATTTCAATGGAATGTGTTGAAGGAAAGACACTTAGTAAACTTATGGAAGAGGACCCTGCAAATGTTGACAAATATGTTGAACAGATGGTAGACATCCAGATTAATATGTTTGCAAAGAAATGTCCATCACTTAGAAGTCTCAAGGAAAAGCTTACAAAGAAAATTAATGAAGCAGGTCTTGATGATGCGAAGAGATATGAACTTCTTGCAAGAATGGAAAGTGCACCAAAGCATGATAAGCTTTGTCATGGAGATTTTACACCACAGAACATTATTATTGATTCAAAGGGTGTAGCACATATTATCGACTGGAACCATGCAACAACAGGTAATGCAAGTGCTGATGTTGCCAGATCATATTTATGGTTATGTTTACATAATGAGAAGATTGCTGATAAGTATCTTAATATGTTCTGTGAAAAAACAGATACAGATAAGGTTTATGTTCAGAAGTGGCTTCCAATTGTGGCAGCAGCCAGAATGACAAATAATATCGAAGAGGAGAAAGAACTCTTAAATAAATGGGTTGATGTTGTTGAATATCAGTAAAATGCATAGTTTAAATTATGTAAATATATAGGTTAATAATCGATATAGGCAGTATAGCAAGTATAATACTAGCGAAACGTGAAATTAATGCTATGTCTTTACTAACTATATTGTATAACTATATACCAAAGGAAGCCGTGGATATCATGTCTGCGGTTTCTTTTTTACTTTATAGGGTAAGGATGATGAAAAGGATATTTTTATTGACATATTTCACAAGGTATATCGTCATTTATTCCGGTTTTCGGATATAAGTGTTTCTAAATGTTCTTAATATCATCTTTATTAGCGGTATTGTCATTCGAGGAAGAACGATTGCTATGTGTTTTGTGGACAAGTATGGAGTATATGTAATACCTGGTGGAGGAATAGAAACGGGGGAGACAGCAAAACAGGCTGTTGTTCGAGAAATGCAAGAGGAAACTGGTTTGCGAATAATCCCGGAATCAATTATTGAATATGGCTATGTACACAATGTAAGAAAAGGGAAGTATGAGCCTGTTTATGTTGTTAACTATCTATTTGGAGTAAAAAGAAAATTGAAATAATGCATAGGAATTGGCATTGATTTGTTGTATTAGCATTGTGTGAACATTATAAATTTCACTAGACTAAAGTTCAAATAATTAGTATAATTAAGTTACATTATAATATTTTACTATCTATATGAATGTTGTATTGTAGATAGATTAGAGAGTCGTAGAGGTACAAAATGAATATAACTGTTATTATTCCTTCATTAAATCCAGATGAAAAGCTTGAAAAGGTTGTTGATGGATTGGTGAATGCAGGATATAAGGATATAGTTGTAATAAATGATGGAAGTGATGATGCTCATAGAGAGCCATTTTACAGATTGGAAAAGATACCACAGTGTACGGTTTTAACACACGAGGTAAACAAGGGCAAAGGAAGAGCGTTAAAGACAGCATTTCAATATGTTTTAGAAAATAGAAAAGATATTACAGGTGTAGTTACAGTAGATGGTGATAATCAGCATCAGGTTCAGGATATTACTAAATGTGGGAAGATGATGGAAGAATCAGGAGATGCAGTTGTACTTGGATGTCGTGATTTTTCAGGAGATGATGTTCCTGCAAGAAGCAAATTTGGAAATAATGTTACAAGCTTTGTTTTTAAAACAGCATGTGGACTGAAAATCTCAGACACGCAGACTGGACTGAGAGCAATTCCATACAAGCATCTTAAATCAATGCTTGAAATTGAAGGTGAGCGTTTCGAATACGAAACAAATATGTTACTTTCTCTTAAGAAATATTCAATTCCTTTTAAAGAATGTACAATTGAAACTGTGTATATAGAAGAAAATCAGACATCTCATTTTAATCCAATCATTGACTCGATTAAGATATATAAGGTAATTCTAAAATTTATGTTTAGTTCTCTTGCATCAAGTGTAATTGATATTTTGATGTACACCATTCTTATTTGGGCTATTGGAGGAACACTTGAAGAGCAGACGAAGATACTTGTAGCAGTTGTTGTTGCAAGGGCTATTTCATCTATGTTTAATTGCCTGTTTAATAAAAATGCTGTATTCAAATCAGAAGAATCATATATAAAAGTACTGGTTAAGTACTATGTAGTTTGTGTTATACAGACAGCTATTTCATATTTTGGAGTATTATTATTGAATGCTTTATTTTCATTAAAAGGTGGTTTGTTAACTGTTTTGGTTAAAATAGTAGTAGATGTAATACTATTCTTTATAAGCTACAGGGTGCAGAAAGCATGGGTATACAAAAAAAGTAAAGCAATGTAAGGATGTGGGATTGTGGAAATATATGAAACGCTAAATGACATTTTAGTTAAGTTGTTCAAAGATATTATGACAATTGAAGAAAAAGCAATAATTACAGAAGAGTTTAAAGATATCACTAACAATGATATGCATGTAATTGAAGCTATCGGTGTGGACGAAGCCAGAAATATGTCAACAGTGTCTAAATTAATGTCAGTTACAATGGGCACATTGACAATTGCTATCAATGGTCTTGTAAATAAAGGCTACGTAAATAGGACTCGTAGTGAAGCGGACAAGAGAGTTGTTTTTGTTTCCTTAACTGAAAAAGGAAAAAAAGCATATAATCATCATGCAAAATTCCATAAGGATATGATAGAAGCAATAGTGAAAAAATTTGATGAAAAGGATATAGAAATAGTAGTAGAGGCGCTTGGAAATTTGTTGGTTTTCTTTAAAGAGTGGGATTCAGGAAAACAATCATAATTATATATAAAGTGCAAAGGCAGGAGGGAAATATATGGATGATAATTTAATCAATTTAGAAGATTTAGAAGATGTACTCAATCAGTTGAAAGATGTAAAGTATGATAAGCTGATGGAAGGTCAAAGTGCTGAGATGGAAGCATCACAAAAAAGATATGAAGAGTATATTAAGAAAAATATAGAATAAAAGAAATATAGTAAAAGAGATTTAATAAAGAATAAAGAGGCTGTCGCATTAATAATTTGATTTTTCAAATCACATATTAATGCGACCCCTCTTTATTAATTTATGATAATACTTCTTATTAATCGTCTAATCTAGGTGCAAATTCTTCTAGTCTTTTCTGAATCAATTCAAAATATGTTGGTCCAATTTCAAGTAAAAATTTATTAAAATTTTTGTTTGAGTAGTTTGTATCAAAGACTTCTTTTGCGTAATCCTGTAATTCTAACATGCCCATTAATCCAGTAAAATATCTATGATATATAGTAGGACTGTCCTGAGCAATTTCATATAGTTCACCTGCATAATTTGCAGCATAGCCTTGGGCTGTCATATATGTCTTGATGTCCTCTTCATCCCAGCCATTTACATTTACCTGAAGGTCAATGTAAGAGTATAGTCCATATCCACAAACATTATTTGCTTTTAAAACAGCTATAGTATTATCTGATAAACCACTATAGTCAAAGGCATATGTTTCTGCATACATTGCAAAGCCTTCTGTATATGCTATAAAGTCAATGGCACATCTTATGTGGTTTGGATTCAGACTATTAAAATATGTGTGCTGATACATATGTCCCGGAACACCTTCATGTGATAATGTTGAATACAAAGTATCGTTTGTAAAATCTGAACCACCATTTAAATAAATAATGTTTTTATCAAGATTATCAATAGGTGCTGTAAAGTAGAATGCTGGAGATGATGATTCCTCCAGACTTTCAGGCACATATTTTATCTCAAAGTTTTTTGTCACAGGGTCTGGAAAATCTTTACTTAAATTTTTAAAAAAATATTTCAGTGTTTCAGTAGGATCTGTAACAGGATACTCAGGATCCAATGACTCACTGTATGCATTAAAGTCAATTGTTGCAATGTTAATCATTGATTGATAAGAATCTGAAATAAAGTCTTCTGTCTGGTCTATTAAATCTTCAAGAGTCATACAGAATAAATCATCCCCGGAATTAATTGTAGGTGTGTATGAATCATCATAAATAGTATATCCGGAGTTTGTTTCCACAAGAGCTCTATAGTATTCTAAACCACCTTCATAATCACATAATGAAGCATGTGCACGAGTTCCTTTCAAATCATTCATTGTTGTACAGATTTTGCTAAATGCAGGGATAACAGATTCTGTAACAATTGTGTTATTCTGTTCAATGAACGCTTCTTTTTCTGAATCAGATAAAAAGTTGGCATCATCAATACGCTCTTTAAATGAAGATACTAAGACATTATCTTGTGCGTTAATGAATTCATTACACTGTTCAATTACCTGTTCAGCACCATTGTCAGATAAGAATATCTGATAATGTTCAGAACGGTATTTCTCGTATTCTAATAAATCGTCTATGTATCTTTCAGTATCATCAAGGAGAAGAATATAATTGGTAATATCTTCCTTATCATTGAATCCAATTTCTGCAAGAAGTATAGGAATATTTGACTGGACACCGTTTAGTGGTGAAAAAGCTTCATCAAAATACCAATATTTCGCAACAGCAATATTATTTGTTATGTATTCTTTTAAAGAATCATAGATTAATTTGCCTTCATAATTTAGTGAATCATAATCAAAGGATAATAGTTCGTTGTACTCTTCTTTCATTTCTTCTTCTGCATTTTCCATTTCTTCAATGGAAATATCACCCCAGGAAATAGTATCATATATGATACCTAAAGCCTCAGGATTTTCGCAGGTGTAAACTGCGTTTAAGTAGCTATCCTGCATCATTTCAACAAAGGAATCCTCAAGGTATTCGTAGAAATCACGCTGTACATCTAGTTCGTCAGCTGTATATTGACGGTCTTCATCATATAAGCTGAATGAGTACATAGAATCATTGACAGGAGCATTTGGGTTCTCCTTATTTTCCGTTTCGTGTTCAGTTGTTTCTGTTTCGCGAGGCTTTCTTGTTGGCGTTTCATTTTCTTCAGCCTGACATCCACAGCCTGCAAGTAAAAAAACAGATAAAGACAGAGCTGTTACCCTGTATAATAAATTTTTTCTCATATAACTCTCCCTTTTTATATAAAATATTAATCCTCCTTATTCTATCATATGTAATTCTATTTAGGCAAATGGATAAATATAAACACTTGAAAAAGCCTTGAAAAAGATTGTAATATTTGTTAAGATTACAATCACAAAGGTCGTCCTTCTGATGCGAGAGTAGAAGGAGGTTTATGCGAAAGAGCAGTATTTTTCTAACAAATTTATTCAAAGGTTCAAAAGACAAAGAAATTTCTAATTATTTAAAAGATTCAAAAGAAAAATCCAAAAGAAGAAAATTAAAAAAAATAAATAATAAAAGTGGAATGAAAAAAATAGATGGAATTATATGTTTTCTGGCACTTTTTATAATGTTTTCATTTGTCTATGGAAACAGCAGGAACATATATGCAAGTCAGAATCTTGTATTTGATGATGACGGAAATCTGATTTTTTCTGCAATCAATGGCAAGGATACTACAGGTGTAGCCTTTAGAACGATAGGCTGGATTTTGAAAAGATATGATCTGCCAATTGATTCCCCATATCAGCAGTATATCATTGTTCCAAAGAAATCCTCAGAAACATATTATCCGGATCCTTTCAACAAGTCGATTATTGTTTCAGTATTTAAGAGCGATAGTAATGAAATTCTTTCAAATATAGAAAGAGTTTCAAAGGAATGGAAAGAACAGCTTGTAAACTACGGAGGAACTGTATATATAGATTCAGTTATGACAGTTGTTCAGTATGGAAAGATTAAGGGCAGTGTTTCAAATGATGGCAAATTGTCCGGTGAAACGTATGTTACATATGAAGGGATTGCATCAGCAAGACCATGGGGTAATCCAAAGGAGTTAATGCAATATTACGATATTCATGTATCATATAAGGCAAAACCAAAGGTGGCGGATGTAAAAGGAACAATAAGTAGTGTACAGAAGCTGCATTTTTGTAGTAATGTGGAAATAAATGGAAAAATAGGCTCCAATCAGAAAAATCAGGAAATTTACAATATATCTGAGGGGATTCCAGCTGCGGAAAAGATATATTTTGATAATAATCTAAGCAAATATTATTATGATGTGGATATATCAAAAGTCTATGCGGATATTCAGATAGATGTGCCGGTAAAAACCACATATATTCTTAGATGGACAGGAAGCGATGGAACTCTTAGAGAGGAATATCAAGATGTAATTCGATATTATCCTGTCAATAGAAGGTATTCTTATTATGAGGTTGAACGGGCAGAAGTATATTCTCTTGATGGTATAAGTATAAGTTCTGATGCAATAGAGCAAAACATAGTAAAGATAAACGGGACAGGCACAGAATATAATGTTTCAAAAGACATTAGACATTATGACAATATTTTAGACAGAGTAAATGGACTATATAATACTGAACCTGTAAATGGAGGAACTGTCATTCTAGACAGTCACAGCGTTATAAAGCCATCTATTCCTGATACAGACTATAGCTTAGTTGCAGAGCAAAAATATAGTACAAGAGGAATAAGAAGCGATATGTTAAGAATTGATGGGAATACTATATTGAGTGATGAACCAAATGGAACGCTAAATGGCAAAGCACCAACATATATTGTTCCTGATAGCGTAAATGTATACAAAACAGGAATAGCTTTATCTGCTGATAGGAGAAATGGAAACTATAATTCTAAATGTGAAGCTTCTTATATAAATGTAGAAAACCAAAATTGTGTGAAAATAGAAAAAAATCTGGAAAATATTCTGATTCATACACCAATTGTGTGTAAAATTAATATTTTATGCACAAAAAACCACAATCAGGAGGTAAATCCTGTGGAAAACACCACTGTTTTGGGGAGGGAATTCAAAATCACTGTGGATTATAGTGGAAAACACTCTGATAAAAAAGGGTATGGTACTAGAAATTATGAGACATATACCGGGAAAAAATATATAGTGATGCCAATAGATGTATACTACGAAAATAAGCTGTATTCATCAGGAGAATTGATAGATGTAAGTGATAAAACAAAAGAACTTACAGGATTTAAAATACCTGAATATGTTCCTATAGGAGATTATGAAGTGAAATTTGTCTGCTATATAAGGAATGCGGATGGAACCGAGGAAACGGGAGGATTGCATTCAAATAAAGATTACAAAGAGGTGTTTGCTTACACCACCATGAATATGCATGTAACTGGAAGTATATATGGATTTGTAATTAATGAAGAAGAAAGTGTTGATAAGCTTATCTGTACAAAGGAGGACAATAATGAAATTATAAATGTCAGTATGACAGTTGTAGGAGATTATAAGGATGATGACGGACTAAATGTAAAAAGCAGCTATAAATATCTAAAGGATGGGGAAACAATTGACGTAAATATCTATAGGTACAGGGATGGATGTATTGAGAAAATAATAGATGAAAGATTTGTTTCAAATCATGATTTTGAAGAACAAGAAAAAGGAATAAATATAGTTTCATTTGATATTGATATGTCTGGAGATATATACGCATTTCCAAAAGATATCAAGATTGAGAATTCAAAGGATATTTTAAAGAATTATGGCAATATGTTAAGGAATGGCCAGATACTCATTTCTTTTGATCCATATGTAGTGAGGAATAAACTTCATTTTATCTCTTACATAAATGCGGAAAATGCAAAGAAAGGGTATTGTAACATGTGGAAAACAGAGGGGTTTCATTATCGCCAGAATATAAATAACGAATGGTATAACCTGTCTGATGGTGACGCATTATGCTATTTTGGCAATAAGATAACATATTTCGATTATGATGTTGTTGGTACACATTAAAGTTTATTTTCAGGTAAGATATTGTTGATACAATTGTTTTTGCGTATTGAGGAACACTTGACAGAATTCTCTGCAACATTATATTTAGGTGTTGATTTTTTCGCCAATAAATAATAAACTTAATGCTATGAGTATTTGAAAGGATTTAAACGGTGAAGGAAATGGAAAAAAAGCCTTATTATATTACAACTGCAATTGCATATACATCTGGTAAACCACATATTGGTAATACATACGAGATAGTTCTTGCAGATAGTATTGCGAGATATAAAAGAGCTATGGGATTTGATGTTTTCTTTCAGACAGGAACAGATGAACATGGTCAGAAGATAGAGATAAAGGCAGCAGATGCCGGAATCACACCAAAGGAATTTGTAGATGATGTATCAACAGAGATTAAGAGAATATGGGATTTAATGAATACATCATATGACAAGTTTATCAGAACAACAGATGAGTATCATGAGAAGCAGGTTCAGAAGATATTTAAGAAGCTCTATGATCAGGGAGATATATATAAGGGACATTATGAAGGTATGTACTGTACACCTTGTGAGTCATTCTGGACAGAATCACAGCTTGTAGACGGAAAGTGTCCTGACTGTGGCAGAGAGGTGAAACCTGCAAAGGAAGAAGCATACTTCTTTAAAATGAGTAAATATGCAGACAGACTTATTGAGCATATCAATACACATCCTGAGTTCATTCAGCCTGTATCCCGTAAGAATGAGATGATGAATAATTTCTTATTACCAGGTCTTCAGGATTTATGTGTATCCAGAACATCTTTTAAATGGGGCATTCCAGTTGATTTTGATGATAAACATGTTGTTTATGTATGGTTAGATGCACTTACAAACTATATTACTGGTATTGGTTATGATGCCGATGGCAATCATGCTGATTCATATAAGAAGAACTGGCCTGCAGATTTGCACCTTATTGGAAAAGATATTATAAGATTCCATACAATATATTGGCCAATATTCTTAATGGCCCTTGGGGAACCACTTCCAAAACAGGTATTTGGTCATCCATGGTTATTACAGAATAACGACAAGATGAGTAAGTCAAAAGGTAATGTTATTTATGCTGATGACCTGGTGGAATTCTTCGGTGTGGATGTTGTAAGATTCTTTGTTCTTCACGAGATGCCATTTGAAAATGATGGTAACATTACATGGGAGCTTGTTACCGAGAGATTGAATTCAGAACTTGCAAATACACTTGGAAATCTTGTAAACAGAACAATATCTATGTCAAACAAATATTTTGGTGGTGTAGTTACAAATACAAACTGTGAAGGTGGAGAAGTATTTGACGCAGAGCTTAAAGAAGTTGCAATATCTACGGTTAAAAAAGTAGAAGATAAGATGGACCAGTTGCGTGTCGCAGATGCCATTACAGAAATCTTTACATTATTTAAGAGATGTAATAAATATATTGATGAAACAATGCCATGGGCACTTGCAAAGGACGAATCAAAGAAAGAACGTCTTGAAACAGTTCTTTATAATCTTGTTGAAGGAATCTGTATTGGTGCAACATTACTTGAGCCATTTATGCCAGAAACTTCAGAGAAGATTCTTGCACAGCTTAATGCAAAGAAGAGAGCATTTGATGAACTTGATACATTTGGTAAATATGAGTCAGGTAACAAAGTTACAGAAAAGCCGGAGATTCTTTTTGCAAGACTCGATGTAGATGAAGTAATGGAAAAAGTAAATGCGAAGTTTGCACCAAGCGAACCAGAGGTTAAGTATCCTCAGGTAGAGCCAAAGGCTGAAATTTCAATCGAGGATTTTGATAAGATTCAGATACGAGTTGGAGAGGTGCTTGAATGTCAGCCTGTTCCAAAGGCAAAGAAACTTCTTTGTTCAAAGATACGAGTTGGAGATGAAGTAAGACAGATAGTATCTGGAATTTCACAATACTATAAACCTGAGGAAATGGTAGGAAAGAAAGTTGCAGTTATTACAAATCTTAAGCCTGCAAAGCTATGCGGTATCGTATCTGAGGGTATGATCCTTGCGGCATCCGATGATGATGGAAATCTTTCAGTTCTTACTGTTGATAAAGATATTATTGCTGGATCTGAAATTTGTTAATTAATATGACTTGTAGTGTTCAGATTTTGATTATTCAGAATCTGAACACTACTTTTTAGATTTATGAAACGAAAAAGAGTCGTTCATAAAGAGGAGAGAGAAATGATCTTTGATACTCATTCACATTATGATGATGAACAGTTTAATACAGATAGGGAAGATATTATAAACCAGCTTAATGAAAAAGGAATAAAGGCAGTTAATGTTGGAGCTTCTTTTGCAGGGTGTATTGAATCATATAATCTTGCAAAAAAATATCCTCACATATATGCAGCGGTTGGAATACATCCTGATGAAATAGCTGACCTTACGGATGAAAATTACACAAAAATAAAAGAAATGGCAATGTCCGAAAAAGTTGTGGCAATAGGTGAAATTGGACTTGATTATCATTGGATGGTATGTGAAGAAGAAGTTCAGAAGAATGGATTTATTAGACAGATTGAGTTAGCAAAGGAAATCTCAAAGCCAATAAATGTACATTCAAGAGAAGCTGCAAATGATACTCTTTCTATCATAAAGGAATATGGTAAGGACGCAACAGGCATTATTCATTGTTTTTCATATAGCAAAGAGATTGCAAAAGAGTATCTGAATATGGGATATTATATTGGAATAGGTGGAGTGGTAACGTTTAAAAATAGTAAAAAGCTTAAGGAAGTAGTAGAATATGTACCTCTTGACAGAATAGTTTTAGAAACAGATTGTCCATATATGTCACCAGAACCATATAGAGGTAAAAGAAATTCTTCTCTTTATTTAACATATGTCGCGACGTCAATAGGACAGATAAAAGGTGTTAGTAAGGAAGAGGTAGAAGATATCACATTTAAGAATGCTTTAAATGTATATAAAATATAGGAGGAAAGATATGGCTAATTTAGGAATCCCAAAGAATACCATTGAAATATTACAAAAATATAATTTTGTTTTTCAAAAGAGATTTGGACAAAACTTCCTTGTAGATACAAGAATTCTTGAGAAAATAATATCAGCAGCGGACATAACAAAGGATGACTGTGTTCTTGAAATAGGTCCGGGAATAGGAACAATGACCCAGTACTTATGCGAGAATGCAAAAAAGGTTATTGCTGTTGAAATAGACAATAGTCTGATTCCTATATTAGAGGACACCCTTAGTGAATATGATAATGTCCAGGTTATCAATGATGATATATTAAAGGTGGATATTAATAAGCTTGTTGATGAACAAAATGATGGCAGACCAATAAAAGTTGTTGCTAATCTTCCTTACTACATTACAACACCTATTATTATGGGGTTGTTTGAAAGTCATGTACCAATTAACAGTATTACCATTATGGTGCAGAAAGAAGTGGCAGACAGAATGCAGGAGGGACCGGGTTCAAAAGACTATGGTGCGCTTTCGTTGGCTGTTCAGTATTATGCAAAACCTCAGATTGTAACAAATGTTCCTGCAAATTGTTTTATGCCAAGACCAAATGTAGGTTCTGCAGTTATCAGGCTTACAAAACATAAAGAGGTGCCTGTTAATGTAAAAGATGAAAAGCTTATGTTTAAGATAATCAGGGCATCATTCAATCAAAGAAGAAAGACACTTCAAAACAGTGTATGTAATAGCGGAGAGCTTAATTTTACAAAGGACCAGGTAGTAAAGACCTTAGAAGAAATGGGATTGTCCGTTACAATACGAGGAGAGGCTATGTCCCTTGAGGAGTTTGCGAAATTTACAAATATAATTAGCAATATGTAAAAAGAATTAGTCAGATATGTAGAAGAACCAGTCATAATTTTATAAACATCACATATAATTAAAAAAAAGATGGAATAAAATAAATTGAAGAGGCTTGTTTCGTACATATATAAGTATAGTGAAGGCGTAAAGGGAGAAAACATCGGTGTTGGAAAAATCGATGTAAATAAAGATACACTTAAGATAAATATAACCTTAGGATTTGATAAAGAAATAAAAAATCTTAAGGTTTGTTTTTTCGTTAAACAGGATGAAACAACAAAGTTAATAAATATTGGAAATATGAATAAAACAGATATTGGCTTCTCTATAGAAAAAACGGTAGATATAGCTTCTATTACTAATAATGAAATCGGAATATCAGATATATATGGAATAATAATTATGGGTGAAGAAATAGAGTGCATATCTTTCTGGAAGAAGGAATATAAAGTAGAAAAATGTCAGGATTATTTTGAAAATATTGAAGTAGAGGAGGAAGATACAATATATTTGATTGATAAGGAGTGTATGTCAAAGAACTGCAAAAAGGATATAGAGATTGAAAAACAGGAAGTTCCAACGGCAAGAATTGAGGAGTTTTTTAAAGAAATCAAAATACCACAGGAGTTGGTAAATGGGAAACAATGCAATATTCTTGGAATATCACCAAAGGATATATATGAATTGCCAAGGGAATACTGGTCATTGAGCAAAAATGCATACGTTTGTTATTCGTCAATAAAATACGGAAAAGTATATATACTAGAAGATGATGGTTTATATTTAGCAGTGCCCGGATACAGCTCACTTGGAGAACAGATACTTGCAGAAAAATATGGATTTGATATATTTTTAGAGAGTGAAGTAAAGGAATTAAAAGAGAGTAGTGTAGAAAAATGGAAGAGAGGCTACTGGTGTAAAAAGCTAAACTTGACAGTGTAGTATATAATGGTAGTTGAAAGTTATGTACAGAAAGAGGATTATAAAATGCCACAAAGAATAGGAAATGCCATAAAGAAATTTTTTATAAAAAATTATATATTTATGATTATGACAATACCATTTATAATGATGGATTTTATCATAAGAATGATTGGAAATAAAATAAGTTTTTATCCTGTGTACAGATGGGAACCATGGCTGTTCACAATTCTGTTTATTACATTGTTTATTGGTATATCTGTAAACATTGGAAAGAGAGCGGGAAAAGTGGCATATTTATTTTTCTTTATTCTTTCTTTTATATTATTTTTGACAAATGCAATATATTATCCGCTTACAGGATTCTATTTCAGTTTCTCACTTATGGAGATGGCATCAGAAGGCAGTTCGTATATATGGGATACAATCATTGGAACACCAATATACATCTATCTTCTTGCATTACTTGTAATAGCAGTCCAGGTAGTTATCTTTATTTTTGCATGTAAAAAAAATGCATTTAGTGGGAAGTTAAAATGGAAAAATCTTGTGGCGGTTATTTTATTCTTTATAGTGGCACATATATTTGCACCTCTTTGTTTTGGTGCCAGCAACGATAATCTGAAATGGAATAATTTTAAAAATCCCAGAAATATTTACGAGAGCTTTAGCGATAGTAATAAGAGTATGAGAATATCAGGACTTTATGAATATTCAGTTAGGGATTTTTATGTTACATTCTTAAAACCTGAAGAGGAAATGTCAGCAGAAGATAAGGAATTTCTGGATTCTGAATATGCAAAGCAAGATACAAAAGAGCCAAATAAATACACAGGAATATTTGAAGGAAAGAATATCATTTTCCTTCAGCTTGAAGGTATGGATGACTGGATGCTTACAGAAGAGGCAACGCCAAATCTTTACAAGTTGAAAAATGAAGCCATAGATTTTACAGATCATTATTCAATATATTCAGGTGGCGGTTCAACATATAATTCTGAATTTGCAGTAAATACGGGCTTTACAACACCTATTACATATAATAGGAATGTTTATACTCTTAATGGAAATACATTTAATAATAGTCTTGCAAAGCTTTTTAAGGAACAGGGATACTCTGTAAATGCATTTCATATGAATAGTGCAGAATTTTATAATAGAGGCCTTAATTACAGAAACTTTGGATATGATAATTACTATGGACTGGTAGATGCTCTTGGATATAGTGCTGAAGGATTCAACTTAAGTTCTGTCAGTGACGCATCATATGAATTAGATAGAACGCTTATTGAAAATAAAGAATTCTCAGAGAAGATGTTTGAGGGGGACAAGTTCTTTGATTACATTATAACATATACACCACATACACCATTCACACCGGAAAAGGGTATTGGAAAGCTTGTAGCTGAAATGAAATATGGAGAGGGGAATATACCTGATGATATGTCGGAGGAAGAGCTGGTACTTCTTGAAGCTGGTGAAACAGATTATTTTGTTGGGTTATTATTGGACGAATTAGAGAAGAGAGAACTTCTTGAAGATACAGTTATTGTTGCGTTTGCAGACCATTATCTTTACACAATAGAGGACAAGACTGTTCTTGATAAATATAAGAATACAGAAAATAATCTTATCAATCATACACCTTTCTTTATTTGGGGAAGTGGAATAGAAAGCGAAAAGATAGATAAAGTTACAATGCAGATGAGCATACTTCCAACTGTACTTAATCTATTTGGAATTGAATACAATAGCTGCGATTATCTTATGGAGGATGCCTTGGCAGATGATTATAAGGGCTTTGCATTTTTTAGTGATAGGTCATGGTATGATGGAGAAATATATGTAAAGCTTGGTGAAGTATCAGATATATATGTTGATGATTATGTACAGGATGATGAATATATCAATATGATGAATGATAAGATTGCAAATATTATTAGGAAGAATGATTTAACATTAAAATATAATTATCACAAATAGATATATGCGAATGTTCTTTCTTGTGGGAGTTAGAGTGTCAAAAGATAGCTTTTTATATTCTAACTTGTATATTTCACAAAGTATATTGTCATTTGTTCCGGTTTTCCGGATATAAGTGTTTCTAAATGTTCTTAATATCCTATAAAAGTCGCAAATGCCGATATACTTTGTTCAATATACCATGATAAATTTATACAGCTATCTTTTGACACTCTAACAGTATAAAGAAAGAACACCCTGTGGGGTGTTCGCATATGAAAAACTATTCTTCCTCCGCTAGGTCATCAATAGTTATCTTGCTATTGTGAGGGATTGGCTTCCATTCTACCTTTTTGAATAATGCCACATATTTTACATATCTTTCGATTACGTCATATAGTGGCCAGGTAAAGCAGTAGAGTATCTTTCTGAAAATGCTTATATGCTGTAAGCGTTTGTGTTCAATAATAAAGATGTATACTGCCATCCATATTCCACCAAAATATGTGCCGATTCGGTAGAAGATTCTACACCAGATAACGATTAATACGCATATGAAATATGATTTTAAACATGGTTCAAGGTTAACTGTTACATCCCCTGTAAAGTACATTACAACATCTGATACCCATGTACTGTTTTTAAATAAGTGCATACATGCTCCACCTGTGTATACAGTGAATGGGAAAAGAAACAGATTCCAGAAGAGCCATTTAAAGGCTGTTACAATTTGCTTTGGTAACAGCTGGGCAAATGTGTCAAAGGACATAAATCTATGTCTTAATGTACGCCATAAGTAGGTGTACCATTTGTCTCCTTCTCTGAATTTTGTGTTTTTGTCAATAAATATATTTTTAAATAATGAAAATCCACTTTCTCTAAAGGCTTGAAGATGGCCCTTTGCCCAACGTAAACGCTGACGCAACGCAACTTTAAGTGATGTAGGCTGTTCATCGTAGAATATTGCATCATTGTTATATGAGATTTCATAGCCGTTTACAACACAGTCAGCTGTCAGGGATCGGTCTTCTGTGAGGGATGTATATTTCCAGCCATCCTTTACTATTTCGTTGTGAATGAGGAAACCTGTACCCTGAATATTTGTTGCAAGGTGAAGAAATGATCTTGGTCTGTGTCTCTGTCTTATAGAACGAAGCCAGTGTATACCATATAATGATGCAATATAGCTTTCGTTCCAGTTTTTTGTACTTCTGTATGAAGTAATAATTTTCTCTCCAGCATCAAAGGAATCATTCATTCGAGAAATATAGTCTTTTTTCAAAAGGTTGTCAGAGTCGAATATGAAGTAACCTTCAAACGAAGTAATACCATAATCGCGCTCAATCTGTTCAAACAAATATTTAAGAGCAAATCCTTTTGTACGCTCGTTTTCATTGAAATGTTCGTAACATATTGCACCGTTTTCACGTGCAACTAAAGCTGTATTGTCTGTACAGTTGTCTGCAACAACAAATACTGTAATGAGTTCTGAAGGATAATCCTGTTTTTTTATACTATTTATAAGATTGGCTATAACAGCTTCTTCATTTCTCGCCGGAATGAGAATGGCATATTTGTGATTCTCTTTTGCAGGCTTAAATTTTCTTGTAAAGAAAAGACCAATTAAGAGATATGGATCACTATGAAAGGATAATATACTCATAAACAAGCCAATAGCCGAAAATAAAAATAGACTTGGCTGATATAAATCACTTAAGAATTGGGCAATTTCGTTCATTTTTCCTCCAAAAGTTAAAACATCTGTTTGTTAAACAACAGCCATAGATTATCATAATATGACTTTTTTCGCAATATCATAGTTAATAACAAAAAGCAATCCTTTAAAAGGAAAATATTGAGAAAAGAAAACAAGTATGATATATTTTATATGGATATTTTTGTATATTTTGCGAAGGAAGGTGCATGGATGCGATTCGTTAAAACTGAGGATTTGGTAAAAGGAATGCGTTTAGCAAAGCCAATTTACAATAAAAATGGTGTTTTGCTTTATGATAGAGATACCAAGCTTACAAAGCAGGGTATAAATAGTGTGAAAAATTTTGGTATTATTGGAATATTTATACTCGAACCAGCAGAGCCATTGCCACCTATGACAGAAGATGATATCGAGTTTGAGAGATTCCAGACTATGAGTGTGTTTGGATTAAAGGAAGATTTGGATATGCTTCTTCTTGGTAAGAAACCAGCAAATATTGAGAATCTTATTAAAATTATTACAAAAAATTATTGCAAAAAGGATAAGAAAGTCAATTTTATGCAAAGTATAAGAAGCAATGAGGATTATGTATACAAACATTCTCTAAATGTTGCAATTATGTCAGCTATGATGGGCATTAGACTTAAGCTGAATGCAGGTGATATTAAATCAATTATACATACAGCATTAGTTCATGATGTTGGAAGATTAGTTGCGAAAAATGTGACGGGTACTCCTGATGAAATAAAAATACAGATGTTGGCAGCAGAACAGAAGGGACTTAAAATGCTTTCGGGCAGCAAGTTTGTTACTGATGAGGTGAAAGAGTTACTTGATCAGAAGTTTAAGTTATCACAAACTCCTACACTTGGTGTAAAAGGAGCGGATATTCTTATGGGAGCAAAGGTTCTTCAAATTGCTGAGGTTTATGATGATATGACAACTATGAAGATTGGCGAAGAGCCTACCTCAGACGTAGTTGCTGTTAGACACTTGCTTGAGGGTGTAGATAAGTATGATACAAGGGTGGTAGGAGCCTTAGTTGATAGTATTAAGATTCTTTTCCCTGGAATATGTGTTGAACTTACAAATGGTTATACAGGGCTTGTGGTAAGAGGAAATGAAGATAATGTTCTGAAACCAATGGTTCTTTGCTTTGGTGATAATAATCTTTATGATTTGGATGATAAAAATATATTTGAGATGGTTCAGATAAAAGATATTATGAAGACTATGGATAATAGAGTAATCATTGATAAGGCAACTATTGATGAATATTTAAAGAAATACAGCTGATATTTTATTCATTTGGATTTAAAATTGCGAATTGATTATGAGATTTCCATACACCACATACATTAATATTTTTCATACATAAACCTTCATATGTGAATCCAAGATTATGTAAAAGCTTAGTGGAAGGAATGTTATCCTCTAAGACATAAGCTTGGATTCTATGTAATTTTAGCAATTTAAATGCTTCTAAAATAGCGGCGCTGACAGCTTCTGTAGCGTATCTTTTATTTGTATATTCTCTGTCAATCTTATACCCAAGAGTGGCCTGGCAGTATGGAAATGGTGTTATGTTACCAAAGGATACTGTGCCGATAACGCGAGTTGGGTCTTCTTTTAAGAATATGTAGTAACGCAGATATTGTCGTTTTGTAAAAGCATCATATTCCGTATCAAGGACATTTTTCTGATATGTAGGTGAATAATAAAATTCATTTTTAAGTGTTTCGTAAGGCGCAAAAAAATCCTTGTTGTTGCTTAAGAATTCTGATACCATATTACAATATTCACCATCTAGTGTTGTAAGAAATAGTCTTTTAGTTGTGATTGTTGAATTAATCATAAAGACCTCCAATGTTATGAATAGTGAGAGCTTCACTCTCCCAAGCTCGCTGCGCTCATTATACCATAGTAAATTAAAATAGTATACATAACAGCTCTAATAACATGGTATAAACTATAAGGCAGAATAATTGATATGTAAAATGATTACCCAATATAATAGTTATGAGGTAGAATACTTATAAAGTAAAAAAACTTATAAGAAAAACAGTTATTATAAAAAAATAATTGCGAGGTAAAATATGATCAGGGAAGAAAGATTTATGAAAGCTGCAATTGCGCAGGCGAAAAAAGCATATAACATAAATGAAGTTCCGATTGGATGTGTAATAGTATACAAGGATGAGATAATTGCCAGAGGGTACAATAGAAGAGTTACGGATAAAAACACTCTTTCCCATGCTGAACTTAATGCAATTAAGAAAGCATCAAAGAGATTAGGGGACTGGCGACTTGATGATTGTGAGATGTATGTAACACTTGAACCATGTCAGATGTGTGCGGGTGCCATTGTGCAGGCAAGAGTAAAGAAAGTATATATTGGATGCATGAACCCCAAAGCAGGGTGTGCAGGCTCTATAGTGGATATGTTTTCGATAAAGGAATTCAACCACCAGGTTGAGAAAGAAATAGGTATTCTTGAGGAAGATTGTAGTCAGATGTTAAAAAATTATTTTAAGGAACTTAGGGAAAAAAAGAAAAGACTTAAAATTACTAAATAATATATCTATTGACACAGAGATTGAGTTAGAACGAGGCAGTTATACATCAGTTATACATTACTCTATCTAGAGTAACTTAGGCTATTCACATATGGAGAAAGTTGTGCTATAATATTTCGGTAATAAAAACAGGCACACATTTGTGCAATGAATTTTTAGGAGGAACTCTTATGGTTAGAGCGGTAGTTGGCGCTAATTGGGGCGATGAAGGAAAAGGTAAAATAACAGATATGTTAGCTGAAACATCTGACATTATTGTTAGATTTCAGGGCGGAAGTAATGCAGGACATACTATTGTAAATGATTATGGTAAGTTTGCACTTCACATTCTTCCATCTGGTGTTTTTTATGGACATACAACAAGTGTTATTGGAAATGGTGTTGCATTTAGTGTTCCTGCCCTTTTTAAAGAAGTAAATGACATTGTTTCAAAGGGCGTTCCAATGCCAAAGATTTTGGTATCTGATAGAGCTCAGATTGTTATGCCATATCACATTCTTTTTGATACATACGAAGAAGAAAGACTTGGAAAAAAATCATTTGGCTCAACAAAATCAGGTATTGCTCCATTTTATGCAGATAAATATTCAAAGATTGGTTTTCAGGTAAACGAACTCTTTGATGATGAAGTTTTAAAGGATAAGATTACACGTGTATGTGATTTAAAGAATCCTCTTTTAGAGCATGTATATCACAAGCCGGTTCTTGATCCTGAAGAGTTACTTAATACATTACATGAATACAGAGATATGGTTGCTCCATATGTATGTGATACAGCAGCATTTTTACAGCAGGCAATCAAGGATGGTAAGAATATTCTTTTAGAGGGTCAGCTTGGAACATTAAAGGATCCGGATTTCGGTATTTATCCAATGGTTACATCATCTTCCACACTTGCATCATATGGTGCAATCGGCGCAGGTATTCCTGCATATGAGATTAAAGATGTTGTTACAGTTGTTAAGGCATACTCAAGTGCAGTAGGTGCTGGTGAATTCGTAACAGAGATTCCTGATCTTGATGCAGCAGATGAATTAAGAAGACGTGGTGGCGACGGTGGCGAATATGGTGCAACAACAGGTCGTCCAAGAAGAATGGGCTGGTTTGATGCAGTTGCTTCAAGATATGGCTGTAAGATGCAGGGTGCTACACAGGTAGCTCTTACAGTATTAGATGTATTAGGATATTTAGATGAACTTCCAGTATGTGTTGGCTATGAAATCGACGGCGAAGTAACAAGAGATTTCCCAGTTACAACAAAGCTTGCAAAGGCTAAGCCAGTATACGAATACTTACCAGGATGGAAGTGTGATATCAGAGGTATCAAGAACTATAATGAACTTCCAGAGAATTGTAGAAAGTACATAGAGTTCATTGAAAAAGAACTTGAAGTAAAGATTACAATGGTTTCTAATGGACCAGGAAGACATGATATTATAAATAGATAGTGATTTTTAATGCAGGGAGAGATGCTCCCTGCATTTGATATTTTTTGCGTATAGAAAGGAGAAAAGGAAGTGTATATATAATGGAATGGATGGAAGTTTTAGAAACACATCCAGATAACCCATATAGGGAAGCACATCAATCAGGTAATGGAATGATTGAATTATTAGAGTGCGAAATAATACGTTTTGAGCATAAAGTATTGTTATTGGGATAGAGTGAATTATGTGAAATGAATGGAAAATGTTATTTTATTCAGACAAAAAACGATAATTTTGGAAAATATATTTGGGGTTGTATCCCCCTAAAAGAAAAACGCTTATCTATTGGATAGGCGTTTTTTATGTAAAAAATGCTTAACATTAAATATAAAAATTTTATATTAATTTAACTTCGATTTGGTAATGGATTTAACATTGATTTGCTATACTCTTATTTGTCTGCAGCGAAAAAGATAAGGTGTAATAATCATTACACGAAAGGACAGGTGTTTTATGAAAGAAAAGAATAACCAGATTGATATGGTTGTGTTTGACTGGGCGGGAACTACTATAGATTATGGTTCGTCTGCACCAATGGAAGTTTTTAAGATGGTATTCGATGAAGCTGGTATTAATCTGACTCGCAGTGAGATTAATGGACCTATGGGAATGGAGAAAAAGGCGCACATCCGTTTATTGTTGTCTTTGACTACTGCAAAGAATCAGTGGCAGAGTAAGTATGACAGAGAATGGACTGAGGATGATGTTGAAAATCTTTATGTTAAGTTTGAAAAGAGATTATATGAAGTTATTTTAAACTACAGTACATTGATTGATGGTGTTGTAGAAACAGTAAATGAGCTTCGCAAAGGTGGAATTAAGATCGGTTCTACAACCGGATATAATAATCAGATGATGGATAAGATTATCCCGTTTGCAAAGAAGCAGGGGTATGGACCAGATTGTGTTGTTACACCAGATGTAACAGGAGTTGGTAGACCTACACCATTTATGTTGCATGAATGTATGAGAGTATTAAACGTATATCCACCTAGGAAGGTTGTTAAAGTAGGTGATACCATAACAGATATTTACGAAGGAAAGAATGCTGGGGCGTGGAGTATAGGAATTCTTGTTGGTTCAAATCTGTTAGGATTGAATAAGGAAGAGTATGAGGCTATTTCTGTGGAAGAGCTTGATGTATTAAAGGATATAACAACAAAGAAATATATGGAAGCAGGTGCTGATATGGTAATTGATAATATTACAGAGCTTCCAATGGCAATTGAGAAAATTAACCAGATGATGGCAAATGAAGAATAGGAGATGAAATAAATGAGATTAGGAAAGAAAATTTTATCATTAGTAATGGTCGCAACAATGAGTATGGCAGCAGTGACAGGATGTGGAGAAAAGGAACAGGAAAATTCAGTAGGTGGAAAGGATGGTGTTTTTACGATTGCGTATGCACCTAATGAATCAACAGATCAAAGCTCTGATGCGAGAAATGGTCTTGCAAAAGAGCTAGGTGAGTATCTTGGATGTGAGGTAAAGGAGATTCAGGCAAGCGATTATAATGCAATTATTGAAGCGTTAAGAACAGGTAAAGCGGATATGGCGTACATGGGTGCTAATGCGATTGCTCTTGGTTATGAGAGAGCAGATATTATCCCTATTGTAATGAAAGCGGAGAACGGAGATCCTGAAAAAGCGGTGTATCGTTCTGTACTAATTACAAGTGCTTCAAATAATGATATTAATTCTATTGAGGATATTAAGGGTTGTACCATTGCTTTTGTTGACCCGGATTCTACTTCCGGTAATTTAGTTCCTTCATCAGAGATTATAACTGCATTTGCAGATGAAAATCTTGATATGGATAAGCTACATACGAACGGTTCTTTCTTCGAAGCAGCAAGCTATTCCGGTTCTCATCAGGCAGGATTACAGGCTGTAGTAAGGGGTGATGTAGACGTGGTTCCTATTTCCGATCAGATTCTTGCTTCTGAGATAGCAAAAGGAAATGTAAATGAAAGCGATATTAAGATTATTCATGAATCTGGCACAATTCCAGCAGAGGGTATGGTTATTTCGGCGGATGTAGATGATGAGACTAAGGAATTATTGACTAAGTTTCTTGTGGAGTATGATAACGAAGCATATTTTACAGATGTTATCAAGAAGGAAAATGCACGCTTTATCAAGTGTAGCATTGAAGATTATGAAACAATAATTCAGCTTAACAAGGTATTAAATGAAGAATAATGAGGTGAAGCAGTGGGTACAGTTTTGAAATTTGACAATGTGACCAAATATTATTCAAATGGAATACATGCTCTAAAGAATGCTTCCTTTGAAGTAGAAGAAGGAGAGTTTGTTTCTATTATAGGACCTTCTGGCTCTGGAAAATCTACAATTCTTCGTTCTATAAATAAGCTGATTTCCATTACAGAAGGCGAGATTACATTGGACGGTGTTTCTGTTAATAAACAGAAGGGTAAAAATCTGCGTCACCTTCGTAGAAATATTGGGATGATTTTCCAAAATTATAATCTAGTGTACTCTCTTTCAGTATTTCAGAATGTGTTACACGGATGTCTTGGTTATATGGAAGGCCTAAAGGGGATTTTCGGTATTTATTCTGAGAAAGACAAAGAGAGAGCATTGGAACTTTTGGAGGAATTAGGAATTAGTCAGTATGCGTATAACAGGGCATCTGATTTGTCTGGTGGACAAAAGCAGAGAGTTGGTATTGCGAGAGCAATTATGCAGCAACCTAAGGTACTTCTTTGCGATGAGCCTATAGCGTCTCTTGATCCTTCTAGTGCGAAGACTATAATGGATTTGTTAAAGGAAATGTCCCAGAAAAGAAATATTGCATGTATTGTTAATTTGCATCAGTTAGATGTAGCACTTAAATATTCTACAAGAATTATCGGTCTTTCAAAGGGAGAAATCGTATTTAATGGAACTCCTGCGGAACTTACAGATGAGGCAATTGAGAGAATATATAATACTTCTCGTGAGAATTTGATGATGGGAGTAGGTGCAAGTGTCAAAGAATAAGAAGATAGAAATAATGTCACATGGACAAAAGAAGATGTACACAATTTTTATCGTGGCAATATTATTTTTGGTTGTGCTTACATCATTATATACAAATTTTAATCCAATTGTGCTACTTCAAAATAGCGATGCGTTTATTGAGTTTATTACGGAAGATTTTTTTCCACCTGCATTGCCAAAGGAAAGTGGACTTGAGGGATTGTTTTCCAGCGTATTAGTCACATTGGCATTGTCAATGTCGTCTACAACAATAGCCGCTGTACTTGCTTTTTTAGTAGCATTGTTCGGTAGTGAGAAGGTGTCTCCTTTTCCGAGATTTGCAAAAGCTGTAAGAGGTTTTGCTACATTTTTAAGAAATATTCCTGCGCTAGTGTGGGCATTTATATTGTTTTCGTCCTTGGGTATTGGTACTGGTGTTGGTTTTGTGGCGTTGCTAATTTCTAGTTTTGCATTTATGGTAAGAGCTTTTGTAGAAACAATGGAAGATGTTTCTCAGGATTGCGTGGAAAGCCTTGCAGCAGTTGGAGCTACATTTCCAGCAAGAGTTGTACAGGCGATACTTCCTTCATGTATCAACGGATTTCTTTCGTGGTTTTTGTATTGCATAGAGGTGAATATCAGAGCATCAACGATTGTAGGAATGGTTGGTGGAGGTGGTGTGGGCCTTACACTATTTTCGTACATTAAAGGTTTTAAGTATGATATTGCATTTAGCATTATTCTCCTTATAGCGGTAATGGTAATCGTTGTGGATCGTATTACTGGAAAACTGAGAAAGGAGATTAATAAGTAATGGGAAAGAAAAGTATAATGATGAATGGTGTACAGATTACATATTCAGGAAATAAAATTCAAGTTAGAAGCAAAGATAAAAACAGATTTGTCCCAAGAATTATTATGGTAATTGTAATACTTGCGTTAATCAGCTTGTATTATCTGGATATTGACTGGTTGAAATTGGCTTCGCGTGTTCCTGATGTTGGAAATGTATTCTGGCAACTTGCACATTTTGAATTTGATAAGATGGATTTGATTCTGGATGCATTATTGGAAACGGTTTCTATTGCAACTTTGTCATTGATTTATAGCCTGCTGTTGGGCATAGTGTTTGGAATGCTCGGTTCAAGAAATATAATTAGGGCAAAGGGTGTGGCGGTATTTGTGCAGTCGGTATTTACCTTCTTTAGAGCAGTACCAACACCTATATGGGTGTTATTGATGATGGTATGCCTTGGTATGGGACCAGAGGCTGGTGTTGCTGGACTGTGCGTACATACGACAGCATTCTTTACAAAATCATTTGCACAGAGCTTTGAGGATATTCCAACAGAAACTTTGGAGGCATTGGAAGCAACAGGAACAAATAAACTTAGTGTATTTATCAATGCAGTATTGCCTGCATCTTTTGCTCAAATTATTGCATGGACGGGAATGCGCCTAGAAACAAATTTTTCTGAATGTGCAATCCTTGGTATGGTAGGAGCCGGTGGTGTAGGGTTTGTTATTTCTCGTAATTTACAGAATTATGAATATGGCACTGCGGGAGTTGCAATTTTCTTTGTGTTTGTGATTGCTTATTTGATTGAAAGAATGTTTGTTGCAATAAAGAAGAAAATTGCACAGTAAAGAAATGGAGTTTGGATGATGAAACAATTGGTAATATCTACAACGGATGTGTTGAACAGACTGAATAATATCATTGAAACAGAAGGAATATCCAAAGTTTTGTTGGTATGTGATTCTGCGTTTGATTATCTTCAGACAAAGGATGAATATCTGAATATGAATGTTAAGTATATAATGTTTAATCAATTTACACCAAATCCGTTATATGAAGATGTGGTAAAAGGTGTCGAAGTATTTAGAAGTAATCAGTGTGATGCCATTATAGCCATTGGCGGAGGAAGTTCTGTTGATGTTGCTAAATGTATTAAGCTATTTTCTGGTATGGATGATACAAAAATATATTTGGAGCAGGAGTACAAGGAAAATGATGTTACGTTGATTGCAATTCCAACGACTTCTGGAACAGGAAGTGAATCAACCAGATATGCAGTTATCTATTATGAAGGAAAGAAGCAGTCAGTAACTCACGATTCCATTATTCCAAAGTATGCTATTTTGGATTATAGAAATTTAGTAACACTTCCTTTGTATCAGAAAAAATGTACAATGATGGATGCAATGTGCCAGAGTATTGAATCATGGTGGTCCATTAATGCTACGGAAGAATCAAAGGAGTATTCAAGAAAAGCATTATCCAAGTTACTGTATAATATGAATGACTATCTTGCGAATAAAGAAAGTGGAAATATGGAAATGCTTGTAGCTGCAAATTATGCTGGGAAAGCAATTAATATTACACAGACTACAGCAGCTCATGCTATGAGTTATAAATTAACTTCACTGTATGGAGTTCCACATGGTAGAGCAGTACTGATGTGCCTTCCATCAATTTGGAAAGTTATGAATGAAAAAAATATTCTTCCTGAAGTTTTTGGCGATATTGCTTATACTTTGGGATACACATCAGTTATAGATGCAATTGAATATCTAGAGAGTTTAAATGAAGAATTATTTAAAAATGATAGGGTAGTTATGAATGAAGGAGATATAGATATATTAGTAAAATCTGTAAATCCTACAAGATTGAAGAACAATCCACTGAAACTTAATGAGGATATGATTCGAAGATTGTATATGGATATTATAAAAAAGCACCAATAGCATAGTGAGTTTTATATGTTGAAGTTCACAAAAAAGAAAAAATAGCAATAACGGCGTAAAGGCGTATGAGATATAACCATTTCATACGTCTTTTTATAGTTGAATTTGAAGCTTGAGCCTTAGTTTATAGTTTATAGTTTATAGATTTTGCAACTTTAGCGGATAGTAAAAAAGTTTCTAAATTAACTTGCTTAATCCGTTCGTTTCATAATGAAAAATAGTGAAAAAATAGTGAAAAAATAATGGAAATATCACTTCCTTTTGGATATAATAGTATTCGAGAGGAAGTGATATTATGATTAAAGTAACATTAACAAATGAAATCTTAAAATATATATCTGAAATTGATAAAAATCGATACAATGTTTCGTCTATAAAGTTATCAAAAACAATTGCAAATAAGTTGCGTAAGAATTCCAAAAAAAAGAGTTCATATGCATCAAATAAGATTGAAGGTAATCCTTTATCAGAAAAACAAGTTGATGAAGTTATAGAAAGTGATGAAAGAAAGCATTTTCTCAAACCTGAGCAAGAAGTAAGAAATTACTTTTTAGCCCTGAATTTTCTAGAAGAAAAAGTGCAAAAAAAGGAAAAATTTTCAAGAAAACTTGTTTTAGATGTACAAAAACTTGTAGAAAAGGGCGCTTCAAAGGAGAAAATTGGACTTAGAGGACCTATGCCGCCGGGAATGTTATTTGCGGTTTATGACTCTAAAAGTGGTAACCCAGATTATATTCCACCAGAGTATTGTGATATTTCGGATTTGCTAGATGAACTGGTGGAATATGTAAATACTACAGACGATCATCCTTTGATTATAGCTGCTGTTGTTCATTATCAATTAGTTACGATACATCCATTTGAAGATGGAAATGGAAGAACAGCAAGGCTTTTATCAGGCTATATTTTAGATATAAATGGGTATGGATTTAATGGCATAGGTTCGTTAGAAGAGTATTTTGCATACGATATTGATGAATATTATGAAGCTATTCAGATGGGGCTTCCTGCTTTATATTATTTGGGGCGTGATAACCCGCCTCATCCAGAGATATGGATAAATTATTTTTTGCGAATGGTGCAGTTATATTCAAGTAAAGTTTGTGAGCTTCAACTTAGTTCAAGTGAAGAGAATATTGCAGGCAGTTTATCTTTCTTAAAAGAAAGAGAAAAAGAACTGTTGATATTTTTGATTAAAAAATATAAACGAGAATTTACTCCGATAGAAGTAAGTAAAGAAATGTCTGTAACAAATAAAACTATAATTAATAGATTGTCGGTCCTGGTTAAGAATGGTTTTGTGGTTCCTATTTTGGTTAATGAAAGAATTAGGTCCTACGAACTAAGTGAATTTACAAAAAGTCATGAAGAAGAGATTGTTAAGTTGATTAGAGGTAAAAATGGAGAAAGATTGTTGTTTTGTAAATGAAAAAAATTGGTTTAGATATAGAGCCGCAGGGATTGTGGTTGAAGACGGTAAGGTGTTATTTGTTGCAGATAACTCTCTAGACTATATGTATACAGTTGGTGGTGGAGTACATATGGGAGAAAGTGCCACAAGTTGCGTGATTCGTGAGATGAAGGAAGAAACAGGAGTTGATTATGAGATAGACCATCTTGCAGTTATCTGTGAAAATTGTTTCGATGGACATGGAGGTATTATTGATGGACTTGAGTGCCATTGTGTTGAGTTTTATTTTTTGATGAAAAGTAATGGAATAACAGAGTTTGACAAGAAATCTGTAAATGCAGATGGAAATGTAGAAAAAATGGTTTGGGTACCTATAGATGAAATCGCGAACTATAATATTAAACCAGCTTTTATAAAAGAGAGAATTAAAGATATAATTAATGGAGAATCAGTTATACATGTTGTAACTGATGAAAGAAGATAGGGTTAAGTTTCTTTTAAATACTATAAATTAAGGGAGCAAAAGATTATAAGTTGTTGTATATGGGAGAAATTACATAAAAGAGGTTACAAAAGTAGAGATGGATGAATTAAGAAAAGAAAAAGTATATTATCATTTGCCGGGGTTATTTGAGTTTTATGAGTTATATAGAGTGTTCTTACCATTGTTTTATGAACATAGAGAATATTTCTATGATTGGTGTGATATTGGCTCTATATATGGAGCACCAGCAGATTGTATCTGGGGTGGCGGTCGAGTAGGTTTTGGAGACAGTAATGCAGAAGAAGTATTGGCATTGATGGAGAGATATGGTATTTCGGCACGTTTGACATTTAGCAATTCTTTACTAAAAGAGGAGCATCTTGGGGATAAAAAATGTAATTATCTTTGCAAATTGTTTTCAAAAACAGGTAATGTTCAGAATGGTATAATTATTTATTCTGATTTGTTATTAGATTATTTAAAAGAGAAATATAATGGATTCTATTATGTTTCATCTACCACAAAAGTTATAAAAGAATTTGAACTGCTCAAGAAAGAGCTTAACAGAGAAGATTTTTTGTATGTAGTGCCAGATTTTCGACTCAATAAGTCTTTTGATAATTTAAAATCACTTTCAAAAAAGCGGAAAGATAAAGTGGAATTTCTAGTGAACGAATGCTGTTATTATGGATGTTATGACAGGAAGAGATGTTATGAAGCTGTAAGCAGAAAGAGCCTGGGAGAAGATTTTGAACATGTTTGTGTTGCACCGGATGCTAGTGAAGGCTATAGTTTTACTAAGGCTATGACCAATCAAGGTTTCATAAGTATCGATGACATTAGAAATGTTTATATTCCAATGGGATTTTCGAATTTTAAAATCGAGGGTCGTGGACTTGGAAGTGCTCTGATTTTGGAATTTATACTCTATTACATGGCAAGACCAGAGTATCATATTCATGTAAGAGAGAAATTGTATTTGGATAATATGCTAGATTTATTCTAAAAGATGAATAAGTATGTTGGAGGAAATACTTAAGAAAAAAGCTTCTTGAAATGTCGTGATTACGATATTTCAAGAAGCTTTTTATTCATGATGATAGAAAGTTCGCAGAGTGTACTTTCTATTATTTATTTTCATCAATATTTCTGGATGACATCTTTTTAAGTAAGCCACCAAACCAAATATAAACATATATAAGTACTGGAATAACAGTCGTACAAAGCAGTGCTGCGTAAAAAACGGTTCCAGCTTCAGGTCTTGCATAAATGGCAGCAATGAATGCCCAGATATATAGTGCCGATAACAGAATGATTATGAGCAAAGCTCCTATTCTTTTGAGTGTTTTCTTCAAAGTAGACCTCCATTAATTCTCTGAATTAACAATGGCAACAGTCTGGCTTGTTCCAAGTCTGTTAGCACCTGCGTCTATCATAGCTTTTGCTGTAGCATAATCTCTGATACCACCGGAAGCTTTTACTAAAGCGTTATCCATAACGGTTTCTTTCATAAGTTTTACATCAGCTACGGTAGCACCGCCCTTGCCAAAGCCAGTTGATGTCTTTACAAAATTTGCACCAGCCTTTACAGATAATTCACAAGCTTTTACTTTTTCTTCATCTGTTAAGTAGCAGGTTTCAATAATAACTTTTAATATTTTGTTCTGACATTCGTTTCTTACTGCAATAATATCATTAAGTACAGAAAAGTAATCTTGTTCTTTTAATGCACCTACATTTATAACCATGTCAATTTCATCAGCGCCATCTTCTATAGCTTTTCTCGTTTCAAATGCCTTTGCATCTGTGCTCATAGCACCTAGAGGAAAACCGACAACCACACACGTGTTAATGTCTGTATCTTTGAGATTTTGTGAAACAAATGATGTCCAACAGCTGTTTACACAAACGGAAGCGAAGTTGTATTTTTTGGCTTCTTCAATAATCTTAAGTATATCTGCCTTTGTTGCATCTGCTTTAAGGATTGTGTGATCAAAATACTTACTGTCAATTCCCATTATAGCCTCCAATGTTTCAATCAAAAAATAAAATCCACGCATCTGATGTTGTATGAAGTTAATAGACGTTACTCCTGCAGTTAACTCAGTCCAGGTGACCTTACGTCACATAGAAGGTTTTACTTAGTGCTGCTCCATTCCTGACCTGACACGATTCGTAAATTTCTATTGCATAAGACCCAAACGTCAACGCCACTTACAAAAGGCAGCTCCACCAACTAACATCCGAAATCAGATATCACCCCTGCTAAAGCGGTTTGCAGGTACAGGGCACCGCTAACTCCCCGGCTGCGTGGAAATTTTATGACATTGTTCAAGGTACTTATAATCAAAGTACGCTTTGCTAGTATATATGATTTTTTATGAAAAGTCAAACGGGTACTTGACACAAACCAAGCAACAGTTTTCCTTGCGAATACTTTCGACATAATATATAATAAATAATGTATGCCTATTTATCGTCAGTCAAAAAGAAAGGAAGGTTTATATGAGAATTGGAATGCTTACTAGTGGTGGCGATTGTCAAAGTTTAAATGCAACAATACGTGGAGTTGCAAAGACTTTATACAACAAAATCAAAAACGTTGAAATCGTTGGATTTATTGATGGATATAAAGGTCTTATGTATGAAGACTACAAAATACTTAAGCAAAAGGATTTTTCCGGAATATTAACTGAGGGTGGAACTATTCTTGGAACATCAAGACAGCCATTTAAACAGATGAGAGAGCCCGATGCAGAAGGTAGAGATAAAGTTGAGCTTATGAAAAAAACATATAAGAAGCTTGATCTTGAATGTTTAGTAGTTCTTGGCGGAAATGGTTCTCAAAAAACAGCGAATCTCCTTAGGGAAGAGGGACTTAATATTGTATCGCTTCCAAAGACGATAGATAATGATCTTTGGGGAACAGATATGACCTTTGGTTTCCAAAGTGCTGTAAATATTGCCACAGATGCGATTGATTGTATTCATACAACAGCAGCATCGCATGGACGTGTTTTCATTGTCGAGGTAATGGGACATAAGGTTGGATGGCTTACATTGCATGCCGGAATGGCAAGTGGTGCAGACATCATACTTATTCCTGAGATTCCATATGATATAGATAAGGTTGTAGATGCAATCAAGAAACGTACAAAAGAGGGAAAGAGATTTTCTATTCTTGCAGTAGCTGAGGGAGCAATTTCGGTTGAAGATGCTAAGCTTTCAAAGAAGGAGTATAAGAAAAAGCTTGCTTCAAGACAGTATCCTTCAGTTTCTTATGAGATTGGAAAGCGAATAGAAGAGAAGACAGGACAGGAGATAAGAGTTACAATTCCAGGACATACTCAAAGAGGTGGAAGTCCATGTCCTTATGACAGAGTTCTTTCTACAAGATTTGGAGCGGCAGCAGCCCAGATGATTCTTGATAAAGATTATGGCAATATGGTAGGAATAAAAGACGGAGAAATAGTCAGAGTACCATTAGAAGATGTTGCAGGAAAGCTTAAGACAGTTGATCCGGAATCATCAATAATAAAAGAAGCAAAAGCTATTGGAATAAGCTTTGGAGATTAGTTGGAGTAAAGTATGTCATACCAGGCTTTATACAGAAAGTTTAGACCGGATAATTTTGAAGAAGTAAAAGGTCAGGATCATATAGTTAATACATTAAAAAATCAGATAAAAGCAGATAGAATTGGACATGCATATCTATTTTGCGGGACGAGAGGTACAGGTAAGACTACAATTGCAAAATTATTTGCAAAGACGGTTAACTGTGAAAATCCAATAGATGGCAGTCCATGTGGAGAGTGCAAGAGTTGTAAGGCTATTGCAGCAGGGGCGTCTATGAATGTTATAGAGATAGATGCAGCCTCAAATAATGGTGTGGATAATATAAGAGAAATCCGAGATGAGGTGCAATACTCTCCTGCAGATGGAAAATACAAGGTTTATATCATTGATGAAGTGCATATGTTATCAATAGGTGCTTTCAATGCCTTGCTTAAGACATTGGAAGAACCTCCATCATATGTAATCTTTATTCTTGCAACAACAGAGGCATCAAAGATTCCAATAACTATTATGTCCAGATGCCAGAGATATGATTTTAAACGTATTACTGTTGATACAATTGCTGCTAGATTAATGGATTTGGCAGGAAGAGAGAATATTGAATATGAGGAGAAGGCCATCAGGTATATTGCAAAAATGGCAGATGGCTCTATGAGA
Source organism: Lachnospiraceae bacterium (assembly GCA_045126215.1). Lineage (GTDB taxonomy): Bacteria > Bacillota > Clostridia > Lachnospirales > Lachnospiraceae > SVEL01. Next base: position 61,351 of record JBGVOD010000013.1, on the reverse strand, counting down.
GATTCGCTTAGTCTTCTTGATCAGTGTGTTGCTTTTTATTTTGGAGAAAAGCTCACATATGAACATGTGCTGGAAGTACTTGGTGCGGTTGATAATGATATTTTCAGCAAGATGCTTCGTACGATTATAGCAGGAGATACAGTAGGCGTAATATCGCAACTTGATGAAATCATTATCAGAGGCAGGGATTTGACACAGTTTGTAAGTGACTTTACCTGGTATTTAAGAAATCTTCTTCTTGCAAAGACATCAGATAATGCAGAGGATATGATAGATATTTCTGCAGAGGGAATGGCTGCTCTGAAGGAAGAAACAGGTATGATAGAAGTCCCTGTGCTTATGAGATATATACGTATTTTCTCAGAGTTATCAGGTCAGATTAAATATGCAACAGGCAAGAGAGTTCTTGTAGAGGTAGCTCTAATTAAAATGGCAAGACCTGCTATGGAAAATGATATGGAATCTATTATTAACAGAGTAGCAGAGTTGGAAAGAACTATTGAGAATGGTGTACCAGTGGTGACACAGTCAGCAGTACCTCAAGGGGCGATGCAGACTCCAAAAAAAGAAGAGAAAAGACCACTTGATGTAGCAGTTCCTGATGATATCCAGATGGTAGTGGACAGATGGCCTGAAATAATCAATATGATTTCATCTCCTATGAAGAATATGATTAGAGGGGCAAGGGCGGCTTCGGATGGTTCAACAAGGTTATCAATAGTCTTTACTGATGCGACAGCTGAAAAGATGATTAAGGACAGAAGTGACGAGATCGAGGAAGTTATAGCAAACGCAACAGGAAAAGACATAAAGATAAATACAGTGTTTTTAGGTGAGGGAGATGATTTGCGCGATCATCAACTGATAGAAGCACATAGCAGAATTAAATATGAAATAACGGAGGAATAAAAATGGCAAAGCGTGGTGGATTTCCAGGTGGCATGGGTATGCCAGGAAATATGAATAATCTTATGAAACAGGCTCAGAAAATGCAAAAACAGATGGAAGAGACAACAAAAGAGCTTGAAGAAAAGGAAATTACAGCATCGGCTGGTGGTGGAGCTGTAGAAGTTACAGTATCAGGAAAGAAAGAAATAGTTAAAGTTAAGATTAAGGAAGAAGTAGTAGATCCAGATGATGTGGAAATGTTAGAAGACCTCATTGTTGCAGCTGCAAATGAAGCTCTTAGACAGATGGAAGAATTATCACAGCAGTCAATGTCTAAAATCACAGGTGGCTTAGGTGGACTTGGAGGAGGATTTCCTTTCTAATGGATTACTATAGCAGCTATATAGGAAATTTAATTGAAGAATTATCAAAGCTTCCGGGGATAGGCGCTAAATCTGCTGCGAGACTGGCTTTTCATATAATCAATATGCCAAAAGCGCAGGTAGAATCTTTGGCGAATACAATCATTTCGGCTAAAGAAAATGTTAAATATTGCAAAGAATGTTTTACACTTACAGATAAAGAATTATGTCCAATATGCAGTAGTGAGAAGAGAAATCATAAGGTAATTATGGTAGTCGAGAATACAAGAGATTTGGCTGCCTATGAGAAAACCGGAAAGTTCGATGGCGTTTATCATGTTCTGCATGGTGCTATATCACCTATGCTTGGAATAGGTCCAAAAGATATAAAGCTTAAAGAGTTAATGGAACGCCTTAAGTATGATGTAGACGAAGTGATTATAGCCACGAATTCATCACTTGAGGGTGAAACTACAGCTATGTATATTAGTAAGCTTGTTAAGCCTACTGGTATAAAGGTTACTCGAATTGCATCAGGTGTACCTGTAGGAGGCGATTTAGAGTATATCGATGAAGTTACACTTTTGCGAGCATTGGAAGGGCGCACGGAGATATAGAATCTATTAAATACATCATAAAATGAAGTAGGTAATAAAAATGGCAGAAGAATACATCTTGGCAAGAGATATAATATATGACCATAGTAAGCGTATGCTGAACATTAAGAAATATTACCCATATTTCAAACTTACAGACAATGCTTTCACCGGTTTTGCCGGTGGAAAGTATTCCGGTTTGGATATGGGTTATATTCTGATGGCAGTATTACGCTTTTTTATTGAAGAAAACAACTTTAATGAGAAAGATATTACCTATCAGGAGTATGAAGAATTTTTACATGATGTGTATAGAAGAGATTTTAGAATTCCTCTTGACGAGGAAGAAGAGAAGGAAGTCTCTGCATACATATTTGACAAAATAACGAATGGTGGAAAGCCATTTTCGTATGAATATTTTGACCCTGTTGACAGGACAAAGAAGACAATACGAATGAAACTTATTGATAGCAGAATCCGTAATGAAGTGATTAATTATTTTATAACGAGTGAAGCTATTGAATTTTATCTTGATACAAAGGAGATAAAGGATGAAAGTGGTATAAGCATTGCACAGGTGCTTCTGTCGAAAATGATTACCACAAAGAATTACAAAGGTGGCATAGATGTTATCAAGAGAATTAACAGTGAGGTTGCCAGACTAAAGATTAGAAAGAACGAAGTACTTGCAATACTTAGTGAGGATGTTTTTGAAGGTACAAAGGCTTATGAAGAATTCATGAGCACAGGTATGAGATGGTTTGAAGATGAACAAAAGCTATTCGCAAAAAATATGGAGCTTATTGAAGCTGCACTTGTTAAAACAGAGTCAGATGAGCAATATTTTAGCGCGGTAGATGATATATATTTACTTGAAACAGAGCTTAAGAGAGCAATAATAAAGCATAGTGAGCTTTTAAGTGCGTGTACAGATCTGCAGGTTAAGGCAGATGAAATAATTACAAAGGCAAAATTCAATAGATTAAAACCAAGCTTTGACTTTACGTATGCGTTGAAAAAAATTATGGAAAGAGATGAAACAGACCTTTTATCTATGTTAGTTGTTCCTTTGTTTAAGCTTAATGTAAAAAAGAGTTTTAATCTTACATGTATCGACAAAATGCTTCTTGCAAAGCCAAAGAATGAGGAAGAAGCAGAGAAGATAAGTGAAACTACAGAAGAAGTTATGTATGTCTATGAGGATGAAATAGAGGAAGAAAGAATTGAAAACAATTATCACGTATTTATACGGGGATTGCTGGATTTTTTGTTGCAAGTAGAAGAGGCGAGCCTTTCGGATTTCAATGAGATTCTAAAGGAGAAATATTCAGAAAGTATATTTGCTAATGGAGATTACTACTCTTTTCTTGTGCATATGAGCCAGAAGAAATATTATGATATCGATATGGTAGTAGAAAAGCCGGATACATTCTTTGAAGAATATTTAAAGGATGTTGTAATAAAAGATGAAGATGATAAATATTCAGGTATAATTTTGACACTTGAATTCAATGAAGAGAATATACTTAAGCTTAAAGAGGATTTTGAAATATCAGATATCTACTTTAGACTTAAGTTAATAGGAGACCAAGATGCAGGATAAAGAATTTGATAAAGCATTGGATATTGTTTCGATATTGTTAAATGGCGGAGAAATATCAAAAAAAGAAAATATTATTCTTTATGAAGAATATGAAAATAATACAGAAGTATTCGACATGGTGCGAAAGGTATTCAAAAAAATGAATATTAATCTTTATGAATATAACTATGGACTGTATATCTCTGCAGGAGAAAATAACAAAGTTTTTGGATATTCCAATGAAGAACTTAAAAAAGAAATGGGTATAAAACTCAATAGGGAATTATATTTATGCTATTTCATTATCTATATTATTATTACAAGATTTTATAAAGATTCATCAAATTATACTTTTGTTGAATATATAAAACTTGAAGATGTTGTTTGTGCAATGGATAATGCTCTTAAAAGCATTACAGATGATTTGAAAGTTTTTAATATGGAAGAGATAGAAGTAAATAGCTTTAAAGAAATTGCACTTACATGGGAGGATATGCCAATAATTGGACAAGGAGAAACAACACGTGCTTCAAGAGGTTCCAAGAGTGGTTTTGTTAAACTTACATTGAATTTCCTCGTAAATCAAGAACTGCTTATTGAGGAGGATTCAAGATATTATCCAAGAGACCGATTTAAAGCGCTTATTGAAAATTACTTTGATGAATATAAAGGCCGTATTTACGAGATTTTGAAAGGAGAAGAGTAATGCCACATATTAATCGTATCAGGGTGAATAATGTTAAATATAATTTTGGTACACAGTACTATGATGATTTTCTGATGAGATTTTCAGGAAAAAATACTATCTACGATTTGGCTAATGGTGGTGGTAAGAGTGTGCTTATGTTGCTGCTCTTACAGAATCTTATTCCTAACTGTACACTGGATGAAAAGCAGCCTATAGAGAAGCTGTTTAGAACAAATAATGGTTCGAAGACTATACATTCCCTTATTGAATGGAGACTTAGTGATTGTGATGTAAAAGAGAATTATAAGTATATGCTTACTGGATTTTGTGCTAGAAAGGCGAAGGATGATTCTCTTTTGGATGAAGAGGAACATAAGGATACAGCAGGTATTGAATATTTTAATTACTGTATTTTCTATAGAGAATTTAATGACAATGATATAAAGAATCTTCCACTTTCTAACGGAAATGAGAGGATTACTTATAATGGATTAAAGACATACCTTAGAGAGCTTTCCAAAAAAGATTTGAGTCTTAAGATATATATTTTTGAAAGAAAAGGAGAATATCAGAGATTTATTGCAAACTATGGTTTGTATGAGAGCGAATGGGAAATTATTCGTGGTATAAATAAAACAGAAGGTCATGTTCGTACATATTTTGAGACAAACTATAAAACTACAAGAAAGGTTGTAGAAGACCTGCTTATTGAAGAAATTATTCAAAAGTCCTTCAATATCCGTACGTACAGTGAGGGTAGCGAAGATGTTATGGCTAAGACACTTATTGATATAAAGGATAAGTTATTAGAGCTTTCAAAGAGGAAGGACGAAATAGTTTCTCTTGACAGAGAGATTGAAATGATAGAATCGTTTATTGGAAGAGTGCAGTCTGTAAAAGAGATGTATTATGGCAAAGATGATTTATCAAATGAAATCATTAAAGGCTATTATACGGTTAAAAAGGCAATAAATGATAATGAAACAAAAAGAAATGGAGTGTTAAATCATATTGAAAGCTTAAAACGCGATGAAGAGTTTTGCGTAAAGCAGATCGAAACTGTAAAAGTACAAAAGGACATAAATGATAGAGAGAAACTTCTAGACAGGCTTGAACTTGCAAAGGGAAAACTTGCAGATATTACAGACAAATACGAAAAAGAAAAAGAAAATCTTACTATCAGAGAATGTATCAATGACTACTGCGATTATCTTTATTACAAGAAGGAAAGAGATGAACTTCAAGCATTAGTTGATAATATTTTGAGAGATAAGAGCGATATTGTTGATGAACTTCATATTCTTGCATCGACTAAAATGCAGAGAAATAAAGCTGAAATAGTGCGACTTTCTGGGGAAATTGAAAAGGAACAGAAAATCATAGATATGGAAGAGTCTATGATAGGGACAACTATGTCCGAATTAGATGACTTGAAAAAAGAAGAAGCCGTAAATGAATATCTGGTAAAAGATTACAATGAACGAAGTGAGAAATTAAGGGAAGAAATAAATACACTAAAATCATCTTATGATGATGTGATAGGTTTTGATATTGAAAGATATAGACAGGAGCAGAAAAAGAAGGTTGAGGAGCTTGCCATAGAACAAGAATGTTTGTCAAAAGAAATATCTGATATATCCGAAAAATTATCTGATAAAAAGCGTGAAGAGGAAGAGATAGCAATAAAAGAAAATGACAATGATAATGCGTTAACTGACAATATTTTACTTCGCGAAAAACTCTCAGACATAAAGCAAAAGGCACAAAAACTGATGGAGATATATGGTGAAAGTGATATCAAAAAACTTTTTACAACCATCAACCAGAAATACCAGTCTCTTTCAAAAGAGATAGCTGATAATAAGGCGGAGCTTGCAGAACTCACAACATATTATGAGGAGCTTTCAAAAGGCTGTCCTGTAAAAAAGACAGAGGTACTTTTAAATGTATATGATTATATTGTCAGATATCATGGAAAAGTTGCTGTGCTTGGAGAGGATTTCATACAGGCAGTAAGTGTAAATGAGAGAAAAGAAATATTAGAGAAGAACCCACTTATTCCATATGGAATAATAATAAAGGAAAACTATCATACTATCCTTGCTGATAGCAGAATATCAGAACTTACAGATGGGGAATATGCTGTTCCACTTATTAGATATGAGAGTATAAAAAACAAGGATTATCCTATTGATTCATCTAATTTGTCCTTTGCAATGGAAGATATAAATATATTCTGTGATGATGATATGATAGCTGCAAAGGCTTTGAAAGTAAAAGAGCAGATATCTTCCATAACTTTTAAAATAGATACATATGATGAAAGTCTTGCGCTTTTAAGAGATGACAGTGCATTTGCAGGAGAGTTTACAGATGTATACTTTGATAGAATAGAAGAAGCTGATATGGTATACGAGAACCTGAAACTGGAAAGGAAATCTATTGAAGGCTTAAAAGAAGGATGTGTAGAAAAAATAAATGAATATTCTGAACAGCTTGAAAAATTAAATAATAAAAACGAACAGATAATTGTAAAATTATCAGAAGAGACAGAAAAGCTTGAGGTAATAAATAAGATTGCAGATATATCTTTTGAATTATCAAAAGTTAATAAAGAATGCGACAGATGTGAAATAAATCTTTCAAGTATAAAGCAGAAGTCTGTAAACATTGAGGCAAGGCTTGAGGCGTCAAAGAATCAGCTTGAAGAAAGAAAACATCATGTCCAGCTGATGAAGAAAAATATAAATCAGATAAAAGAAATATTTGATAATGAATATAAACAGTATTTTAGAGAAGATATAACGGATATATCTGATCTTGACGATGATACTCTTCAAACAAGATTCATGGGCCTTAAGAAAGCAATGGAAAGCGAAAATGTCGATGTAAAAGACAAGGTGAAATTAATCAGTAATTATGATATAGCAATGGAGAAATCACTTCAGGCTATCGATTATAATGGAATATTTGTAGATGATATAAAAAAGATATACGAGAGTACTCTCACAGACAGAGAATCTAATGAAAAATTAAAAGAACTTAAGAAAAATCTTGATTTAATAAATAAAGAAAAAGATATTATATCTGAGGAAGTAACAAAGCTTGGAAAAGCTATGAACAGACTTGAAGGAAGTATTGATTATGGCAAATCTTCCATTGAAGAAAAGTATGGCACATTTGAAGAAATAGTGATTGAAAGTGGAGATTTCGACAGCTTTATTCTTGCAAAGAGTGAAGAAATGAAACAGAATGAGATAAAAATAAAAGAACTTACTGAAAGTATAAGGGATTTTGAACGTTCTTCAAACAGATTTGCAATTCTTGAGAGAGATATAGAAAAGATAGTGTCTGCACAGGGAATAAATATTGGAAATAGTGAGCAGCTCTTTGAAAGTGTTTTAAATATTGAAGAAAAAATCAGTAATATTGTTGAAAAATATGACAAATTCTTAAAAGAGATGTATGATAAAAAAGAAGAATTTGAAAAAGAAAAGAGAATGCTCACAGATTTATTTATGAAGATGGGAGCAGATAAGTTGGCTGATGAAATAGACAGAAATGTTGTTATGCCATCAGGAGTAGCAAATTCAGATGAACTTATTACCGCATTATCCGAAATAAATGAATGTATTGCTTTGGAAAAAGACAGGATTATTAAGAGCATTGATGATATGGAAAAGATAAAGGCAAGCTTTGAGAATCAGTGTATTCAGACCTGTATTAACATTAAGACAGAGCTTGACAGATTGCCAAAGCTTTCAAAAATATTTATGGATAATGAGACGATTTCGATTATTGATTTAAATATTCCATACGTAAAAGAAGAAGAATATAAAATAAATATGGAAAACTATATTGATGAAATCGTAAAAACAGTAGATAATATAAGAAGTGATGAGGATAAGGTCAAATATATAAAGACACAACTCTCATTTAAGAAATTATTCCAGGTTATAGTAAAAGATATGAATGCTATCAAGCTTACACTGTACAAGCGTGAGCGTATTAAGGAGCAGAGCAGATATCTTAAATATGAAGAAGCTGTTGGTAGTACGGGACAGTCCCAAGGTATCTATATCCAGTTCCTAATTGCTATAATTAATTATATTACAAATATTAATAAAAGAGCTTCCGATGGACCATTGCTTCGCAAAGTTATATTTATTGATAATCCATTTGGTGCTGCAAAGGATGTCTACATCTGGGAGCCAATATTTAAGCTGCTGAAGACAAATAATGTTCAGCTTATAGTGCCATGTAGAGGTGCAACACCAGCTATAACAGGCAGATTTGACGTAAACTATATTCTTGGACAGAAACTTGTAGATGGACGTCAACAGACAGTTGTTGTCGATTATGTAAGCAACGTTGACAATGAACAGATGGATTACACAACATTATCTTATGAGCAGGCGTCGTTGTTTTAGAAGTGTAAACTGTAAGATTAGGTTGAAAGGTTGGTACGAAAGTGGATAAGTACGAAATAAACATTAAAACTGAACAGGTTAAGAAGCTTATTAGAAAAAGAGAGTTTAAAGATGCTGCAAGGATAGCTGATACTATTGATTTTAGTAAGGTTAAGAATACGGCTTTGCTGATAACAGTTGCAGATGTATATGAAACTATTGGTGAATATGATAAGGCTAGGGATATTCTTGTAATGGCTTATGAAAGAAATCAGCTTGGTCGTCAGATAGCATTTAGACTTACCCGTGTAAGTGTAAAGAGAAAAGACTTGGAAGATGCTATGGATTACTATGCAGACTTTGTGGATGCTGCCCCAAGAGATGCCAGCAGATATATTCTCCAATATGATATATCAAAGCTTCAAAATGACCCTGTTGAGAAACAGATTGCAATATTAGAGAAGTATATTGATGATGATATGGATGACAGATGGGCATATGAACTTGCAACATTATATGAAAAAGCTGGGGATAAGAAAAAGTGTGTAGAGATGTGTGATACGATTATCCTATGGTTCAGCGAAGGTAAGTATGTAGATAAGGCAATGGAGCTTAAAATGAATTATGAGCCGCTTACCAAGAGTCAGCAGGAAAAATATGACCAGAGATGGTCTGAAAGAGAAGGAATAAATGTTGAAGATATAAAGGTTAAGGAAGTATCTGTTGACAATAAATATGATACTTATAATATTCAGGCTGAGATTGCAAGAAGTATGGTTGAACTTTTGTCAGAAGGAAAAGATAAGAGTGACAGAATTGCTGATGAAGTAGAAGATAATAACACATTAGTAGAAAATGATTCACATGATGATGAAGAACCAGAAAAGACTAAAGAGGTAGTGATTTCTGGTAAATCAGATGAAAATATTGAAGAAAATGATTTGTATAATGACGTAGAATCAGAAGGAAGTGTTGAAGAAGAAACTTCAGAAGAAGAAATTTCAGAAGAAGAAACTTCTGAGGCAGAGACTTCTGAGAAAACAGATGACCAGATAGAGGGACAGGTAACACTTGAAGAAATTCTAAATGGTATGTACAAGGAACCGGAAGAAAAGACGGATTTTGAAACCTTTGCTGACATCATAGCAGAAAGTATGACAGCCAAAGAAGTAATATCTGAAGAAGATGAAGTCGAAGAATTGATAGATATTGAGGAGGGCGAAGTGGCTGTATCAGGTGACTTTAGGGAAGAGTCAATCGATGATTTCCTTCTTGAAAGAAGCGAAAACGAAAGACTTGAAGCTGAAGAGAATATGGTTACAGAAGAGGAACTTAATGATCTGGATAAGACAGTTGATTTAGCAATTGCAAGCTCAATTGCAGCAATTCTTGAGCAGGAATTAAAGAATGCAAAAGACGATATGGCATCAGTTGCATTTACATCTGATGGTGCAGATGATAAACAAGAAGAGGGAGAGAATGATGCAGTTGAATCTATAGAAGATGATGTAATTTCTTCTACAGAAGAACCGGTTGAAGAAGACACTGAGTCAGCTACTGAGGAGGAGTCATCAGAAGAATTATCAGAAGAGGAAACTGATGTTGACGATAGCACAGCAGAGGATATAAATGAAGAAGAGGAACACAAGGAGCCAAGGCAGATCACTGCAGAGGAATCAAAAAAATTACTTAGGGAATTTCTTGACCATTATTCAGGGGTTGAAGGACTTGATAAGCAGGTTATTAAAGTGTTCCAGAATATGCTTAAGAATAATAACGAAACAAATGATTTTCTCTATATTATGGGGGATGTAAAGAGTGGAAAGACTACTCTTGCAATGGACATAATTAAGCTTGTAAGTACTATAAGAAGCAGAAATAACTATAAAGTTGCAAAGGTAAACGGAGTAAGTCTTAACGGGAAAAACATAAGAGGCTTTTTGCAGAAATTAGATACATGTGATGTTATTATTGAAAAGGCTGCATCAATTGAACCGGGCTTGTTTGTTGAAATAATGGAAATGTTTGACAAGTCAGAGACTAAGAGAATAGTCGTATTTGAAGATGAAAGATCTCTTTCAGATAAATTCTTTGAAAAAAATACAGAGATTCTTGAAAAATTTGACAATATGATTAAACTTAAACACAATAAGGTAAAAGACTGGGCAAAGGTAGCTGTGGAATATGCAGAAAGTCAGGGATATACTATTGATGAAATGGGACTTTTGGCATTGCACGCAAAGATAGATCAGTTATATACTATTACACTTGTAATTCATAAGAATCATGTAGAACAGATTATTGATATTGCAATTGAAAATGCAGAAAGTAAGTCACTTGGAAAAATGTTCAAGTCTTTATTCAAGAAGAAAGATAAAGAAATGAATGTGCTTACAGAAGACGATTTTATGATTTGACGCAGACTATGTAGCAAGAAAACAGAGGCGTCACTTAAGACTGAATAGAAGGACTGGTATTTGTAATGAAAACTCTTTTGCGAGTATGTAATGAATCAGACATAAAAAGTGAATATTTGACAGAGGCTGGTAATATATTAAAGAATGGTGGACTCGTTGCATTTCCTACTGAGACAGTATATGGTCTTGGAGGAAATGCATATGACAAAAATGCATCAGGGAAAATATATGCAGCAAAGGGAAGACCTTCTGACAATCCATTGATTGTTCATATTGCGGATGAGGATTCATTATATGAAGTTGCGTCTTTTGTACCGAAAAAGGCAGTTTTGATGATGAAAAGATACTGGCCGGGACCTCTTACAATGGTATTTAAAAAGAAGGATACAGTACCTTATGAAACCACGGGAGGTTTAGATACTGTTGCAGTCAGAATGCCGAATCACAAAGTTGCACTTGAAATGATTAAAGCTGCAGGAGTTCCAATAGCAGCACCTAGTGCAAATACATCGGGAAGACCAAGCCCAACGAAAGCATCTCATGTTATTGAGGATCTTGATGGAAAGATAGATATGATATTGGATGGTGGCGAAGTAGGAATAGGTATTGAGTCGACAATTATAGATATGACAACGGACATACCGATGCTTCTTCGACCGGGTTATATTACAAAGGCTATGATTGAAGAGGTAATTGGAGAAATATCAGAAGATAAAGTTGTAAATGCAAAAACAAAAGAGGGTATTTCAGGCGACTATAAACCAAAAGCTCCTGGAATGAAATACAGACATTATGCTCCAAAAGCAGATTTGACAATGTTCGAGGGAGATATTTCAAAGGTTGTCGATACAATAAATAGATTTGCAAAAGAAAATATGGAGAAGGGAATAAAGGTTGGTATAATTGCTACTGATGAGACAGTAGATAAATACACAGCAGATTATGTAGTCTCTATAGGAGAAAGATGTCATGAAGAGACAATAGCGAAAAGACTATATGGAGTACTGAGAGATTTTGACAGTACAGATATAGAGATTATTCTTTCGGAAACATTTTATGATGATGAATTCGGATATGCAATAATGAACAGACTTATAAAGGCAGCAGGATACAAATTGATACAGGTGGGGTAAAATGAGATATAATAAGATTATTTTTGTGAGTCAGGATGATACATACAGATCACCAGTTGCGGCTACTATTTTAAAACGAAAGATAAAGAATAAAGATGTAGTTGTTGAGTCAAGAGGAATGGTTGTGTTGTTTCCTGAACCAGCTAATGCGAAGGGTGTAGAGGTCGCAAAAAATAATGGACTAAATCTTTTAAGACATACTGCGACACAGATTTCAGCAGAAGATTTTGGAGTAGACGTTTTAGTATTAGTTATGACTGAAAGAATTAAGAAAAAGATATATGATACATATGTCAATGCAGTAAATGTCTATTCTATAAAGGAATTTGTAGGGGGAAGTGGAGATGTTGAAGTTCCATATGGAAAATCGGTTGAAGAATATAATGACCATTTTCTGAAGATGGATTCATTAATAGATGATGTCATTGACAGGATAAATTCCCTAAGTGGCGAAAAAATCAATAATTAAAATATATGGAGGACAAAGAAATGATAGCAATTGGATGTGACCAGGGTGGATACGCTTTAAAAAAGGAGATTATGAAACATTTAGACGAGAGAAATCTCGAATACAAGGACTTTGGATGCTATTCAGAGGCGAGTGTTGATTATCCGGAATATGGTAAAGCTGTGGCACATGCTGTAGCTGATGGCGAATGTGAAAGAGGTATTCTTATCTGTGGAACAGGTATTGGTATTTCAATAGCTGCAAATAAGGTTAAGGGCATTAGAGCGGCTCTTTGTACAGATTGTTTTATGGCTGAGGCAACAAGACTTCATAATGATGCAAATATTCTTGCTCTTGGAGGAAGAGTTGTTGGACCAGGTCTTGCATTAAAAATTGTTGATACATTCTTGGATACAGAGTTTTCAAATGAGGAAAGACACGTTAGAAGAATTTCTCAGCTGGAAGACTAGAAAGGAATTATTATGACAGGAAAAAGATTGGACTATATATCATGGGACGAATATTTCATGGGTGTAGCTATGCTTTCAGCTATGAGATCAAAAGACCCGGGAACCCAGGTGGGAGCATGCATTGTAAGCCCTGACAACAAGATATTGTCTATGGGCTATAATGGATTTCCTATAGGATGCAGTGATGATGATTTTCCATGGTCAAGAGAAGGAGAACCACTAGAAAATAAGTATTTTTATTCTACTCATAGTGAGCTGAATGCTATTCTTAATTATAGAGGTGGTAGTCTTGAAAACTGCAAAATATACGTTACACTTTTTCCTTGTAATGAATGTGCAAAGGCGATTATTCAGTGCGGAATAAAAGAAATAGTGTATAGCTGCGATAAATACAAAGATACACCTAGCGTTATTGCATCAAAGAAAATGCTTATGGCAGCAGGAGTAAAGATGACACCATATAAATTTACAGAGAGAAAGATAAATATGGTGTTATAAGGAGGAAATATGATTAAACATCTATTTAAATACAAAAGAATAATTGCAGCTTTAATGGCTTTTGTATTTATTGTGTATCTGTTACCTGTAAATAATATATATGCAGATACACCACTTACAGCGATTACCGTGGAGTTAGTTGATGCAAGAGGTGATACAGTAACAGATTCAGCTACAGAGGGTGATCCAAAAGTTCAATTTTTCTTTGTATCTGAAGCAGATGGAAGGGAACAAGAGACACCTATCGACAAGATCAAGATTACAGATCCGTCAGGCGAAAATGAAGAATATACCATAGATATAAGCGATAGGGATTCTCTCGAAAATGTCAAGATAAGAGCTAAGTATGTTATTAAAAGTGATAATGACAATCCAGAAAATAGTATAATAGCATCATCAGAAGATATAGCATTGTCAAATGGTACATCTAATTATACACTTACACTTGAATTGAAAAATGGACTTGACTGGGATTTTAATTTTTCGGATGATGGAAATTATTCTGTTGAAAATGGTAACAAAAAGATTACCACATCATATTATGATCCGGGAATGACAGATGGCCAATTAAATAAATTGAACTATGTATTTCGTCCAAATGTTGATTGTGGTTATTTATCAAACTACAAGCTTGAGTATTCTTTTGGAAATACAGAGTACAAAAATATAGTAAATGGAACTCAATATGATTGTGTGCTTGTTGATTGTGAGCTTGTAGATGTAAGTGGGGAAAATAGCATAGAAGGCGATAATACAAATCTATGCAAGCAGCTTAATTATTCTGGGGTTGGAAAAAAAGAGATAAAATTACAATTGGTGGATCTGGTTGAGGAGCCAGCAGATTCTGGAAATTATGTAGAGGGACCTTGCGCAAGGTTTTTAAAAGAAAAGAGCTTTTGCTTTGAAGTTAGAAATTCAAATATGGGATTTTTTACATTTTGTAATACAGCTCAATCAGGAGAGGTATATGATGTTGAGGAAGGTAGTGGCAGGATAACAACTGTTACAAAGACCTATTCATCTTATGATGCGGTTGAAACTCCTTATACATTAAAACTTGAAATGATGGATGATGTATACAAGGATGATATAGAATATTCTATTAGTGCTGATTATATTCCACAAGGTAAAGTACTGGGTGATTATTTTGAAATAGCTTCTGATGGAAAAGTTACTGTAAAAGGTGTAAATTACAATGACAATTATGTATCATGTAAAGTGACAGCCATATGTAGGAGAACATCTAACACTGCAGAATACATTTTAAAAGTTTATCCTGCAATATGCACATTATCACTTCAAGAGGTTAATTCAGATGGAACGACAATTAGGGTAGATAGTGGACATCAGTATAACTTTGTAATTGGCAATGATATAGGTAAAACATTTAAAGTAATTGGAAGTGTTGAGAGCGGATATGAAGACAAATATGATATTTCATATTCTGTTGATAAGGACACAGTGTCTGTTGTTAACACAGCAGGAAATGTTGATAATACAAATGGAACTGTGACTATACATAAAGCAAATGAAGGTGATGAATGTGCTACGGTTACTATTACTGCAACGCCAAAAGACGGATATATCTGGTTAAACACACTTTCTGATACATATCAGATAAAAATTGCAACATCTAAAGGAAACACAAAAGTATTTACAAAAGATGAAAATAATGCAGATGTAGAATGGGATACAGCACATACAATAGAGATAAGAGAAGATAGTAGTGCGTTTATATATGACGAGGATGGAAACGGAACGGGATTTGTTTTGCCATTTGAAGTAAAAGGATATGATACAAATGGACGTGAAATAAGTTGCAGGGCTACTGTTTCTGTTGTAGGATATGATGCAGTTACATTTGACGGCACAGATAATTATAAGATTACAAATCCAAATATAATTAATAGAAATAAGGATATTACATATCGGATTCATCTTGTACCAAATGATCCTACAGATGCAAGGAACTTTTATTTTGATGATAGATTTGTGAAAGTTAAAATAATCGGAGTTAAACAGACAAGTAGATTTTATGATATAGAAGAAGGAGATATTGTAGAAGGTGCCGATGGAAACAGATGGGCAGTTAATGATAAAGTTACACTTAATGTTAAGTCAGCACTTGAGGCATCAATAAAGTTTCAAGATGGCAGAACAAGCTATGATATAATGTGTAATGAATCTACAAGAGGCTCTGATGTGGAGCATATAATTATATTATATCAAGGTTCGACAGAGATATGCCAAAGAGAGTACTTCGGGGTAGACACTTCTGCGCCAACAATAGAACAGTTTGGTTTTTCAAATAATGCGACAATAGCTTCTCGTGGTGTATATGCAAAAGATAGTGTGGACATATCAGTTGTTGTAGCAGATATTGAAAAATGTGGAAATGTAGAAGCTGAATTTGGACATTTATATAAAGTGGAACTTTTGAATGGTTCAACTGTTATTGCAGTAAAGACTGTTGATGAATTTCAAAGCGATAAAAGACAGAGTCTTACCTTTACAATAGATAAAGATACATATGCAAATCAGGCATTAGATTTAAGAATTAAGGTAACTGACAGGGCAGGAAGAGTTACTATAAAATCGTTAGCTGATATAAAAGATGACGATGTTTTAGAAAATAACTTATTCATAATTGACACGTTAAAACCTGTTATTACTAAAAGCATAATTAAAAGCAGCGAAACTGTTAATAAAGATATTTCAGGAAAAGATGTATATTCGGATGATGTATCTGTTAAATTTGATTTAACAGATTTGGATAGTTTTAATGTAGGCTCTGGAATAAAGAAATGTTCTGTTGTAATAAATGGAAGATATAGCGATGCTTATTCAAAAGAATATAGTGTTCCTGTAGGTAGCGATTCAATTACAGTTGATACTAGTGGAAATGTAACATCTGATGGTAGTGTTACAATAGAAGTAATAGCATACGATTATCTGGATAATCCAAGTGATGTGAAGACAGTAACTGTGTATATTGATAAAGTATCTCCTGATGTGAATGTTGATAAGATTATAACAGAAGGAAATACGAATTTTTATACCATCGGAAATTATTTCAACAATAATATTCAACTGGTACTTAATTGTCGAGATAACCTGTCGGCTATTTCAAAAGCGGAACTTCATATCGATAATACTACATATTATGGAGTAATAGACAATTCAAAAGTATCCTTTAATCTTCCGGTGGGAATAAAGGGCAATGCAACTGTTTATATATGGGACGAATTTAACAACTGTCGTACTATGAATCTTTCAGAAATAAAAAATATGAATAATAGTAAGGCATTTGAATCCGACTATATACATATCGATAATAGAATAGATGATTTCAAGATTAATACAGAAACGAATCCAGATGGAAATCAAAAATGGTATAATAAAGAAGTGATATTCAAAGTTCACATAGAAGATGACAAAATAAATCCATCGGGGCTTAGAGAAATAAAAAGTTATATCAATGACGTTGAGATAACGGATAACAGGGTAACTCTTAATACGAGAACATGTCACAGTTATGATTTACAAGTAAAACTTGATAATAATATGATTGATTCTCTTATTAGAGAAGATGGTTCCTATACATTATATGTAGTCGCAACAGATAATGCGGGAAATGTAAAAAGCGATACCAAAAAAGTATATGTAGATAAGGTAGCCCCTGTTATTAATTCTGTAACTGGTGTAAATAATGGAAGTTTTAATACAGGAGTTGTAAATATATATGCAAGTGTATCCGAAAAACACTTCAATGAAAATGGAAATAAAACATATGCAGAAGTAACAAGGGTATTAGATAATGAGATTACGATTTTTACATTAGATGCAGAAAAAGCTGTTTCAAATAGAAATACATCGCGTTTTGTATTTTCTGAAGATGGAACATATAAGGTTACTATCTGTTCAGTGGATGCAGCCGGAAATAAAACAGTTGCACCTGAAATTACATTTTCAATTGATAATACCTTGCCTTTGTGTTCTGTTACCGGAATATCTGATAATGCATTTTATCTTGATAGTGCATCAATGGCATTAACTATAACAGAATCTAATTATGAAAATTGTAAGATTAATGTTAATGCCATAAGGGAGCTAAATGGTCAGACATTTGAAGTTCCTATTGATATTTTTATTGCCAGCAGAAAGGTTGATACATATACAAAACTATTTAACGAGGAAGGCGAATATACAGTAACTGTAAATGCTGTAGATGCTGCTGGAAATGTTTCTGCCACACAGACAATTAGATTTACTATTGATATAAGTAAGCCAATGGTTACCATATCAAATGTAAAAGAAAATACAGCATATGCAAATGGGGTAACTCCTGTAATTACATTTATCGATAATTATTATGACAGTTATAGATTAAAGCTTGTAAAAACTGGAGTTTATTTTGGTAGTGATGTTACATTCACAAGTAATTTAAAGAATACGGATGTAACC
Source organism: Lachnospiraceae bacterium (assembly GCA_045126215.1). Taxonomy (GTDB): domain Bacteria; phylum Bacillota; class Clostridia; order Lachnospirales; family Lachnospiraceae; genus SVEL01. The sequence continues at coordinate 43,396 of JBGVOD010000013.1, read as the reverse complement.
AATCTTGTAACAAAAACAATAGATTTAAATTCAAAAGGTGGAACAATAACAATAGAACAGTTCCCTGATGAACAAGAATATGATGGAGTTTATACGCTTACAATATGGGTTACTGATAAGGCAGGAAGAGAAACGGAAAGTTCGGTAACCTTCTCGATAAACAGATATGGTTCTGTATATTCACTTGATAATAGTTTGTATGAATTAAATAATAAAGTTATTTCAGAAATAGACAACAACTTTAAAATTCGTGAATACAATGCCACAGAAGTTTTATTAGATTCTATAAAGGTGGATATTACAAGAGATGGTACACCAATAATAGGTGCAAATGTAAATATTGATAGAGTTGCAGTAAATAGTGATTCTGAATCGGGATGGTATGAATATATATATACGATAGATAAATCAAATTTTGATTTAGATGGAATATATGTAATAGAAGTTACATCAACGGATGCAGCCGGAAACAGATCTCAAAGTCTAAGTTATGATGGACTAAAAATAGAATTCGCTATTGATAGAACAAAACCAGATATTGTATCTGTAAGTGGCCTTGAAGATATAAACTATAAAGCTGAAAAGATTACGTTTGATTATGAAGTCTTTGATGCCATAGGATTAAAACAAGTAAAGGTGTATGTAAACAATAATGTTGTTCAAGTTGTAGATAAGTTTGAGGATGTTACTTCATACAAAGGAACTGCAAGTATTGACGAAGGCACCAGCCAGAGAGTTAGAATTGAGGTAACAGACCTTGCGGGTAATGTTATTGATAGTGACAAGGAAGAAGATATTGCATCAGGAAAAATAGCAGATTTTAATCGTGAAGTTACAATATCAACAAACTTCTTTGTAATCTGGTATTCAAACAAACTATTTTTCTATTTGTCTATTGGAGGAGTGATAGCATTTATTGGAGCAGTTACAATTCTTATAGTTTTGAAAAAAAGAAAGAGATAAGCATGTAAAGGAAATATCATATGAGTAAGGTATCTTTGGTTAAAATAAAAAAATCAAAATACATAAAAATAAAACTTAAGCGGGATGTATCTATAGATAATCATATGCTTAGTGTTGTGAAAAGTGGGCAGGTATTTGGATTGATGGATATTGATACAAGCCGCATAAGAAAAAGTGAGCTTCTTTATGAAGTCACAGATTATCTGCCCCTTGCAGAATATATAAGTGTAGCTATAAATAGAGAACGTTTTATAAATGTTATATTTTCAGTGTTAAACATTATAAAAAAACTTCAAAATTTTATGCTTCCTACATCAGGGTTGTTGCTTGACATAAGATATATAAATGTTGAACCACAGACTAAAATGGTCAGATTTATATATGCACCCGTTAAGCAATTTGATGTGGTGCAGGATGTAGGGAATTTTTTTCTAAGCCTTGTAAATTATGTTCCTGATGAACAGAAAAGACAGACTGATTTTTATGATGTATACAGAAAGTATTTTGAAAATAAACAGAATTTTTCAATATACGACTTTGAATTATTTATGAGAAAAATTAATGGAGATAATAATATGATAAATCAACCAATAAAGTTCAAAAACCCTTCAAAATATTTAGGAAATAATAAAAAAATATGTCCAAGATGTAAAAAGATTTATACAGTAATGGACAATTATTGTGATGTGTGTGGAGTGCATCTTGTATTTGTAGACTTAGATAACACAGATATTGATGGACAGATAAAATGTCAGGTAGAGGGATCTGATTCTATAACAAGTGTACTTGATGGTAGAACTAGAAAAATAGAAGAAGATGAGGCTGTTACAGAAATTCTTGGAAACAGAAGTGAAAACACAATATATCCCAAAATGATAAGACGTAAAGATAATTCAAAGATAGAATTGAATCAGCCTTTATTTTCTATTGGAAAAAGTGTGAATGGAAATAATTTTTTCATTGGAGACAATTCTGCCATAAGTAGAAGACACATGACATTTGAGATTAGAGATAATAAATATTATGTAACAGACGAAGGTTCAACAAATGGTACATATATTGACGATGTTAGAATTGCAGAGCATGTACCGACAGAAATAAAAGCCGGACAAAGGTTAAGACTTGCAGATGATGAATTCTTATTTACTGTATAGCATTTAATGAGGAGATTATATGGAATATTTCTTTGGAGCTGGGACAAATATTGGACCGAAGAAAAGCACAAATCAGGACAGTTATCTTGTTAAGATTGCTCATTATAAGGATAAAGATATTGCTATGGCAATTCTTTGTGATGGAATGGGTGGACTAGACAGAGGAGAACTTGCAAGTGCATTTATTGTAAATGAATTTTCTGAATGGTTCGATAAAGAGATTACCAAAATACTGGATGATAGAGATATAATTGAAAATATTGCAAAACAATGGAAAAGAAAACTGGAAGAGTTAAATTACCGTTTAATGGAGTATGGTAAAAGGAACAGTGTGACTTTAGGTTCAACAATCACCGGTATTATTATTATTAATGGTAGATTTTTAATTGTTAATGTTGGGGATTCAAGGACGTATATGATTAATTCCATTATTAATCAGATTACAGAGGATCAATCTCTTGTTGCAAGAGAAGTCAGAATGGGAAGAATGTCTTCAATTGAAGCAGAATTGGACCCAAGAAGAAGCGTGTTACTACAGTGTCTTGGGGCTGTTAAGAATATAGATGTTGAGTTTTATATGGGGCAGGCTATACCAGAAGATGAATTTTTACTATGTTCAGACGGCTTTAGACACAAGATATCAAATGAAGAGATTTTGGATAAATTACATCCTTCAAAAATGAAGGATGAGTCATGCATTGATAATGCAATTGATGAACTTATTAACTTAAATCTTAATAGACTTGAGACAGATAATATTACAGCAATATTGATAAAAGCTGTGTAGGAGTTTTGTATGGCAGAAATAGGGTCAGTTATTGATAATAAATACGAAATTTTAAAACAGATTGGAAAAGGTGGTATGTCCACAGTTTATTTGGCGATGGATAAAAGGCTTAATAAGCAGTGGGCTATTAAGGAAGTGCGCAAAAACATCAAGGATAATGAAATTGCGTTCAAAAGCTTTATTGTTGAAACAAACCTTATGAAAAAACTTGACCATCCTGCTTTGCCAAGAATTGTAGATATTATAGATATAAACAATACCATTTACGTAGTAATGGACTACATTGAAGGTGAATCACTTGACAAGATTTTAAAAGTAAGTGGAGCACAACCACAGGAAATGGTAGTCGAATGGGCGAAGCAGCTTTGTGATGTTTTAAGATATTTACACACTCAAAAGGTTCCAATTATTTATAGAGACATGAAGCCTTCTAATATTATGTTGAAACCGGAAGGAACATTGAAATTAATAGATTTTGGAATTGCCAGGGAGTATAAAGGAGATAATGCAGCAGACACTGTTAGTCTTGGAACAAGGGGATATGCTGCACCGGAACAATTCGGCGGTATGGGTCAGACAGATGCCAGAACAGATATATACAGTCTTGGTGTTACGTTATATCATTTATTAACTGGTCAAAATCCGGCAGAGCCACCATATGAGATATATCCAATCAGACATTGGAAGCCATCACTATCTTCAGGTCTTGAATATATTGTGCAGAAATGTACACAGCTGAATCCTGATGACAGATATCAAAGTTGTGATGAGCTTATGTATGATTTGATGCATTATTATGAAATGGACGATAGCTATAAGAGTGCCCAAAGAAAGAAATTATCGGTATTTATAGTTTCATTAATTGTTACAGTAACCTTTTTTACATCAAGTATTGTTTTTAAGTTTTTATATAATTCTGAAAATGATAAAGACTATGGTTCAAAGATAAATGTTAGTTCATCAACAGATTATGATGTCAAGATGTCTATGTATAAGGAGGCTATTGCACTTTATCCTCATAGGGCAGAAGCGTACATAAAGATGATAGAAGCATATCTTGGTAATGAAAAATTCTCTGATGCAGAGAGTAATGAATTTATGAATTATTATAATAATGCATTTTCAAATGGAAATACTGATTATGATGTTAAAGATTTGGGCTTTGCAGAGCTTAATTATCAAGCCGGATTAATTTATTTTTATGTATATAATTCGGATGATCCAAATGTCACATTGAAGGTTAGAGCACTTAAAGCATATCCTTTCTTTGAAAATATAGTTACAAATGCACCAAAAGAATATGAACATTACGATATTGCAAAATCTTATTACACAGTCTGTGAGTTTTACAAAAAATATTCTCTTGGTAGTTTTAACAGAGAGTCTCCACAGAAGGAAAATTATGAGGAGCTTCTTACTGCAATTAATGAATGTATTCTTAATCTTGATGAATATAATTATGCGGATGAACAGTATGTAAAGCTTACAATATACAGAGCTATCGTTGATTTGATTCATGGTCAAAGACAGACAATGGCAAATGTAGGAGTTGATTTTAACAGGGCATATTCAATTATTAATGTTATTTACGACAAAGTTGAAGAGATGTCAGGCGTAGTTATTGATAATTCTGTTGAGATAAGAGAAGAAATGTTAGCAAATAAAAGACTATATTTGCAGGATATTTTAGATGCATTTGATGTTAGTGGGGTAAATTAATGGCAAATATATATAATGTTATTTCCGTTACATGTTTAATAATGTTTTTCATATCGCTTATAATAACCTGTATACTTTTTTATTCACTGAAAATAAATAAGATTATAGCTGATTTGTCAGGCTATGCGGGAAGAAGATATGTAAAAAAACAAAAGGAAAAGAGAGAAGAGAACGCAAAAGAAAGAATCATAGATGAACTTGCAAAAGCAAGTCCAATCAATGATGAGAAAAAAATTGATCTTTTTGCAGAACCTAAAGATATTGTCATAAAACATGTGGCAGGTGGTTTCTATACCGGAGATACTACAAAGCTGAGTGAAGATGATGATAAAACAAATATTAACAGAACAGAAAAGCTTGAAAAGACCACAGTATTGTCAGAATCTGAATTAGAGAAGACTACAGTTTTGTCGGAATCAGAACTTGAAAAGACCACAGTATTGTCAAGTTCAGAACTGGAAAGAACCACAGTGCTGTCAAATTCAGAACTTGACAGAACGACAGTATTAAGCGAAGCAGAACTTGACAGAGCTAATTTTGTGGAGGATATAACATCAGTATTGTCAGAAGAATCAGAGTATGAAAGAAATTCTGATAATTATGGTGAAACAGAAGTATTATATGATGCAAGATTAGAAGAAGTGAATATAACAGAAAAACTTATTATAAAAAAGGAATTGATGGTTATTCATACAGACAGAGAGCTTCTAAGTTGTATATAATGGACAAAATGAGTCATAAGTGATATAATTTCATCTAGGTATTTAATGATTTAAAGCAGAATACTCGGGACTTAAGTTATGAAATGAATGTGAAAGTGGCGTACTGATTTTGCAGACATTGTAAGTATTTTGCAGTGAGGATAAAGGAAAAGCTTGGCATGAAGTACAGAAAAGAAGTATTTAGAAGTTTATCGGTGATATCTCAATTGGGGATTAGTGTTATGGTACCTACTTTTCTGTGTTTAGGAGTAGGACTTCTGATAGACAAATATTTTCATACCAGCACAGCGGTATGGCTCCTGTTTTTAGGAATGTTAGCAGGCGGAAGAAACGCCTTTATCCTTGCAAAACAGGTACTCAAAGAAAATTTAGCTGACAAAAAGGATAGGTAGATTTGGTTTATGAAGAAGGGCATAAAAATAAGAGGACTTGATAATCCTATGTTAAAAGACCTGCTCCTCGGAAATATACTGTTTCTTGTATTAGGGGAGGTAATATTTTTTTTGATTTTCGGATTGAATAAAGGTGTTTTGTTAGGATATCTGACAGGTGCAGTATTTTCAATGTTTATGGTTATTCATATGGCTGTTTCAATAGAGGAATCAGTTAGAATGGATGAAAATTCAGCACTTAAATATATAAGGAAGCATTATATTATCAGAGTGATTGCAATGATAATATTGTTTGTCATTGTATGGTACACGGAAGCGGTAAATCTTGCTTCTATGATGTTTGGTATTTTGATTTTGAAGTTATCGGCATATATTCAGCCGGTTACTAATAGATTAACGTCTAAATTTTTAAGTAAAGGACGGTGATTATGTGGGATATGATATATCAGATACTATGAATATATTGTTGAGTGCGGGAGAGAAAGAGGCTGACTTTTCAATTCATTACTGGAAAGAGATAGAATTGTTTGGCCATACCTTTTATCTTACAACTACACATATAAGTCTTATAGTTGTATCAGCGGTTATCATTATCTTTGCACTTATTGCAAGTTCAAAGATAAAAAAAGCAAATGCAGATGATACTCCAGGTGTCATCCAAAATATTTGTGAGATATTAGTATCAACTATAGACAATATGGTTCATGGTATTATGGGGGCAAACGGTTACAAGTTCAGAAACTGGATAGCCACAGTGTTCGTATTTGCATTGCTTTGTAATATATCAGGCCTGTTTGGTCTTAGACCACCTACAGCTGACTACGGTGTTACATTTGCAATGGGTATTATTACATTTTGTATCATTCACTACAACGGTATTAAGACAAAGGGAACGAAACATTTTTCAAACCTTTGTAAACCGGTTCTGCTTACACCGATTAATATTATTGGTGAAATAGCAGTTCCATTATCTCTTTCTTTACGTTTGTTTGGTAATGTGTTGTCAGGAACAGTTATGATGGGACTTATCTACGGATTGTTGTCACCACCAATTACAACAGGTATTCCTGCATTTTTACATGTATATTTTGATATCTTTTCAGGATGTATCCAAGCATACGTATTTTGTATGTTAACAATGGTATATGTTAACGATAAGATTGCAGATTAAAATAATTTTAGGAGGATTTACACATGAGTGGACAGGATCTTATTTATGCAATGTCAGCAGTTGGCGCAGGTTTAGCAATGATAGCAGGTATCGGACCTGGTATTGGACAGGGTTATGCAGCAGGTCAGGCAGCAGCTGCTGTTGGACGTAACCCAGGAGCAAAGTCAGATATTACATCAACAATGCTTTTAGGACAGGCTGTTGCAGAAACAACAGGTCTTTATGGCTTTGCTGTTGCTATTATTTTGATGTTCGTTAAGCCTTTCAAATAAGGTGAATTTTATAGAGTGTGATGCTCTAAAAATCAAGTAAGTTATTGCTTGAAATTCAATGAAAATGAAAGGAGGCGAAACCTTGGACAGAGTGCTTAGTTTATTAAGACCAGTTTTATTAGAAGCTTCCACGGAGGCTGCTGATAATTTAGGAGATAGAATTTTTGGACTGGATCCACAGTTGATATTCGATGCTGTCGTACTGGCCATTAATATATTTATACTTTTTATCTTTCTTTCATATATTCTTTTTAATCCGGTAAGAGATATGCTTAAAAAGCGTCAGGATAAAATTACTGAGGAGAGAGAAAACACTAAAGCTGATATGGATAAAGCAAAAGCTTTAAAGGAAGAATATGATGAAAAGCTTAAAAGTGTGGACAAAGAGGCCCAAGCTATTCTAGCAGCGGCCAGAAAAAAAGCCATGGCTAATGAAGAAAGAATTATTAGTGAAGCAAAAGAGGAGGCTCTTAGAATAATTGAACATGCAAAGTCTGAAGCAGAACTTGAAAAAGCAAAAGCAAAGGACGATGTTAAGAAGGAGATTATTGCAGTATCTACTCTTATGGCAGGCAAGGTAGTAGCAGCATCTATAGATGCAAAGAAGCAGGAAGAGCTCATTGATGAGACTTTAGGAGAGTTAGGTGATAGTACATGGCTAAGCTAGTAGATAAAACTTATGGTGATGCTTTGTTTGAACTTGCCATCTCTTCAGGGAAAATAGATGAGTATTTCGAGGAAGCAAAGTGTGTTGTAGAAGCTATTGAAGAGAATGAAGACTTCATTAAGCTTCTTAACCATCCAAAAATCAGTAAAGAAGAGAAAGAAAAAGTCACAGAGAATATTTTTAAAGACAGAGTATCGGATGATATAACAGGCTTCTTACTATTGATGGTAAAGAAAGACAGACAGATCAAGATGGTTGAAGCTTTAAAATATTTTATTTTCAAAGTGAAGGAGTACAAGAAGATTGGAGTAGCAACAGTTACGACAGCTATTGAACTTACAGGTGCAAAGAAAAAAGAAATAGAAAAAAAGCTTATGGATACTACAGAGTATGTAGCATTTGAAATTAATTACATTGTGGATAAAAATATCATAGGTGGTATGGTTATTCGCATTGGTGACAGAGTTGTTGATAGCAGTATAAAGACAAAGATATATAATATATCCAGAGAATTATATAATATTCAACTCTCATAATATCAACGTAAAGAAGGTGGGTTAACTCCATGAATTTAAGACCTGAAGAGATTAGTTCAGTAATTAAAGAACAAATTAAGAATTATTCTACCAAACTTGAGGTATCAGATGTTGGTACAGTTATTCAGGTAGCCGATGGTATTGCCAGAGTTCACGGACTTGAAAACGCAATGCAGGGAGAGCTTCTTGAATTCCCAGGTGAGGTTTATGGTATGGTACTCAACTTGGAAGCTGACAATGTTGGTGCAGTTTTACTTGGTGATCATAAAAACATCAATGAAGGAGATACAGTTAAGACAACCGGACGTGTTGTTGAGGTTCCTGTTGGTGATGAAATGATTGGACGTGTTGTAAATGCACTGGGTCAGCCTATTGATGGTAAAGGACCAATCAATGCAAGTAAGTATCGTCAGATTGAAAGAGTTGCTTCTGGTGTTATCTCAAGAAAATCAGTAGATACACCATTGCAGACAGGTATAAAAGCTATTGATGCCATGGTTCCAATTGGACGTGGACAGAGAGAGCTTATCATTGGTGACAGACAGACAGGTAAAACTGCTATCGCCATTGATACAATTATTAACCAGAAAGGACAGGATGTACTCTGTATCTATGTTGCTATAGGTCAGAAGGCGTCTACAATTGCTTCTATTGTTAAAACATTAGAAGAACATGGTGCAATGAGTTATACCACTGTTGTAGCTTCTACAGCCAGTGAGCTTGCACCCCTTCAGTATATTGCTCCATATTCAGGATGTGCTATTGGTGAGGAATGGATGGAGCAGGGAAAGGATGTCCTTGTTGTTTATGATGATTTAAGTAAGCATGCAACAGCATATCGTACACTTTCCTTATTACTTCGTCGTCCACCTGGTCGAGAAGCTTATCCAGGTGATGTATTCTACTTACATTCAAAACTTTTAGAGAGAGCTGCAAAGCTTTCTGATGAATTAGGTGGAGGTTCACTTACAGCATTACCAATTATTGAAACTCAGGCAGGTGATGTTTCAGCATATATTCCAACTAACGTAATTTCTATTACAGATGGTCAGATATATCTTGAAACAGAAATGTTTAACTCAGGTTTCAGACCAGCGGTTAATGCAGGTCTTTCCGTTTCCAGAGTTGGTGGCGCTGCTCAGATTAAAGCTATTAAGAAGCTTGCTGCACCTATCCGTGTTGAGCTTGCCCAGTATAGAGAGCTTGCATCTTTTGCACAGTTTGGTTCAGAACTTGATGCAGATACAAAAGAAAAGCTTGAACAGGGTGTAAGAATCAAAGAGGTTCTTAAACAGCCACAGTATAAGCCTATGCCGGTAGAGTATCAGGTAATCATTATTTATGCGGCTACCAAAAAATATCTTTTAGATATTGAGGTAAGTGATATTCTGGATTTCCAGGAAAGATTATTTGAACATATTAAGACAAAGTATCCTGAAATACCTGAAAGTATTAAGACTACAAAAGAGCTTTCTTCAGAGATTGAAGAGAAGTTAGTAGCGGCTATTAAGGAAGTTAAGGAACAACAATAAAGGACGGTGAATGATCATGGCGTCAATGAGAGATATTCAGAGACGAAAAGTAAGTGTTGAAAGCACAGGACAAATTACAAAAGCCATGAAGTTAGTATCCACTGTTAAATTGCAGAAGGCAAGGTCAAGAGCTGAATCTTCAAAGGCATATTTTAATGGTATGTATGATGTTGTAACGTCAGTTCTTGCCCGTTCAGGAAATATAAATCACAGATTTTTAAAGAATCATCCTGATAAGAAAAAGGCAGTTATTGTTATTACTTCAAATAGAGGTTTAGCAGGTGGTTACAATTCAAATATTGTAAAACTGCTTACTAAGGATGAAGCATTTACAAAGGATGATGTGGTTCTTTATACGATTGGTCGTAAGGGTAAAGATGCACTTTCTTCAAAAGGCTATGAGATAAAGGAAGACTTTTCAGATGTTATAGAAGAACCATTATTTACGGATGCAATGACAATTTGCAATTCTGTTTTAAAAGCATTTGAAGATGGTGAAATCGGTGAGATATATTTGGCATATACAGTATTCAAGAATACAGTAAGCCATATTCCTACTATGAAAAAACTGCTCCCTGTGTCAACAGAAGATTATGAGCTAAGTGAAGAAGAGAAGAAAGTACCTATGAACTATGAGCCTTCAGAGGAAGAAGTTCTTGATATGATTATTCCAAAGTATATCAGTAGCCTTATCTATGGTGCATTGGTTGAAGCAGTAGCCAGTGAAAATGGTGCAAGAATGGCAGCAATGGATTCGGCAACAAATAATGCAGAAGAAATGATTGCAGATTTATCGTTGCTGTATAATAGAGCACGTCAGAGTTCTATTACACAGGAACTTACAGAAATCATTGCTGGAGCGGAGGCCATTGGCTAGCGCATATTAACATAAGGAGTGAAAAAAATGGCAGAAAAAAATATAGGTAAAATCACTCAGATTATTGGTGCCGTACTTGATATTAAGTTTCCTAATGGAAATCTTCCTGAAATATATGAAGCTATAGATATCAATTACAATGGTGGGAAACTCGTTGTAGAGGTAGCCCAGCATCTGGGAGATGATACGGTAAGATGTATCGCCATGGGTCCTACTGAAGGATTAAAGAGAGGATTGGAAGCAGTTGCTACAGGTGCTCCAATTTCTGTTCCAGTTGGTGAGAATACTCTTGGTCGTATGTTTAATGTATTAGGTGAACCTATTGATAATAAGGATGTCCCACAGGGGGTAGATTATTATCCAATTCATAGAAAAGCACCTGCTTTTGAAGAACAGTCTACAAAGTCTGAAATTCTCGAAACAGGTATTAAAGTTGTTGACTTACTCTGCCCATATCAGAAGGGTGGTAAAATCGGTCTTTTCGGTGGAGCCGGAGTAGGTAAAACAGTTCTTATCCAGGAGCTTATTAGAAATATCGCTACAGAACATGGTGGATATTCTGTATTTACAGGTGTTGGAGAGAGAACAAGAGAAGGAAATGACTTGTATCATGAAATGATTGAGTCAGGAGTTATCAATAAAACTACAATGGTATTTGGTCAGATGAACGAGCCACCAGGAGCCCGTATGAGAGTTGGTCTTACAGGACTTACAATGGCTGAATATTTCAGAGATAAAGGTGGAAAGGATGTACTTCTTTTCATTGATAATATTTTCAGATTTACACAGGCAGGTTCAGAAGTTTCAGCGCTTCTTGGACGTATGCCATCAGCTGTAGGTTATCAGCCAACTTTACAGACAGAAATGGGTGCATTACAGGAGCGTATTACATCTACAAAGAATGGTTCCATTACTTCTGTTCAGGCGGTATATGTACCAGCAGATGACTTAACTGACCCGGCACCGGCAACAACTTTCGCACATCTTGATGCAACAACAGTTTTATCAAGAGCAATTGTTGAACTTGGTATTTATCCAGCAGTTGATCCACTTGAATCAACATCAAGAATCCTTGATCCAAAGATTGTTGGTGAGGAACACTATAAGGTAGCTAGAGGTGTACAGGAAATTCTTCAGAAATACAAAGAATTACAGGATATCATTGCAATTCTTGGTATGGATGAACTTTCAGAGGCAGATAAGCTTGTAGTTGCAAGAGCAAGAAAGGTTCAAAGATTCCTTTCACAGCCATTCTTCGTGGCAGGACAGTTTACAGGTCTTGAAGGAAAATATGTACCTATTAGCGAAACAGTTCAGGGATTTAAAGAAATCCTTGAAGGAAAGTATGATGATATACCTGAAAGCTATTTCCTTAATTGTGGTGGTATTGAAGACGTACTTGCAAAGGTAAAATAAATCTAATGAAAATGGCATGGTATCGCACATAGATATAAAGTGTGAAGGATTGGAGATAGTATGGCAGACGACAAATTATTTGAATTAGAGATTATTTCACCTGAAAGGGATTTCTACAAAGGTAAGGTGAATTTTGTAGAGATGATCACCACAGAAGGTGAGATAGGTGTCTATAAAAACCATATCCCTATGACTAGTGTATTGTCACCTGGTGTTGTGACAATACATGAGGAAGATGAAATAAAAAAGGCTGCTGTTCATTCAGGATTTGTAGTTATTTTACAGGATAAGGTAAAGGTCATGGCAGAGATTGCTGAGTGGCCGGATGAAATAGATGAAAATCGAGCAAGAGAAGCTAAAATAAGAGCGGAACGAAGAATAAAAGATGGTGAGTCTGATTTGTCACGTGCAGAAGCTGCTCTAAAAAGATCAATTGCAAGATTAAGTCTATTAGAAAAATAAGATAGCGCGCCAGTGCGACATGAGCATGAAGCGAAGCTTAATGCGAATGAGCACCGCGTAAAACTGGAATTGTATATTAAAAGCCCCATTTATGCTTGTATTGGCAAGGTAGATGGGGCTTTTTAGCAAAATTTTTTAAAATAAGCCCAGAATATATTCTTTTAGAGAATAAAAAGCAGGCATGTTTGGGCCTATAAGCAAGAGAAGCTAAAATAAGCCCAGAATATATTCTTTTTGAGTATGAAAAACTAGGGAGTTTGGTTTTTTGCAAAAAAAATAAAGATATGTTATGATACTATCTAAAGAAACAGAGATGTTCTTGTATTTGATGCAGAAGATTTGGGAAATATAAAGAGGTTGAGGTAGTAAAATGGACGAAAGAGGCTCAAAGTATCCTAGTTTTAATAATGAAATAGGGGAACAGGATGGACAGTTGAATAATCAAGATAGTATATATAGCCAGAATGATATAATTCAACAGCAGAATACATATAGCCAGAATAGTATAAACAACCAGCAGAATATATATAGATATAGCCGGAAAGATATAATTCAACAGCAGAATACATATAGTCAGAATAATATAAACAATTCACAGAATGCATATAACCAGCAGACACAAAATGGATATTCTGGTAACCAGAATCAATACGGAAATCAGGGATATGCCGGAAATAGTGGATATTACTCAGGTCAACAATATGGGAATCAAACATATGGAAACCAGCCATACAGAAATCAAACATACGGGAACCAGACGTATGGAAACCAAGCATATGGAAGTCAAACATATGGGAACCAGCCGTACAGAAATCAAGCATATGGAAACCAAACGTATGGAAATCAAACATACGGAGGCCAGCCATACGGAAATCAGACGTATGGAAACCAAACATATGGAAATCAAATGTACGGAAACCAGCTATATGGAAATCCAACATATGCAGGCTATTCATATGGCAATGCAAGATACGTAGAATCATCAAAAAAACCGATTATAATTGCAATAACTTCGATATTGGCAGTATTTTTATTCATTATATTTGGTGTATCCAATATGATGGAATATTCACAGAAGAAGAATGATAGTACTGCGTATGAACTTGAGTTGGAACTTGAGGAAAAATATAACGTAAAGATACGTGTTGGTGAAGAGGCGAGCTGCATAGAGAGTGGATTTGATATAGAGAAGAGTACCAATAGTTCTAAAAATAAGAGGGCTTTAGAAAGCATTGAAGAAATACTGGATAGATTGCCTGAAGGATTTTTAGATGAAGTAATGACGGGATATGCAGAGGGAAGATATCTTGAAATTAATATTACAGGGAATATGACACAATTGGATGGTGATAGGCAGCTTCTTGGATTGACAAGCTATAAGGAAGAAAAGACAGTAGTAAGAATGAATGCAGATGTGAATTCCTTTGATGAGTTTTCGGCTACGTTTGCCCATGAATTATTTCATGTAATAGATTTTGAAATGAACCAGTTCAATGAAGATAGTGGGTGTTTTACAAGATGGGAAAATAAAAATCCAATAGGCTTTTCATATTCGCAAGACGAGGGAATGTATGATAATTACATAATACAGGGGGAACAATTAAAGAATGTATACTTTGTCAGCTCTTATTCGAAGGAAGGTATTTTTGAGGACAGAGCAGAAGTTTTTAGTTATCTGCTTGCTACAGATGAAGGAGATAGTTTACCAAAGAGCTATGATAGTGCTCATGTAAAAAGCAAGGTTGATTTGCTGATAGATGAATTAGATTCAAAATATGTTTCTGTAGATGATGGAAATGCATACTGGGAACAATGGTATGATTAGGTATAAAACTTCCAAAACTGGTAAGAATATACATCAAATGGGATGATGTTCATTTGAGTATTGACTTATCATTTTGGAGGTTTTTTTATGAGAAAAAAATTGATAATTATTCTTCTTATAACATTAGTAATATTAGTCATAAAAATATTTACTTATGAAATTAAGGATGAGAATAAAATGCTGATAAATGCGTTTTCACATGAAAAATATATGCATACAACCAGTCATGTGAGTATAAACGCAAAACCTTTTGAAGGATATTATTCAGAAGAAGAGAAAGAAAATTTTGTAAGAAATATAGCAAAAAGCATTGGACTAAATGAAGAATATGATATTAGTAAAGAGCAAGATATTGATGCAAATAAAACTACTATTGAAATAAATAAAAATGCTAAGTATGTTACAACAAAGATAAAGCTTACAACGATTGAGGAAGAAAAAAGTAAAACAGATATTAAGGTGACGAATTATTTATGCATAGAAATGAGCATAGAGGATTCTGTTGAAAGTGCTGTAATGTATAAGGATAAAATCAAGGATGCACTTGAAAAAACGGGTATAACTATGGAAATTTCCCTTTCATTAAGTGGTTATGTTAAGGGATATATAGATGATGGGGAAAGAGCTGAGATTGGAAGAAAAATGTTAGAAGAATTTGACGGAAAAGTTGTAGAAGAAAAATATACAAATTCGATGAGTGTTTTGTATGGATATAGTGACAACATAAGGGATTGCGTAATGTTGTTAGGAAAAAAGGTGAATATTAATATTGCATTTACATATGATGAAACAAGTGATGAAACAGTTATTTACATGGCGACACCTATTATAAATGAAGATTTTTAGCCTTGTATTTTAATGAAAAAAACATTACTATAATAATGGTGTAAAGTACCTTGCTATAATGTATGAATGATAGTATATATGATTATAGAGAGAGAACGATATAGAGGATGATTTATGAACGAAAAAGTATTAAACTTTATAAATGAATTAAATATAGAGGAATTGTCTGAAGGGATTGCGAGTGACAGACGAGATAAGAGTATTGTTGCAACAAAAGTCAAATTTCGCCAGATTGAATTAAAGGGTGAAAAGTTGTATCAGATAACAGAATACATTGAAAAACAGGTAAAACATACTAATCTTAAAGCAGATGAGTTTAAAGAATATTTAGGTGTTATTTTGTCAGATAAATATAAGCAGGCAAATATTACTACTACGAAGGCTGTGTATTCAGTGCTGATTAGTAAAAAGGGACAGGTAACAGTAAAAAAGAAACTAGCAGAGAAACCACTTATTCTCATGCATAACAGAGAGAAAAAGTATATTTTGAAAGAGGGACAACCTGTTGATTTTCTTGTTCATCTTGGTGTTATGAATGAAGAAGGCTATGTTTTAAAACATAGATATGATAAATTCAGACAAATTAATAGATTTCTTGAATTTGTTGAAGATATTGTATATAAGCTTCCAAAAGATAAGACAATAGAGATTATAGATTTTGGTTGTGGTAAGTCATATTTAACCTTTGCAATATATTACTATTTAAAAGAAAAGAAAGGATTCAGTGTAAACATTATAGGATTGGATTTGAAGCAAGAGGTAATCAACAATTGTAATGAGCTTGCAAAGAAACTTAATTATACGAATCTTAAGTTTTTAATGGGTGATATTGCAGACTATGAGATTAAAGATGATGTAGATATGGTTGTAACACTTCATGCGTGTGACACAGCAACCGACTATGCTTTGTATAAGGCAGTGAAATGGAATGCAAAGGTTATACTCAGTGTGCCATGTTGCCAGCATGAAATAAACGGACAAATAAAGAATGATATGTTATCGCCTGTTCTTAAATATGGAATATTAAAGGAAAGAATGTCGGCAATTTTGACTGACGCTATAAGAGGTGAAACACTTAGAGAATATGGGTATGATACACAGATACTTGAATTTATCGATATGGAACATACACCAAAGAATCTGCTTATAAGAGCTGTTAAAAAGGAAAAATATTCATACAAAAAAGACGAACAGCTTGAACAAATGATTGAAGAATTATCAATTAAACCAACAATAAAGGAACTTTTGAAATGAAAAGAACAGTATTAAAATTTGTTTTATTATCTTTGATTTTTATTGGAACAATTGCTACATATTTCGTGATAACCATGGATAAAGAAGTCGAAGATGATAATATAATGAGAACTGCCACATTACCAATTACATATATGCAATACAATGGTGAGACAGTGAATACACTTCATGGATATACTGTGGATATGGACGCAAAGTATATGAGAGACTCTATTACACCTATAAGTGAAGATAAAACTGTAAGTATACGTGTAGAAACATATCAGAATGTCATAGCCGGTGTATCGTATGAGCTTAGAAGTCTTGATACAACTAGACTTATAGAAAAAAAGAATGTAGATGAATACGAAATAATTGGAACAAAAATTCAAGCTACATTAAATCTCTCGAGAATAATTGAAGATAATGAAGAATATTTGCTTCTAGTAAAGATTGTAACAGAAAAGCATGGTGAAATAAATTACTACACAAGGGTTATTTTGCAAAATTACATAGATATTGCAGAGCATATTAACTTTGTAACAGGTTTTAGCGAGAGTACGTTAGATAAAGAGGATGCAAAGGAATATATGCCATATCTTGAACCAAAGGCATCTTCAGATAATACAAATCTTGCAAAGGTTGATTTGTATTCCAGCTTTAATAATGTAACATGGGGTTCTCTTGAGGTTACAAGAGTGTCAGCACCTATTATAACGATTAAGGAGCTTTTGAATGATGTAGGATGCTATGAACTAAACTATAAAGTAAAGGCAAAAAATGAGCTTGGAATATATGAGTATTATAATGTTTCAGAGTACTTCAGAATAAGACAGGGTATAAATGTAATGTACCTTTATGTTTATGAGAGAGAAATGAATCAGATATTTGACTGTAATACAAGAAATGTATCCGGTACCAGAATAAATATGGGACTGGATAGTGATCTTTATGTTGAGACAAACTGTTCAAAAACAGGTTCATATGTATCTTTTGTAAAAGAGAGAAATCTGTGGTTAATGGATATGAGCAAAAATCAGATGGTTTGTATTATGTCATTTGAAAGTGGAAGCGACAGTGATATCAGAGATGTGTTTAATGAAAATGATATCGAAATAGTATCCACTGATTCTAGTGGAAATGTTCTTTTTATGGTATATGGATACATGAATAAAGGTGAACATGAGGGTGAAGTCGGAACGGCTTTATATACTTATAATAGAGAAAAAAACAATGTAAAAGAGCTTGTATTTATATCTACAAATAGGCCATTTGAAATACAAAAGGGTCAAATAGGAAAATTTGCATATATCACAAAAGATAATATTATATATTTGATGGTTGAAGATAATATATATACAATTACAATGGACAGTAATGAATATGTACAGCTGGCAAACCATTTACAGAAAGGTAACTTTATTATTAATGGTGATAATAATATGGTTGCATGGCATGAAAATGGTAGTATATATAGTGCTGACAGTATAAGGGTAATTGACGTTGCAAAGGAAAAAGATTATAAGATTAAGGCGGAAGAAGGAGACTATATCAAAGTAATCGGATTCGTCGGAAACGACATGGTATATGGATTATGTCATCAAAGTGATATCTACGTAGATGAATATGGAGATACTGTTTTTCCTATGTACAAGATATTTATAAGCATATATGGTGATGAGGAAAAAATTGAGGAATATCAAAAAGATAATATATATATAAAGGATGTTTCCATATATGAGAATATGCTTAAACTTACAAGAGTTTCAAAAGATGAAACTGGAAACTTTGTAAATATAAGCGACGATCAGATTGTAAATAAAGTTGAAGAAAACAATGCTACTATTACTCAGTCGACGATTGTAACTGATCTTAAGCTTACAGAGCTTATAGTTAAGTTTGCGTATACAGTTACATGTGAGGATGAGCTATCAGTTATAAAAACAAATGAAGTTGAATTTGCAAATGTAAATGATATCGGACGAGATGATGAATATGAAGATAGTTCTTATTATGTATATGCGCAAGGACATATGATATTAAAAACAGCTAAGATAAAAGAAGCTATTGAGACAGCCAGTGCACAGTATGGTGTAGTAGTAGATTCCAGCGGAAAATATGTATGGGCAAGATTATCAAAACTTGATAATAAGGTAGTTCCTTCTGCTACTGATGCTGCCTCTCCAAATTACCAGAATATAAAGGACATTCTTGATAATCCAAACATTAAGGCTTTAGATGTTTCAACTCTAAAACTGGAAGACATTCTATATTATACTACCAAGGAAATTCCTGTTCTGACACAGCTTGAAGACTATGGAATTGTTGCGATATCAGGCTATAGTGGATACTTGGGAAATGTAGATACAATATATTTTAGAACTTTTGATGGAACAAGTTTTAATATGGGCATAAATGTGGCAGAAAATGAGATAATCAAGAGTGGTCAAAGATATATAGCCATATTAGACTAAATATGATAGAATGACACTATATTAGAGAGGGTAAATCATGGAAAATAAAACAGATAAAACTGATGAAGTTTTAAATTCGGATAGAACAGACGAAGTTTCAAATTTAGATATTACAGAAGAAGCCGTAGAAGATATGAAAAAAAAGATAAACAAGACAGTGAAGAAGAAAAATATAGGACGTTTCTTCCTTCAAATGATAAAGTCTCTTTTGCTTCTTTTGGTGTTTGGAGCAATAGGTGTTTTTCTTGCATATAATTCTGTATATGGCAATCCTGACAAAACTGTAAATAAGGTATATGAAAATTTTGCCGGAGCCAATTGGAAAGTACTTTATAATCTGTCAGAAGTAAATGAAAGTAAGTTTGTAAATGCAGTTACATTTGTAAATGGTATGACAAACAAGTATCAAACTGTCGATTTATCTCAGATTTCAAAGGATAGCGTTGAAACAGAGGATGGGATTACAAATATTAGTATTTCATACGTATATGAAGATAATAAGGTTGCACAGACACTTAAGATTATTGAGGGAGATGGAAGAGTTAAGTTATTCTTTCCTGAATACAAGCTTGATTTAAATGATATGGTAAAGAAGAATCTTACAATTAAGGTTCCATTTGGTTATCATACAACAATAGACGGTATTGATGTTTCGGAATGTGAAAGAAGCTATTCTCCATCCACTAATATGATGGAATACTATGTTGGAGATATATTTGAAGGAAGCCATATTCTCTCGTGTACACTTGAGGGTATGAATCCAATCTCTGAGTACATAATTGTAGATGAGGATGACGAATATTTTGAGGTAAATGCTGAAAAGGTTTTCATAGATCCTGTTATTGAAAATGGTTCTCCTGAAATTGTTTTTGGATTATATGAGAATGCTTTGGCTGGAACTGGTATAGAAGAACTTAAGCCATATTTTACAGAAGATGGTGCAAATCAGCTTGCGGATATATATGATAAATTATATGCAGATATAAATAAAGAAGATGGTGCATTTCTTAAGATTATTGAAGATGTATCCTATGATATTTCAATTGAAAATAGTGTTGAAGGAAAGAGTGTGGATTGTGTAGTACATTTTACATGCAGATTCTGGGCTAAGACACCAAGAAGCAATACAACAGGTATTAGAAAAGATTATGATGGATATGCAGAAGATAGTGTTGTAATACATTTCGAGAGAACATCGGATGGATTCAAAGCTTCGGGAATGGAATTTGAATGTATTGATTATTCACAGAGGTAATGACGTTATGGGAAGACAGAATTGGAAACCGGGGAATATGGTATATCCTGTTCCGGCAGTAATGGTTAGTTGTAAAAGAGAAGGAGAAAGACCAAATATAATAACAACTGCATGGTGTGGAACCACATGTTCTACTCCTGCTATGGCGTATGTATCTATCAGACCTTCAAGATATTCATATGATATTATCAAAGAAAGTGGAGAATTTGTAATTAATCTAATAACAAAGGACTTAGTATTTGCAACAGATTATTGCGGCGTTAAATCAGGAAGAGATGTTGATAAGTTTAAAGAGATGAAGCTTACACCATTAGAGTCAAAATATGTAAAAGCTCCAGGTATTTTAGAAAGTCCGGTAAATATTGAATGTAAGCTCAAAGAGATAATTTCTCTTGGAACCCATGATATGTTTTTGGCAGAAGTTATGGGTGTTACAATAGATGATAAATATATGGATGAGACAGGTAAGCTTAATCTTAATGATGCCGGACTTATCGCATATTCACATGGAGAATATTTTCTTCTGGGTGAAAAAGTCGGAAAGTTTGGATATTCGGTTAAGACAAAGAAAGACAAATAAATATATATAAATGGAAGAGGGTGTTTTGTATGAGGATTAGTTCTATGACTATCGTGAACTTTATGTCTATTGATAGAATGGAGATAAAAGACATAGACTATGCATTCATATTAGTAGGAAAGAACGGAACAGGTAAAAGTTCTGTTATTGATGCGGTGCGATTAGTTACGGGTAATTTTAAACTGGAAAGAAAGCATTTCAGAGACCCAGATAGGGAAATGCAGATAACTTTTACACTTAATATGTCTGAAGATTCTTTGTATCAGATGAACGAATGGGGAGTTGTATCTAAGGAGAGGTCGTATGAAAAGTGGCTTGCTGAATTCAAAGAGACTTTCCCAACATTTAGTGAAGAGGATGGAATAAAAATCATATACAAAGTTACTCCGAATCTTGATGCAAAATATACTGATGAATATGGTGTAGAAAATAAGCATATTGTGGAGATTCTTCCAAAACTATATTACATTGATCATAAAAGAGATCTTCGTGATTTTCAGAATGGTTTATTAAATATTAATTATGGTGATGACATTAGTGTTATCAAAGAATCTGTATGCCTATATGATAAGCTTAGAAAGTGTGATCAGTGTTTCAAATGTATTGAAGATATTAGATACAAAAAAGCTGAAGAGTTATCTATGGCTGAGACCACAAAACTTATGGAATATAAGATTTATAAGATGAACTTTGATAATTTCACTGAAAGTGTAAATCGAAATCTTAAGAAAAATGGTGTCATTGCAAAAGAGATAAAGTATAAAGTAAATGTAAATGTTTCGGAATTATTTAAGCTTGAAACACAGATTAAGGATGAGAGAAATGGTGCAGTACAGACAGTGAATCATCTGAGTGCAGGTGCAAAAAGTATATATCTTTTATCGCTTATTGAGGCGTATATTGATGAAAAGAGCAGAGTGCACAGTCTGATAATGATAGAGGATCCTGAAATATTCCTGCATCCACAGCTTCAAAAGGTAGCCAGTGAAATACTCTACAGACTCTCTAAAAAGAATCAGGTTATATTCTCGACATATTCGCCAAATATGATATTTAATTTCTCTTCAAGGCAGATAAAGCAGGTTGTTCTTGATGAGAACTATGATACAACTGTTGTTGAAAATCCAGATATAGATATTATACTTGATGATCTTGGTTATACAGCAAATGACCTGATGAATGTAAGCTTTGTATTTATAGTTGAAGGAAAGCAGGACAGCAATAGATTGCCAATATTGCTTGAAAAGTATTATTCAGAAATAAGAGATGAAGATGGAAAGCTTAATCGTATTTCCATTATTCCTACAAACAGCTGTACAAATATCAAGACATATGCAAATCTTAAGTATATTAATAAATTATATCTAAAGGATCAGTTTCTTATGATAAGGGATAGTGATGGTAAGAATCCAAAGTATCTTGTAAAACAGTTGTGTAATTACTACGGACAGAGGGCTCTTGAAGATGTAGATAATCTTCCTAATGTAACACCAAAGAATGTACTTGTTCTTAAGTATTACTCGTTTGAAAATTATTTTCTTGACCCGGCAGTAATGACAAAAATAGGTGTAATAAAAAATGAAGATGAATTTTATAATACTTTGTTCCAAAAGTATAAAGACTATCTTCATAAGCTTCCAAGTTTTAAAAGACTTCTTAGAACAAAAAATGTTCGTATAAATAGTAGCAGGGATATCAAGGAAAATCTTGAACTTATTAAGATATATGTCAGAGGTCATAATCTTTTTGATATTTTCTATGGAAAATATAGAAATGATGAAAGTGAGATTATTAGAAAATATATTGATGCTGCACCAAGAGATACTTTTAAGGATATCTTGGATACGGTGGATTCGTTTGTTTATTTTGAGAACAGAAAGAAAAAATAGGAGTGTTCTTTTTTATAAAGGGTAGGGGATTAAAGGTATATTCGGGATAATAATATGCATATAGCACAAAGTTACAAATGACAATATACTTTGTGCTATATGCTTAATATACATTTATGAATAAAGATACCTTCTAGTACCATAGCTTTAAAAAATTAAGAACACTTCGTGCATACATACCATATCGTAATATAACAACTCTAAGACTAAACATTCTTCTTATCATTTTCAGCTTTCATACTAGCATAGAGCTTTTTGTATGCATTTAGGTATACTACAAAGGAAAGTAGCATAAATGCCATTACAACTACAATGATAGTATCTGTCAGCGCATCTGTTATAAAACTTTCAGGGCATGCAATGAGTATAAGCATCGATATATCCATTACCACGGTACAAAGCTTTCCACACCACATAGCACCATTTAAATTGTTGCCTTTATGATATATATAGAGTCCGACAATTAATAATATAGATTCTTTCAGTACAAAGGCAATCACAAGTATTAATACAAAAGGTGCTTTTAGGATTGTTACGACAAGCATTGCAAACTGCATAAGTTTATCGGCAACAGGATCTATGAATTTGCCCCAGTCAGTTATAAGATTAAACTTTCTGGCAATATATCCATCTATAACATCTGTTACAGCAGCTACTACAACAACTAATGCTGATTGCCAGTACCATTTATTTAAGAAAATATAAACAAATAGGGGGACTAATAAAATTCTAATATAAGAAAGGATATTTGGGATGGTAAATAAATCTTCTTTACGTGCCTTTCCTCTCATAAGTAACCTCATTTTCCTATGTATATATGAACAAAAGGAAGTTTGTTCGTGTCAATTGTAACGAAAGAATTATAAATCTTAAATGGATGATTGTCAATCAAGTTGGTTTATATTCGTTTTTGCATCCAACCCTTTTCGTTTCGGTCCTTAAAACCGAGAATCCAACAGAATTTATCAAAGTGTCCTTTTTCTCTTGCTGGCATAGTAAGCTGTCTGTAACCATGCTTTTGAGCCAGATTTTCGATGAGGGACATAAATTGTGTTCCGTATCCCTGTCTACGATATTCTTTGAATATAAACATTTCGTGTATTTCAAGAACATCGATTCTACCACGGGTAAAGCAGTATCCGAAAGAATGATTATGTCCATCTGTTAGAATGAAGCTGTTTCTTTCACAAAGATCAAATAAATGCTCAATATCATCAAGAGGATTACCGCTCATTTCTGACAGTGCGTATAAGTCGCTGCTACTCATCATTCTAAGATTTAATTCATCAGTCTTTTTAAACTTTACATTTGATTCAACGAAGTTATGATAAATTTCGAAATATGTATGTTCACGTTCGTTTTTTGTAAGGTCGTGAATTTTTACCATTAATTCAATATCACCGGTTATAAAATCAACTAAATCACTTGAGTAACGTGTGCCGGCATCTGCTTTTAATTCATCTATAACAGTAACAAATTCCTTTGGTTTGGCATAATTTCTGCCTAAAGTATCTGTTGCGGCATCTATACAGTCACATACTGTAATGATATCAATAATTGTTTTTACCTCTGAAGTATGGAAGTCCACGTTTTCAGGATATCCAAAGTTTCCATCGTAAGATTTATGATGACCTAAAATAATATCTTTATACTTGTATATTGTTGGAATTGTATCTGCAATCTGTCCTCCGTGTTCAGGATGAAGCATAAAAATTCCTTTCTCAATAGTAGTAAGTTTTCGTGTATGAAGGTTTATTATATCAGAACATATAACTTTACCGAGATCATGAAGTATACTGGCACAACTGACAAAGTAAAGAATTTCTTCTCTTCTGTTGAAAACCTCATTCTCGGAAGATATTCCAAAAGTACCAATAAGAATTTCAGGCTTCTTGTAAATAATCTGATCTGTAACAGTAGACGAAAGTCTTGATACCATATGGGAATGTATGGCAGTCATAACCTGACGTCTTACAAATATATCCTCAAGCAGGCTGATAATCGCCTTATCACTTGAACTATAGATAAATATTTTTCTAATATGCTTTTCAATTTGCAAATCTATAAGACAGTCTCCTGTAATTATAGGCATGTCCGAATAATACTTTGAAATCTCTGACATATAAATATCAGCAGATAAAGAATTTTTATTGTATTTTAAAAGCTCAGGAATGAGATAGTAAACATAGCAATACGAAGAATTCATTAAAAAGAGCTTATCTAATGAAAATTCTGAATCATCTGTTTCGTCATCAAATAATGCTATAAAATTTGATGTTCCATAAGTGTAGTTTGGAACAATTGATGGAAAGTCATTATTGTACTTTTCTACAAGCAGATTGTAATATTCACTTTCATCAATCATTCCCATATATAATTTATACTTATGATATACAACAAATAACCTGATATCAATATTGAAGATTGAGTCAGAAGATGCCCTCTGACTGTTAAATGCATTAATTAATATACTTGCTAATCCTTGAGATATGGTCTGGTTTTTCTCTATTAATTCATCTATAGCGCTTACTACCAAAGAAATAAGGATGTGTTCAAGGGATTTTAATCTATTTTCACTTATGTATGGAAATAGCTTTTTTTCAAACCATACTTCAAATGCTTCATTAGCATACTTGTAAACTGTATCAGAATTTATTTCATCAAGATTAATAGCTGCAAGAAGTCTGAAGTAATGGGCGCAACAGAATCTAAAGTGTCTGTATATATCAGGTAAGGTTGATGTATCCTTGTACATACTGATTGCAAGATTGTAATAGTCTTCAGCCTCCTTGAAATTATGCTGCTCCATTATCTCAGTCGCTAAGAAATAATAAGTATCAAAGAGTAAACATTTTGGACCATTCTCCTTATAATATGGTATAAGTCCCTTCAAAACAGGCACAACTAAATAATAGTCTCTATAACCTTCAGACATAAAAAAGTCTATCTGGGCAGAAAACATATTTGCCAAGTCTTTTGTAATATCAGAAGGATTTTTTAAAAATTCATCTATTACAGAGTGTATTAAATTTTCGTTCTCTGCATACATCTGTCTTATAGTTTCTGATTTGTGGCGCAACGATTCCGACCATTTGTCATATGAATAAGATTCTTTTATAAGATGTTTCTCGAGATTGCGAACAGTGTAGATACTGTTCTTATAAGAATTGTATAACGTTTCTATATCTTTTGGATTCATAAAAATCTCCTGATTTACTAAATATGTATATATATTATCACAAAATGTAGTAATATAGCAAGAAAGATATGTAAAACTACTTGAAAAAGAGATAATTTGCAACTATAATTTTTATGGTTTGGCGAAGGACACTTGTGATTCGGGTCATAAGATGAAGGAGAAGTGTTTCTTAAAACAAAACAGGAGAATGATAAATTATGAAAGATAATATTGTACTTATAGGTATGCCTGGTGTGGGTAAGAGTACAGCAGGAGTAGTACTTGCAAAGATTATAGGATATAAATTTATAGATGCAGATATTGTGATTCAAGAGCAGGAAGGAAAACTTCTCAAGGAAATAATAGCTGAAAAAGGTGTAGAAGGCTTTATTCAAGTAGAAAACAGAGTAAATAGTACGCTTGAATGCCATAAATCTGTTATTGCGACAGGAGGAAGTGTTGTATATGGTAAAGAAGCCATGGAGCACTTGAAAGAAATTGGAACGGTAGTGTATTTGAAGGTTGGTTATGATGAAATAAATGGAAGACTTGGAAATCTCAAAGGCAGAGGAGTCGTCCTTAAAGACGGACAGGATTTAAAGGATTTATATGAAGAAAGAGTGCCTTTATATGAGAAATATTCAGATATAATTATAGATGAAACTGGTAAAAATGTAGAAGAAACAGTACAGGAATTGATTGCACAGCTGAAGAAATAGCTTTACAAAAGTATCTTTTGCTGTTAAAATCATAAATGTTACAGAATTGTTACAAAACAATTACTAATTATTAATTTGAATGTGAGATAATATTTTTATAAATATAATTTATGGAGGCAATATGAAAAAGTATACAAAGTACAGTAAACGTATCAGAGTAACTTTTGCAGGTACAGCCATAGGTGTAATGATGGTTATGGCTGCAGCATTTCCATGGTTTAGTAATCATAGTGATAATGGACAGCTTTATACAGTAAGTTTAAATGGAAAGCAGATTGGTGTTTGCGAAGACATTGATGAAATAAAGGAATTATATATAGAGGCAAGAACAGAGCTTGAGAATGCAAGTGATGAAAATGTATATATAGATGGAGAATTAACATTTGAAGAAGATAATAGTCTCTTTGGCAAGGCTGATTCAGATGAAATTATAAAGAATTCCATGTATGTGGAATTAAAAAATTCCACAGTTGATACAAAGAAACAGGCATACGTTTTAGATATAGAAGGTCTTACAATCACTCTTGAAACAAAAGAGGATGTAATAAAACTCCTTAAAGCCGCACAGGCAAAATATGACGAGGATAATCAATTTGACGTCATTTTATATAATGATAAAGATTCACGTTTTGAAAAAATAACATATGATATTATTAAGGCGGATGTTCTAAGACAGTATCCTGATGATGTGATGGCTGCGATTGACAGTGAAAATGAGCAGGAACAGATTACAGAAGATCAGATATTTAGTGAAGAAGATCACATAAAAAATATTGAATTTGTGCAGGATATCAATATTACAGAAACATATGTGCCATCATCAGATATAATGAAACTTGATGATGCAATCAATATTATTACAAAAGAAAAAGAAACAAATGAAACATATGAGGTTCAGACAGGAGATACATTATATGGTATTGCTATTCAATATGAGCTTACACTCGATGAACTTTTGGCAATGAATCCTGACTATACAGAGGAGGATTATATCCGTATAGGCGATTTGATAAATGTAATGGTTCCAAAGCCGGAATTATCGGTTGTTGTTACAGAACAGAAGACATATGAAGAAGACTATGATCTTCCTGTAGAATATGTATACAATGACAGTATGTATAATACATATTCATATGTAATTAACGAAGGATCAAAAGGACATAGAGTTGTTGTTGCTGATGTAGAGTACAAAGATGGTGTTGAACAGAATGTGACAATTCTTGCTGAGAAAGTTACAGTAGAGCCTACAGCCAGAGTGGTTGAGGTTGGTACACTTACACCTCCAACATATATTGTACCTGTATCTACAGGACGTATTTCATCATATTATGGATGGAGATGGGGAAGAATGCATTGGGGACTTGATTATGCATGCTCAACAGGAACTTCAGTTATGGCATCTAGTGGTGGTGTTGTAGTTGAAGCTGGTTGGAACGGAAGCTTTGGATATACAGTGCTTATTAGTCATCCAGATGGAAAACAGACTAGATATGCCCATTTAAGCAGAATATACGTGACATATGGTCAATCAGTAAAACAGGGGCAGGTTATTGCTGCAAGTGGAAATACTGGAAATAGTACAGGACCACATCTTCATTTCGAGATAGTTGTAAATGGCGTAAGATCTAATCCTGCAGATTATCTTTACAAATAAAAAAGATTTGCTATAATTAATGTGTGCGCCCAATTTTAAGTGCACACATTAATTTTGGATAAATAAATTATTGATATATATTTTTTTGAATAAAATTTGAGGTATATTATGGAAAAATACATTGTAAAAGGTGGAAATCCATTAATTGGCGAAGTAGACATAAGTGGTGCAAAGAATGCAGCACTAGGTATTCTTGCTGCAGCTGTTATTGCAGATGAGACTGTTACAATAGACAATTTACCGGATGTTAGAGATATAAATGTACTGATTGATGCAATTTCTGAGATAGGTGCCAGAGTTGAGAGAGTAAACAGACATTGTGTCAAGATAGATGGCAGCACCATTACATCAACATGTGCAGATAATGAATTTATAAAAAAAATAAGAGCATCATATTATCTTATAGGTGCCTTACTTGGAAAGTTTAGAAAGGCTGAAGTTACTCTTCCGGGAGGATGTAATATCGGAAGCAGACCTATAGATCAGCATATAAAGGGATTTAAGGCACTTGGTGCAGATGTTAAGATAGAATATGGTCGTATAAAGACAGAAGCAGATGTTCTCGCAGGAAATCATGTGTATTTCGATGTAGTTTCTGTAGGAGCTACTATAAATGTAATGTTAGCTGCTGTATTGGCAGAGGGTAATACAGTTTTGGAAAATGCTGCAAAGGAGCCTCATATTGTTGATGTAGCTAATATGTTGAACAGTATGGGGGCCAACATCAGAGGTGCAGGTACAGATGTTATTCGTATCAAGGGCGTTGAAAAACTACATGGTTGTGAATATTCAGTTATTCCTGATCAGATTGAGGCCGGAACATTTATGTTTGCGGCAGCAGTTACAAATGGCAATATTCTTGTTAAGAATGTTATTCCAAAGCATCTTGAGGCTATTACATCAAAACTTTATGAAATTGGCTGCAGTGTTGAAGAGTATGATGACGCAGTTAGAGTTATTGGAAATGGAAAGCTTTCATCAACACAGGTTAAGACACTTCCATATCCAGGATTTCCAACAGATATGCAACCTCAGATTGCGGTAGCGCTTGCCCTTGCAGAAGGCACAAGTACAGTTGTAGAGAGCATTTTTGAAAACAGATTCAAATATGTTGATGAACTTATAAGGATGGGTGCAAATATTAAGGTTGAAGGAAATATTGCTATTATCGAGGGTGTTTCCAAATATACAGGTGCACAGGTAAATGCACTTGATTTGCGTGCTGGTGCAGCACTTGTTCTTGCTGGATTGGCAGCGGAAGGATACACAGAAATAGACGATATTCATTTTATCCAGAGAGGTTATGAGTGTTTCCATGAGAAGATTAAAAAGCTTGGTGGAGAGATTGAACTTGTAACAAGTGATAAAGATATTACTAAATTTAAGCTTATGGTAGTTTAATAATCTTTAGCAATATTTTACTTTTAAAAACTGTTGACAATTATCACTAATGAATATATTATACAGATGTAAGAATTAAATAGATGATACTCTTATTCAGAGCGGTGGAGATACAAGGATCTGTGAAGCCCGGCAACCCCGAAAGGAAGGTGCCAACCTGAGCGATATATCGAACAATAAGAGGATTTGATTACCTTGAAAGTCAGGTCCGCGGAATGCGGATCTTTTTTGATTTACACAGTTAGGGTCAGAAGGTACCTTTTTAGACCTAATCTTATAAATCAAAAAACACCCCATATGGTAGAGTTTAATTTAAATAAAAGCACAACAAGAAAAGGAGAAAGAAATGGAAAAGTTATTATTTACTTCAGAATCAGTAACAGAGGGACATCCAGACAAGGTATGTGATGCAATATCAGATGCTGTTCTTGATGCATTAATGGAACAGGATCCAA
Source organism: Lachnospiraceae bacterium (assembly GCA_045126215.1). Taxonomy (GTDB): domain Bacteria; phylum Bacillota; class Clostridia; order Lachnospirales; family Lachnospiraceae; genus SVEL01. The sequence goes on along the minus strand of JBGVOD010000013.1, from coordinate 13,217 downwards.
TGAGCCGTGTGGCTTGTGAAACATGTACTACTACAGGTCTTGTTCTTGTAATGGGTGAAATTACAACAAAGGCAAACATAGATGTACAGAAAATAGTAAGAGATACAATTGCAGAGATAGGATATACAAATGCTGAATATGGATTTGATGCAAATACATGTGCAGTTATGGTTGCTTTAGACAAGCAGTCTGCAGATATTGCTATGGGTGTTGATAAAGCATTAGAAGCAAAAGAAAATACAATGACAGATTCAGAAATTGATGCAATTGGTGCTGGTGATCAGGGTATGATGTTTGGTTATGCTACAAATGAAACAGAGGAATTTATGCCATATCCAATCGCATTAGCACACAAGCTTGCTAAGAAACTTACAGAAGTAAGAAAGAACGGAACACTTAAATATTTAAGACCTGATGGTAAGACACAGGTTTCTGTTGAATATGATGAAAATGGTAAGCCATTACATCTTGATGCTGTAGTATTATCAACACAGCATGATCCAGATGTTACTCAGGAGCAGATTCATGAAGATATTAAGAAGTATGTATTTGAGCCTGTTCTTCCAAAGGAACTTTTGAGTGATACAACAAAATTTTTTATCAATCCAACAGGTAGATTTGTAATAGGTGGACCACATGGAGATTCAGGACTTACAGGTAGAAAGATTATCGTTGATACTTATGGTGGATACGCAAGACACGGCGGTGGAGCTTTTTCGGGTAAGGATTGTACAAAGGTTGACCGTTCGGCTGCATATGCTGCACGTTATGTTGCAAAGAACATTGTAGCTGCAGGTCTTGCTGATAAGTGTGAAATTCAGCTTTCGTATGCAATAGGTGTTGCATATCCAACATCCATTATGGTTGATACATTTGGAACAGGTAAGATTTCTGATGAAAAACTTATTGAGATTATCAGAGAAAACTTTGATTTAAGACCAGCAGGTATCATTAAGATGTTAGACCTTAGAAGACCAATCTACAAGCAGACATCTGCATACGGTCATTTTGGAAGAAATGATATTGATCTTCCATGGGAAAAGTTAGATAAAGTAGATGTATTAAAGAAATATTTATAATTTTTTTATTATTGTTATAGTTTGTTAACTGTTCATATTAAATTAAATAGTGTATACTTTTTGTATAAGGCATAAGGCTTCGTCTTTGGACGGAGCCTTTAAGAATAATAAGACATTGAGGCAAATATAATTTGACCTCAACATCCTATTTCAATATTGTGCTATAAATATGTGAGGTATTATTTTGAAGATAACAAAGAAAATAGCAATCTCTTTTTTTATTATTGCAATACTGCCTATCACTTTGATAGGGCTGTTGATAGCTTTGCTTGGTCACTACCAGATAAGTCTTATTGAGGATAAATATGGCATAGAGATTTCTGGATATGAAAAAATGTACAATACTGTGGAGATTTTAGATCAGATAACAGATAATGTACGAAAAGATATAAAAGAAATAAAAAAAGAAAGCCCTAAAAAACTTGCCGATAAAGAGTATTTAAAGACACTCAATGACAAACTATATAATAAATACACGTTTATTGTTGTCAAAAAGGGAGATGACATTATATTTAATGGCTCAAGTGGTAAAGGTCAAGAAACTATAGCTAATATTGAGAGTATTATAGAACCTTTTTTGGAGGATACTGGAAATGAAGATAAGACAATGTATATAGTCAGTTCGAAACAGTATCTGGTAAAACCAGAATATTTTACATATGATGATGGTGACAGCGGTTCGATTTTCATAATATCAAGACTTAACAGCAGTATACCAGAGATTCACACAATGAATGTGGTATTTATAATTATAGTTGTTGCGTGTATGATTTTAATCGGTTCCTGTCTTATGTTATGGATATACAATGGTGTACTTAAGCCAGTACAGGAGCTTAAAAAAGCAGCAAATAATATTTCAAATGGCAACGTTGATTTCAAGATAAAGCAGTATAAAAATAATGAGTTTGGTGAACTGTCAGAAGCCTTTGAAGAAATGAGAAGTCACCTTAAAGAATCCATAGAGGAAAATATAAAAAGGGATGAGGAAAGCAAAGAATTAATTAGTAATATTTCTCACGATTTGAAAACACCTCTTACCACGATTAAGGGTTATGTTGAAGGAATTATGGATGGTGTTGCGGACAGTCCTGAAAAGATGGATAAATATATAAGGACTATTTACAACAAAGCAAATGATATGGACAGGCTTATAGGTGAGTTGACAATCTATTCAAAGATTGACACGAATAAGATACCATATAATTTTGTAAAGCTAAATGTTGATGAGTATTTCAGCGATTGTATAGATGAAATAAATACTGACCTTAGTGCAAGAGGAATTAAACTCACATATATAAATTATGTTGACAAAGATGTTAAAGTTATCGCAGATCCGGAACAGCTTAGAAGAGTAATAAATAATATTATAAGCAATTCTGTTAAGTATATGGACAAGGAAGAAAGATTTGTTGCAATCAGGCTTAAAGATGAAAGAGAAGATGGATTTGTAGAAGTAGAAATAGAAGATAATGGAAAGGGAATGGAAGCTAGCGAGATACCTTATATCTTTGATAGATTTTATAGAACAGATGCTTCTAGAAATTCCAGTCAGGGAGGCAGTGGAATAGGCCTTGCTATTGTTAAAAAAATCATAGAGGCACACGGTGGAAGTATATGGGCAGTTTCCAAGAAAGGAACTGGAACAACGATGCATTTTATATTAAGAAAGGTGGATTAGTATGAGCAGAATATTGATTATTGAGGATGAAGAAAGCATTGCAGAGCTTGAAAAAGATTATTTGGAGATAAGTGATTTTGAAGTTGTTATTGAAAATGATGGATTAAGAGGTCTTGCAAGAGCATTGGATGAAGAATTTGATTTATTTATACTTGATTTAATGTTACCGGGAATTGATGGTTTTGAGATATGTAAAGAAATCAGAGCAAAGAAGAACACACCTATCTTAATGGTTTCTGCAAAGAAAGATGATATAGATAAGATAAAGGGATTAGGACTTGGTGCGGATGATTATATTACAAAGCCGTTTAGTCCAAGTGAATTAGTGGCAAGAGTCAAGGCGCACCTTAATAGATACGAAAGACTGATAAATAGTAACATAAAAGAGAATGAAGTAATTGAAATTAGAGGCATAAAGATTGATAAAACAGCAAGAAGAGTATTTGTAAATAATGAAGAAAAAATTCTTACTACAAAAGAATTTGATTTGCTTACATTTCTTGCATCTAACCCAAATCATGTATTTACAAAGGATGAGCTTTTTAAAGAGATTTGGGATATGGATTCAATTGGTGATATTGCAACCGTAACGGTCCATATAAAGAAAATTCGTGAGAAGATTGAAATGGATACTACAAAACCTCAATACATTGAAACAATCTGGGGTGTAGGATATAGGTTTAAAGTTTAAAATACTCAATACTTTTCTTTATAAAGATATATGCAAATGGGCCTAGAATCATCCCAAGAATACCAAATATTTTGTATCCGACAAAGATGGATATAAGTGATGAAAGGGATGATATGCCTGTTTGTTTTCCCATTAGTTTTGGCTCAAGGATTTCTCGAATTAGATAGCAGAGAATGAATACTGTTAAAAAGATGAGTCCTTCTTTGGTTCTTCCATATATAAAATAATACACAGTTATGGGTACCAGGAAAGTTCCTGCTCCGATTAGTGGAAGTATATCGGCTAAGCCTATTAAGATGCCAAGAAGAATAAAGTACGGGTTATGAACAATTCCAAAGGCTATAGAGCATAGCGCTGAAACAATTATCATAATGGTAATCTGTGTTTTTAAGTAGGCACCACATACATCAGAAACAATTTCTTTTATAAAAACAAATTCTCTGTTAAATGGACTTTTAGTAAGAAATGTTCTTATTTTTCCATGGTCTCTTGTATAAAAATAAAGTGCCATTAGTGATGTAAGTATATAGAGAAATATATTAAAAATACTCTTTACAGTTGATACTGTATAGCTCATAATTACAGGAAAAACATTTGATTCTACAAATGTAGAAAATTCATTTATTTTGTCTGTTATATAGAAATAAAGATTATCTGCTGATTCACCAACATAATTACATGCAAAGTGACAGCAGTTTTTTAATGCTCTGTTTAACTCGTTTCTATAATAACTGTGATTGATGATTAAGTCATGAATCTGGCTTATAATGCTGCTTATCAAATAGTACGAAGCTATTGCAATAATTATTCCGAGAAAAGTTACTGAGATAATGCTTGCAGATGTGATATGAAAGTTTAATCTTTTATGAAGAAATGATGATATGGGAATGGTGATTTTTGAAAGAAGAAGCGATAATATAAAAGGAAAAGCGACAGGTAACAAAAATTTTATCGATATATATACAAAGAGACTTGATAAAGCAATTACAAGAAGTATATGTAGTTTATTTGAAGTTTCCTTGCTAATTCTGTTATATATCATATTATTCCTTTGCTGTGTTGATGGTAATGAATAGGTTACATATATATTGTTTACAGAAAAAATTTTATATATTCACATGGAATATGTAGACATTTTTTTGATGGATATGGTAATGTATTTTTGCAAGAGTGAATTTAAATCAGAGATATTTGATGTATTGATTGATAGAATAAATAAAGGAAAACATTATGAAAATAGATATTTTATACTGTGACAAAGATATAGTTGTTGTGGAAAAGCCTGCGGGGGTTGCATCAAGCGAAGAAAGAGGAGCATCACTTGATATGATGAGTCTTCTTAGAAATTACCTTCATGAGAATAACATTGCGTATGAAGGATTGCATGTAGTTCACAGACTTGATAAACCGGTAGCAGGGGTGATGGTGTATGCACTGAATAAAAAGGCAGCGGCGATACTATCAAATGATATTTCAAATAAAACAACCAAGAAATATTATAAGGCAATACTTACAAAAGAGCCAAAGCAACTGAAAAATGAGGGCGAAGAATATATCACATTAGAGAATATGCTTCTTCGTCATAAGAAAACAAACACTTCAAAAATTGTGCCTTTTGATACGGACCAGAAGGATGCAAAAAAGGCAATTCTCAGATACAAAATTGAGAATAAGATTGAATTCAGATCAAGAGAATTGTATGTGGTGGATATAGAGCTGTTAACAGGACGTCACCATCAGATAAGAGTACAGTTTGCCGGGATTGAGGCACCCCTGTACGGTGATATGCGATATAATACATCTGCAAAAGAAAATAATGAGAGAGAGGGAGTTGCTCTTTGTTCTTATAAGCTTATATTTAATCATCCTATCACGGGAAAAAGAATGAACTTTGAGATAATTCCTAAGAATAGTATCTTTAATAATACATATTAATCTTGCATTTTTACAAAGGCTCTTGTAAACTATTAAGATGGTAGAAAAATATATAGAAAGAGGTAAAGAAATGGCAAACGACAAGAAATTAGTAGAAGCTATTACTTCAATGGAAGATGATTTTGCACAATGGTACACAGATGTTGTAAAGAAAGCAGAACTCATCGAGTATTCAAGTGTAAAAGGTTGCATGATTTTAAGACCGAGCGGATATGCTATTTGGGAAATGATACAGAAGGAACTTGATGCCAGATTCAAGGAAACTGGTGTTGAAAATGTTTATATGCCAATGTTCATTCCTGAAAGTTTATTAAATAAAGAAAAAGATCACGTAGAAGGATTTGCTCCGGAGGTTGCATGGGTAACACATGGCGGCAGCGAACCTCTTGCAGAAAGAATGTGTGTAAGACCAACATCTGAAACATTATTCTGTGATTTATATTCAAATATTGTACAGTCATATAGAGATTTACCAAAGCTATACAATCAGTGGTGTTCAGTATGCCGTTGGGAAAAGACAACAAGACCATTTCTTAGAACAACAGAATTCTTGTGGCAGGAAGGTCACACAGCTCACGCTACAGCAGAAGAAGCAGAAGAGAGAACAATACAGATGCTTAACTTATACGCTGATTTCTGTGAAGAAATACTTGCTATTCCAATGATTAAGGGTAGAAAGACAGACAAAGAGAAGTTCGCAGGTGCAGAAGCTACATATACTATTGAAGCGTTAATGCATGATGGAAAGGCACTTCAGTCTGGTACAAGCCATAACTTTGGTGATGGATTTGCAAAAGCTTTTGATATTCAGTATACAGACAAGGATAATAAACTTAAATATGTACATCAGACATCATGGGGTATGACAACACGTCTTATTGGTGCTGTTATTATGGTACATGGTGATAATAGTGGTCTTGTTTTACCACCAAAGGTTGCACCAACACAGGTAATGATTATCCCTATTATGCAGAAGAAGGAAGGCGTGCTTGAAAAGGCAGCTGAACTTAAGGAAAAGCTTTCAAAAGTGGCAAGAGTAAAGGTTGACGATAGTGACAAGACTCCTGGATTCAAGTTCTCAGAGCAGGAGATGAGAGGTATTCCTCTTCGTGTAGAAATCGGACCAAAGGATATTGAAGCTAATCAGGCAGTTATCGTTCGTCGTGATACAAGAGAGAAATATACAGTTTCACTTGATGAGATTGACAGCAAGGTTGCAGAACTTCTTGTAGATGTTCAGAAGAGCCTTCTTGAAAAAGCCAGAGCACATAGAGACGCACATACAACTATAGCTATTACATATGATGAGTTTAAGGATGCTGTTGCAAATAAGCCGGGATTTATTAAGGCAATGTGGTGTGGTGATGTTGAGTGTGAAAACAAGATAAAAGAAGATACTACAGCAACTTCTAGATGTATGCCATTTGAACAGGAACAGTTAAGCGACAAGTGTGTATGTTGTGGAAAGCCTGCAAAAGCAATGGTATATTGGGGAAAAGCTTATTAAGATTAAAGTACCAAAGAATGTAGCATACATAATCGGCAAGCTAAATGAGAGTGGATATGAAGCTTTTGCTGTAGGAGGCTGTGTAAGAGATGCCGTTTTGGGACTTACCCCACACGACTGGGATATTACCACGTCAGCGAAGCCGGAAGAGGTCAAAGCTATTTTTAACAGAACTATAGATACAGGCATAAAACATGGTACTGTAACAGTTATGCGAGACCATATCGGATATGAAATAACAACATACCGTATAGATGGTGAGTATACAGATGGACGTCATCCAAAAGAAGTTGTATTCACAAGTAATCTTATAGAGGATTTGAAGAGAAGAGATTTTACCATAAATGCTATGGCATATAATGATGAGGATGGAATAATAGATGAATTTGGCGGAGTGTCAGATCTTGAAAATCATATCATTAGATGTGTGGGTGTTGCAGAAGAAAGGTTTAATGAAGATGCTCTTAGAATATTAAGAGCTATTCGATTCGCTGCAAAGCTTGATTTTAGCATTGAGGAGAATACATATGCTGCGATAAAGAAAATTGCTCCAAATCTTAGTCTGATTAGTGTTGAACGTATTCAATCAGAACTTACAAAACTGATTACATCAGACCATCCGGACAGAATCAAGGATATATACAGACAAGGCTTGTCAAAATATATATTCAAAGAATCTGTATTAGGTGATGATGAAGCTGATATTGTCCCAAAAGACAATAAGTATAGCAAGGAGGAGTTATTTGAAAGAGTTGCTAATATAATGGAAGCGCTTGAAAATAGCTCATACCTTAGATATGCCGGATTGCTAACATTTGAGAACAATCCGGAAAAAGTTCTTCGTAATCTGAAGATGGATAACAAAACTATCAAGATTGTATCAATGCTGGTGAATAACAGAAATTATAGGCTTATATCTGATGAAGGAAAGATTCGCAGAGCCATTGTTGATATAGGAAAAGATATTTTTGGAGAATACTATCTTCCATATAGAGAAGGATTGATTCTGAGTCAGGAATCCGATATGGATATTGAAGAACTTAATAAAATAAAATGTTTGTATAAAAAGATAATTGAGGAAGGTCAGTGCGTATCAATGGCTGATATGTGTATAAAAGGGAATGACCTTAAGAATCTTGGCGTACAAGATGGAAAGATGATAGGAGAGATACTTAAATATCTGTTTAATGAGGTTATAGAATATTCAGAATTGAATGACAGTGAAACTCTTATCAGACTTGCAAAAAATAAAATAGATGACTTGAATGTATGTCATAAATAATATATGCCCTTCATACTATATATTACAATTAGTATGGAGGGTTTTTTATGGATATAAATGAAGAGGTGATTTTAAAATATAATATAGATTCTGACAAAAATATTAAAGGAAGAGGATATCAAATCTATTTTGATAATACGGACAATTCAAGTATATATAAGCTGTATTTTTTAAAAGGAAGTATAGAAAAAGCTGAAGCTATAGAACAGTTGGTAAAAAAGACTTCTATATCTGGAGATGAATATATTAGAAACAAAGAAGGCAATCTTGTCACAGTAGATGAGTATGAGGACAAATATATTTTAAAACGAAGTATAAAAGAAGGAACTTTTGACATAAAATCGATAAAAGATATCGAAGCAGGTGCCAAAACTCTTGCAAAACTACATATCGAACTACAGGATGTTTATAGGGAAAAGAATGGGCAGAATACTTTCAGATTGCCAAAAAGTGAAAACATAATATGCGAATATGAGAGGCATAATGTTGAATTGAAAAGAATTAGAAATTTTCTTCGTACAAGAAAACAAAAGAATAAATTTGAGCAGAATATATATAGCAATATAGGTTCATATATTGAAATAGCAATAGAATCAACAGAAAAACTTAAAAGTACAAAGTATGAGGAACTGGAAGAAGCAGCACATATGCATGGCTGTGTATGCCATGGGGAATACAATCATCATACGGTATTAATTGGAAATGGAAAAGTACATGTTATTGATTTTGAGAATGCTGGTACGGGAATACAGATAAAAGATTTATATTTTTACATTAGGAAAATACTTGAAAAGCATGACTGGAATGTGGAACTGGGACGCAAAATTGTGAAAAGCTATAATGATATTAAGAAAATATCTGATGACGAAAAACAAATTATGAAAGTAATGCTTATGTATCCTGAAAAGTTCTGGAAGGTTCTAAACCAATATTATAATAGCAGTAAGAGCCAGCTGTTTGAGAGAAATGTATTAAAAATGAATAAAGTTTATGAACAACAGGATAAAAAAGAGCAATTTATAGTAAATTTGTGGAATTTTTAGTATTTGATTTTTTTTTATAATATATTATAATACATTGGGGTACGGTTTATATGACGAAGGAGGCATTATGTCATTTAATAGAAAAGTCATATACTTTGTATTACTTTCAATGTGTGTTGCATTCACTCTTCTTTCATGCAAAAGTGGAGGCGGGACTACAGATGGCAGAGAAGTGGCCGGGATTAACGGACCTTCAAAGGCGACTGAAACTACTGAAGAGTCCACAAGATACAATGCCACGGATTTAGCGATAGTTACTAATATTGATACCAATAAAACAACCATAACTTTTAAAAGTCTGAATAACAATTCAGTATACGATTTGACATATTCAGGTGGAACACGTTTTAAAAGCAAAAATGGTTCGGAGCTTTTGATTAGTCAGATTGACCTTGGCGAGATTGTTGATGTCTATTATGTAGCAGGCGGACAAAAGCTCATTCAGATGGAAGAGAGTTCATCTGCTTTTAGAAATGAATCAGTTACAAACTTTAGCATAAACTATGAACACAGAAAGATTACAATTGGAAATTCCCAGTATGTATTAGACAGCAATGTTGTTGTAAAGTCAGATGGACGGGATATTACAATTGAAGAGATAACTGATGTAGATGAGCTTGCTGTAAAAGGTATAGGAACTAACGTAAAGTCAATTCTCGTAAAGAAAGGTCATGGTTATGTAAGATTAGCTGATGAGACTAATTTTATTGGAGGCTTAATAGAGCTTGGTGACCATGTCATTACAGAGATACAGGATGATATGGTATTAGTGGCACCTGAAGGCACATATAATTTAACCGCAACAAAAGGTGGTACGGGTGGTACAAAGGAAATAACAGTAAAAAGAGACGAAGAGATTACAGTCAGCCTAAGCGAGTTTCAAGCAGCTGCAAAAAAATATGGAGCTGTAAAATTCAACATTGGACCGGATGATGCGGAGGCTCTTTTATATGTGGATGGCAATAGAACAGAATATGAAGCTGTCGTTGATCTTCCATATGGAAAACATTATATTAAAGTAACGTCAAATAATTATGATGATTATGAAAAGTATATTACAGTCGCAGCATTGTATACGACTATTAATATAGATATGTCTGGGGAACAGGAAACAACAACTTCTACTCCTGAAACCACCAGTCCTTCGGAGGAAACTACAACATCAGGTAGTAGTGAATCCGAAACAACAACTGCATCTGATGGAACAGGCAGTGAAAGTGGAACAACATCAAACTATATGAGGAAGGCTGGAACTTATTACAACAGAGTATATGTTACGACGCCACTTGGAGCAAAGGTATACCTTGACGGTGCATTGCAGGGTACTGCAGCCGTGGGATTTGCTAAGCCATCAGGAAAACATTATATTTTGCTTATGATGGATGGATATAAATCAAAAGTATATACAGTTGAATTTGATGATTCGACTGAGGATATTCTTCTTTCATATCCGGAATTGGAAACACTTAGCGAATAAAATCATTAGGAGGCATTTTATCACATGAACTACAAAGAACTCTATAATCAATGGTTAGAAAACCCTTATTTTGATGAAGCTACAAAGGCAGAGCTTATGTCAATCAAAGACAACGAAAAGGAAATTGAAGATCGTTTCTATACTGAATTAGAATTCGGTACAGCTGGACTTAGAGGTGTTATTGGTGCAGGCGTTAACCGTATGAATATATATACAGTTAGAAAAGCTACACAGGGTCTTTCAAACTACATTATCAAGGTAGACGGACAAAAGAAGGGCGTTGCAATCGCATTTGATTCAAGAAGAATGTCACCGGAATTTGCTGATGAAGCAGCACTTTGCTTGGCAGCAAATGGTATTAAAGCATATGTGTTTGAATCATTAAGACCAACACCAGAGCTTTCATTTGCAGTTAGAGAATTAGGATGTATCGCAGGTATTAATATTACAGCCAGCCACAATCCACCAGAATACAATGGTTACAAAGTATATTGGGAGGATGGCGCACAGATTACACCACCTCATGATGGCGGAATTATGGCAGAAGTTAAGGCAGTTACAGATTTCGCAACAGTTAAGACAATGGACAAGAAGTCAGCTGTGGAAGCAGGCTTATATGAAGTGATTGGTGCGGATATTGATGATAAATATATGGCAAAGCTTAAAGAGCAGGTTAAGAGACCAGAGGCTATTAAGGCAGCCGCAAAAGACTTAAAGATTGTTTATACACCACTTCATGGTACAGGAAATATTCCAGCAAGACGTGTACTTAAAGAGCTTGGCTTTGAAAATGTATATGTTGTAAAAGAGCAGGAATTACCAGATGGAAACTTCCCAACAGTCAGCTATCCAAATCCAGAGGCAGCAGAAGCTTTTGAACTTGCATTAAAGCTTGCAAAGGAAGTTGATGCAGACTTAGTTCTTGCTACAGATCCTGATGCAGACAGACTTGGTGTTTATGTTAAGGATACAAAGAGTGGCGAATATATTACACTTACAGGTAATATGTCAGGATGTCTTTTGGCTGAATATGAAATCAGCCAGATTAAGGAACTTAAGGGAATACCTGAAGATGGAGCTTTAATCAAGACTATTGTTACAACAAATATGGCAGATGCCATTGCAAAATATTATAATGTAAAACTTATTGAAGTACTTACAGGATTCAAGTTTATTGGACAGCAGATTCTTGGATTTGAGCAGAGTGGTAAGGGCTCATATTTATTTGGTTTTGAGGAAAGCTATGGTTGCCTTATCGGTACACATGCAAGAGATAAGGATGCTATCGTTGCAACAATGGCACTTTGTGAAGCAGCTGCATACTACAAGACAAAGAACATGACATTGTGGGATGCAATGATTGCTATGTACGATAAATACGGATATTATAAGGATGATATCAAGTCTATCACATTAAAGGGCAAGGAAGGCTTACAGAAGATTCAGGATATTCTTAATACATTAAGAGAAAATACACCTGAAAAATTCGGTGAATACAAGGTAACATCTGCAAGAGATTACAAGCTTGATACAATTAAGGATATGGAAACAGGTGAGGTTAAGCCAACAGGTCTCCCTAAATCAAACGTTTTATATTATGATTTAACAGATGGAGCTTGGCTTTGTGTAAGACCATCAGGAACAGAGCCAAAGGTTAAGTTCTATTATGGTGTAAAGGGCAAGTCACTTGAAGATGCAAATGCTCTTTCAAGCAAGCTCGGTGAAGAAGTTATTGGAATGATTAATTCAATGCTATAATACCAGAATTGCTAAAGTTGCTTTGCAACGGAGCAATTCGTAGGTATCAGTTGGTGATAAAATATCTTTTGACTTTAAATCATATTATAATAGATGGAAAGGTTAGGTGCTTATATGGCAGAAAATACAGAAGTAAAATGGTTCGACAGAAAGAGAACAATATTTGGATTGCCTCTTAGCTTTACAAAGTATTCTGTTACAGAAGAGAAGCTTATAATAAAAACTGGTTTCTTCAGTACAAAGGAAGAAGAGGTAAGATTATATAGAATTCTTGACGTTACATTGAATAGAAAGCTTAGTGAAAAAATCTTTAAGCTTGGAACTATTCATATTGTATCTTCGGATAAATCAACACCTGACTTTGACATAAAGAGAGTCAAGAATTCAAGAGAAGTAAAAGAGATTATTTCAGATCTTGTTGAGGCTGCAAGACGTAAAAATCGTGTATCTGCAAGAGAATTTATGATGGGAGATACAGTAGAAGACGATTTTGATATGAATTAAATTGATGTAAATTAAATTGATGGGTGCTGTTAGAAACTAGCCTATTTTAGGAAAGTTTTTTATAGCACCTTTTTTGTAATATTTATATTTGTTTGTACGTTTTGTCCATTATTATTTTATTACTCAAACTTCGCACATAAATTTTAGCTATGTACCTTGAAAATTCAATACCTGGCAACTATTCAATTGTCAATGTTCAGACTTTAAGCGGCTTGAAGTTGTGTTTTCAAAAATGCTGGTAATGTGTTCATAAATGCATCCAC
>JBGVOD010000012.1:0-14516 GCA_045126215.1 Lachnospiraceae bacterium | reverse complement strand
ATATTTGTTTTGTTTGTTTCTTCTATAACCATCTCAATCTCATTATATTCTTCATTTTCTATTGCAGAGTTTTCTGTTTCAGAAGTTCCCTTTACTTCAATATTTTCAACATTTTCATTCACTTCAATATTTTCAATACTTTCAGTATTTCTATCAACTTCAATGTTTTCGATATCTTTATTTGTTTCAACAGATTCGATTTTTTCTACTGGAACTGCAAAATCATCATCTTTACCATCATCAAGTGTTGCATTATCTTCTATAACAGATACATTGTTATGACTTTGACTTTGCAGTTCTTCATATTTCTCTTTATAATACTCTAATAGTTTTACTTTTTCGTAATATGTAAAATTTGAATAATCAACTATTTCATTTTCTTTTTTTTTTGCCAAATATAGAACTGCTTGAAGATACACTTTGCTCATAAAAATGCAATTGATCTTCTAATGATCTATACTCGCTAGCCCCTGCATATTCAACTTCGTTTTCAGAAACAGGTTTGCCTGTTTTGAAATTATTTAACTGTTCCTCCAATGTAAGAGCTTTTTCTTCTGTATAAATCTTTTCGCCAGAAGGTGTATTGCTCTTACTCAAACTATCAAGTCTATCTTGAAGTGTTTCTGTTGTTTCTGAATTTTCAGCACTTTCTTGTTTTTCAATAGCTGGTTCCTCAACTTTTTCCGGAACATATTCTGAAGTTATTTCCGTAACATCTTCTGCACCTTTATCTTCATTTGCAAATGACTTTCCAGCTGCCATCGCTTTTAACATTTCTTCAAGTGTTGGTCCTTGATTTGCATTAGCCTCTTTTTCAGCCTTTGCAGCTTCTTCAGCGGCTTTTCTAGCCTCTTCCTCGGCAGCTTTCTGTGCCTCGGCTTCTGCAACAGCTTTAGCTTCTTCTTCAGCCTTTTTAGCCTCAGCTTCTGCTATCAATCTATATTGTTCTTCGGCTTCTTTTTTTGCTGCATCTTCAGCAGCTTTCTGTGCCTCGGCTTCTGCAATTAATCTAGCCTGTTCTTCTGCTTCGGCTGCAAGTCTTGCTTCTTCCTCAGCCTTTCTTCTTGCCTCTTCCTCTGCAGCTTTCTTAGCTTCGGCTTCTGCTATTAATCTAGCTTGTTCTTCTGCTTCGGCTGCGAGTCTTGCTTCTTCTTCAGCCTTTCTTCTAGCCTCTTCCTCTGCAGCTTTCTTAGCTTCGGCTTCTGCTATTAATCTAGCCTGTTCCTCTTCTTCAGCTTTACGTCTAGCCTCTTCCTCGGCAGCTTTTCTAGCCTCTTCTTCTGCAGCTTTCTTAGCTTCGGCTTCTGCTATTAATCTAGCCTGTTCCTCTTCTTCAGCTTTACGTCTTGCTTCTTCTTCAGCTTTTCTAGCCTCTTCTTCAGCTTTAAGTCTAGCTTCTTCCTCTTCCGCTTTGCGTCTAGCTTCTTCAGCTTCAGCTGCTAGTCTTGCTTCTTCCTCTGCTTTAAGCCTAGCTTCTTCTTCAGCTTTACGTTTAGCCTCAGCTTCAGCTGCTAGTCTTGCTTCTTCCTCTGCTTTAAGCCTAGCTTCTTCTTCGGCTTTACGTTTAGCTTCAGCTTCAGCCACTAATCTAGCCTCTTCCTCTGCTAATCTTCTAGCTTCCTCTTCAGCCCTGCGCATTGCTTCTTCCTCTGCAGCTTTACGTCTTGCTTCTGCTTCAGCTGCTAGTCTAGCCTCTTCTTCTGCTCTTCTTATAGCCTCCTCTTCTTCGGCTTTACGTCTTGCTTCTTCCTCTGCTTTACGTTTAGCTTCAGCTTCAGCTGCTAGTCTTGCCTCTTCTTCTGCTCTTCTTTTAGCCTCCTCTTCAGCTTTACGTCTAGCTTCTTCCTCAGCTATCCTTCTAGCTTCCTCCTCGGCTTTACGTCTTTCCTCTTCTTCGGCTTTACGTTTAGCTTCTTCTTCAGCTTTACGTCTTGCTTCTTCTTCTCTCTTGCTCTTTGGATCAGCAACTGTATACTCAGCTTTACCAATACTATTAGCAACTGTAAACTCTACTTTATTTTCATGCAAATCAGCAACAGCACTAGCTGGTTCTGCTACACTTATTGTTGGTTCAACCTTCTGTTTAGGTGCCACAATACTACCAGGTCTCTCATCAGCATAATCTAACAATGCTCGATTATAAGATGTATTTGGTCTTTCTTTTTTTGCAAAAAGCTTGAATTTCTTTGAATCCTTTTGTTCCGTTTCGGGAATATAATTCTTTGCCTCAGCTCTAAGCTGTTCTGTTAGTCTTGTGCCACAGGTAAGACAAATAGTTGAATTATCCTTTATTTTTGCACTACAAATTGGACAAAACATATACCCTTCTCCTTTATAAATCTAGTCAATCCAATAACATTCACGTTATTTTAAAAGATTATATCACATTTTTTTAATAAAAAAAAGTAAAAAATCTAACAAAAAGAAAAAAATTATTAGATTCTTTACTTTTATTGATTATCTAGGCTGTTTCTTCTTGAGTAGTAGTTTCAGGCTCTTTTGTTGTTGTCTCTTCATTACTTCCACTTTCATCACTTGAAGATGATTCATTGCTTTCGTCTGTTGTACCTGTTGTACCTGTTGTACCTGTTGTACCTGTTGTACCTGTTGTGCCTGTTGTACCTGTTGTACCTGTTGTGCCTGTTGTGCCTGTTGTGCCTGTTGTGCCTGTCTCTGAAGTCTTATTTTCATCATAAATTTCTGCTTCATTATCAGGCGTTGTTGTTTCTTCATCTGTAATTTCCGTATCTGACGATGTTTCTTCAGTTGTAAATGTTCCTTCTGATGCATATTTATTTACTGTTACATTAAAGGATTCATTATAATTGCCAACAAATACTGTAGCAGATTTAAAATACAGATAATTATATGAAATAACAACAAATCCAATATTTATTTCCTGTCCTGAAACAATACGTTCATTATCAGGATACGGCAGGATAACAAGCTCACCATTTTTGGCAGAATACTGTGCATTCCAATTATCAGACAAATCAAACACCTGACCATTTCTAAGCACAATTGCCCATCCATCTATAGTTTTATCAGAAACATTTTTTATCTTTAAACTATATTGAGTGAAAAATTTATCACCCATAGCACCACTATCTTTTACTGTTAGCTTTATTGATAATTTTGTAGGATTATTTACAAAATTACTAGTATCAGAGATATTTATTTCTGTTGTAAACTTTTCATCATCTGCCGGTTCAACCAATGTTGTCTCTACTTCTAAAGATGCTGTGGATTCACCCACTGTTGTAGGAGCCTCTACAACCACTGTATTATCTACACCGCCTCTAAAAATAACTATTAAACAAATGACCAATCCAAGTGTAAAAATAAGCAATCCACATGATAAAACACTCATATTCAACTTAGAATCAAGCGCCCATTTTTTTATCTTTTTAATGATTTTTCTAATCTTTTTCCCAAATTTCAATATAAAATCCATAATTAACACCTTATTTTAATGATTCAACTATTTTTTCAAAATTCATAGAATGTGATGCTTTTATTAATATTACATCACCATTTTCAACAAATTTCTTTATATTATATATCAAATCATCATTATTATCAAATATAAATAATGATATATTTTCAAAATTTTCTGAAGATTTTATCCCCTTTACAACTTCATCTTTAAATTTTCCAGTAACAAAGATGCAGTTAATATTTTTATCTGCTGCATACTTACCAATTTCAATATGGTAATCTCTTTCATCTTTTCCAAGTTCATACATATCACCAATAACAGCGATTGTTCTACCTTCTGTTTTTGAAAGAAGATCTAAAGATGCTTTCATAGACACAGGATTTGCATTATAACAATCATCAATAATTGTATATTCCTTCTTAATAATATTTACACGTCCTGCAGCATCAACAATTTTTTCAAGGCCTTCTTTTATCATATAGTTATCAAGTCCAAGTATTTTTCCAACCATTGCAGCTGTTAATGCATTTCTAACCATATGGACACCCGGTATTTTTATATATACGTTAAAGATATCAGTCTCCATGCATATATCACATTTTGTACCAAGTATTCCTAAATCTTCAATGTTTTTTGCATAACAATCATATTTTTTATCAATTCCTGTATAATATGGTCTTTTATTTCCAACTTGTTTTAATGAAAATAATTTATCATCATCCCCATTTAATACAGTGACAAATCCATCAGCAGCATAATCAAACATTTCTGTCTTTGCCTTTAATATGCCATCTCTATCTTTCAAGTTTTCAAGATGGCATATGCCAATATTTGTAATTACACAAACATTGGGATTAGCTATTTCGGAAAGTCTACTCATTTCACCAAAATCAGAAATCCCCATTTCTAACACAGCTACTTCATGTTCATTTCTAATTCCAAGTACTGTAAGAGGTAAACCTATTTCATTATTAAAATTGCCTTTTGTTTTATATACGTTATATTTTTCAGAAAGCACTGTAGCAATAAACTCTTTTGTGCTTGTTTTCCCAACGCTTCCTGTTATTCCAATTATTTTTATATCAAGTTGTTGTCTATAAAATTTTGCCAGCTGTTTCAAAGCAACTAATGATGATTCGACAAAAATATATGGTTTATCAGTTTCTAATTTCTTTTCGGATATAACACATATTGCACCTTTTTCAAATACATCATTAATAAAATCATGTCCGTCAACCTTTTGACCTTTGACTGCAATGAATAGATATTTTTCTTTAACAAGACGGCTATCTATAACAACACCTTCAATTTCACAATTTAAAAATTCATTCCCATTATATAACTCACCATTTACTGCAATTGCAATATTTTTTAATGAAAGATTTTTCATGATATGCTCCTTATTTACTCAATGCAATATTTATGAGTTTTTCACATAATTCTGGCAAATTCATACCAATTACAGCTGCTTCCTGTGGCAACAAACTTGTAACAGTCATACCTGGAAGTGTATTCGCCTCAAGACAGTAGCAATTATCCTCTTTATCAGTCAACACGTCAACTCTGCAGTATGAATCCAGACCAAGAGCTTTTGCAGCCAAAACAGCAGCATCCTGAATCTTTTTTGTAAGTTCTTCTGAAATATTTGCTGGACATATATCATCTGTTGCACCTTTTGTATATTTATTTTTAAAATCATAACCACCATTTTTAGGAATAATTTCAATTACAGGAAGAGCTTTATATTCAATTACACCACATGAAAATTCTTTTCCTGATATTTTTTCCTCAACAACGACTTCATCCTCATATTCAAATGCATTATTAAGTGCCTCATCAAATTCATCCTTTGTATCAGCAAAGAAAATACCAATACTTGAGCCACCACAACTTGGCTTTACAACTACAGGAAACTCAATACCTGTTCCTTCAAGACTATTAATTTTCTCAGACTTCTTCACAGCAATACTCTTTGCACATGGAACATCATTTGCCACAAAAATCTTCTTTGTAACAGCTTTATCCATCGCCATAGCACAACTTAAATAATTTGCACCTGTATATTTGACACCAAACAAATCAAACGCTGCTTGAACTTTACCATTCTCGCCATTTTCTCCATGTAAAGCCATAAATACTATATCTGCCTTTTTACACAGTTCTACAACATTATCCCCGAAAAATTCTTTTCTGTTTTTCTTTAATTCATCAAGTTTCAAAGCTTTTTCTTTTATCATTTTTAACTCTTCTTCAACTGATAATATATTTGAAAAAGCATTATTAACATCCACATCTGTTCTTCCAAGATATACATCAACTAATATTGCTTTATGACCTCTACTTCGTAATGCAGTACATACATTTTCAGCACTCCATAACGATACTTCTCTTTCAGTACTAATGCCTCCACATAACACAACAATATTCATGATATCCTCCTTCATATTCATATTAAGATATTGTCAGGCAAAAAAGCCAATTATTCTGTGTTCAATCAAAACAACATAATATTACTAAATGTCAGTTTAAAAATCAACCAATCAAAAAGGATTTATCTATAAATTTATATCATCAAATACATTTCTAATATATTTATATAATCTGTCATTCAAAATATTTTTCTCTTTTTCACTCATTTGAAGTTCATTTGCCAATATCTTATCAGCAGTTTCATTTGCTTCTTTTAACATTTCGCTATCTGCATAGATATCTCCTACTTTAAAAACCATATCTCCACTTTGTCTTATTCCAAAAAGATCTCCCGGTCCTCTAAGTCTTAAATCTTCTTTTGCAAGAAAGAAACCATCATTAGACTTATTAAGCAATTCCAGTCTTTCAAGCTTCTTTTCGTCCTTTGATGAACTAATAAATATGCAATATGATTGGGCATCTCCACGTCCAACTCTTCCTCGTAGCTGATGTAACGCAGCAAGTCCAAATCTTTCGGCATTTTCAACCATCATTACCGTTGCATTAGGCACATTTATACCAACCTCAATTACTGTTGTCGATACCAGAACCTGAATCTTATTTGCAGCAAAATCCTCCATAATCTCATTCTTTTCTTTTGCTTTCTGCTTTCCGTGAAGATATCGAATAATCATCCTGTTTCCTAGGAGATTATCTAGTTCTTTTGCATAACTAATAACATCACATGCTTCAATATTTTCATTTTCTTCAACCAATGGACAAATAATATAAACCTGATGTCCCATTTGAACCTGCTCATCAATAAATTTATAAGCCTTATCTCTAAAACTTGTAGTAACTACACAATTTTTTATCGGTTTTCTATTATTTGGCATTTCATCTATTACAGATACCTTTAAATCACCATATAATATTATAGCCAGAGTCCTTGGTATAGGTGTTGCTGACATAACAAGTATATGTGGATTATCGCCCTTCTCTGCAAGAAACTTTCTTTGCATAACGCCAAATCTATGCTGTTCATCAGTTATTACAAGTGCAAGATTTTTATATTCCACTTTATCAACAATGAGAGCATGTGTTCCAATAATTATATCAATATCACCATTTTTAATCTTTTCATATGTTATTTTTTTCTCTTTTGACGAAATATGTCCTGTCAATAATGCAATTCTTATACCGTATTTTCCCAATATTCCAACAAAATTTGCATAATGCTGATTTGCAAGAACCTCAGTTGGAGCCATTATGGCACCCTGATATCCAGAAAAAACGACATTCATAAGTGCAATTATTGCAACAATAGTCTTTCCACTACCTACATCCCCTTGTATCAATCTATTCATCACATATCCACCGGACATATCTTTTGTTATTTCATCTATTACCCTAAGTTGTGCATTTGTCATTTTATATGGAAGACTCTCGATAAACTCATTTGTTTTATCATTCATATTAATAACAAACTTACTTTTTATTGCCTCATGATTACCCTTTAATTTTCTCAATGCTAAAACAAAAAGAATAAATTCATCAAATGCAAGTCTGTTTCTTGCATCAATTGCATCCTGATGGTTCTTTGGAAAATGCATTTTTTTATATGCGTCAAATTCCGAAATCAATTTTTTTTCATTTCTAATATCTTCTGGAAGATAATCAAAAAACATTTCATCATCAGCTTGTTCAAACGCCTGTTTTACAAATTTTGTTATTTGATTATTTGTAAGACCCTTTGTAAGTGAATATACTGGTTGAAGAGAATTTATCATTTCGTTATATTTCTCTATCGTAAAAATCTCCGGCTGAATCATTTTCTTGATATTTCCGAGTCTGTCTCTATAAATCTGTCCTCTTAAAATATAATTCTCATTTATGTTGATAGTTTTAGATAAATATGGCATATTATACCAAATTGACTGAACAGAATCATTATTATTATCAACTATTACCGCACTTGTTACTTTAAGATTCTTTTTTGCAACAGTAACAGGTATATTTTTAAATTTGCATAATACTGCAAAAATTTTTTCATTATCAATTTCATTAAAACTTTTTGCAGTATTAAATATATTGTAATCTCTTGGACAATATGTCAACAAATCTTCAATTGTATAAATATTTATTTTATTTAATAATTTTAATGTTTTATCCCCGACACCTTTCAATGTCGAAATATTCTTTTTATCCATACAAATATAATCTCCAGTCAATTATCTCAAATAACAATTATTATATTTTAATTATATTTTAAAAAAGATAAACGCCGTAAGCGTTTATCTTTCTAAATAAAAATCAATGATACACAATAATATATTATTCAACAGAAACAATATAATAATAAATTGGCTGACCACCATAATTTACTTCAATATCTACACCATCAAAAATTTCAGACAATTCAGATACAATTTCATTTGCATCGTCTTCATTTACATCCGCACCATAATAGATACTTACAATTTCTGAATCCTCTGTTATAAGTTCTTTTAACATCTCAATAGTTGTCTCTTTGATATCCTTAGTTACAGCAATTATTCCGCTATCACCAATACCCATAATATCATTTTCTTTGATAACTTTACCATCTATTTCTGTATCTCTAACTGCGTATGTAACCTGACCAGTTTTAACATTTGTCATTTCTGCTGTCATACGATCTGTATTAGCTTCAACAGTATCATCAGCAATAAAATTAATGAGTGCTGTAATACCCTGTGGTACAGTTTTTGAAGGAATAACGACAACATTCTTATCTTCAACTAATGTCTGTGCCTGATTTGCTGCCAAAATGATATTCTTATTGTTTGGAAGAATATAGATTGTATCTGCATTTACCTTTTCAATTGCATTAAGCATATCTTCTGTACTTGGATTCATTGTCTGACCACCTTCAATAATGTAGTCAACACCTAACCCCTTAAAAATCTCATTTATACCTTCTCCAACTGAAACTGATATGAATCCGACATCTTTGTGAGGCATCTGTTCTTCCTGCTGTTCACTTTGCTGCTTTTCTGCTAATTTTTCAGCATCTTTTATAACCTTTTCCTGATGTTCCTCTCTCATATTATCAATTTTCATCTTTGTAAGAGAACCATATGTTAATGCTTTCTGAATAGCTAATCCAGGATCATTTGTATGAACATGTACCTTAACGATTTCGTCATCAGCAACAACAACGATTGAATCACCAATTGATTCAAGATATGCTTTAAATTCCTTCTCATCTGAATACTCAAAAGTCTTTTCAAGCATAATAATAAATTCGGTACAATATCCAAACTTAATATCTGCTGTATCAATTGAACTACTATCAACAACAGGTCTTACTGTTTTTGTTTCTACTGTTGAAAAATCGATTTCTTTTCCAAGAAATGCATCATAAGCACCTTTTAAAACAACCATAAGACCTTGTCCGCCCGAGTCAACAACTCCTGCCTGTTTAAGCACAGGTAGCATTTCCGGAGTCTGACTCAATACATAATCACCATATTTTATCACTTCTTCAATGATTACGTTTAAGTCGTCTGTTTTAGCTGCCATCTCTGTAGCTTTATCAGAAACTCCTTTAGCTACTGTAAGAATTGTTCCTTCCTTTGGCTTCATAACAGCCTTATATGCAGTTTCAACAGCTTTTTCAAAGGATTTTGCAATGACTTTTGCGTCAATAACTGTAGCTTCTTTTACAACTTTAGTAAAGCCTCTAAATAACTGGGAAAGAATAACACCCGAATTACCTCTTGCTCCTCTAAGAGAACCCGAAGAAATAGCTTTACAGATTGTTTCAAAAGATTCATCTGAAATACTATTCACTTCTTTTGCAGCAGACATAATTGTCAGTGACATATTTGTACCAGTATCTCCGTCTGGAACTGGGAAAACATTTAATTCATTTATCCATTCTTTTTTTGCTTCAAGATTTGCAGCGCCTGCTAAAAACATTCTTTTCATCAATGCACTGTCTATAGTTGTCTTTGACACTTTAATATCCTCCTTGTGATTGGCTATTAATCAATTATTCTTACGCCTTCAACATAAATATTAATTTTAGAAACCTTTAGTCCTGTAAAATCTTCTACCTTATATTTAACATTTTCTATAAGATTGTCAGCAACTGACGAAATATTTACTCCGTAAGATACTATAACATGAAAATCTATAGTAACGTTGTTTCCTTCACCGATATTAACACTTATCCCCTTTGTAATACTGTCTTTTTTTAATAATTTTACAAGGCCATCTGTCATACTTACAGCAGCCATACCTACTATACCAAAACACTCTACTGCTGTAGTACCTGCATACTTGGCAATAACAGCTTCATCTATCAAAACCTCTCCAAATTCTGTAGATATTTTTCCCTTCATAGTAAAACCTCCAATCTAAAGTCAGTCTAATATAGGTTGGATTATAGCACAAAATATATGATTTGAAAATAGATAATTACCATTATATAGATTTTTTTAATAAAAGTGCTTGCCAAATTTGAAACTGTCTGATAAAATATCTAATGTTGTGTGGTCATGGATTGTGACCAATTATATTTAAGGAGGTGCAATTATGGCTAAATGTGCAATTTGTAGTAAATCTGCTCACTTTGGTAACGCTGTGAGCCATTCTCATAGAAGATCAAACAAGATGTGGAAATCAAACATCAAGTCTGTTAAAGTTAAGGTAAACGGTGGAGCTAAGAAGATGTACGTTTGTACTTCTTGTCTTAAGTCTGGTTTAGTTGAAAGAGCTTAATTTAAGATTTAAAGAAACCTTGTGCTTGGCACAAGGTTTTTTTGTTGCACAAGACCGGCAAGCACTATCATAAAACCGGAGCAAATAACTATATACCTTGTGCAATATCCAGTCTAGAATGCAAAAAACTTTAAACACTCTAACCCTTATAAAAGAACCTCTATTATATCGTATGATGAATCATACTCTTTCACCATATCCTCATCCTCAATCCTCTTCAAAATCTCATTTCTAAGTCCTTCATCCAATATCTCAATTATTTTTTCTTTATTTTCAATTTTTAATTCATTGCACACTTTCGCCAATGCCAAGACAATTTTATCGTTCATTTTCATTATTCTAAGGGGCCATATTTTACAATCAAAAGGTTTGTCCTCGTCATTTAGTACACATCCTGTATTTTCATCAAGTTTCGGACAAAGAAGAATTTGTTTATCATCCTTGAAATGAAAATTAAGAGTATGATATTTACCATACTCTTTAAAATTTTTATCATATACAATATTATCAGATGTAAATACAGGTGTTTCCCATGAATCAGACTCTACAAACGAACAACATATGCGACATTTAGCACATACATCTTCTTTTAAAATCTTCTTTAACACTATCCTATTACCTCTTTTGCTATATCTACTGTTTCTTTTGCATCTTTTGCATAATAGTCAGCACCTATTTCTTTAGCATATTCTGGTGTTAAAACAGCTCCGCCAACTACAACTTTACAATCCACATTATTTTCTCTAAGTAAAGCAATGGTTTCCTTCATTGAAACAAGTGTTGTTGTCATGAGTGCAGATAATCCCACAAGTTTAACTTTATGTTCTATAGCAGCATCAACTACTTTTTGATAATCAACATCTTTTCCTAAATCAATAACTGTATATCCATAATTTTCAAGAAGAACTTTTACTATATTTTTTCCAATATCATGGATATCTCCCTTTACAGTACAAAGAACAATTTTACCCTTGCTTACAGGAGACTGGTTTGAGCTAGACATCTTATTTTTAATTACTTCAAAACAGCTCTGAGCTACAGATGCAGACAGAATGAGCTGTGGTAAGAATATTTTACCTTTTTCAAATAAGTCACCAGTTTTATCAAGTGCTGGAATTAATATTTCATTTATAAGGCTCATTGAATCATATGAATCATTTTCCAAAAGAAGCTTTGTATATTCAGCCCCTTCATTTTTTAATCCGCTATCAATAGCGTGAGACAGTTTTATTTTTAACTGTTCAAAAGAATTATCTCCAGCAGAAACAACTACTTCTTTAGATTTTGCCATAGTATTTTCTGTCTTAGCTGTAGCACCAGTTTTAATTATAACATCAGAAAACTTATTTATATAATTCATTGAATTTTCATCAATGTTTGCCAATACTTTATATGACAAAAATGCTCCTGTCATTGCCGTTACATTTGGATTCATAATCGGTAAATCAAGACCATTTTGAAGTGCCATTGTAAGAAATGCCTGATTAACAAGCTCTCTGTTAGGTAATCCAAAAGAAATATTTGATACACCTAGAACTGTTTTAAGTCCAAGCTCTTCCTTTACTCTTTTTACTGCATAAAGAGTTTCCATAACTCCTGCTTGTTCAGCACTTGCAGTAAGTGTAAGACAATCAATGAATACATTTTCCTTTGGTATGCCAAGGCTTATTGCCTCATCAAGTATTCTCTTTGCAATTTCAAATCTGCCATCCGCTGTTTTTGGAATTCCATTTTCATCAAGTGTAAGACCAACGACACAAGCACCATACTTTTTTACCAAAGGTAATACTGCTTTCATTGATTTTTCTTCACCATTACATGAATTAACAATTGGAATACCACTATACACCCTTAATGCAGCCTCTAATACTTCCGGTATTGTTGAATCAATTTGAAGAGGAACATCAACTACCCCTTGAACAGCCTTTATTGCTGTGACCATCATTTCTTTCTCATCAATACCCGGCAAGCCGACATTTACATCAAGTATATCTGCTCCTGCATCCACCTGCTCAATTGCCTGAGACAAAATATAATCAATATCGTTATTAATAAGAGCTTCTTTAAACTTTTTCTTACCTGTTGGATTTATTCTTTCTCCTATTATTCTTGGTTCATCAATTACAACTGTATTAGTAGGACTGCAAATCATTGCAACAGGCTTATATTCAATATTTTCATTTATTGGATAATTATCAAGGGTATTCTTTATCGCCTTAATGTATTCTTCATTAGTACCACAACATCCACCATAGATTTTTACACCCATATCCGCCATGCGTTTCATACTATTAGCAAAATCAGCAGGACTAATATCGTATGTATTTGTCATAGGATCAGGTAATCCGGCATTTGCCTTAACAACAAGTGGTAGACTTGTCCACTTTCTCATTTCATCTACAATAGGAACTAATTCATCAGGTCCTAAAGAACAGTTTACGCCTAATGCATCTACCCCAAGAAGTGTGAATAATCTTGCCATAGATGATATACTACATCCGGTAAATGTACGATGATTTTTTTCAAATGTCATTGTAACCATTATAGGTAGATTAGAATTTTCTTTTGCTGCCAATACAGCTGCTTTTACTTCAAGCAAATCCGTCTCTGTTTCAAAGACAATCAAATCTGCATCTTTTCCTGCAATAATCATTTCTTTATAGTAATTATATGCATCTTCAAATGACAAAGTACCCGTTGGTTCAAGTAACTGTCCTATTGGTCCGATATCTAATGCAACTAATGTCTCTTTTCCGGTCTTATTATACTCTTCTTTAATAGCTTCTCTTGCAATTTGAATTCCCTTTGATACAATTTCGTTAACTGAATATTTGCTGTGAGACAGTTTATATCCATTTGCACCAAATGTATTCGAATAAATGATATCCGAGCCGGCATTTATATATGCCTGATGAACTTCTTTTATAGTTTCACTATCTGTAATATTCATTTCTTCAGGTATACCACCAAGTTTCAATCCTCTTGCCTGAAGCATTGTTCCCATTGCACCATCAAGTAAAACATATTTTTTATTTAATAAACTTCTAAAATCCACAACGTTCACCTCTTTTTCTATATTCGCAACGTCCGCCCAAATTACATACACTGCAACTCTTTTTCTGATTAACAATTTCGTTATCACAAACACCAATAATACAAGCAACAGATTTTCTAGGTGATAATATCAGGTTCTGGCTTGTACAAAGTCCAATAAGTTTTTCCGAATTCAATATTTTCAGAAATTCATGTTCTAAACTTAAAGGCAAATCACCATATCCAAGACCAAATCTATATGTTAGATATTTGTCTGTTTCCAACAAATGTATCTTTTCTTCAACCTTATCACAAACCTGTTCAATTGCTACAGCTGCCAGTGCATCCAAAATGACCGCTTCTGCCATATCATTCAATTCTGCAATTCTAATTTGCTTATCTATTTCCATTGAAAGAGTAGCACACATAAGATAAACAGAATGACAATTTTTCAAATGATTTCTTATACTGTTTCCAGTTAAAATCATATTTGTACCAACTACTTCCACACCATTTTCCAAAAAATGAATAGGAAATTTTTTATACAAATATCTTGGAACAGCCTTTTCAATAATTATTCCTTCACACTTTTTCATTATTGAAAGAATATTCTCCTCAGGTACATTCCCTTTATACCCCATATATCTTGCACCTTCACTAAAATTCAATTCTGAAAGTGTTATATCATTCATATTATTAATCTACCTTTATTTTATATTAATTTATACAAACAAGTTCTTAACAGATTCTGAGATTTTTCTTGCTATATATGGATTATTCATTGTATATAAGTGAATACCATCAACACCATTTGAAACAAGATCAACTATCTGGTCAACTGCATATGCAATACCAGCATCACGCAATG
>JBGVOD010000011.1:0-88689 GCA_045126215.1 Lachnospiraceae bacterium | reverse complement strand
GTTTAGCATCATTGTAATTAGTAACAGCTTGAACGATTGCTCTTGCACGTTTAACAGGATCTCCTGATTTGAATATACCTGATCCAACGAAAACGCCTTCAGCACCTAATTGCATCATAAGGGCAGCATCAGCAGGTGTTGCAACACCACCGGCAGCAAAGTTTACTACAGGAAGTTTTTTGTTTTCATGAACATACTGAACTAATTCATATGGAACCTGCAATGTTTTTGCAGCTTCAAATAATTCATCTTCGCGCATAGAATATACTTTTGCTATTTCAGATTGAAGCTTTCTCATATGACGAACAGCCTGTACAACATCACCTGTTCCAGGTTCGCCTTTTGTACGAATCATAGATGCACCTTCACTGATTCGTCTTAATGCTTCGCCTAAATCTCTGGCACCGCAGACAAATGGAACTTTAAAGTCAGACTTCTTGATATGATATACATCATCAGCAGGAGAAAGTACTTCTGATTCATCTATGTAATCGATTTCAATGGCTTCTAATATTTGTGCTTCTACAAAATGACCAATACGGCATTTTGCCATAACTGGTATACTTACAGCGTTCTGGATTTCTTTGATCATCTTTGGATCACTCATTCTAGAAACACCGCCAGCAGCTCTTATATCAGCAGGAATTCTTTCTAATGCCATAACAGCACATGCACCAGCCTCCTGTGCTATCTTTGCCTGTTCAGGTGTAGTAACATCCATAATTACACCACCCTTAAGCATTTGTGCTAAACCTTTGTTTAATTCGTATTGTTTGTTTTCCATATTGTAATCTCCTTTTGTAAATAATATACATTGTGTTTTTTGTAATATGCCTTGCGGCTTTTGTAACTTGTACAAAGCATACTACTATCTGGTATTAAAAAAATAGTCAGTTTAATAAAAAAATATATGCCAGATGAAATCGCGGTTATGATTTGACGTAGAATACTCATGAGTTTAATTATGAAAAAAACTCTGTAATTAATATTATGGGATAAATATAATAAAGTTTGACATTTACAAAAAGAGCTATTTACAAAGTAGTATTCAAAACTACATTAACGGATAATTGAAATATTTTATGCTTGACATATACACCATATAGATATATATATTTGAATATCAAAGTTTTTTATTGATATTAAGGAGATTATTTATGGAATCATTAGTAATAGGTGAAAAAGTAGCAAAAATACCAGTTATACAAGGTGGAATGGGTGTTGGTGTCAGTCTTAGCGGACTTGCGGGAGCAGTTGCAGCAGAGGGGGGGATTGGAATTATATCCACAGCACAGATTGGATTTAATGAACCTGATTTTATGAATAATACAAAAGCGGCTAATATTCGTGCAATTCAAAAGCATATCAAGCTTGCAAAGGAAAAGGCAAAAAATGGCCTCGTGGGCGTTAATGTTATGGTTGCTTTAAAAGATTTTGAAGAACATGTACGTACAGCCGCAAAAGCAGGTGCAGATATAATTATTTCCGGAGCAGGACTTCCTATGAAATTGCCTGAACTTGTAGAGGGAACTGCAGCTAAGAAAGCGCCTATTGTTTCGTCTTCAAGAGCTGCTAATTTGATTCTTAAGATGTGGAAAAAGAAATATAATACTACAGCAGACCTAGTGGTAATAGAAGGACCAAAGGCAGGAGGCCATTTAGGTTTCTCGTATGAAGAAATAGAAGCAGACATAAACAATACACTTTCATATGATGACGAAATAGTGGCTATTAAGAAAGTTATTGAAGAATATGAAGAAGAATTTGGAAAGAAGATTCCCTTCGTCGTAGGTGGAGGAATATTCACATCAGAAGATGTAAAACATGCTATGGAGCTTGGAGCATCAGGGGTTCAGGTTGGAACAAGATTTGTAGCAACTAAAGAGTGTGATGCATCAGAAAGATATAAACAGGCATACATAAATGCTACAAAGGAAGATGTACAGATAATTAAGAGTCCTGTAGGCATGCCGGGAAGAGCAGTTTCAAATGATTTTCTTAGAAAAATTAAGAATGAAAAGTGTAAGGTAACAAGATGTTTAGGATGCCTTGCAAAGTGTAATCCAAGTGAAATCCCATACTGTATTACAGATGCATTAATTAAAGCAGTAAATGGTGATGTTGATAATGGACTTATATTCTGTGGTAGCAATGTTTCAAGAATTGAGAAAATCTCAACAGTTCATGATGTAATTACAGATTTAATAAAAGATATTTTATAAGATTAGAGTGTCAAAAGATACCTTTTGACACTCTAACTTTTTTAGAGGAAAGAAATGGTTTGGAAAAGTGAATATGAATTTGGAAATATGTAAAAGCTTAAGCTAAGCCGAAAATGGCCCGAAGAGAGTTTCAAAAGGAAATAAACTAAAATGTAATAACACCAATAAAATTGTAGAATGACTATTAAATAGAACAATACTCATAAAATTGTACAATAACTAGAATTTTAAATATTTCTTGAATGGAAGCTTATACAACAATATAAATGCTACAAGGTTGACTGCTGACTTAAGTAAAAGTCCAGGTGTTTGTGTTATACCAAGTTCAATACTTCCATAGATGATTGAACCAGCAACAACATAACCAAGAGTCATAAATAATAATGAGAGTACAGCACCAATTATTGTGAAATATATTTTGTTTTTACGAAGAAATGGATATGCAACTAAAGGCATAATGCTTTTTATGATTAATGTTGGTAATGCCCAGATTGGAAAACCGGATATGATATCAGCAAGTGCAGAGCCTATACCACCGGAAATCATGCCACCAACGGCTCCTAATAAATGTGTAGAGAGCAGTATCATACAATCTCCTAAATGGGCATATCCAAGAGGAATTGGAATCTGAATAATGAATGTAGCTATGCATACAATAGCAGTAAAAAGTGCTGTAAGACATAAGTTTTTTGTTGTAAAAAGTGATTTGTTTTTCATTGTAGTCTCCTTGATTTTATAAAAATATGAATATATAATACAAATAAACTGGTACTGTGATAATATCCAAATCGCTTTAGAAAAAAATGCCAGATAAAAAGTAAACTCAAAATAACGGATGAACAATACTAAATCGTACAACACTAAATCACACAATAGTATCGTATACAAATAATGTAACAATATCAGGTGAAAGAGGTAGAAATGCTTACATATGATTTAACAAATGTAGAAGGGGCCTTGTACAAGTATATATATAAGTGCATCAAAGAGGATATAGTTAATGGGAATATAGAACCAAATGAGAAAATGCCGTCCAAGAGAACTTTAGCGAAAAATCTTGGGGTTAGTACTATTACAGTTGAAAATGCATATGACCAGCTGATAGGAGAGGGATATATGTATGCTGTACCAAAGAAGGGGTACTTTGTATCTGAAATGATAGATATAAATAAAGTTAAGGTACAAAAAAATATATCCTATCATATCAGAGTTCCGGAAAAGAAAATTGCAAAGTTTGATTTTTCATCCAATGGAACAAGTACTGAAAACTTTCCGTTTTCAATATGGGCAAAAGTCATGAGAGAGGTTCTGTCATCAAAAGAAGAAAGTCTTTTAAAGGTATCGCCTAGTGGAGGGGTATTAGAGCTTAGACAGGCTATTGCAAATCACCTTTCTTCATTTAGAGGAATGAGTGTGGATCCAAATCAGATTATTGTTGGAGCAGGAACTGAATATTTGTATGAATTGTTAATTAAACTATTAGGAAAAGATAAGCTATATTGTATTGAAAATCCAGGATACAAGAAAATTGGACAAATATATGAAAAGAACAATGTAAAATATAAGCTTGCCAATATGGATTCACAGGGAATAAAGCTATGTGAGGTCAAAAAGACTAAAGCTCAGATTGCACATATAAGTCCTACACATCATTTTCCTACCGGTATAACAATGCCGATAAATAGAAGATATGAACTTCTGGCATGGGCAAATGAGAATAGAGAAAGATATATTATTGAGGATGATTATGATAGTGAGTTTCGTTTGAATGGCAGCCCTATTCCACCATTATTTAGTATAGATGCTTGTGAGAAAGTTATTTATATTAATACTTTTTCAAAGTCACTTGCATCAACCATTCGAATCAGTTACATGGTATTGCCACCTCATTTGGCAAATGAGTTCTATGACAAGCTCTCCTTTTATGCATGTACAGTGTCTACTTTTGAACAGTATACTCTTGCAGAGTTTATTGCACAAGGGTACTTCGAAAGACACATAAATAGAATGAGATTACATTATTCAAGAAAAAGAAAAATGGTAATTGATATTATAAGACAAAATTTTGATGAAAAAGAATGTAGCATTATTGAAAATGACTCAGGATTACATTTTCTACTTGAATTGAATACTATTCTCTCGGATGAAGATGTAGAAAATAAGTTGATGGATAACAATATTAAGATAAAGTCTGTTGCAGATTTTGACATGCAAGGGAATAAGACAAATACACATCAGTTCATTTTGAATTATTCAAATATTGATATAGATAATCTTGATAAAGCTATGAAAATAATTAAGAAAAAAGTATTGAGGTGACAGAGATGGCTAGTAGAAAGATAAGATTAAATCAGACTGTTAATGGCGCAACACTTTATCATTATACAAAAAGTAATGGTATAAATGGAATCATTAATCACAACTGTTTTTGGGCTACAAAGAGTGATTTCCTAAATGATCCCAATGAATTTTTTCATATAAAAGGCATAATAGAAAAGGTTGTAACAGAGTACATCGAGGATGAAAATTTAAGAGATATGTTTTTAAAAGATGTAATGAAGGAGTCTGGGTTTATAATAAATCCAAAACAACAAGATTATTTTGTGCTATCATTTTCAAGCTGCAGAGACAGTATTACAATGTGGTCTGAATTTGGCAATAAAACCGGATATAATATAGGACTTGAAAGTGAGGAAATAACAAGAAGAATAAAAGAGTCCAATCAAATTGAATTCCATGGATTTGTCATATATGAAGAGGAACAACAGAAAAAAATCATTGCACAGGTAATAGAGGAATATATTCCAAAACAGGCGGGAAAAGATTTAAATGAAATACTCATAAAAGGTGCAAAAAATAGAGAAAATGAGGAATATGTTACAGCTTGTAAGAAATTCGTGGATATTACCTCGGTTTATGCAATGTTTTTTAAGAATGAAGCATTTAAAGAAGAACAGGAATATAGATTTGTATTTAAAAAGCAGAAAACGACGAGGGTTCACTTCAGAGAAAAAGATGGATTTATGATTCCTTATATTGAAATACAGCTATCGGATGAACTGCTGCCTGTAAAGGAAATTATGGTAGCACCACAGAATCATATAGATCTTGCAAAGAATGGAATGGAATATATGATGCAGACAAAAGGATATGATGTGGATGTTCATTTGTCAGATATCAAGTTGAGATATTAAGTTCAATTACTGGGTAAATTAGGTAAATTCATATTATAAATATGTTGATGTTTTCCAATGATTGTGGTAATATTCACATATTAAAATGAACTTTTTGAAGAAAATAAACTTTATAATCCTTAAAAGTGATATTTTGGACTGAAAAATGAACTTATAGGGGATAAAAATGAACTTTTGGGATTGTGGAAAGGAAACGATTTGAAATGGAAGAAAGTTTATTCGCTGAAAGACTTGTTAATTCAATGAAAAATAAAAAGATGAAACAGGTTGATTTACTTAATTTTGCCGCGGCACAAGGGATAAAACTTGGAAAGAGCCAGATGAGTCAGTATGTTAGTGGAAAAGCGGTTCCAAGAAAGAACATAGGACAGTTTCTTGCTAGGGCACTTGATGTTGATATCAAGTGGCTGTATGGAGAGGATATACTGACTACAACGATGGAAGTTCAAAACAAAAATTTTGAGATAGAGAGGAATAAATCCATGAGAGAATTTAAGAAATCGTCAAAGCTTAATAATGTATTATATGATGTAAGAGGTCCGGTTGTGGATGAAGCAACAAGAATGGAACAATCCGGAATAAATGTGCTTAAGCTGAATATAGGAAATCCGGCACCTTTTGGGTTTAGGACACCAGATGAAGTTGTATATGATATGCAAAGACAGTTAACAGAGTGCGAAGGTTATTCTGCATCTAAAGGTTTATTTTCTGCAAGAAAGGCTATTATGCAGTATTCTCAGATTAAGAATCTGCCTAATGTTACAATAGAAGATATTTACACAGGAAATGGTGTAAGTGAACTTATCAATCTTAGTATGTCAGCATTGCTCGACAGTGGTGATGAGGTGCTTGTTCCTTCTCCAGACTATCCATTGTGGACAGCTTGCGTAACATTAGCAGGAGGAAAGGCAGTTCATTATATTTGTGATGAACAGTCGGAGTGGTATCCTGATATAAATGATATGAAGAAGAAAATTACACCAAATACAAAGGCTATAGTTATTATTAATCCTAACAATCCTACAGGTGCTTTGTATCCAAAGGAAATATTGCAACAGATAGTTGAACTTGCAAGAGAGCATCAGCTTATGATTTTTTCAGATGAAATCTATGACAGACTTGTTATGGATGGAGAAGAACATATATCAATAGCATCTCTTGCACCAGATCTTTTCTGCGTAACATTTAGTGGACTTTCAAAGTCACATATGATAGCAGGATATAGAATTGGATGGATGGTACTTAGTGGAAATAAGGAAATTTCAAAGGATTATATACAGGGTATTAATATGCTTTCAAATATGAGACTTTGTTCGAATGTTCCAGCACAGTCAATTGTACAGACTGCGCTTGGTGGCTATCAAAGTGTAAAAAATTATATAGTTCCTGGTGGAAGAGTATACGAGCAGAGAGAATATATATATAATGCCCTTAAAGATATACCGGGTATTAGTGTAGTTAAGCCAAAAGCAGCATTCTATATATTTCCTAAGATTGATACAAAGAAGTTCAATATTACAAATGATGAGCAGTTTGCATTGGATTTACTTAGAGAAAAGAAGATACTTATTATACATGGTGGTGGCTTTAACTGGAAGGAGCCAGATCATTTCAGAATAGTGTATTTACCAAGAGTAGAGGTATTAAAAGACGCGATGGAAAGTCTTGCAGATTTTCTTACATATTACAGACAGTAATAAAGAATATAGAGATATATAAATTAATAGAGAAAACAGCTACTAAAAAGTGTTGGATAAATACAGATATAAAAAACGTATAAGAGGGAGAAAGAAATGGAATTATGGGATGCTTATTATAAGAATGGTGCTTTGGCGGGAAAGACACTTGTCAGGGGAGAAAAGATTCCGGAAGGACTTTGCCATGCAGTTGCAGAAGTTTTCGTTATGCATAGAGATGGTTCAATCTTATTGATGCAAAGAGATTATTCAAAGGAAAGTTTTCCAGGGTACTATGAGAGTACAGCAGGAGGAGCGGTACTTAAAGGTGAAAGCTTTGAAAGGGCTGCGAGAAGAGAGCTTTTTGAGGAGACAGGAATAATTGCAGGGGAATTACAGTTTGTGTATAGAGAATTTGGAAAAAACTATATTGTAAAAGGCTTTTTATGTATTATAGATATTGATAAAGACAGTATAGTATTGCAACCTGGTGAAACCATATCTTTCAAATGGGTTGATAAAGAAACATTCCTAAAGATATATGAATCGGACGAATTTGTACCAACCCTGAGAGAAAGACTTAGAACATTTGTAAAAAATGATTTTGTAACAGAAAAAAATTGTTGCTTTGAAAAAGATAAAAAATGGTTTAGATTTCGGGCAGCAGGTATTATAATAGAAGAAGGATGTATTCTGATGGCTAAAAATGCTGTAGATGATTATTATTACAGTATTGGTGGTGGCGTACATATGGGGGAGGACAGTATCAGTGCTGTAAAGAGAGAGGTATTTGAAGAGACTGGCATTCACTATGAAGTTGACAGACTTGCATTTATTAATGAAGCATTTTTTATGGGGGATGGTTCGTTATATGGAAAAGAATGCCATGTTGTTGAGTTCTTTTATTTGATGAAACCAAGAGGAACAAAAGAAATCAATAGTAATAGTTTCGAGTTTGGGTTGCCTGAAGATATGTGTTGGCTTCCAATTGATAAACTTGATGATTACAAATTGTTTCCGCTATTTTACAAAGATAAACTTAAGCAAATACCGGAAGTCATTACACATTATATCTCTAAAGAATACTAAAAACAGAAAAGGAGAAAGAATTATGGGATTTTTTGACAAGTTATCAAAAGTTGCTGACTTTGCAGAAAAGGCAAAAAAATTGGTGGATGAAGTTGGGGATGCTACAGCAAAGGTAAGTAGTGGAAGTAAATTAAATATCGCAGATTCATCACACCTTGTAACAACAACAGAATATGGAGATGGCGATGATGAATATAAAGTATCATTTATGGTCAATGATTCTTTTAAGGAGCTGGATTCAGGTGCTGGTGAAGTTGTAATGTTAAATGTATATTCACCTACAGATGATGATGTAGAAGATGTTA
Organism: Lachnospiraceae bacterium; assembly: GCA_045126215.1. Classification (GTDB taxonomy): domain Bacteria; phylum Bacillota; class Clostridia; order Lachnospirales; family Lachnospiraceae; genus SVEL01. Next base: position 80,203 of record JBGVOD010000011.1, on the reverse strand, counting down.
CATATCCATATATAGCAATAGAGATGGGAGACCAGATTTATAGTGCTGTTGCTGAATTTAAAGAAAAAGGAACTTTTACAGGTGCAATGGATTTGACACCACTTTCAGATAAGTTCTATTTTAAAGCAAAAATGGAATACAATGGATATATGATGTATTTCTATGGATTAGACAGATGCGAAGGCTTCTGGGAAAATAACGGATTATGTCTTGTTTATCAGAAACAGTATGTAGGGACAGAAGACGAAAAAACATTAATGAAGCTTCTTGATGATGTGGCTGCATCTTATAAGGAAGAAAAATAGTATATATTATAAGAATTTCATATGTGAAAAATAGTATTTTACAAGAAAATATTACTTGACTTTATGGACAAGTTGGAGCTATATTAGTGATAACACGTTGAAGAGAAGAGTACTGAATGGAACGTCACCAGAGAGAGATACATTTTGCTGAGAGTATCTTAGTCGTGAAATTTGGGAAAACCACCTCTGAGTGGCCCTAATTAGGTCCGGTGATTCCGTTATCATCACAATGAGATGTTCCTATTATTATATGGAATAAAAAGGGTGGAACCGCGAATTATATTTGCCCCTTGTACAGATTTCTTTCTGTATAAGGGGATTTTTGCTGTGTATTATTAGGGTGCCAAGAGCCAAGATAAATCTATAAAGGTACTTTTTGGCAAACTAATCTGTATAGGAAAGCAATAATCCCCTAATGCTAAAAGAAACATTTATTATATTTATAAGGAGACGAAGAAATGGTAGATTTTAAAAATGACGAGCGTTTAAACACACTTAATCATTCATGTGCCCATGTAATGGCACAGGCTGTAAAACATCTCTATCCACAGGCTAAGTTCTGGGTAGGTCCTGTTGTAACAGAAGGTTTCTATTATGACATTGATCTTGGAGATGCTGTAATCAACGAGAATGATATTGAAGCAATTGAAAAGGAAATGAAAAAGGTTTGTAAAGAGGGTAAGAAAATTTACAGACGTGAAGTGTCAAAAGCAGAAGCAGAAGAACTTTTCAAAGATGATGAATACAAGCAGGATTTAATTTCAAATCTTGAAGAAGGAAATATAACAGTATATGACCAGGGAGATTTCACAGATCTTTGTCGTGGACCTCACGTAGATAATACAAAGCTCTGCAAAAACTTTAAATTAGTAAAGCATTCTGGTGTTTATTGGAAAGGCGATGCAAACAACAAGGTTCTTCAGAGAATCTATGGTGTTTGCTTCCCAACTCCTGAAGAGTTAGATGAGCATTTAAGACTTTTAGAAGAGGCAAAGGAAAGAGACCATAGAAAGATTGGTAAGGATATGCAGTTATTCATGGTTGATGACTTAATCGGCCGTGGTCTTCCAATGTTCCTTCCAAAGGGATATACAGTATGGCAGGAGCTTGAGAATTACATCAAAGCAAAAGAAAGAAAATTAGGTTATTTACATGTAATGACACCTTGTGTTGGTACTGTAAATCTTTATAAAACATCAGGACACTGGGATCATTATAAGGAGAATATGTTCCCTGCTATGGAGGTTGAAGGAGAATCATTTGTTCTTCGTCCAATGAACTGTCCACATCATATGATGATTTATGCAAACAGACTTCATTCATATAAAGATCTCCCAATCCGTATCGGTGAAATAGCACATGATTTCCGTTTTGAAGCAAGTGGTACATTAAAGGGAATTGAAAGAGGAAGACATTTCTGCCAGAATGATGCTCATTTATTTGTAACACCAGAGCAGATTGAAGAAGAAGTTTCAAAGGTAGTTGATTTAATTTTTGATGTATACAAAGATTTCAATATTACAGATTATCGCTGTGTTCTTTCACTTAGAGATCCACAGGATAAGAAGAAATATCATGATGATGATGAAATGTGGAATACAGCTGAAGATGCATTAAGAAGAGTATTAGTAGATCTTGGAATCGAGTTCACAGAAGAAATAGGTGAGGCTGCTTTCTATGGTCCAAAGTTAGATGTTAATGTTAAACCGGCCGTTGGTAATGAGTATACTTTGTCAACATGTCAGCTTGACTTCTGTTTACCAGCTAAGTTCAATCTTACTTATATTGATAAGGATGGTACAAAGAAGACTCCTGTTGTTCTTCACAGAGCAATTCTTGGTTCTCTTGACCGTTTTATGGCATATATACTTGAAGAAACAAAGGGAAACCTTCCATTATGGTTAGCACCTGTACAGGTAAGAATTCTTCCTGTAAAACAGGATGATGAAGAACTTATTGCCTATGCTCACGAGATTCATAAGATGTTAGATGATTTGGATGTTCGTGTTGAAACAGATGAAAGAGCTGAAAAGCTTGGATATCGTTTGCGTGAAGCTCAAATTCAGAAGGTTCCATATATACTTGTACTTGGAAATAATGAAAAGAATGAGAAGACAATTTCATATAGATTACATGGTGGTCAGAAGACAACAACAATTCCTGCTTCTGAGTTCATGAATAAAGTGATAGATGAGATTAAGAATAAGAAGTTAGATATTGAATAAAAAATTAGAACAGGAATAAGAAGTTAGATTAGGAATAAGAAGTCAGATTAAGAATGAGAAGTCAGATATTTGACAAAAAGAAAGGAAGTGAAGCAGATGGATGCTCTTGTAGAGGAACTTACCGAGGAACTGAATTGTGAGACGGTATTTACCATTCCTATATTTGGAGGAATTCCTGTTTCAGAAGCAGTAGTCGTTACATGGATAATTATGGCAGTTATTTTCCTACTTTGTTTTATCTTTGTTCGAAATCTGAAGGTGGAACAACCAGGGCGAAAGCAGATTATACTTGAGACTATCGTTTCAAAGGCGTATGGCTTCTTTAATGAAACCTTAGGTGAGCATGGTATTAGATATGCACCTTATCTTATGGCAGTAATACTTTATATTGGTTTTGCAAACCTTATTGGATTATTCGGATTTAAGCCACCTACAAAAGATTTAAATGTTACCGCAGCACTTGCAATAATGAGTATTGTCCTTATTGAAGTTGCAGGATTCAGAAAGAAAGGCTTAAAGAGATGGCTTAAAAGCTTTGCCGAACCTATGCCGGTAGTTTTACCAATTAATATCCTGGAGTTGTTTATAAAGCCATTATCGCTTTGTATGCGACTATTTGGAAATGTACTTGGTGCATTTGTAGTTATGGAATTACTTAAAATAGTAGTTCCGGTATTTATACCAGTAGTTTTCAGCTTATACTTTGATATTTTTGATGGACTCATACAGGCATACGTATTTGTATTCCTTACATCATTATTTATTGAAGAAGCAGTAGAAGATTAACACACAAATTTATAAAAGAGAAAAGGAGATTTTATTATGTCATCAACAATATTATTAGCAATCGGAGCAGGTATCGCAGTTTTAACAGGTATTGGAGCAGGTCTTGGTATTGGTAAGGCAACAGCAGCTGCTGTAGATGCTATTGCAAGACAGCCAGAAGCAGAAAAGAAGATTAGTAAGTCATTATTGCTTGGTTGTGCTCTTGCAGAAGCAACAGCTATCTATGGTTTCGTTATTGCATTATTAATAATCCTTTTATTAAAATAATTGATTTCTCTAAATAAATCAGTTTAGACAAAAAGGAATGGTGAGCATATGTTAAAAATAGATCCATGGACAATGTTCTTCACTGTTGTCAATGTTCTTATACTCTTTGTGGGACTTAAGATTTTTGCTATAAAGCCGGTAAAAAAAATAATCGACGAAAGAGAAAAACTTATAAATGATCAGTTTGAGTCTGCAAAGAAAAGTCAGGACGAAGCTTTACAGATGAAGGAAGAATATCAGGAAAAACTTAATGCTGCAAAAGAAAAAGCTGAAGAAATCGTTGTGGAAGCCAGACAGAGAGCAGAAGCAGAACATGATAAAATCATGGCAGATACAAAGATTGAGTCAGAGCAGATGCTTAATAAAGCAAAGGCTGATATTCAGGCTGAAAAAGAAAAAGCACAGAATGAAGTGCAGACAGAGATTGCTCATCTTGCAATGGCAGCTGCCAGAAAGATTATAAAGGCAGGTGATTCTATTGACGCAGGAAGCAATTAATAATGGCAGAGTACTTTTTGAACTTGATATCAAAAAGGCAGCAGTTGATTTTATAAAAGAATCATTTTGTGATGTAAAAGAAATGACTGAGTTTATGAATAGTCCGGTACTATCACAAGAATTCAAATGGAAGACTGTGGATAAGATTTTTTCTCTTATTGAAAAGAAAGAGCCAGAGGCTTATTCCGAGAAACTTAAGAACTTCATAAAGGTTATTATTGAACATAATCAATATGGAGAATTAAAAGATATTATTAATGCATATTATGATTTGTATTATGAAGCAAATAAAATAAAGAGAGTTACAGTTTTCTTTGCAAATAAAGATGGTGAAAAAGAACTTTCTGATATAAAAAAGATGCTTGAAGCAAAGTATACAGAGTATCGTTTAGAAATAAATACAGAAATAGATGAAGAATTGCTTGGTGGAACTTTAATAAAGGTTGGTCATGAAGAATATGATTACAGTTATGAAGGAAAGCTTAAGCAACTTGAAAGAATTATAAGCAGGAGGTGAGTACCTGTGGGCTCAATTAGTGCTACAGATATTATCTCTATTATCAAAAGTGAAATCGAAAACTTTGAATGGGATATGGAGAGCAAGGAAACAGGCCAGGTTATCTGGGTTGGTGATGGTATTGCTACTATATATGGAATAGACCATGCAATGTATGGAGAAATCGTTGTTTTTGATAACGGAGTTAAAGGTATGGTTCAGGATATCCGCTATAATGAAATTGGTGTAATTTTATTTGGCAGAGATACAGGTATAAAGGAAGGAACAAAGGTTACCCGTACAAAGAAAAAAGCGGGTGTTCCTGTTGGTGATGCTTTCATTGGAAGAATTATCAATGCGCTTGGTGAACCAGTAGATGGTAAAGGTGAAATAAAAGAGACAGATTACAGACCAATAGAACAGGATGCACCTGGCATTGTAGAACGTAAATCTGTAAATACACCTATGGAAACAGGAATTCTGGCTATTGACTCTATGTTTCCAATAGGAAGAGGTCAGAGAGAGCTTATTATTGGTGACCGTCAGACAGGTAAGACAAGTATTGCAATCGATACAATTATTAACCAAAAAGGTAAAGACGTTGTGTGTATTTATGTTGCAATTGGTCAGAAGGCATCCAGTGTTGCAAAGATAGTTTCTACATTGGAGAAACATGGGGCGATGGATTATTCAATAGTTCTTTCGTCAACAGCATCTGACCCTGCATCATTGCAGTATATTGCGCCATATTCCGGCACAGCATTAGCGGAATATTTTATGTATCAGGGCAAGGATGTTTTAATTGTTTATGATGATTTATCAAAACATGCAGTAGCATATCGTGCTATTTCACTGTTGCTTGAGAGATCTCCAGGGCGTGAAGCATATCCTGGTGACGTATTCTATTTACATTCAAGATTGCTTGAAAGATCCAGCCGTCTTTCGGATGAACTTGGTGGTGGCTCAATAACAGCACTTCCAATTATTGAAACTCAGGCAGGTGATGTATCTGCATACATTCCGACAAATGTAATATCTATTACAGATGGTCAGATATTCCTTGAAAGTAATCTGTTCTTTGCAGGTATGCGTCCGGCTGTAAATGTTGGTTTGTCAGTATCCCGTGTAGGTGGTGCTGCTCAGACAAAAGCCATGAAGAAAGCTTCAGGAAGCGTTCGTATCGACCTTGCTCAGTTTAGAGAAATGGAAGTATTCACACAGTTTGCATCAGATCTCGATGAGGCAACAAAGGCTCAGTTGAAGCATGGTAATGCTCTTATGCAGTTACTTAAACAGCCACTTTGTAATCCACTTTCACTTCCTGAACAGGTTATTACACTTACACTTGCAAATGCAGGTTTCTTTGATAAAGTAGATACCAAGAAAGTAAAAGAACTTCAGAAGGAAATTCTAGATTTTGTTGATATTAACCATAAAGATATTATCAATGAAATTGAGACAAACAGAGTACTTTCGGATGAATTGGCAGAAAAGATAAAGGCTGCTGGAGACGAATATAATAATAAGTAGGTGTTTTTATGGCAAATACGAAAGAAATTCAGGATCGAATGAAAAGTATAAAAGATACCATGAAGATAACAAACGCCATGTATATGATTTCATCTTCAAAGCTTAAGAAAGCAAGAAAAGCATTGGAAGAAACAGAACCTTACTTTTATACATTGCAATCGACAATGTCAAGAATTCTTAGACATTTACCGGATATGGAAGATATTTTCTTTAAGGATACTTCGAACATAGCGGAAGGTAAAAAGAAGAAAGGATACATTGTTGTAACAGCAGATAAAGGTATGGCTGGTGCATATAACCATAATGTTACTAAACTGGCTGAAGAGAAGCTGGCGGAAAGTGAAAAGGACAATAATATGTTGTTTGTTCTTGGTGAACTTGGCCGTCATTACTTTGAACAAAAGGGAATAACCATTGATGAAGAGTTCAAGTATACAGTTCAGAATCCATCTTTGAACAGAGCCAGAAATATTGGCGAAAAGATTCTGGAGCTTTATTTGGCAGAAGAACTTGATGAAGTATATATCGTTTATACCAAGATGGTAAATGCAGTTACAACTGAGGCACAGCTTGATCAGCTGCTTCCGCTTAAAAAAGCAGATTTTGGTGGAAATATGCATATTCCAATTGATATACATATGGAAGAACTTGCACTTAAGCCTAATGCAAACGCCGTTATGGACAGAATAGTTCCCAATTATATAATAGGATTTATATATGGTGCATTAGTTGAATCATATTCAAGTGAGCAGAATGCGCGAATGATGGCCATGGAAGCAGCCACAAAGAGTGCAAAGGAAATGCTTCATGATTTAGATATACTTTATAACAGAGCTAGACAGGCAGCGATTACTCAAGAGATTACAGAGGTAATTGCAGGTGCTAAGTCTCAGAAAAAGAAGAAAAAGAAATGATTTTGAGAAGGGAGGACTCCCAAATTGAATACAGGTAAGATTGTACAGGTTTTAGGACCTGTTGTAGACGTAGAGTTTAATGATAACGATCTTCCGGCAATTAAAGATGCATTGGAAGTACAAAATGGTGATAAAAAGTGTGTAATGGAAGTTGCACAGCATATAGGTAATAACACGGTTCGTTGCATTATGTTAGCAAGCAGTGAAGGTCTTCACCGTGATATGGAAGTAGTAGCTACAGGAAGGGGTATCGCTGTTCCTGTTGGTGAAAAAACACTCGGCAGATTATTTAATGTACTAGGTGAGCCACTTGATGGAAAGGGCGCAATTGAAGGTGAGAAATGGGTAATACATAGAGAACCACCAACATTTGAAGAACAGAGTCCAGCTGTTGAAATACTTGAAACAGGTATTAAAGTTATTGACCTTTTAGCTCCATATGCAAAAGGTGGAAAAATAGGTCTCTTTGGTGGTGCTGGTGTAGGTAAAACAGTTCTTATTCAGGAGTTAATTAGAAATATTGCAACAGAACATGGTGGATATTCAATATTTACAGGTGTAGGTGAACGTTCAAGAGAAGGTAATGACCTTTGGACAGAAATGAGAGAATCCGGAGTTCTTGAAAAAACAGCTTTAGTTTTTGGTCAGATGAATGAGCCACCTGGAGCACGTATGAGAGTTGCAGAAACAGGACTTACAATGGCTGAATATTTCCGTGATGAACAGCATCAGAATGTACTTTTATTCATTGATAATATATTCCGATTCACACAGGCAGGTTCAGAGGTTTCAGCACTTCTTGGTCGTATGCCATCAGCAGTTGGTTATCAGCCAACACTTGCAACTGAAATGGGTGAACTTCAGGAAAGAATTGCATCTACAAAGAATGGTTCTGTAACCAGTGTTCAGGCTGTATATGTACCAGCAGATGACTTAACTGATCCGGCACCTGCTACAACATTTGCCCATCTGGATGCTACAACAGTTCTTTCAAGAAAAATTGTTGAACAGGGTATTTATCCTGCTGTTGATCCATTAGAATCAACATCTCGTATTCTTGAAGCTGATATTGTAGGCGAGGAACATTATCAAACAGCCCGTAAGGTGCAGGAAATCTTGCAGAAGTATAAGGAATTACAGGATATTATTGCAATTCTTGGTATGGAAGAGCTTTCAGACGAGGATAAAATGACAGTTTATCGTGCAAGAAAAATTCAGAAATTCCTTTCACAGCCATTCCATGTTGCTGAAAACTTTACAGGTATTAAGGGTGCATATGTACCACTTGCTGAGACAATCAAAGGATTCAAAGCAATCATAAGTGGCGAGATGGATGAGTATCCTGAAAATGCATTCTTCAATGTTGGTACAATAGAAGATGTAAAGGTAAAAGCTGAAAAGATGAAGGAATAAACAGAGGTGAAGGCTTATGGCAAATACATTTTTCTTAAAGATAATTGCTGCAAACCGAGTCTTTTATCAGGGAAGAGTTCGTTCGGTTATTATTCCTGAGTTTGATGGTCAGAAGGAGATTCTTGCTCATCATGAAGATATGGTTATTGCCGTAGATGAAGGTGAAATGAAATTTCAGGAAGAAAACAGCACAGAATGGATACATGCAGTTATTGGTATTGGATTTATTCAAATAATCAATAATCGTGTAACATTGCTTGTGGAGACTGCAGAAAAACCGGAAGAAATCGATATCTTAAGGGCACAGGAAGCAAAAGAAAGGGCTATGGAACAGCTTAGACAGAAACAGAGCATTCAGGAATACTATCATTCCAGTGCTTCACTTGCAAGAGCTATGACAAGACTTAAGGTTACAAGTAAATATTTATAATTTGACGCATAGGTGTTTTGGGTTCGGAGGATATCTTTTGGAAAAGATAATTATAATCGGTGCAGGGCCTGCGGGTATAACCGCAGGCTATGAACTGTTAAAACATAATAAAGATAAATATGAAGTAATAATTTTAGAAGAAAGCAATGAAGTTGGCGGTATTTCAAGAACTGTAAAATATCATGGAAACAGAATGGATATTGGTGGACATAGATTCTTTTCTAAAGACGAGAATGTTATGAAGTGGTGGATGGAGTTAATGCCTTTGCAGGGTAAACCATCCATTGATGATATTATTCTTGGAAGGGATAAGGATTTACCAAAAGAAGGTCCTGATCCTGAAAAAGAAGACAGGGTCATGCTTTTAAGAGATAGGGTATCTAGAATATATTACAAAAAGAAATTTTTTGATTATCCAGTTAGTCTTAAATGGCAAACAATAAAAAATATGGGATTTTTTACGACTATAAAAGCTGGTTTTAGCTATTTATTTTCGTGTTTACATAAAAGGAAAGAAGATTGTCTTGAAAATTTTTATATAAATCGTTTTGGTAAGGTGTTGTATTCAATGTTTTTTGAAGGTTATACAGAAAAACTTTGGGGAAGACATCCTTCGGAGATTTCTTCAGATTGGGGTTCCCAAAGGGTTAAAGGTCTGTCAATTAAAGCGATTATTAAAGATATGTTTCAAAAATTGTTTGGAAAAAAATCTGAACATATTGAGACTTCCTTGATTGAAAAATTTTATTATCCAAAGTTTGGCCCAGGAGAATTGTGGGAGATTGCTTTGGAGGAATTCAAAAAAATGGGCGGAACTGTATTGATGAACAAAAAAGTTGTAAATGTAAAAAAACAAGGTTCAAAAACATGTTCTGTGGTGTGCGAGGGAGTAAATGGAAAGGAAGAGATAGAAGGAGATATATTTATATCTTCTATGCCTCTTAAAGATTTAGTATTGGGAATGGAAAATGTACCAGAGGATGTCAGACTGGTAGCAAAAGGGTTGCCATATCGTGACTTTGTCACTGTAGGAGTTTTAGTTGATAAGCTTAATATAAAAAATGAAACTAAACTGAAAACACTTTCTAATATAGTACCTGATTGTTGGATATATGTTCAGGATATAGGTGTAAAACTTGGAAGAATCCAAATATTCAATAACTGGTCGCCATATTTGGTTGAAGATGTCCAAAATAAGGTGTGGATTGGACTTGAGTATTTCTGTGATGAAAGTGAAGAGTGTTTTAATATGAGTGAAGATAAGTGGGTTGAATTAGCATCAAATGAACTTATTAAGATGGGAATAATTAATTCTCGTGAAGACATTCTGGATGCACACAGAGAACAGGTAAAAAAAGCATATCCTGCATATTTTGATACATATAAAGATATTAATAAGGTAGTTGACTATATTAATTCATTTGATAATTTATACTGTGTTGGAAGAAATGGTCAGCATAGATATAATAATATGGATCATTCAATGGTTACATCCTTTGAAACTGTCAATAATATTATAAATAATGTTAAATGTAAGGATAATATATGGAATGTAAATACAGAGGAGGCATATCATGAACAGAAATAATATCGTAAAAGCGATAGTATACTTCGTTAGTAGTTTTTCGTTTCTTCTGGTGCTTTTTTATATTCTCTTTTTATCATTGGGATACTATCATTCTGATTGCGTAGACTCTATTCTTTGGGCTGATGCAGCACTTCAGGGAAAAGGAATGATAAATCCAGAGTTTAGATATGCAGCAATAATGCCACTTGGTGGACAGCTGTTTTTTATGCCGTTTGTAGCAATATTTGGATTTACTACTAAAGCACAAATTCTTGGAATAGTATTGTTTTATATTTGTTTTGCGACATCAATATTGTTTATGTGTTATGCGATGAAACTAGAAGTAAAGTGGTCGTTTAGCATAATGGCATTTGTAATTATGCTTGTTGCAACAAGTGAAAAATTAAGAGAGATATTCTACGGACACATAATATATTATAGCTTAGGTTTATTATTTTTATTTGTTGGGATTGGACTTGTATTTTTATTTCTTGAAGAATGGAAGAAAAACAAAGGAAAGAAAAATAACAAGAATATTAGTAACAACAAAAAGCTTATTATTTTTGGAATTTTTTTATTTATATGGACAGCAATATGTGCAACAAATGGAATGCAGGTGCTGGCATTATATTCTTTTCCTTTGTTAGGAGCATTAGTAGGCGTATGCTTTCTTGATTTTAAAAATAAACTTTTGGATAATATAAATTTGAATAAATATGCCGTAGCTTTTGTTCTTTTAGTTTCTACAGCTGTTGGAATGGAAATAGGCAGAATAATATGTAATGGAGTAGAATCAGGATACGAGAAAGCATACTCGGGTTTTTCACTGTATACTGAATGGAGTGAAAACTTTAATTCTATGTTTCCTAAACTATTTATGCTGTTAGGTGTGGAGACGACACAGGGAATCACACTTTTTTCAATGGATGGGATAATAAATCTGGTTAGAATATGTTTTGGAATAATGGTTGTAGTTACACCTATTATTATGTTGTTCTTTTATAGAAAATTCAATGAACAATATAGAATATTCTTATTAACACACCACATTTTAGCTATTATTATTTTATCGGGTTGGACCTTTGGAAAATTAAGCGCTGCCAATTGGAGATTATCACCAATGCTTGTAACAGGGGCAATACTTAATATTCTTTTTGTAAGATGGATTCTTAAAAATAAGGATTATCAAAGATGGGGTGTTCTTATGATGATACCTATGGCAATATTAGTGGTTATCACATCTGTGAATCTTTTGAAACTTGAAGATAAAAATTCAAATGTAACAGAAATTACAGAACTTATAGAAACTCTTGAGGATAATAATCTTGAATATGGTTATGGCACATTTTGGAATGCGGGGATAACTACTCTTTTGTCAGATTCAAAGGTAAAAGTCAGAAACATAAATATTGATGAATCCGGAATACACAAGTATTTATATCAGACAAATGATAATTGGTATGAAAATGCTACGGGATACGACAAATATTTTGTTGTAATGACACATCAGGAATATATGATGTATGTTAATAATATGGACCGTTTTGAAAAAGCTGATGAAATATTAGAATCATCTAGTTTCAAGATATTGATATACAATCATAATATTTTTGGCTTTCAGTAAAAAAATAATTGATTGAGAGAATCTAGAATAGAAATTAAGGAAGATATATGGAATTATTGGATATTGTTGATGAAAACGGACAACCGACAGGAGAGGTTGTTGATAGAGAATTTGCACACAGAAATGGAATAAGACATAGAACATCGCATGTGTGGGTTTTAAGAGTAAAGAGGAATTGCAGAAAAAACATTGAAGAAATAAATCTTAATGATCTTGAAATGATGCTTCAAAGGAGAAGTGATACAAAGGATTCAAATCCTGGAAAACTTGATATATCAAGCGCAGGACATATTAAGGCAGGTACAGGATATGTAGATTCTGCAATCAGGGAATTACAGGAAGAATTAGGAATTACTGCTACACCATCAGAGCTTATCTTTTGTGGAAAGAAAAGAGTATCATACATGAAAAAATTCTATGGTGAGGAATTTTTTGATAACCAGGTAAGTAATGTTTATATTATGTACAAGGATATTGATGCAGCCGATATTAAATTTCAGGTTGAAGAGATAAGCGAGGTATTGTGGATGCCTTTTACTGATGTATATAATATGGTTATGAATAAGTCAGAAGATTCCTGCATTTCAGAGGATGAAATGTATATATTGGAAAATTATCTCAACGATAATATAAGATTATTATTAGCAAAGAAATAAAACTTTGAAATTTTGATACAATAAATTTAAACGTATAGCCTAAAACAGGAGGATAATCATGTTACATATAGGATGTCATTTATCATCATCGAAAGGGTTTCTTAATATGGGAAAAGAAGCTGTCAAAATCGGAGCTAATACATTTCAGTTCTTTACAAGAAATCCAAGAGGAGGAGCAGCAAAGCCAATTGATGAAGAGGATGTAAGAAAATATCTTGAATTTGCAAAGGAAAATGGAATAGGCACAATAGTTGCTCACGCGCCATATACACTAAATGCATCGGCTGCAGATTCCTCTCTTAGAAAGTTTGCAAAAGAAACAATGGCAGATGACTTGAAGAGAATGGAATATGTTCCGGGAAATGTTTACAATTTTCATCCTGGTAGTCATGTTAAGCAGGGAGTTGATGTTGGAACTGAATATATAATAGAAATGCTAAATGAAATTATTACAAAGGAACAGACAACAACAGTTTTGCTTGAGACGATGGCTGGAAAAGGAAGCGAGATTGGTCGTACATTTGAAGAAATAAGAAGGATTATTGATGGTATTGAACTGGATGAAAAAATTGGCGTATGTCTTGATACATGCCATGTTTTTGATGGTGGTTACGATATTGTAAATAATCTTAATGGTGTAATAAAAGAGTTTGATGATGTTATTGGACTTGACAGACTAAAGGCAATTCATCTGAATGACAGTATGAATGTGCTTGGCAGTCATAAGGACAGACATGCGAAGATTGGAGAAGGTAATATTGGTGCTGATGCGCTTATAAGAGTAATTAATCACGAGGCTTTTGCAGGCATACCATTTAATCTTGAAACTCCAAATGAACTTGATGGATATGCAAAAGAGATAGAGTTTTTAAAAGCTAATTACACCGGAAAATAAAAAATAATATGTTGGCATAAAGAAGAGCTGAACAACCTTCATAAATGGTAGAAGATTTGAAAGGTTGAAAAAGACAGGACAACATACAATGGAACCCAGTGAAAATATAGGAATAGTTGAACAGTAAATTGCAGAGTTATTGATAATAGATGATAAAATATATACGAATAAAATAACTACTGCAGAATACAAAATAATAGTGCATAGCTCTGTCATTATATTACCGAATATTCCACAGGTAATAAGAGTGGCAATACATGAAATGGTTGAAAAGAACACAGGAATCATTATATCGTATAAGTGTAATGTGTGCTTGAAACCATTTTTTTTGTCTTTTAAGTATGTAAATCCACCTGCTAAAGCAGAGATGAAAATAAAGATAGAAATGATGCCTCGTATTGGAGTTTCAATATAAGTGAGGGCATCAATGTTACCGGATGCTATAAATACACCATTTGCAGTACTATAATTGAAATGAAATGTTCTTCCATTTGTCATATTAGAGTAGTAGTTTTCTTTTAATGTGTCTAATTCTTCATCAGAAACGTTTGAGAATACATTAGAATTGTCCAAATCATTAATCATTGTGTAATATCCAAGATCTGTAAATAGCTTGGAAAACATTAATTCATTACTAAGTGCAGCAATTGAACCTTCCGGAGTTTTGGTTACTGAGATAAGGTTATTATATGAAGCATTCTTTAACTTTTTCTCAAAATTTTTCATAAGAGAGTAACCACATTGAATCTCTCCTTTAAGGACCGCGTTTTCAAGAGAGTCCTCACTTGGGTACTCAATGAAATTAACAATACCATCTAAGGATTTTAGGTTATCTATAAATTTAAGGGATAGATTACTTTTATCATCATCATATACACCTATAGCGACATTTATATTAAAGGAACTAGCTGTTTTGTTAATGTAGAGACCTAAAACAGGAAGTATAAGTAGCATAAGTAAAAAGAAAATGTTTTTAATCTGTCTTTTTGAAAGATAATAAAACCAAACAAAAAATTTTTTCATTATGAACCTCCTGCAAGTTCGTTCGTTGTTTTGTGCTTTTTTATAAGAACAGCAAAACATAAATAGAACATTGTAAAAATAAGTAGTATAGGTATATTGCATAAATATGAACTATTTTCAAAAACAGAAGTCAGCATTTTAAGAATATATGAAATAGGAAAATATTCTGAAAATGTGTTGATAAAATCAGGTAGCATAAGTGAAGGAATGAAACAACCTGAAACAAATGCCAATAATACTGAACTGATAAATAAAAACATAATGCATGCATTCTTATTTGTAAAAATTTCATATACAAGTACTGTAAGAGCGGAAATTACTATTGCAGATATTATGATAGGAAATAAAATTTTTAATATAAATAAAGGCTTTAAAAATATAAGACCTATTGGGATAAAAACTACAATAAATATTAGATATTGTAATAATACTGTACAATATTTGATAAAAACCTGTTTTGATATTCCTACATTTTCATGTATAAGTTTATATGTGAAATGAGGAGTGTAATATCTGTAAATAGTTGAGATATTTATTGAGAATAACATCATAAAAAGAACAATACCTGCACAAATAAAATAGTGAAGAATGGAAATATCTCCTGTACCATTGACTATATTATCTTTAAATGCGCTGTTTCTAAAAAACACAATTGAAAGATATTTAATATTTAATCGGTCAATCATATCTCCTTTTTCACTTAAGTTGCCATTCTCTTTGTAGAAATCAACAGATGTATATACACCCGATTCGGCAGTCTGAAGAAGCTTTCCGACTGCATCGGTAATTTCTTTGATAACTGCTGCTTCGAAGCCGGCATTATCCGGAAATACAATCTCTATAGGTGTGTTAACTGAATTCATTATATCTTTGGCAGCATCTTTTTGAAGGATGATTCCTGCCAGGTCTTTTCCAGATTTTATATTGTTATACATAGTTTCTCTGTCACAAATATTGAAGGATATATATTCATTTACAGCATCAGAATCCATAACGATATCGGTAATGGATTCCATGATGTCAGAGTCGTCTTCGATGACAAGAGAAATGCTGAACTTATGTTCAAAATCAGCACCATACAGATATTTATTACAACAAAAAGCAATTACACTTATAAGACCTATAAGTGCAATTGCTCCGATAATCAATCTGGGAATTTTTTTTAATGAAGTTTTTAATTCTAATTTAAGTAAAAGTAAAAATTTCATTGTATCTCCATGATGGAAAATCTAATTAGTTGAAAAGCTCTTCAAGCGGTTCTAAAGAATTAAAATCAAATTCTTCAAAGCTTACATAATCTCCATCGAATTCTTCAATATCATCTGTTAATTCTTTGATGCCAAATTTTGCTGAAAGATCAAAGATTTCGTATGCTACAACAGATAAATTACATGTGTCAAAATCTATTTCAATTGATTCATCTGTAATATCATAAGTTCCTGAGAATTTACCATTAATAACATTTGTGTCTTTCTGTCCTGCAATCAATGCAAATGCAAATTCACCATTATCTGCTTTATATTCAAGTTCAATAGATGTTTCTTCATCATCTGAAATAGTGAAAGTATATCCAATGTCTGATATGTCTAATGTGATATCTAAAATTTTTGATGTGTCTTTATCCAAGTTAAACTGTGTAGCGAGACGAACAATTTCTACATCATCTGTTAAAAATACAGAAAAATCAAATGATTCACCTATTTCTTCTGATAAATCACTAATTATATCAGCTTTTTTTGATTGCAATTCATTAACTAACTCGTCAAAAGTTTTATTTACTTCTTCAATAGTGAAATCATTGCTTGGTTCAAATGAAGAAAATGTTTCGAAAAACATATTTCTAAATTCTTCACTTTCAAATACATACTCTAAAAGATTTAGATAAATGTTTATGAAATCACTTGAATGTATTGTGCATTCGAATTCAGTAGCTTCGACACCATTTATTTCTTCAGAATCTTCAGCTCTTGTGATATCCATATTTTCAATTAATTCATCAAGACTATTGTTTAAAGCTTCTTTTAATCCATTTTTGAACTCCTCAGAGTAAGAAGAAACATCAAACATATTCATTATTGGTGAATAATCAATTGAGGAAGAAAGAGATTCATTGTCAATATCCATAAGATTTATCAATTCATCAATATCAATATAGTATATTTCATCAAAAAGATTTGATTTTAATGCTATTGATGATTCATTAATCAATAAATCAAAATCAACATCTGTATTGTCCACAGAACCAAATGCTGAAATCAAAGCTTTTTTGTTTTCGGCATCTACATCTGCAGAAAAGTTAAATTTACTACCAGAAAGAACATCGGCCTCAATAATGCTGTTAATATCAAAATCCGCGTAGATAGTGAAAGGTTTATCAGATAAATATTCCATTACCTTTGCACAATCATTTTCTTTTGGCTCAAATAAATTTTCGAATCCCTGTTGGATTGCTTCCTGATCTGACAAATCTGAAAGAGCTCCTGAACCGTTAAGTAAAATAGCTGCTGTTATTCCAACGCCAGCGCCAACAACGGCTACACCTGAACATATAGTTCCAATTAATGCTGCTTTTTTCATTTTAAAACCTCCATATGTGAATTATTTATAACTCTTTGTTATTTAATATATGAAATAAGTTGATCACCACGACAATTTTTGTCAATTGGATTAAGGGTTCCGTTTTTTAATACATATATTTTATCACATATATTTAGTACACCCTCATCGTGCGTTGCAATAAGTATGCCTTTAGAATCTGATTTAAAAGAAAGTAAATAATCTTTAATTATTTTTTTTGCAACCAGATCTAAAGCTGCATTTGGTTCATCCAATAATAAAATATCAGGGTTGGAAGCTAATGCAATTCCAATGGATAATCTTTTTTTCATACCACCTGACAGCTTTTTTACTAACACATTTTTAAATTCGTTTATACCAAGCATATTTAACATCCCATTTTCAAATTCGGATTTTAAATCAAGCGGACTGTCACAATACCATAATCTGAGATTATCATATGCTGTTAAATCATAAAGTAAAGGATTTTCCTGTGGAACATATCCAATATGCTTAACATAGTTTGAAGATATCTGTCCATCTATTTCTAGAGAAATTTCCCCAGAGGTTTGCTTGGTCTCACCTGCAATAGTGTTAAACAGAGTGGTCTTACCTGAACCATTCATGCCTATAATGCCTATGCATTCACCATTTGAAAGTGAAAAGTTTACGTCAGAAAGAACAGACTTTTTCTTGTAATTTTTTGAAATTGAGTTAATATTAAGCTTAAATTTATTCATGGTGTTTCAATTGCCTTATTTCTAACCTTTGGAATATATAAGTTTATTATGTAAAAACACATATTCCTACAATAGTTATAAATTAACAACCACATTATAATATAAGATAAAATTATTTGCAATTTTTATTTATTTTGTAAAAATGTTATGATATACTATACATATATTTTTGAACGTAAAAAATTGGAGGATTTCGTGTATGGAGAAAAAGACAAGTATACCTTTCTATAGGTCTATCAGAACAAAAATATTACTTATGGCAGTAGTTGGAATTTTTTTTGCAAATTTTATTAATTTATGGAATATCATTCCACTTACAAGAGATAATATGACAGAAGTAAAACAAAACTATATGAAAGATATCGTATTACATGCGGGCGGGGTGCTGGAGAGAATGTCTATAAGAGAGACAAGTGAAGTTGCATTGTCGCGATACAATTTGTATGAAAATATTGCAGATCTCAAAATTGAGGGAGACGAAAGCAGTTATGCATATTTAGTGAATCAAGAGGGAATAATGCTTTATCATCCAACGGCAGATAAGATTGGAAAACCGGTGGAAAATGATGCTGTAAAAAAGCTTCTTGAAGAAATGAATGCCGGCGGAAAGATGGAAAGAAACGGGGTAATTGAATATGAATATAAGGGTTCAACAAAATATTCAGCATATTATGTAAGTAGTATTAGAAATTTTATTCTTGTAATTTCCGATGATAAGGATGATGCTTTATCTGAATGTAATTATTTAATTGAGAGATCAATTTTGGGCTCTATATTAGCGTTAGTATTGTGCTTTATAGTCACATTTGTATTGACAAAGATTATTGCAAAACCTATTATTTCCAGTGCGAAAGATATTAATAAGATTGCAGAACTTGACTTTGTATCAAAAAGTACATCAAAGAAAAACAAAGATGAAATTGGTATGATTCAGGATGCAACAAATAAACTGAAAGATAAACTTATTGAAACTGTAAATGAAATAAAAGGCGAAAGTAGAAATGTATATTTGGCAGCTGATGAACTGTTTAATAATATTACGGAAACAAATCAGGCAGTTGAACAAGTGGATATAGCTGTAGGAGATATCGCAGAAGGAGCTACCAGTCAGGCTACGGATACTCAGGAAGCTACAGAGAAGATTATCATTATGGGCAATATAATAGGTGAAACAAAAGAAGAAGTTGACAGCCTTATTAAGAATGCAGACGATATGAGCGCTGCAGGAAATGAAGCCCTTCATATAATAAAAGAGCTTCAAAGTGTAAATGAACAGACAAAGAGCGCTATTGATGTTATTGCATATCAGACAAATGTTACAAACGAATCTGCAATGAAGATTAAAGAAGCTGCAGATATGATTACAAATATTGCAACAGAAACTAATCTTTTATCACTTAATGCATCTATTGAAGCTGCAAGGGCTGGAGAGGCAGGTAAGGGATTTGCGGTAGTTGCTTCAGAAATTCAAAAACTTGCAGAACAGTCAAATGAATCTGCTGCAAAAATTACTGAGATTATAGAGCTTCTTATGGAAGAGTCCAGAAAGTCAGTAGAAACAATGGAAAATGTTAAGGTTGTAGTTAATAGCCAAGATGAAAATGTATTAAAGACAGAAAAAGCTTTTGTTGAAGTTAAAGAAGGCATTGACAGGTCTGTCCTTAGCATATCAAATATTGAGAAAAAAACAGCACAGCTTGATAATGCCAGAGTAGAGGTTGTAGACATTGTACAGAATCTTACAGCAATAGCAGAAGAAAATGCTGCAAGTACAGAAGAAACAAGCGCATCTATTGATATGGTTTCATCTATTATGGTATCAACAGAGCAAAATTCAAATAGTTTAAAGGAAATATCTGATAAGCTTGAAAAGGTTGTTAGTGTGTTTATTACGTCAGAAGAACAACTTGCACAGAAGGAGGAATAAGGCATATATAATTTGAATTTTTAAAATTTATACAAACGGTTACACTGATGGTTGTTGGTGTAATCGTTTTTTTACTTATAAAGTTAATATGTTCAAAGTGTTTTTGTGATGTAGTCGCATATTGCACAAGTATTTTTGAACATATTAATTTTATAAGGTAAAAAAACTTTTTGTTTTGTATATGTAGCTTTAAATTTAAAAATTCAAAAAATAAAAAACAAGAACTAGAAAAGCCAAGAATTAAAATTTAAGAATTAAAAAATCGCGAATTTAAAAACAAAAAATTAAAAAAACAGTAGAATTATTGTAAATAGTGTGATATATTAGGGTTAATAAAGTGGCAAAATGGACTTTGTCACATAGTGAAATAACAAATGCATATAGTTTTAGGTTTTCCAAGGAGGGATTGCCATGAAGATAAGAAAAAAAATTAGGGACGTTTTTATGAAAAAACAGAAAGTTTTTTTGAGTGCGGCTTTTTTTGTCGTATTTCTAATAGCAATGTTTACTGTTATATTTATGAATATAAATAAGGTAGAGGCAATTGCTGAAGTAAGTATTAATAGTACAACAATAAATGTTAGTGATGAAAATCAAATATACAAATGTACAGTATCAGATGGAACGTATACAATCGTTGGTGATGGGTTATTAAAAAATAATGTTTCACTTCAAATTATACCTGCAAATGAGAATGTCAGCAATGTTACTATTGTTGTAGAGAAACTGAATATTGCCAATTCAGAAGATATGCCTGTACTTTCTTTTAAACCGGCTGGTTCTGGTACTACATGCAATTATACATTAAAGGTTAGTGGTGATAATACTTTAAGCATTAATTGTGCAAACGCAAAATCAGCTGTTATTGAGGCTCAAAGTTTGAATGCTTCACTTGTTAAATTGTCAGAATCTGAAACTGTTGGACAGTATTGTAGAATAGAAGATTTGTTAACAGTTGTTGAAAAAAAATATGAGACAGTACTTACTATTACTGATGATGGCTCTGACAATATCAACACTCTTAATGTTAAAAATACAAGTGGATATGGTGCAGGAATAGGTTCTTCTGAAAGTTCAATCATTGATAACTCTATTCAGTTAAGTCCAGGAACTGGAGTAGAGTTTAGTCCTATGTATGGAATTGATGCAAATGGAAATTCTGGCACTTTTAGTGCTTATGATTATTTAAAAGAGCTTGATCCAAATTTTGATGATGAAGCAGAATATTATCTTGGACAGGAGTTTTTCCTTGATTCAACTCCTAGAGCATCAAGTGTAAAAATTAACGGAACAATGGATATAAAGATTGAATCATATGGTTATGGTGCTGCAATTGGTGGCGGTGGAAGTAATAGCATCGAGAGACCGGCTGCAAAGGCAGGAGATTTTACACTTACACAGGGAACAGTTTCAATCTACATAAATGATTCAAATCATTATGGTATTGGTGGCGGAAAAAATAGTGGCGGTGGAGAAAATGGTTCTGCCGGTAAGACGATAATAGATGGTGGATCTTTGTATTTTAATACTTCAAACAACAGATTCCAGAACAATCCTGTAAATTCCCATGGAGAGAGATTGTATGAATTTGTTGTTGATGTAAGTGAGGCAACAGAAGGAGCGAATCGAGGATTTGATATTGATACTTCGGCGATTGGTCAGTTTGTTGTTTCAAACGATTTGTATGATTCACAATATACTGTTGATTATGCGTTTAGTAGGAAAAATGATAGTTCCACTGGTGATTATACATATGGTGAATTTAATTTTGATACTGATATGTATGTATATAAAGGCCGTGGACATGCAAAAACGGCTACTGCATCAAATAAAAACAATTTATTTGTATATTTGCCTGCAACACCAAAGTCACTTCTTACAATCAGTGACAGCAGTTATATTACAAGTACACAGACTATAAGAGTGTTCCAGAATGATGATGAAAAGTTTCCACAAGGTTCATCACATGTATATGGCGTAGGTGCCGGAAAAAATATTGCTGTCAGAGTATATGATGTACCTAATACAATAGAAGTTTCATCAATTAAGGTTGGTGAGGTGAATTATCCTGTTACGAAGAATGTAGATGACCCGGACAATCCATATTATGTTGCATCATTTGTAATGCCGGAAAATGGAGCTACAGTTCAGGTTGTATATGGTGGAGAAATAGAAATTGAATATAAGAATGGATTTATTGTAACAGATGTAGCAGATCATGGATATCAGGCACCGTCAGAGACAACATATTCATATGGACAGACCCTTGTACTTAAGAATCCAACTGTAAATGATTTGGTGTTTGAAGGCTGGTATCTGACAGGAACTACAACAAAGATAACACAAATTACGTCAGCAGATATGCTTGATGGTTCTATTATTAATAATGGAAAGATAAGCTTAACGGCAAAATGGAGCTGCGAAATTACAACAGTTTATGCTGTTGAAGAAGTAAATAATGGTCAGGACGTTACAGTTGCAACAACAACTGTTCCATATGGAAGTACATTTACACTTGACCCATCAGGTGAACTTGGATATCAGATACCGAGTGTTCAGTATTATGATTTTATTGGATTCACAATTGACGGAACAGATGGAACACTATATTCAGCAGAAAATGGAAGACAGTATACGAAAGCACCTATAGTATCAAAACTTACAGTAAGACTTAATTATAAGAAAAACAGATATTTTATATATATTGACAAGGAGTTTTACAACGCAACAGATATATATGTAATGATGGGTGCCACAAGACTTGAGGCTGATAGAACATCTGAATACAACGAGAACGGACATACATATTATAGAGTTCTTATTACAGATGCAGTAGATTCAATCACCCTTAATATTTCTGCAAAATATGGATATGAAATATCTCCTACAAACTGGAGTATTGGAATAATAAATGCTAATTCATTTATAGATAACTGGCAGGATAATGCGGTAGCCTATACTATAGGATTAGACGGAAAAGATGTATATGTAAATAATAACAGTTCATCGTTTATTGCAAAGGAATACACTATTCAATTCTTCGATGGAGTGAATAGCCAGACTCCATGGAAAGAATATACATATACAATTGAAACAATGGAGTTACCTGCTACACTTGCAGAAATTCTTGGAAGTGACTATATCAGTATCAATTCAAGATATGACAGATACCACAAGTTTACAGGCTTTAAGAGTGCTGTGGCTAATGGAAGTACTGATCCATATGTAACTGAGATTTCTACCTTGGGAAATTATATCTTCGTTGCTAATTGGGAGGAAATCGATAAATTTGCACTTGATATTACAGTGTATGATTCCAAGACAAATGAAGTGTCTCCTAATATTATAGCAATACCATATTTGTATGACGAAGTTTATGACAGCAAGTATGTCATAGATATAACGGAGGAGATTGATCCCTCTACAGGAGAAACAAGAAGAGTTGCGTATGTTATACCAAATGATAAAGTATATTTTGAATTTGTTGCAATTGATTCAAATGGACAGGTTATGACAGATCAGAATGGAAATCAGAAGGTAGTTGAACTGGGACAGGGCATTATGCTTGCAAGCTCTGACGAGGCACCATATGATTTTTCAATCAAGTATGAATATACAAGTAATCAGGACGAAAATACTGTTAAGAAGATTAGAAATAATAATAAGCAGTATATCAATGTTCCAGATGATGTAAAGGATAGAACGTATATTGACGTAGATATACGAGTTGAACTTTCTGAGTTTAAGATTGAGTATTGGGACTTAAGAGGATATTCAAATGATTCAAACAGAATAAAATATACAATCTTTGATGAATTTGAGTTCGTTGACATTGTAGATGGAATTCCATGGTTAGTAGTGGTTCAGGACAATGATGACACAAACTTTGATGAAGTAACAACTGTACCTATTAGTGGCGTAGATATGTGGTCAACTGGTAATCTTGTACTTAAGCCTGACTGGCCTAGTGGATATACAGGATTATACAGCCTGACGATTAATATTCCTGAAGATGCAAAAGGAAGTATTGAAATTATCTATCCACAGGAAGGAAATGAGTTCAAAGCTGAAACAAGTATTTTTATACGAGTAAATGCAGAAAATGGCTATAAGCTTCTTGAAAACTCACTGTGTTATGAAAAGATAGATACAGAGTCTGATAATTCATTGGTTGTAAGAAATTTACGAAGAGTAATGACAGTACCTGCAAATAATAGGATGATTGTTTCTCCGGTAAATGAAAGTGAAGGATTATACTTATTCTTAATGCCAAGTAGTGATATTGTACTTACTGCTGATTTTGTGATTAGACAGTATAATATTATCTATGATGGTATAGATGAAGAAATGATTAATACAAACCCATTGACATATACGGTAGAAGATGAGATAGTATTACGTGAAATAAATAAAGAGGGATACAAGTTTGATGGTTTCGTAGATGAGCTTGGAAATCCAGTTTCTGTTATTTCAAAAGGCAATACGGGGGATATTGTTCTATATCCTAAATGGTCTAGAGAAGAAACTGAAACAACTTCAGTTGAGGAAACAACAAGTGGAGAGATAATAAGTGAGGACATCAGTAATGATAGTAGTGAATCAGGAGATGTAAGCACTTCTAAAGCTGAAGAAAATGGCGAAAGCGAAACAACAAAGAATATGTACATTGGTGATAACGGTCATAATGGAAATGGTGGTCAGGGTAATCTTGGCACACAAACAGGTGATAACACAAATGTTGTACGTTTGATACTCATATGTGTTGTTGCATCTGTTGCATTAATTATACTCGTTATTAAAAAGAAAGACACTAATGACGAAGAACAAGATGAGGAATAAATCTGAGAGTTAGAAGGGTTTCTTGAAAAAATACTTAGGAGGCTTTTTATGAAGAAAATGAGTACATTCAACAACGTGAAAATAGGCTTAAAGGATATTGCGATGCTCATTGTGATGGTAGTAGCTGTAGTTGTATTATTTGTTATGTCTATGGTTAACTATTCGAGAACATATGATACTACCATTAGTAATGCTGAAGAGAGTACAATTGAGAGAGCCAAACAATGTGCAGCCGAGTTGGACAGCATTTTTGGAAAGAAATTTGAGACATTAAATTACATTGCATCACTTCCTGAGATAAAGGAAATGAATTGGACAACACAGTACAATTATCTTAAAGATAAAGCAGATAGACTTGGATTTGTACATATGTTCATTATGACAGAAGATGGTAAAGGATGCTATGTAAAGGATAATACAGTAAAAGATCAGTCTTCAGAGCCTTTTTATAGAAATGTAATGAATAATGAAACCTATATTACTGAGCCATATCTTGGCGTTGACCAGAAAATAATAACTCTTTGTACATCAATATATGATGGTAATAAAAAAGTTGGTTCACTTTGCGCTGTAATGGATATAGATGATATTTATAAGGCTGTAGAGAGTATGCAGGGAAATACAACTGCTGTTGTAATTAATTCAACAGGTAAGTATATTGCAGCGGATGATATGTCATATGTTACAAGAGCATTAAATATCTATGATAAACTTAATGAAACATCTGAAAATAAGGATTTCATTACAGAAGGTATTGAGAAGTCAGAAAATATTCTCGGGACAATTGTTATAGATGGCAATGAGTATTATGCATCTATGAATCCAATAAAATATGGAGATTGGTATATAGTTGTAAGAATTTTGAAAAAAGATTTGATTGGAAATCTTCAGACAATACTTATTACGCAGGAAGCTTCGGTTGTTTTACTTGTACTTATTCTTGCAGCAACATCAAGATTTATTTATAAGATAACAACAAGAGAAAAGATTGCATTTGTGGATTCTCTTACATCTGTTAATAACAGGGCAAGATGTAATATTATGCTTGATAAGCTTGATACAAACAGAAGAGAAAAAGTTATGATTGTCAATTTTGACTTGAATGACTTTAAAGAAATTAATGATACATATGGACATAATGTAGGAGATGAGGCATTAAAACATTTTGCAAAACTACTTAATAAGAGTTTTGCAAAAAATGGATTTGTCGGAAGAATGGGTGGAGATGAATTCGTAGTAATATTGACAGGAAAAGATACTGATAAGTACGAAGAATTACTTCAGGATTTCAAGGATAATGTTCAGTCATTTAATAATTCATCAAGTACTAAGTATAAATTATCTATAGCATATGGAAATGCTGTTAGAGATGCAAATTCGGAAGAAAAGACAATATCTGAACTGTATGATGAAGCCGATAGAAATATGTATTTCTACAAGGAAACATTTAAAAAGGCAAGAGTTGCTAAAAAGTAATAGCAAAGCTATGCAACAAAAGCTATGCAACCTATGTAAATATCCCTTTACACATTAGATTATGTGGTGTAATATTATATATATTTTGGTTGAAAGGGAAATGAAAAATGATAAATGGGTTGGAAATCAAGAATAGGATTCTTGGCGAAGTAGGAAAGGCAGTTGTTGGAAAAGAAAGCATTGTAGAACTTATGATTGCCACGGTATTTGCAGGTGGACATATTCTTCTTGAAGATATTCCGGGAGTTGGTAAGACAACACTTGCACTTGCCTTATCAAAAACACTTAGTCTTGGCTATAACAGAATGCAGTTTACACCTGATGTTATGCCATCAGATGTAATGGGATTTTCTGTATATGATAATAAGACAGGGCAGCTTTCTTATAAACAAGGTTCAATAATGTGTAACTTATTTCTTGCAGATGAAATTAACAGAACATCATCAAAGACACAGTCAGCATTATTGGAAGCAATGGAAGAAGGCAAGGTCACTGTCGATAGTGTTACAAGAGAATTGCCTCAGCCATTTGTCGTGATTGCAACACAGAACCCTACTGGTTCGGCGGGAACAACGTTGCTTCCTGATTCACAGCTTGACAGATTTATGGTTAAGCTCAGTATGGGATATCCTGATATGAGGGATGAAGTAAATATCCTAAAGAGTAAGTATGGTGGAGTTAATCCTCTTTTAGATATAAAGAAAGTATTGAATGAAGGTCAGATTTTGACTATTAAAAAGGCAGTTTCTGAGATTTTTGTACATGATTCCATGTATGAATACATAGTTATGCTTGTTAATGCAACAAGAACAAATGATTTGCTGGAAGTGGGGATAAGTCCAAGAGGAACTGTTGCTATTACAAATCTTGCAAAGGCAGTTGCTTTTTTGAATAATAGAAACTATATAGTCCCTGATGATGTAAAACAGATATTTATTCCAGCTGCAAATCATAGAGTTATATTATCTACAAAGGCTAAAATGGCCAAGTGTACATCAGCATCGATATTGTTAGATATTTTAAACAGTATCAGAATGGTACAGCAGTAAGGAGGATATATGATATTCTCAAAGATTTTGTATGCTGTTATTTTGGTGGCATTGTATGTTGTTTTGATAATGTTTTCTCCTGTTGAGGCATATATAGCTTTTGTGCTTGCTATTGCAATACCGGCAGTGTTTCTTGTAAATATGCTTATTAACAGGATGCTTATTAACGTAGAGTATTGTGTAAGAAAAGGTATTATCTTCAAGGGTGATACAGTAGATTTACGAATAAATGTAAAAAATAATTGGATATTTCCCACAGGTGATATCAATATAAAGCTAGAGATATATTATGGTGACTACAAGCATAAAACCGAAGTAGTCACCTTTAATGCTATGCCATTTTCTAAAAAATCAATAATTCATAAGATTGTTGCAGAATATACAGGAAATATAAAAATAGTTATTAAAAAGGCAAGTATGATGGATTATTCAAGAATATTTGATATTCCTGTTGGAAAAAAGAATTGCAATAACATAATAACAATATTTCCCAAGCCTTTTGTTATAAATATAAATGGAACGAATATACAAAATAATGAGCTTCTTGAAAGTGATGAATATGATAAAAATAAAAAAGGAAATGATAAAACGGAGATATTCAATATAAGAGAATATATTCCAGGTGATACAGTCAGAGATATACACTGGAAACTTACATCCAAGATGGATAAGTGTATGGTAAAAGAGTTTTCAAGGCCAATTGCAAATGAAATCGATCTTATATGTGAGTTTACATCTGATATAACATCTTTGGACAATATGATGGCATTTGATAAGGTGTTTGAAGTGGCATATTCATTGGGATTTAATATACTTGTAAGTGAACTTAAATTTACACTTAAAGTAGTTGATAAAAATAAACGTATATATATAGAAAATGACATATCATCAGAAGATGAAATGGTTCAGGATTTTGTGAATATCATCGGATGTGAGGAGTATGCAAAATATTCTGATGGAACAGAGTATGATGTGAACAATATTATTAATGATGCAAAACATAGCAATATTTTAGTTGTTTTATCTGAAATAGATATGAATCTTGTAAATATGCTGACAGAAAAGAGTCTGACACATCAGATATTTCTTGTAATAATCGTAAAGAAGAATATTGATACCATAAGACCATTTGTGGACATGCTGTCAGACAAAATGGATATTTATATGGTTGACGCAAATGCAAAAGAAATGGGGGGAATTTATGAAATTAAACTTTAATAGAATGTTCCTTGCAATTATTTTTGCAGTAATGCCGGTATTTATTCTTGCAAATTCCATTTTTATAGAAGTAGATATTTTGGATTTATCCCTGATGATTGTATTGATATCAGGTCTTATTATTATGTCCACTATAAAGGATAAAAGACTATGGATTGGATTACTAATTGTTTCAGTAATGTTACTGATATTTTTAATAGATTTCGAAATGATTGAAGTTGGAGCTTCAAATTTTGTAAAAAGATACAGATTGTTTACAAAGGCATATGATTCGGGAAATAATCTGGTTATACCGGTAAAAGAAATTGAAGGGATGAAATATCTTGTCAGATGCTATCTTATTATAATGATACCTTGCTTATATGTTGTATATAACAATAAGTTTTGGAAAATGGTATATATTAATGTTACTGTTCCATTTTTTGTCCTTTGTTTTGCCATTGGAAAAGTACCTGGCATGATGGAAATAGTTATAATGGCAGTTATGTATACAGACGTTGCAGTTCATCATAAGGGCAGTGACAAACGAATACATTTGAATCCGAAAATCAACGAGATTATGGCCAAGATAGTACCTATTTGTATTGCTTTGCTTGTTATTTTAATTGTGTTATTGAATAATAAACTTCATCCATATCAAAGAGACAAAAAACTTGATGGGATGAAAGAAAATATAAATGCATATATCTCAGGGGAAAAGGATTTTTCTTTTGCTGAATTATTTGGATTTGATAATGGTATTGCATATGGTGGCATAAGTGATGGAACCCTTGGAGATGCCGATGAATTACGATTTAAGGGGACAGAAGTGCTTGAAATAAAAATGGACTATTTTGAGAATTTTAAACTGAGACAGAATATCTACATAAAAGGCTATGTGGGATATGATTATAATGGTAATTCATGGAAGAAAGATGAAAATGTTGAAGATGAGATTGAGGCAATTGCTGAAAAATATGATGTATCAACAGATGTATTGGAAAATATAACATATTACAGTCTTGAACAGTTAAATATGTATAATGCTGAATATTCTCTTGATTTGGGAAATGTTGAACAATCAATAAGAATGAACATTAAAAATTTAAATAATGACGACAAAAGATACTATTATCCATATTGTTCAAGAGTAACTGAAGGGGAAATGGGATTCAGATTTATGATGAGTAATGAAGGACATATATATGATAGTATCGGATATTTAAATAACCATAGAATTGATTATGATATGTTTGAGCCTTATCGTGGAGAAGATGTATTGAGCGATATGAAAGATGTAGAATATCTCCAAGGTATTATGGAGGAATATTCACAGCTTGTATATGATGAATTTATGGATGTTCCTGAAAGTTTTAAAAAGACTGATGCAGCTTTACAAATAGAACAGTTCCACAGTGGGGAATATAGTTATGATGATTCGATAAGAAGTAATGGTGATTATTATAATGATTGTATAACCTTTGTAAAGGATTATCTTGAAAACAGATGCACATACACTCTTAAACCAGGAAAACTTGAAAAGGGAAAGGACTTTGTTCAGGTTTTCATTGACGAGAAAAGGGAAGGATATTGTTCACATTTTGCATCAGCAGCAGTATTGATGTTTAGAAGTCTGGGTATTCCAGCAAGATATGTTGAAGGCTTTTCTGTACTGACATCAGATTTTTCATTAGATTCGTCAAATGATTTATTGGGAAAAGCTAAAGATAACGATGCACATGCGTGGGTAGAGATATATTGTGATGATATAGGGTGGATAATTGTTGATCCTACACCTGCAGGATACAGAAATGTTATAGATGGAAAAGAGAAATCTACAACAAAGAAACCGGAACAAACTACAAAACAGGATACAACAACACAGCCACAGACAACAACAAAGAAACCAGAAGAAACCACAAAACAGGATATGACAACTATACCATCCCAGACATCAGGTTCTGTCAATGGAACAGATGGTGGAAGTAATGGAACGGCAAATCACAAGAATATTATGCCTATAGTTATTATGATAATGGTTATATCAGCACTTGGTGGATTGATTGTATTTATACAATGCAGAGCTGTAAACAAACAGAAGAAGGCATTTGAACTGATTAATTCAAAGAAATATAATAAGATTACAAAACTTATAATCAGTGAACTTTCATATTTTATGAAATGTAATGGTATGGAATTCGATCATTTCGATTCAACAAAGGATCTGGCGAAGAAAATTCAGCTATTATGTGAAGTAGTTGATGAAGATAATACTGACGAACATACAGCAAAGGTTATATACAAAATGAAATATAGCAATGAAGATACAACAGAAAAAGATATCAAGTGTGTGATTGACAAAATGAAAGCTATAGTTCCATATCAGTATAAAAAAGCAAATATCATTAGAAAAATTATTATCTATTATTTCAAGTGCTTGTATTTATTTGATAAATAATATATAATTGTAGCAAGAACTGTGCATACAGTCGATTATTAGATATACGGAGGTAATAAAATGTTAGTATCAGCAAAAGATATGTTACAGAAGGCTAAAGCAGGTAAATATGCAGTAGGTCAGTTTAATATTAATAACCTTGAGTGGACAAAGGCTATTTTATTAACAGCAGAAGAATTAAAATCACCAGTTATTCTTGGTGTTTCTGAAGGTGCTGGAAAATATATGACAGGTTACAAGACAGTCGTAGGTATGGTAAATGGTATGATGGAAGAGTTAAACATCACTGTTCCAGTAGCTTTACATTTAGATCATGGTTCATATGAAGGATGCTTAAAGTGTGTTGAAGCTGGTTTCTCTTCAATTATGTTTGATGGTTCTCATTATCCAATCGACGAAAACGTTGCTAAGACAACAGAATTAGTAAAGATTGTAAATGAAAAGGGTATGTCACTTGAAGCAGAAGTTGGTTCAATCGGTGGCGAAGAAGATGGCGTTATCGGTAAAGGTGAATGTGCAGATCCAAATGAATGTAAAGCAATCGCTGATTTAGGTGTTACAATGTTAGCAGCTGGTATCGGTAATATTCATGGTAAGTATCCAGAAAACTGGGAAGGATTAAGCTTTGAAACACTTGATGCTGTTCAGCAGTTAACAGGTGATATGCCATTAGTTCTTCACGGTGGTACAGGTATCCCAGCAGATATGATTAAGAAAGCTATCTCTCTTGGTGTTGCAAAAATCAACGTTAATACAGAATGTCAGCTTGCATTTGCTGAAGCTACAAGAAAGTATATCGAAGAAGGCAAGGATCAGCAGGGTAAGGGATTTGACCCACGTAAGCTTTTAGCTCCAGGTTTTGAAGCTATCAAGGCTACAGTAAAAGAAAAGATGGAATTATTTGGTTCAGTAGGTAAAGCTAACTAATTAATCTATGTAGAGCCACACCCTGTAGGTGTGGCTCGTTTTTTAACCAACCTATTCTAAAGGAAGAGGTGTTTTATATGTTAAAAAAAATAAAAAATTTATTTAATAAGAAAAAAAATGATGATGACAATATCGAAATGGAAATTGTCAAAGAACCAAAGGAAAAAAAGAAGAAAATAACAGTAGCAGATATTGTAAGATATGTTGTAATGATTGCAGCGTTGTGTATGTTTACGTATGCATCTTACGAACTGACACTTATATATATAACAGGTGAGGAGACAGAGGAACTTAAAAATGAAGTTTCAGATTTGCTCACGGTAAAGATTGATGATTCGACAAAAGAATATTATAATGCTCTTGGCGAAAAGATAGAACTTGTAAATTCAGGCGATGGAACTGCTTTTGTATGGGATTTGGAAAAGGTTAAAGAGGTAAATCCAAATGCAAAGGGATACATAAAGCAGGGAACAGGGACATATATTGATAATCCAATAGTACAGCATCCGACTGATAACAACTATTATCTGTACCATTTATCAAATAACTATCCAAGTGGAGTTGGAAGTATATTTATTGATGCGAGAATCAGCGAAGGATTATATGCAAAGAATTGCATTTTGTATGGTCATAATGTTAAGGCATGGGCTAATTACATTATGTTTGGGAGCTTGAATTTCTACTATGACAATCCACAATATGGAGCAGATAACCCAACAATGGACATATATATAGACGACCATCATTATAAATATTATGTATATTCTATATTTAAGGTAGTGGCACTTGAGAGTCCTGTATATCAATGGGAATTTGAGAGTGATGAAGAGTTTTTGGAATATGTTAACACATGGAAGGCACAGTCCCAGTATCCATTCCCGGATGCACCTGAGATTACGAAAGATTCAAATATTTTAACACTTTCTACATGTACAGTAGACCATGATGAGAGAATGATAGTGCAGCTTGTCAGAGGGGAAGAGATATTTGATGTGCCGGTAAAAGAAGAGAGTGGAACAGAATAATTTTTAGTAGACTATTTCGTTTTAATATGTATAATGAAGATAAGTTATGTTAGGAAAGGATAAAAAGAGATGGAAAAATTAAATGTAGAACAGATCTTTGGTGAAAAAGTATTTACAGTCGGTAAGATGAGAGAACGTTTGCCAAAGAAAGTATTCCAGGAAGTTATTAATGTAATGGAAAATGGTGGTGAAATGTCTCTTGCTACAGCAGATGTAGTTGCAAAGGCTATGAAAGACTGGGCAGTAGAAAATGGAGCAACACATTATACACATTGGTTCCAGCCTCTTACAGGTATAACAGCTGAAAAGCACGATGCATTTGTTACGAATCCGGATTCAGAAGGCAAAATGATAATGGAATTTTCCGGTAAGGAATTAATTAAAGGTGAGTCCGATGCATCATCATTTCCTTCAGGTGGATTAAGAGCTACGTTTGAAGCTAGAGGATATACAGTATGGGATTGTACATCGCCAGCATTCTTAAAAGAAGATGCAACAGGTGTTATTCTTTGTATTCCAACAGCTTTCTGCTCATATACAGGAGAAGCTCTTGATAAGAAGACACCACTTCTTAGGTCTATGGAAGCTATTAGTGAGCAGGCACTTAGAATTGTAAGATTGTTTGGAAATACAGAAGCTACAAAGGTAACTCCGTCTGTAGGCGCAGAGCAGGAGTATTTCTTAGTAGACAGAGAGAAATATTTGCAGAGAAAAGATTTGATATATGCAGGACGTACATTATTTGGGGCACCAGCACCAAAGGGACAGGAAATGGATGACCATTACTTTGGCACTATCAGGGAACGTATTGGTGCATATATGAAAGACCTTAATATAGAGTTGTGGAAACTTGGAGTTTCTGCAAAGACCCAGCATAATGAAGTGGCTCCAGCACAGCATGAGTTAGCACCTATTTATGCTTCAGCAAATATCGCAGGCGATCACAACCAGCTTGTAATGGAAACAATGAAGAAGGTTGCCAGTCGTCATGGACTTGCTTGTTTACTTCATGAAAAACCATTCCAGGGTGTTAATGGTTCCGGTAAGCATGATAACTGGTCTATCGTTACAGATAATGGCGTTAATTTATTAGAGCCAGGCAAGACTCCTAATGAAAATGTACAGTTTCTATTAGTATTAGCTTGTATAATGAAAGCTGTAGATAAACATGCAGATTTACTTCGTCAGTCAGCATCAGATGTTGGTAATGACCATAGACTTGGTGCAAATGAAGCACCTCCTGCTATTATTTCAATGTTCCTTGGTGAACAGCTAACGGATGTTGTTAATCAGTTGGTAGAAACAAATGAAGCAAAGAGATGCCTTAAGGGTGGAAAGCTTCTGACAGGTGTTAGAACATTACCTGATGTTACAAAGGATGCAACTGATAGAAACAGAACATCTCCATTTGCCTTTACAGGCAATAAATTTGAATTCCGTATGGTAGGTTCGTCAGACTCTATTGCCAGTGCAAATACAACACTTAATGCTATTGTAGCTGAAGCTTTTTGTGAAGCTGCCGACATATTGGAAAAGGCTGATGACTTTGATATGGCTGTACATGATTTGATTAAGGAATATATGACAGATCATTATAGAATCATATTTAACGGTGATGGCTACTCAGATGAATGGGTAGAGGAAGCTGAAAGAAGAGGGTTACCAAATATCAAGTCTATGATTGAAGCTGTTCCTACACTTACAACAGATAAGGCTATTGAAGTGTTTGGAAAGTTTGGTATTTTCACAAAGGCAGAGCTTGAATCAAGATCAGAAATCTTATATGAGACATATTCAAAGACATTGAATATTGAAGCACTTACCATGATAGATATAGCTTCAAAACAGATTATTCCGGCAGTTGTGAACTATACAAAGGTTCTTGCTGATACAGTAATCGCAGTTAAGGAGGCAGGTGCAGATGCTTCAGTTCAGGCTGAATTATTGACAGAAACTTCAAGATTGCTTAAAGAAGCAAAAGAGGCATTAAAGAAACTTATCGATGTTCAGGCTGAAGGTCTTACAATTAAAGATTTTGTTAAACAGGCATATTTCTATAAAGATACTGTTAAGGTTTCGATGGAAGCATTAAGAACTCCAATTGATAAACTTGAGATGATTGTATCAAAAGATATGTGGCCAATGCCATCATACGGCGATTTGATGTTTGAAGTTTAGGATTGATAAAATATAATAAAAATTATATACTTATTAGACTACAATCATTATTGTAGTCTAATTTGTTTTCTACTTTATGTGGAAGGTTTTCTTATAAAGTAAAAATAATTGTGGTTATGTACACGAAAGGAGAACATATGGATATCGTAAAAAATGTGTGTATATTAATAATAGGTTTTGTATTATTAGTAAAAGGTGCAGATTATTTTGTAGAAGGAAGTTCGTCTATTGCAAAGAAATTTGGTATTCCAAGTATTATCGTTGGTCTGACTATAGTTGCAATGGGTACAAGTTTTCCAGAACTTGCAGTAAGTGTGACAGCTGCACTTAGTGGTTCAAATGAAATAGCAATCAGCAATGTTGTTGGGTCAAATATTTTCAATCTCATTGTTGTACTTGGTGTGTGTGCAGTTATTTCACCTATCAAGGTAGATAAGGAAGTAATGAAAAGGGATATGCCATTCCTAATCGTTGTTACATTATTGCTTGCTGCATTTGTTAGTGATTTTTTCTTCCCTTGGACAAATATATCAAAATCTGAGGACAGTGTTGGACTTTTATCAAGATTTGACAGTGTAATCTTTCTTGTTATTTATGCTCTGTATATGATAATAACTGTTAAGACAGCCCTTAATCATATGAAAAAAAATAAGTCACAGGCATCAGAAGAAGAGGAAACAAAAGATGTTAAGACATGGCTTTCTCTTGTGTTTATTGTTGGAGGTATTGTTGCAATAAAATTTGGCGGAGATTTCGTTGTAAATAGTGCATCATTTATAGCTACAAAATTTGGTATGTCTGAGACATTAGTAGGATTGACTATAGTTGCAGTTGGAACTTCACTTCCTGAACTTGTTACTTCAATCGTTGCAGCTAAAAAAGGAGAGACATCCCTTGCAATTGGTAATGTTGTAGGTTCTAATATATTCAATATATTATTGATACTCGGCGTATCAGGAACTATTCATCCAATTGGTATAATTATGGAAAACTGTATTGATTTATTCATAGTGTTGATCTGTACAGTTCTTGTATTTATATTTGCAAAAATAAAGGATAGTATTTCAAGAGTTGAAGGTGCAATCTTAGTTGCTATTTATATTGGGTATATGGCGTATGCTATAATGCGATAAGTTGATAAGGTACTGGAGTAAATAATTATGGCAAAGGTTTTAAGATGTAGTAACTGTGGTGCTGCTGTTAAATATGACATAAGATTGGATGAAATGCAATGTCCTTTTTGTGACACAAGCATTCCGTTATTTAAAATAAAGGAGCAGGAAAAAGAGCTAGAATCTGAACAAACAGAAACAAAAACAGAGAAGTTCTCTTTTAATGAAAGATTTGAAGAACTACAAGGTGACGCAGAATATATGGATTACGACGGAATCAAGTGTAACAGTTGTGGTGCTGAGCTTATACATGATTCTGAAACAGTTGCAACAAAGTGTGCGTTTTGTGGTAGTCCAAATATTATTTCTGAAAGGTTGTCAGGAGGTCTAAAACCTGATAAGATAATACCTTTCAGAATAACAAAAGAAAGAGCAAAAGAAATTATTAGAGAATGGACAGGATCGAATCCATATGTTCCGGATAGCATAACAAAAGAAGAGCTGCTTGATAATATACAAGGTATATATGTACCATTCTTTCTATATGATTATGATGTGCATTCGGAAGTTGTTATGAGGACGGAAACAAGAGATAGCCATATTGAGAGAGAAAGAGACATTATAGGGACAAGGATGATTGAGGCAACAGTTGTTAGACAGTTTATTGTTGAGAAAGAGATGGATATATCTTATGGGAATATCCCGGCTGATGCATCAAAAAAAATGCCGGATGTGTTCATGGATAATATTGAACCGTACGATTATAGTTGGCTAAGAGACTTTGATATGGCGTATTTATCGGGGTTTTATGCAGAAAAAACAAATTTTGATTCAAAAGAAATTGAATATAGAACAAGAAAAAAATTAAGAAAATTTATTAATGATTTGTATGAAGAAAGACTATCAAAAACTAGTGGAACTAGACTATCAGGAACTAGTAAAACTAATATAATAGGTGAAAATCTTTATATCAAGACAAAGAAAAAGAATTATGCTTTGTTACCAATATGGTATTTGAATTATAAATATAATGGAAATGATTATTTTTATGCTATTAACGGACAGTCTGGGAAATGCGCAGGAGATTTACCGGTATCGTCTGAAAAGGTTACGGGGTGCAATCGTACGACATCAAGTGTATTTGTAATAATATACATAGTGTCAGCTGCTTTATTTCTTCTTGGGTTTTCTAAAGGGTTAATCATAGGGCTTTTGTTTGTTCCAATACATATAGCTTCATTAAAACGTATTGATAAACCTGTTCCCCAATATACACAATCTTATGATGTGTATAGCAAAGAGTATACTAAGCCACTTAGCTATAGGGAAAGTAAGGAAAAGAAAACGCTTTTAAAGAAGTATACTGAAAGAAGATATGTGGATATGTCAGATGAAAATTATTGAGTATTCTGTTTTGATTGCAATATTTTTAATATATAGCGTATGTAATAATGCGATAAGCTGATAAGGTATTGGAGTTGATAATTATGGCAAGAGTTTTAAGATGTAGTAGTTGTGGAGCTGCTGTTAAATACGATATTTATGCTGATGAAATGCAATGTCCTTTTTGTGGTTTGAATATTCCCCTGTTTGAAATGAAGCAACATGAAGAGGAGAAAAACCAGCAAATGAGTAATGTTGTAGAACATCAAGAAAAAGATGTTGCGGAGAATACTGGTACAGATAATAAGTCTATTGATATAGCAGATGGATTTGATATTGAGTTTGATCCTCTTAATAATACTGATATTGAGAATTTTTCGTTTGACGAAAAATACGAAGATTTGCATATAGATGAAAGACATATGGATTATGATGGTATTAAATGTAATAGTTGTGGAGCTGAACTTATATATGATAAGATGACAGTTGCAACAAAGTGTGCATTCTGTGGTAGTCCAAATATTATTTCTGAAAGATTATCAGGAGCCTTGAAGCCAGACAAGATAATACCTTTTAGAATAACAAAAGAAAAGGCTAAGGATATTTTTAAAGAGTGGACACATTCAAACCATTATGTTCCTTCAAGTTTTACAAATGAAGTTACACTTGATAGTATGCAGGGAATATATGTACCATTCTTTTTATATGATTATGATATACATTCTAAGCTTGTGCTTGAGACAGAAAGAACTGATACACATGTTGAAAATAGGCCTGGTATTATGGGGTCATCTTATAATGAAGTGTCAGATATTAAGAGATTTGTTTTAGAAAAAGAGTTATATATTTCATATGCAAATATACCTGTTGATGCTACGAAAAGAATGCCGGATAAATTTATGGATAACATAGAACCATATGATTACAGCTGGCTCAGAGATTTTGATATGGCATATTTGTCAGGTTTTTATGCGGAAAAGACCAATTTTGAGTCAAAAGAAATAGAATATAGAGCTAAGAGAAAATTGGGAAAATTTATTGATTCGTGCTACGAAAAACTTTTCTCAAAAGTAAATTGTGTTGAAAAACTGGGAGATGACAAATATATAAAGACTACAGCAAAGAAATATGCATTATTGCCTGTCTGGTATTTGAATTATAAATATAAAGATCAGGACTACATATTTATGGTTAATGGACAGTCAGGAAAATATGCAGGTGATTTGCCAATATCTAGTTCTAAGGTTACGGCAGCGTATGTTGCAAGCTCATTTCTGTATGTATTAGGATATATTGTGATAATATTACTGAGCCTTTTGGGATACTATTATAGTTTGGCTTATATTGCAATGCTCATTCCGGCACACATTGCAACATTAGGATTTATTAAGAAAGATGTTGAAAAATGTAAACAGTCATATGAAGTAATTGGTACGGAATATGCAAAACCATTAAGCTATAGGGAAATAGATGGAGAGAAAACCCTGCTGAATAAACGTACTAAAAGAAGACATATATATGATGATTCGTCAAATAATGATTATCCATATGATTTCTTTTAGGAGTTTTATGGAAGAGGATTATAAGAATCGCTAATACTAATATAAGTAAAAAAGAAGTTTAATAATCATTGAAAATACCTAAAAAAGATAATAAAGAGTCAAAGACTCTAATTATAAATTTTTTATGA
This sequence comes from Lachnospiraceae bacterium, assembly GCA_045126215.1. GTDB lineage: Bacteria > Bacillota > Clostridia > Lachnospirales > Lachnospiraceae > SVEL01. The sequence continues at coordinate 41,017 of JBGVOD010000011.1, read as the reverse complement.
AAAGAGGAAAAAAGATGGCAGAAAAGAATCCAATTGTAACAATTGAAATGAACGACGGAGCAATTATAAAAGCAGAGCTTTATCCTGAAATTGCGCCAAATACTGTAAATAATTTTATTAGTCTTATCAATCATGGCTTTTATGATGGTCTTATTTTTCATAGGGTTATCAAGGGCTTTATGATTCAGGGAGGATGTCCGGATGGTACAGGAATGGGTGGACCAGGTTATGATATCAAGGGTGAATTTGATTATAATGGTTTCAAGAATGAACTAAAGCATACGGCAGGTGTTCTTTCAATGGCAAGAGCAATGCATCCGGATTCAGCAGGTTCACAGTTCTTTATTATGCATAAAGATGCTCCACATCTTGATGGACAGTATGCTGCATTTGGTAAAGTAGTTGAAGGAATGGACAATGTTAATAAAATTGCTGAATGTGCAACAGATTATGGTGACAGACCACTTGAAGTTCAGAAGATGGTAAAAGTAACAGTTGATACTTTTGGAGAAAGCTATCCTGAACCAGAGACATGCTAAAGGCAATAATCTTTGACATGGATGGTGTTCTTGTAGATAGTGAAATGGTTCATTATTATGCAAACAAACAGACTATGAAAACTCATTTTGGTATAGATATATCTTACGAGTATTATAAACAGTTCGTTGGTGGAACGGTTAATAATATGTGGAATATTATTATAAATGATTTTGGACTATTTGATGAAACTGTTGAACATCTTAATGATTTAACGAATGAAGTACTTTTAAAACTTACAGATAAAACGGGTTATCCTGAAGTTCCAGGAGTAACCCGTTTTGTAAGAGAGATGAAGGAAAGAGGAATCAGGATGGCTGTGGCGTCATCATCAGCCATGCCAAGGATTAAAAAGAATTTAGAAAATCTTAGAATTAGTGATTACTTTGAAGTGCTGGTAAGTGGTGAAGAAGTGGGAAAATCGAAACCTGATCCGGCTGTTTTTCTTAAAACAGCAAAAAAACTGGGAGTTTTACCAAAAGAATGTATTGTAATTGAAGATTCGAAAAATGGTGTTCTTGCGGCATATAATGGTGGATTTCCTTGCTTAGGATTTATAAATAAAAACTCAGGAAATCAGGATTTATCAAAAGCTTCGGCATTATTTGAAGATTTCAGGGGACTTGATTTCACGTTTGTTAATATGGTTTATTGCCATGCTGTTGGCGAACCGGCCATTGTTATTGAAACAGAGCGTCTGATTTTAAGAGAAGCAAGTGTAGATGACGTAGAAAGAATGTATGAGTTATATAAAGATAGGGAAATAACAGAGTATATGCCGAATCTGTTTGAAAACATTGAAGAAGAAAGAGAATATACCAGAAAATATATTGAAAATGTATATAATTTTTATATGTATGGTATGTGGATTGTAGTTTTAAAAGAAACAGGAGAGATAATTGGCCGTGTTGGTATTGAATACAGACATGAATCGGAAACAGCAGATATTGGAACAAAATATAGTCATGAACTTGGCTATATGATAGGAAAAGACTATCAAAGGAAAGGATATGCATATGAGGCTGTGAAAGCAGTCATAGAATATGCCATAAACGAACTGGAGGTAGATGACATATTTGCAGAGGTCAATAAAGAAAATATTGCTTCTTACAACCTGGCAATAAAAGCAGGACTAGAGGAAAACAAAAGTATAGGTATAAATAAAAAAGGATATGTTGTTTTGGAATATAAAACAAACTAAAAAGGATGCGAAAAGCATCCTTTTTAGTTTTGGTTATTTGGTTGACTTTGTATAATAAATAAAAGGGAGGAGTTTGTGTATTACACAAACCTAAAAAATTATGAAAAATTTATCTAAGAGCTGTTTCTCTTTCAATGTTTTAAGTATATAGTTTGTATATTAATAAACAATGTTTATAATGTAAAAGCTTATTTAATATTTTATGAACAAACTGTAAACGTCTCTTCCTTCTTTTTATTTTTTGATGATGTAAAGTCAACATTGCATTTTTCAAAAATACTCATATAATCAGTATTTGCGCTGTTCTTTGAGTATGATAATCCAATTGTTACAGATAGTCTGTTACTAAATTTGTTTCCTGAGTGTTCAATATTTAATTGACTTATTTTTCTTTCGATGGCTTTTGAAAAGTAAATTAATTCTTTCTTTTCGATATCGTTTAATATAACAAGAAACTTCCTGCTGTCAACTCTTGCAATAAGATCAGTTCTTTCTCTTACAATTTCTTTTATTGCATAAGATACAAGCAATATTGCTTTATCAGCTGCATCACTGCCATATATTTCTAAATATTTCTTGAAATAATCAATACCAATAATTAAAAAACCTGATGATACTTTGTTTTTCTGCGATACACTCCATATATTTGAAAGTTTTCTGAAAACACCGTTTTTGTTTAAAAGACCTGTAAGTTCATCATTTGTTTTTGTCTCTTTTGCCAGATAAACCTGATGATTTAATTCGAGATTTTTATATGTTATGCCATATTTCCAAATGGTAACAGCGATTCTTACAAAGTTAAAAAGTACAACCTGCATTGTAAGGGAATTAAGAAAATCGTTTGATTTAACAATGTATACCATAAAGGCGATAACAGCAACTTCGGCCGAAATTAGCTCGAATAAGTCAAAGACTGGAACTATGGCAAAAAAAATCATTGCCAGGAAGAAATAGAATAAACTTCCTTCAATTTTGAAAAAGCTGTTGGATAACATTGCCATAAAAATACAATCAATGATTAGATATGATTCATATAGTGGGCGCATAAACTTTATGTATTTTCTTGTATGTTCAATCTTATATGATGCAACAAGATATACAAGGGAAGTAATAAGAATGCCGAATAGGTATTTATTGTATTCTGGTCTTATAAGTGTCTGATTAAAGAAAACAATGTTTATAAATAAAATCAAAGGTATAAATACTGATAAAAATACTGCGGCTAAATTACATCGTCTAAAATTTAGTGAAGTAAGCTTATATATTTTTCCTTTTCTTAGAAGGTTACGAAATGCATATTTCATAGTTATACTCCAAATCAATAACTTTACAACATATTGTGTGTCGTTGTTAATTTAATTAATTAAGACACATCACTAATTATAGCAGATTATTCTATCTTTTTCTACAAGATATTGTAGAAATATTGGAAAAACTATAGGAAAAATGTTCTATATAAAAATACATTTATAATACAATATGTAGAGTATATGAAGAACTGTTGGTAGCTATTGAAAACTAAAGAAAATATATAGATGAAAACTAGAAAACAGAGTAATTTTGTGGTACAATATTACCGCAGATAAGACTAAAACTACAAGTATTCTGTACTAAATTAAAAATATTGGAGAAGGATTATGAAGATAAAAGTAGACAAGAGATATATGAAGTTTTGTATATATGTAGCTGTTACTTGTATGGCTGTATATCTTTTTACAGTAGTTGTGAATTATGCACCTGATATTTTCGATTCAGTAGGCGCTTTCTGTGGAGATATTTTTGAGGTTCTTAGTCCGATACTTGTTGCGCTTGTTATAGCATATTTGCTTTTTGGACCTATGAAAGCGGTGGAAAAGTGGCTTCTAAAAAGGAAATATTTAAAAGAAAAAAAGAGCTTATGCAGAGGAATAAGTGTCGCTACTGCATATATAGCTGTACTTGCAATACTTTTTGGCATATTTTTTGGTATTTATCTTATGATAGGTGGTCAGATTTCAAATAGTAGTACAATTGCAAATATTATCACATCTATAGATGAATATTTTGAAAATAATACATTATCGGCTGATACACTTACACATCTTATTGAGAAATGGAATCTTCCTTTTGGAGAATTTATTGCAGATAAAGCAGAAGACCTTGCTGTATTGATTTCAGATTCATTCGCCGGTATACTGGGTGGAGTTGGAGATTTTGTATTAGCGATGGGTTCTAATATTTTTTCATTCATGGTATCCCTTGTACTTAGTATTTATATTCTTATAAGTTATGAATATTTCCTTAATTTATGGGATAAAGCATTTTTCCTTCTTTTTAGAAAGTCAAAAGTTGGAAAAAAAGTACGACATGCATTACATATTGTTAATTATACATTTTCTAAATACATTCATGGTCAGCTTATAGAAGCATTCCTTGTATTTGTACTTTCAACAATTGCATTATCAATTGTAGGTGTAGATTATGCTTTCGTTATAGGTATTATCTGTGGTGTATGTAATCTTATTCCATATATTGGACCATTTGTAGGTATTGTTTTTGCTGCTATTATGGCGTTGTTTACAGGTGATTTGTGGTCAATCGTATGGTCGGTCGTTGCACTTATGATTGTACAGCAGATAGATTGTAATATTTTGTGTCCAAACATTGTAGGTGATATCGTTGGACTTAATGCAGCTTTTACACTTATTGCAATATCTATTGGTGGTGATGTGGCAGGTCTGTTTGGTATGCTTATTGCAGTTCCGGTTGCATCATGTATAAAACAGCTTTGTTCTAGCTGGTTTACAAAGAAGATGGATGATGAATATCAGGAATATTCTGCAAATCTCCATGCTGAGCTTGCAAAGTATAAACCTATAGGAGAAGAAAAACTTAAGTCAAAGAAAAAAAGAAAAAAGAAAAAAGATTCAGAAATTCTTAATGAAGAAGAATACAATGAACTTTCGGAAAAGGAACTTTCAGAGTTCTATAAAAGTGAAGACGAAAGAGAAATTGATATAGATGATAGAAATAAAGATATAGAAGCAGCTTTGTTCTTTGAAGAAAATGTAAAAACGACAGATGAATAAATAGCAAATTCTGTTTGACTATCAATACATTGAAATATATAATATAAGTATATTACAGTAGTGTCATAGGTTAGGATGATAGTATGAGAAGAGTATTAACAATAAAAGCTAAAATTGGCGATGTTGTTGGTAGCGATATTTACACAGATGGTGGTCATCTCGTTATCAAAAGAGGTACAGTTTTAGATAAAGACATAATTGAAAAGTTAAAATATTATTCTATTTTTGATTTCTTTGTAGAAGACAAGGAAAAGATATCGTATGCTCAGGATGATCTTGAACGAATGATATTTGATGAAGATGAAGACGATGAATACGAAGAAGATGCATACTATAAGAAGATTAAAAAGACAGAAGAGTTTAAAAAGTTTGAGTCGATTTTCAATAGTTCGGTTGTCAGAGTGCAGGAATCAATAAATGATGTTATTTATAGGAATGCGCCTGTAGATGTAGATGCATTGTTGTCTGATATCAAGAAGATTACACATGAGTTTAAGCCAGATGTCAGCTTATTTGATATGGTACGTTGCATTGAGGGATATGATGATTTGACATATGTTCATTGTGTGAATGTTGCATTAATGGGTAGAATTATTGCAATATGGATGGGATATTCAGATGAAGAGGTAGATATAGTGTCTCTTGGAGGCTTGCTCCATGATATTGGAAAGGTAATGATACCAGTGGAAGTTATTACAAAGCCAGGAAGACTTACTCCTACAGAATACGCATTGGTACAGACACATCCGATACATGGATACAATATTTTGAAAAATCAGAATATTGATGAAAGAATCAAACTTTGTGCACTACAGCATCACGAGAAATGTGATGGAAAAGGATACCCATATAATCTTGAATATAAAGATATTCATCCTTTTGCAAAAATTATTTCTATTGCAGATGTATATGATGCAATGACATCAAATCGTGTATATAGAAAAGGAATGTGTCCGTATGATGTAATTTCCATCTTCGAAGAAAATCAGGAAGCATATGATCCGATAGTTCTTAGAAAAGTTCTTGAAAGAATTGCAGATTCATATATCAATAATGAAGTAGTTGTAAATGATGATATGGACGGCAAAATCATTATGATAAACAAGGATAAGCTTGGCAAACCTGTAATACTTGTAGGTGGAGCATATGTAGATTTATCAAAAGAAAAAAACATCAAAATTACTGCTTTAAAATAAATATTTTAAAATTTTTTCTTAGACAGAGTGCTGTTATGATATTCACTACTAAAGGTTACATCGGTACCAAACCAGGAAGGTGGTGTAAAATCATTGGCTGCACTCTTGTTTTCAAATTCAACTTCAGCTAAAATTAATCCTTCAAATTTTCCAAAGAAAATATCAAGTTCAATAGTAAATCCCTCATATGGAATCAAATATCTTTTCTTTGAAATGATATTTCCATCAGCTTTTGACAAAAGGTGGGAATAACTTTCTTCGTTAAGGGGAAGATTATACTCTGTACGCTCCATAAGTCCTTTTGATTTATATGTCAGATAGTAGGAATCATCACTTTTTCTAATACGTATGACTGGTTCTGTGTTTAAGTATGCCTGTTCAATGATATGAAAAGGATATGTTTCTAAATCTTTTGGAAGATTATCCTCTGAAACTAAATATTTACGTTCTATTTCCTTGTTTTCCATATATATTCCTCGCTATAATTTTTGATTTGACCTAGAACACTGTTGACACTTTGAACATACAAGGTGTGGAGCAATTCGTAAGTATCATAGGGCAAAATACCTTTTGACCACAACATCATATTATACCATAATATTCTTAATATACACATATAATTAATAGAGTAAAAAGTAAAGTTGAAATAATCCCCTTGCTATTTTCTTTTTTACATATTAAAATGTTCTAAATACATTAATAATATGATATCGCAAATCCAATATTAAGACTGAAAAGAGTATTGGAATAAAGTCGGAGCTATATAAAGAGGGTAAAATGGGAATAAAAGAGCAGAAAAAAGCAATTAAGCATATATCTGAAATAGAATATGATGTGAATGAGCCAAAAACTGAGAAATTGTATTTGGTACTTATTTCAACACCGGGAATATTTGCCACATTGATTAGATGGTTTACAAGGTTTAAATATATTCACATTGTGCTGGGGATGGACATAGACCTAAAGGAAAGTTTCAGCTTTGGCAGAAGAAACCCTAAGGTTCCGATTCTTTCAGGCTTTGAACAGGAAAAGATGGAAGAGGTAATAGAGAAATTTCCAAAGGCGTTATGTATGGTTTCAGAGATTGAATGTACAAAGACACAAAAGGAACTTATTTGGGGAAGAATAAACTACTACAAGAAAAATGCGAAGAGATATCACTACACAATATTAGGACTTCCGTTTCTTGTTTTAAATAAACCTTTTCATCAGAAGAGAAGATATGCCTGTTCACAGTTTGTTGGAAGAACATTGGAAGACTATGGTGTTAGAAAGTTTGATAAACATTTTTCATTACTTACACCAAAGGACTTTTACGATATGCCTGATAAAAAAGTATTATATGTTGGAACTGTTGAGGGATATTTAGACCAGAGAAATGGATTTAAGAAATATATACAGTAGTATACAATTGGAGGAATTATGAGATTATTAAAAAAATTAGCAGCAATTTCAGTAGCATCCATTATGACATTTTCGATGTTTGCATGTGGCGCTGTTGAGGATGACGATAATGTAAGCAAAGGCTCACAGAGTGTTTCTACTCAGGAGACGACTACAGAGGAGCCAACAACTACAGAGCCACCTTTTGAGCCAACAAAGATAGATGTGGTGATGATTGGTGATATGCTTATGCATATGGGTGTTCAGAATAGTGGTCTATATAGTGATGGAACTAGAAATTACGATCATTTATTTACAAATATAAAGGATGATGTGCAGGCAGCAGATATAGCTCTTGTTAATCAGGAGGTAATGATTGGAGGAGAGGAGCTTGGACTTTCAGGATATCCATGCTTTAACTGTGCATATGAAGTAGGAGATGCTCTTGTAGATGCAGGATTTAATGTTGTTTTACATGCTACAAACCATACTCTTGATAAGGGTGGAAAAGGTGTTGATAATTGTATAAACTTCTGGGAAACAAAACACCCTGAAATGACATATCTTGGAATTAACAAGACGGAAGAAGACAAAGAAAATATATATGTATATGAAAAGGATGGAATTAAAATAGCAATCTTAAATTATACATATGGAACAAATGGTATTGCACTTCCAAGTGACAGACCATATATTGTAAATCTTTTAGATGAAGATACAGTCAAAAAAGATCTTGCGAAAGCGAAGACATTGGCTGATTTCATAATAGTATGTCCTCATTGGGGCATCGAATATACACTTACAGAAGTTGAAGACCAGCATCACTGGGCACAAGTGTTTGCAGATAATGGTGCAAATCTTATCATAGGAACACATCCGCATGTAGTAGAACCTGTATCGTGGATTACAGCTGCAGATGGTAGTCAGACTCTTTGCTATTACTCCCTTGGCAATTTTATTTCTACACAGCAGAGTGCGAATACAATCCTTGGTGCTATGGCTAAGGTTACAATTACAAATGATGAAACAGGCAAAGTGTTTATTTCTGATTATGGGATTGAACCTTTAGTAACACATACTGTATATGGTACGGCTAAAATGACCACATATAAGCTTTCACAGTATACAGATGAGCTTGCATACCAGAATGCGGTTAGAAACTATGATTCATCATTTACTGTTTCATATCTTGCAAATACATGTAAGAATGTGTTTGGCGATTTGTATAAGCCTGAGGGTGAAGCTGCAAATTATGTTACTTCTGAGTAGTATATTTGCTATTATGAGCGGGCAGAATATCTTTTAGAATTCAAGCCTAAATGTATCTTCAAAACTAAATAATAAGAATTTCTTTAATGATGAAAAGGAGAACACATGAAAAAGTATTTTTATTTGTTACTTGCAATTGTTATATCCACTGCACTTGTAGCATGTCAAGGCGGTAGTGATAATAACGAAAAGGAAGAAAGAGATTCAATCGTTGTAGGAATACAACAGGATCTTGACAGTCTTGACCCATTTTTGGCAACTGCGGCAGGAACTCGTGAGGTTATGTTTAATATTTTTGAAGGTTTAGTAAAGCCTGATGAAAATGGCAATCTTATTCCAGCTGTAGCAGAAAGCTATGATGTGTCAGAAGATGGAAGCGTTTACACATTTAAATTAAGAGAAGGTGTGAAGTTCCATAATGGTGATGTGGTTACAGCTGAGGATGTAAAATACTCAATTGAATATAACGCCGGACTTATCGAGGAAAGTGAACTTATTGTATCAGCTTTTTCTTTGATAAGTAGTGTAAATATAGTGGACCCATCTACAGTTGAAGTAGTTCTAAGCGAACCAGATACAGAATTTATCGGATTTATGACGGTTGCAATAGTGCCGATGAATTACGATAAACAGACTGAAGCACCAGTAGGTACGGGTCCGTTTAAATTTGTATCATATTCTACAGGTGAAAGCCTTGTAATGGAAAGATTTGATGATTACTGGGGTGAAAAGCCTGAATTAAAGACAGTAACATTTAAAATCGTTACAAGTTCTGCAACAGCAGTAATGGAATTACAAGCTGGAAGTATTGACATATATCCATATATGACAATGGATGAAGTGGACCAGCTTGGAGATGATATAAATGTTATTTATGGAAATACAAACCTTGTTCAGGGGTTATTTATCAATAACAGTTTTGAACCATTCCAAAATGAAAAGGTTAGACAGGCTCTTTGTTATGCAATCAACAGACAGGAAATTATAGACATGGTTGCAGGTGGACACGGAACAATAATTGGAAGTATCCTGTATCCGGGATTTGGAAAATATTATAATGCTCAAACAGAAAATATGTATCTTTACAATGTAGAGACAGCAAAGGAACTGTTGAAAGAAGCTGGATATGAGGATGGATTTACATTTACTGTAAAGGTACCTTCAAGCTATCAGTTTCATATGGATACAGCATTGGTTATAAAAGAACAGTTAAAAGCTATTGGTGTTACAATGGAAATTGAAGGCATTGAGTGGGCAACATGGCTTGAAGATGTTTATAAAGGTAAACAGTATGAAGCTACAATAATTGGATTTGATTCAAATATGGCACCAAAGGATATGGCTAGACGTTATGTATCTGGTAATTCAAAGAATATGATATTCTTTGAAAATGATGAATATGATGAGCTGTATGCAAGGGCTGTTGCAACAACAGATGATAATGAAAAGATTGAGTGCTACAAGAGAATGCAGGAAATTGTAGCTGAACATGCAGGTAGTGTATTTATACAGGATCCTGCAAAGATAGTAGCAGTTTCAAAGGATATAGAAGGTTTTGCGTTTTATCCTGTATATGTTCTTGATATGAGCAAAATTAGTTTTGTAAAATAGTTATTTAACCTAATAGGTTGGAGAATACAATGAAATATATACTGAAAAGAATGGGAGCGGCTATAGCAACTCTTCTTGTAGTATCTATAGTAGTTTTTACTATGTTTAAGATTATTCCGGGAGATGTTGTTACGACAAAGCTTGGCGTAGATGCAACTCCTGAAAGAGCTGAAGTATTAAGAGAAAAATATGGATTAAATGATCCTGCATATATACAATATATTAACTGGCTTATAGGAATAGTAAGCGGTAATCTTGGAATGTCATATAGTAAGGATATTCCTGTTAGCGAAATGATTGGTGATAATCTAGTGGTTACATTGTCACTTGCAATTATAAGTCTGATAATGATTATTGTTATTGCAGTTCCTCTTGGCCTTTTTACGGGATATATTGGCAGTAAAAAGAACAGAGGCTCGGAAGTGTTTGATGGAATCTTTGATGGCGTCAATCAGGTGTTTATGGCTGTTCCATCATTCTTTATCGGTATACTTATAAGTTATTTTTTTGGTCTTATTCTTCGTTGGTTCTCGCCGGGGAGATACGTTTCGTATAGGACAGATATGATATCCTTCCTATTGTATCTTATACCTGCAGCCGTGGCTGTTGCTATTCCGAAGATAGCTATGCTTACAAGATTTGTAAAGACTGCCGTAAAAGAAGAGATGTATAAAGATTATGTCAGAACAGCCCGTGCTAAGGGTGTATCAGAGACTTTGGTGCTTGTACACCATGTATTTAAAAATTCTATTATTACATCTATAACAGCATTATCCGTTATTATTGCAGAAATATTTGCAGGAAGTGTTGTTGTTGAACAGGTTTTTAATCTGCCAGGGCTTGGAAGACTACTTGTAAGTTCTATTGGAACGAGAGATTATACAGTGGTTATGTCTATAGTAATGTACATAGCTATAGTTATAGTGATGGTAAATCTGCTAGTGGATATTGTCTATAGACTCGTTGATCCTAGAATAGGAGGAAACGGGAATGAATAAAGGAGTGAATAAAAGAATTAATATAAATGGAAGAAAATTAGTAGGGGGTATAATGCTCTTTCTGCTTGTGATACTGGCAATTGTAAGCATTTTTTATACACCTTATGATCCTGAAAAAATGAATGTTTCAGAAAAATTTCTGGCACCTTCTTTTAAACATCTTATGGGGACAGATAATTTTGGAAGAGATATTTTTTCAAGAGTAATGAAAGCTCTTCTTGAGACTATTAAGATTTCTACAACTGTAATTGCAATCGGATTTTCTTTAGGGTTGATTATTGGAACTTTTACAGGATATTTTGGTGGTATTCTTGATGAAATACTTATGCGTATAAATGATGCATTATCATCAATCCCTAGTATTTTGCTGGCTATAGTTGCTATTGGAGCATTTGGCAGCAGTACAATTACACTTGTAATGTCACTTGGAATTGTATTTGTTCCCAGCTTTGCAAGAATGATAAGAGGAAAAGTGATAGAAGAAAAGAATAAAGAATATGTTCTTGGTGCAAAGATAATGGGTGCATCATCAATAAGAATTATTTTTAAACACATATTGCCAAACACAAGGAGTACAATTATGTCCACTTTGGTAGTTGGATTTAATAATGCAATTCTTGCAGAAGCTTCTTTAAGTTTTCTTGGAATTGGACTTCAGCCACCAAAGGCTAGTTTGGGGGCAATGTTAAAGGATGCACAGACATTCCTTGCAAAGTGCCCTTGGTATAGTATATATATAGGAGTTGTTATAGTGATGCTGATAGTAAGCTTGGTCCTATTAAGTGATGGTATTAAAAATAGAAAAAGAGTTTCGTAAAACATCCCCCCTAATAGGGGGATTGTTTTTTGCTTTTCTTTTGATATTATTTTATTCATATGATGCCAGCCATTAACATATGCTGGCAACGAGAAGACATAAGTGTTCTTGGACAAAAGAATAAAGAATGGGAGATGTAGAATGAATAACCAAGGGATGTATATGCATAAATCATCTCAAGAGATAATGAATGAGATTAATTCTGCGTGTTTCAAAAAAATTATAATCGTCATTATTGAAGCAATATTGGCCGTGGTTGTATTTGTAACATGGTCAGTCTGTGGGTCGATTGACGAAAATGACAATAGTAGGGAGTTGTTTTACACGTGTGTGTTTATATATATAATAGTGGCAATTGTTATATATACGTATTACTCTACAAAGGTGGCTGATTTATATAAAAAATACTTTGTTGTATCAACTGTAAAGGAGAATTTTGATAATGCATATTATAATCACGAACAGGGATATGACAGAGATGTGGTTAAATATATGGGATTTACAAAGATGGGAAACAGATATAGAAGTGAAGATTTTATATCTGCGTCATATAAAGGAGTACCATTTCAACGAGCGGATGTTGAGGTGGAGTATCATTCAGATTCAGGAAAATCATCCTATACTGTTACATATTTTAAAGGAATTGTATATAAGTTTAAATTAAAAAAATACTATCCGGTACCACTTCAGGTTAGAAGTCTTGATGGCAGGTATGCGGCGTTTCCTATGGGCGTTGGAAAACATGATATAATTGAGACGGAAAGTATGGCATTTAATAATATGTTTAAGACATTCTGTAAAGATGGACATATGGCTTTTTACATACTTACACCACCTATAATTGAAAGGTTGTGTAGGCTTGAGGCAAATTTTGGTCCAATGGTTATAAATTTCTATGGTAAGGAGGCGGTTATAGCACTTAACAGAAAACAGGATAGTCTTGAACCACCTTCAGTTTTTCGTATGGATTACGCTACGGAAAAGAGAAGAGTCTTGAATCAGTTGGCGGAGGTTTGTATTTTTATAGATGAACTATTTTTAAATTGATACAGAAGAAAATGTTGGTAATGTGAAATACATTATATATCAAGAATGCAAAAGTATTTTTGAAAGATTAAAATTCAGGAGGAAAATGAAAATGATAGCATCAGGAAATGTAGGATTAATATCTGTATTAGTGGCTGTATTATTATTGGTTGTAATGGTGATTGCTTATGTTATTTCTACAAATAATAAATTTAGAAGAATGGATGTAAAGATTAGAGAAGCAGAATCGGGAATTGATGTATCGCTTACAAAGAGATATGATGTATTGGTAAAAATGCTTGATGTATGTAAGAACTATATGGCATATGAGAAGTCTGTCATCATTGAGTCAATCAGACTTAGATCTAATATGTCTATGCAGGAAAGAACTATTGCAGAAAATAAGATGAACGAACTTTATGGAAATATCAGATTTACTGCAGAAGCATATCCACAGCTTGCATCTGCTAATAATTTTGCGGCATTACAGAAAGCAATCGTTGAAACAGAAAATCATTTGCAGGCAGCAAGAAGACTCTATAATGCCAATGTTTCACAATATAATTCTCTCGTTGTATCATTCCCATCAAATTTGGTTGCCGGTATGATTGGAGCAAGACAGAAAGATTTCTTCGAGGCTGACCAAATGAGAAGACAGGATGTACCAATGAACTTTTAATAAAAAATATTTTTTGGTGTAAAGTATTAAATGGGTTTAACCGATATATGTAATATCCGAAATAAAAAGAAATAAAAAGAAAGGAGATTGTTTATGATTATAGGAAATATAAGTGCAAATGATTTATATCAGTATAATAAAGTAAATACTGTAAGACCAGAGATTACTGTTGCAAAACCAGAACAATCTCCAAATAGCATAAATACACAGGAAGATTCAGCAAGTGTAAAAGAAGCAAAGGTTGATAATAGAAAGCTATTAGATACAAAAGAAGTTGCAGATTTTGCAATTGATGAGTTAAGTAAGGAATTTGATTTGTTAGGTTCGGAGGTAAGTCTCACGAAACTTGATGAAGAAAAAGCTTTTTCAGATGTCAAAAAAGACAGTATTTTACAAGAATATCAGTACTTTGTTGGCAATTTAAATACAGAAGATGGTAGTGTGACAAGAAAAAATTTCTAAAAAGTACTTGCAATAATGAAAACACTATTGTATAATACCACTTGTCGCTAGACGGTGGCCCATCGCCAAATGGTAAGGCACTGGACTCTGACTCCAGCATTTTCAAGGTTCGAATCCTTGTGGGCCAGCTATAAGCACCTGTTTACAGGTGCTTTTTTTACTTTGTAGGGTTAGTGTTAGGGTGTTAAGCCCACTTTTGGCACCCCTAACCTTTATATCAAAGTTCGCTCTAATTAGGTAAAAAAATACTCTGTGAGGATGCGGTTGGTGCACAGATAAAAAGTCAAGAAACTTTATAAGGTTATGGTATTGAAAAATCCATTTAATATTACTAAAGACATATTGTACAAAGTATATAGGTATTTTGTGACTTTTGAAGGATATTAGAGTTTCTTGATGTTCTTTAAAGGAGCAGCGATTTGGCGGCATGGATGCCGACAAAAAGGCTGAACTGAGCCAGGGATGGCGAATTTCAGCCGGTTGCGTCTGCTGACAAAAGGAATATTAAGAACATTTAGAAACTCTTATATCCGGAGAACGGAGCAAAGGACTATATACTTTGTACAATATGCATGCCATAATACTAATAGAAAATTTTTGATACCATAACCCTATAAAGTAAAAAACACCACATTAAGGAGGACGCAATGTATAGTTTTGACAGTGTAGTGAGATACAGTGAAGTAGACAGTGAAAAAACATTAACAGTTGGTTCAGTAATTAATTATTTTCAAGATTGTTCAGTATTTCAATCAGAAAGCCTGAATGTTGGTATTGAATTTTTAGAGAATAAGAAAAGAGCATGGCTTCTTAATTCATGGCAGATTACATTTGAAAAGGATATAAAATTTCTTGATAAGATAAAAATATGTACCATTCCCTATGAAATAAATGGCTTTATGGGCTTAAGAAATTTTTATATTTTAAATGAAGCAGGAGAGATGGCGGTAAAAGCAAATTCACAGTGGGTATATATAGATACAGAAAGTGGAAAACCAACAAAGGTTGATAGTGAAGCCAGTGATGCATATGAAATCGAGAAAAAGATAGATATGGATTATGTTGGCAGAAAGATAAAGGTATCAGGGGAACAAAATGAAGAAGATTCTTTTGGTGTAAAGAAGCATCATATAGATACAAATGGACATGTTAATAATGGACAGTATGTGAAGTTTGCATGTGAGTATATTCCGGATGATTTTAAAGTAAAACAATTAAGAGTTGAATATAAAAATCAGGCAAGGTATGGAAATATTATTTATCCGGTAGTATACTATTCAGAAGAGACGATTATAGTATCTTTAAATGATGAAAACAAAAAGGCATATGCTGTGGTTGAATTCAAAAAGTAAAAAAAGGAAATAAAAAGAAAAGGACGGAAAAACATGATAGAATTAGGAAAAGTTCAAAAGCTTAAGGTAGTGAAGGAAGCAGAATTTGGTGTATATCTCGGACAAGATGATGAAAAGGTCTTATTGCCAAAGAAACAGGTGCCGGAAGGCACAAGGATAGGTGATGAGATACAGGTCTTTGTATATAGAGATTCTGAAGACAGACTTATTTCAACAACTAATGTGCCAAAGATAAGACTAGGCGAAGTAGCTCTTTTAAGAGTGAATGATGTTACAAAGATAGGTGCATTTCTTGACTGGGGACTTGAAAAGGATCTTTTCCTTTCATTTAAAGAACAGACTACAAAGGTAGTTGTAGGTCATGAGTACTTGGTTGCATTATATATAGATAAGTCAAACAGACTTGCAGCAACAATGAAAGTGTATCCATATCTCAAACTTGCGGGAGACTATGAGGTGGATGATGTTGTTACAGGAACTGTTTATGAGATACATCCTGATTTTGGAGCGTACGTAGCTGTTGATAATGAATATCAGGCTATGATTCCAAAGAGAGAGGTGCATACATCCCTTAAGGTAGGAGATGTAGTAGAGGCAAGAATTACATCTGTAAGAGAAGATGGCAAGTTAAACATCAGTCCAAATAAAAAAGCGTATTTGCAGATGGATGAGGATGGTCTAAAAATTATTTCTGTTATAGAAGAATATGACGGAGTTCTTCCATATAATGATAAAGTGTCACCGGAAATCATTGAAAGAGATTTTCATATGAGCAAGGCAGCATTTAAAAGAGCCGTAGGAAGATTATATAAAGAGAGAAAAATCGAAATTACAGAAAAATCAATTCGATTATTATAGAAATCATAAAGATATGAGAGCAAAAAGATATTTTTCAATCATATCAATAAATGATAAAATTTAGCAAGTTTTTAGGAGGAATTTAAAATGAAAAAAATTATTAGTACAGACAAAGCACCAGCAGCAATAGGACCATACTCACAGGCGATTGAAGTAAACGGAATGGTTTATACATCAGGTGTTATTCCGGTAGTGCCTGCTACAGGAGAAATCCCAGAAGGAATTGAAGCACAGGCAAAACAGGCTATTGGAAATCTTGTGGCATTATTAGGTGAAGCAGGAGTTAAGGCAGAAGATGTAATCAAGACAACTGTATTTATTAAAGATATGAACGACTTTGCAAAAGTTAACGCTGTATATTCAGAATTCTTTACAAAGGATTGTCCTGCAAGATCTTGTGTAGAAGTTGCAAGACTTCCAAAAGATGTGCTTATTGAAATTGAAGCAATCGGTGTAAAATGCGAAAAGTAACAAAAGCTAATATTATATTTACAAGTCTTATCTTAATCTATTTGATTATGATATTTTCAATAAGACTTATACCTTCAAAGTATTTACCTTACAATGTTATTTTAGTACTGCCCGAGGTGGTTCTTTTACTTACAACGATTGTTGTTGGGAGAATGTTAAGGCTAGAAACATTAAGTTCAGTGCAGCTTAATAAAGTTTCATTTTCCACTTGTATAAAGTCTGTAGCAATGGCATTTTGTATGATACCTCTAATATCGGTTATAAATATGTTTTCTTCCATGATAGATGGAAACAGAGTTGAAAGTACACTTAATACTACAGCCATGAGGAATCCATTATGGCTGAGTCTTTTGCTGATTGCCTTCATACCTGCTTTTGTAGAGGAGTTTATATTCAGAGGCGTTTTGTTTGGAGTGTATAAGAAGAGAAATCCATTCTATGGAATGCTGCTTAGTGCATTTCTTTTTGGACTTATGCATATGAATATTAATCAGTTTGCATATGCATTCGCAATTGGATTTGTGTTTGCAATGGTAACATATGCAACTGGAAGTATAGTCACAACTATGATTATGCACTTTATTATTAATGGAAACAGTGTGGTGCTGTCATATGTTTTAACAAGACTAACTGAAGGGATAAATGAAACATCATCTGCTATTGATACAAATCAGCCTGAGGCAAGTCAGATGGTTATGGTTATTTATACAATAATGATGATATTTGTTTTTGTTATTATACCAACAATACTTGCAGTGCTTCTGTTTATTAGTATATGTAAAGAAAACAGGGGAACTAAAAGTATGATAGCAGTTTTTAGAAAAACTATGATTAATATGAGAGGTGATGAAGCCAAGCTTATTGATGGTTATCTCATTTTAGGTATTGGAACTTGCGTATTGTACATGTTTTACAATCTAATTCGTTGAGTTGGTACATTACAGGACTGTTATGAGATTGTATAAAAAGATAATGGTAAATGGTATTGAAATATATTTTTGATGTATGTTATACTATTAGCAACAGAGAAAGTGAAATAAATATGGAGGTGATAGTATGGATATCGCTTTATTATCAATGTCTATGGCAAATGCAGATTTGTGCAACCAAATCGGAACAGCAGTACTTGGTAAATCATTAGATACAATGGAAACTATGGGGGATGGTCTGAAAAAGATTATGGAGACAAGTGTGGCTCCAAATCTTGGACAAAACATAGATTATTCTGTGTAGTTGTATATTTATTATAAAAAGTTTATATTCAATGTGCAAATTAAACAAAAAACACTATGGTAATTTAGAGTATTTGCATATGGTCAAAAGCGTTTAAATAATATAAAATGTAAACAATTGAAAATTATCTAAGTGATTTAAGGAGGAAAAAACTTAAAATGGCAAGTCTATCATTAAGAAATGTTTGCAAAGTATATCCAAATGGCTTCGTTGCTGTTAAGGATTTTAATCTTGAAATTGAAGATAAGGAGTTTATCATATTTGTAGGACCTTCAGGTTGTGGTAAGTCTACAACACTTCGTATGATTGCAGGTCTTGAAGATATCAGCTCGGGTGAATTATATATCGGCGATAGATTAGTAAATGACGTAGAACCAAAGGATAGAGATATCGCAATGGTATTCCAGAACTACGCTTTATATCCACATATGTCAGTATATGAAAATATGGCATTTGGTCTTAAACTTAGAAAGGTTCCAAAGGACGAAATCGATAAGTTAGTTCATGAAGCAGCTAAGATTCTTGACCTTGAACACTTACTTGACAGAAAGCCAAAGGCTTTATCAGGTGGTCAGAGACAGAGAGTTGCTATGGGACGTGCTATCGTTCGTAATCCAAAGGTATTCCTTATGGACGAACCTTTATCAAACCTTGATGCAAAGTTAAGAGTACAGATGCGTGTTGAAATTTCTAAGTTACATCAGAGACTTGAAACAACAATCATTTATGTAACACATGACCAGACAGAAGCTATGACACTTGGTACAAGAATCGTAGTTATGAAGGATGGTATTATACAGCAGGTTGATACACCAATCAACTTATACAACTACCCAGTTAACTTATTCGTTGCTGGATTTATGGGTTCACCAGCTATGAACTTCATCGATGCAGAAGTTGTTCAGGATGCTTCAGGAATCAGATTAGCATTTGGTTCATACTCAATCAAGCTTCCAGAATCAAAGGCTAAACCATTAGTTGAAGGTGGTTATGTAGGAAAGACAATCGTTATGGGTATTCGTCCAGAAGATATTCATGATGATCAGGCTATGATTAGCATCTCACCTGAAAGTGTTGTTGAAACACAGATTAAGTTATACGAATTACTTGGTGCAGAAGTTTACTTATACTTTGATTTAGATATGTATTCAGTAACAGCAAGAGTAAATCCTCGTACAACAGCTAAGGTTGGCGATGTTGTTAAGTTTGCATTTGACTTAAATAAGCTTCACTTATTCGACAAAGAAACAGAACAGATTATTACAAACTAGTTCTTGTAATTATTATAAGATTATATCAGGACATAGAAAATATAATGTTTTCTATGTCCTTTTTCTTGATACAGAAATGTAAATGTGTTAAAATCTATATGTCTTAGAAGATGCGTACATGAAGGAGTGAAATGAATGATTACAAATCAGGTTCTTCAAAATACAATTGAGGGAATTGTTGGAATTACAAATATTAAAATGGGGGTTTTTGATAATCAGTGTCGTATGCTTGCAGGTAATCTTGCTGATGATGCGGCTGTAGTTGTGGAAGTTGCAAATTTTATTGAGGATTCTGCCGAAAATAAAATTGTAAAAAATCATCAATTAGTAAAGATAAATGAAGATGGAGAGTTGGAATACATTTTAGTAGTAGATGGAGCAAGTGAATCGGATATTCTGGTGGCAAAGATGGCTGCTTACCAGATAAAAGGGCTCTTAGTTGCATACAAGGAGAGATTTGATAAAGATAATTTTATCAAAAATCTTTTGCTTGATAATCTATTGCTAGTTGATATATATAACAGAGCAAAGAAACTACATATTGATGCAGACGCAAAGAGAGTAGTATATATTGTTGAAACCAAGCATGAAAAGGACAGTAATGCTTTAGAGATAGTCAGAACACTTTTCTCATCAAGACCAAAGGATTTTATAACAGCAGTAGATGAGAAAAATATTATTATTGTTAAAGAGGTTAAGAGTACAGAGACTTTTGATGATTTGTTAAAACTTGCAAAAACTGTACTTGATATGCTTAATACAGAGGCTATGTCTAGGGTCAGAATCTCTATAGGAACTGTTATCAATGAGATTAAAGAGGTTTCAAAGTCATATAAAGAGGCAAAAATGGCTCTTGATGTTGGAAAGATTTTCTATAGCGAGAAAAACATTATTGCATATAACAATCTTGGAATTGGCAGATTGATATATCAGCTTCCAATGCCATTATGCAAGATGTTCATTAAGGAGATATTTGATAATAAATCTCCAGATGATTTAGATGAAGAGATAGTTGGCACAATTGCTAAGTTTTTTGAAAATAGTTTGAATGTTTCTGAGACATCAAGACAGTTATTCATTCATAGAAATACTCTTGTATATAGATTAGACAAGCTACAGAAGCAGACAGGTCTTGATATAAGAGTTTTTGAAGATGCCATCACATTAAAGATTGCCATGATGGTTGTGAAATATATGAAATATATGGAAAGTCTGGACTATTAAGATATATTCAAATATAATAGGCAAGGTAAAATCGTTTGATTGTTAGCAATTCAATAGGAGGACGGAAAGGTGATAGTACTTGAGAATGTCAGTAAAACATATTCAACAGGTGCGCCAGCCATAAATAATATAAATTTAAATATAAAAAAAGGTGAATTTGTATTCATTGTTGGTGATTCAGGTGCAGGTAAATCTACACTTATCAAGTTACTTTTAAAGGAGCTTGAACCAACATCTGGTAAAATATATGTAAATGATAAAACAGTAAATAAAATGAAAAGAAGAAAAGTACCATATCTTAGAAGAGATATAGGTGTTGTATTCCAGGATTTCAGATTATTAAAGGATAGAAATGTATATGACAATGTAGCTTTTGCTCAAAGAGTAATAGGAATACCTGGAAAAGTTATTAGAAGAAGAGTACCAGCAATGCTTGCTATGGTTGGGCTAGCTGAAAAATATCGTTCATTTCCAAAGGAATTGTCAGGTGGTGAACAACAAAGAGTAGCGCTTGCAAGAGCACTTGTAAATAATCCACCTATTCTTTTAGCGGATGAGCCAACAGGAAACCTTGATCCAACAAATTCATGGGAAATCATGAAGCTGCTTGAAGAGATTAACAAAAGAGGTACAACTGTTGTTGTAGTTACGCATAATAAGGAAATTGTAGATGCTATGAAGAAGAGAGTAATTACAATGCAAAAAGGTGTAATTATTAGCGACGAAGAAGAAGGCGGTTACAGCGATGAGATTTAGAACATTTTTTTACAGCCTGAAGCAGGGCTTGATAAATATAAAGAGAAATAAGCTTTACTCATTAGCCTCAATTGGAACAATTACAGCATGTATTTTTCTTATTGGTTTATTTTATGCTGTTGTTGTAAACCTTCAATATATGGTAAAAAATGTCGAAAAACAAGTAGGTATTGAAATCTTTTTTGACGAAGGAATTGATACAGCTAGAATAAATGAGATTGGAGCTATTATTGATAAAAGAGTAGAAGTTGACCATGTAAAATATACTTCAAAAGAAGAGGCATGGGAATCATTTAAAAAGATATATTTTAAAGATAAAGAGTATCTTGCAGAGGGATTTAAAAATGATAATCCTCTTGCAAATTCGGCCTCTTATACTGTTTACCTTAATGATATTACAATGCAGAATGCATTTGTTTCATATATGCAGGGAATTGAGGGCGTAAGACAGGTAAATGCCTCAAAGAGTGCTGCTAGTATACTTAGTGATTTTGGAAAATTAGTAGGATTGGTATCAGCAGCTATTATTATAATTCTGCTTGGCGTTGGTATATTCCTTATTAGTAATACAGTTATGATTGGTATTGCTGTACGTAAGGAAGAGATAGCTATTATGAAGTTAATGGGTGCAACGGATTATTTTGTAAGAGCGCCATTTTTTGTAGAAGGTCTGATTATTGGTTTGATTGGAGCTGCTATTCCACTTATGATTTTATACATTATTTATAAAGAAGTTGTGGGATATATTCTTTCACAATTTAGTGAATTATCTGTGATTGTCAATTTCTTAAGTGTAAATGATGTGTTTAAAATATTAGTACCGCTTGCATTGATTATAGGTGCAGGTATTGGTTTACTTGGTAGTATGATTACAATTAGAAAGTACTTAAAAGTTTAGGAGTGATATTTTGAAGAACAGAAAACTGAAGTTTATCAAGGCGCTAAAAATATTTGTAACTGTTTTTGTAATATGTGGATTTGCAGGAATTATTTCATATGCAGATTTACAGGAAGAAAAAGATAAAAAAGAGCAGATGGAAAGCGAGTTAAAAGACACTCAAAATCTTTTAAAACAATTAGAAGGGCTTAAAACAGACTCTCAGGCATATATTACAATGATTGACCAGAGAATCAATGAGCTTAATTCACATATTTATGATTTGAATCAACAGGCAGTAGCAAAACAGGGCGAGATAGATAATAAGAAGCTTGAAATTATTTCAAAGCAGGAGGAAATTGATAAGCAATATGATGATATGGCTCTTAGAATTCAGTATATGTATGAGAATGGGACATATCAGTATGCAGATTTAATATTCGGAAGCGAAAATATGTCCGATATGCTTGGTAAAGCTGAGTATATTGCACAGCTTACTACCTATGATAGAAATATGCTTGAAAAACTGCAACAGGCAAAAGTTGAACTAGAACAGGAAGAGGCTAGTCTTGAGGCTGCACTTGATGAGCTTAATGGACTTATAGCAGAGGCGCAGGCGGAAGAAGCTGTTCAGGAACAGCTTGTTGCACAGAAGAGAAACGATTTGTCTTACTATGAAAGTGAAATCGGTTCTACAAGTGAAGAAATAGAAAATCTTAAAGATGACATCAAAGCTCAGGAAGAGATTATTAAACAGCTTGAAGAAATGGAAAGAAAGAGAAAACTTCAAGGTATCACACTGACATACGATGGTGGTAGACTTGAGTGGCCTTTACCTGGTTATTCGAGAATATCTTCCGATTTTGGAACAAGAGTACACCCTATAACAGGTATCACACATACTCATTCAGGTATTGATCTTCCAGCACCAACAGGAACACCGATTTATGCGGCATATGATGGGCAGGTTGCATGGTCAAATTACAATTGGTCAGCTGGTAACTGGGTAGGTATAGACCATGGTAATGGCCTGTATACAGTTTATATGCATATGTCAAAGCTTCTCGTTAGTGAGGGACAGTATGTAAAGAAGGGGGATCTTATCGGATTAGTTGGAAGTACAGGTTCTTCTACAGGACCACATCTTCATTTCTCAATTCGTCTGAATGGAGCGTATGTAGATCCAAAGCAGTATGTGGTTATTCCATAAAAGCTTCGCAGTAATTTGTAAAGACGAGGGAGGATTACCATGGATAATAATGGAAATAATCTGAATGACAGAAATAACAATAGTAGTATGTATAATGGGAATAACAATGGTTATGTAAATAATAATGGTTATGCAAACAGTAACGATTATGTAAATAATAATAGTTACACAAACAGTAATGGATATGCAAATAATAATGGTTACGCAAACAATAATGCTTACACAAACAATAATCTATATGGGGATAATAATAGTTACGTAAACAATAATTTATATGGAGATAATCATAGTTATACGAATAATGGTGGAACTGTATATAAGAAGGATGATGGAATAATAAAAGGTATATTTATCGGAATTTTTATTTCAGTAATGTGTTTTCTTGTAATTTTTATTATTAATAAGAGTGATAATGGTTATGTTGCAGAAGATAAGGATAATGGTACGGTTACAATTAATGCCGATTATAAAGAGATATATGAAAAAATTAATGCAATAGAGCAATATGTAGAAAAGTATTACTATTACACAGATGAAATAGAGATTCAGGATCTTATTGATGATGCAATCAAGGGATATGTTGTAGGTCTTGGTGATAAATACGCTGCCTATTACACAGCAGATGAGTTTAAGCAAATTACATCTGAAAAATCAGGAACGTATTGTGGAATCGGTGTAGCAGTACAGATGGATACAACTACTAATATGATTATTGCAATTAATCCATATGAGGATGCGCCGGGATATAAGGCTGGTATTAGAAAAGGAGACTATATTATTGGCGTAGATGGTATGGATATCACAGGAATGACGCTTGATGAAGTTGTAGACATGATGAGAGGTGAAGAAGGTACCGATGTTGTTGTTACAGTATATCGAAATGGCGATACTTTTGATTTTACAGTAACGAGGGAAAAGATAGAGACACATACAGTTTCGCTTGAAATGTTAGATGGAGATATTGCATATGTAAGTATAACAAGTTTTGACGCAAATACAGATGAACAGTTTATTGAACTTGTGGATGGCGCAATTGAAGATGGTGCCAAAGCATTTATATTTGATGTTCGTTCAAACGGTGGCGGTTATCTTGAGACAGTTATCAATATGCTTGACAGAATATTGCCTGAAGGTGCTATTGTGTATACTGAAGACAAGTATGGAAACAGGGAGGAACAAACTTCTGATGATACATGTATTGATCTTCCAATGTGTGTTCTTGTAAATGAATATTCTGCAAGTGCATCTGAAATATTTGCAGGAGCTATTCAGGACTACGAACTTGGTGCAATCATTGGTAAGAACACATATGGTAAAGGTATTGTTCAGAACACATTTGTGTTGCCGGATGGTTCAGCTATAAAGTTTACGATATCAGCATATTTAACTCCTAACGGCAGAAATATACATGGAGAGGGAATAAAACCGGATATCGATGCAGAATTCGAAGTATATGATGATACTTATGATGAAAATGGTGTATTGGTTAGGGAAAAGGATACACAGTTAAAGTCAGCATTAGAGTACATTAATGAAAAAATAAATTAGTTAAAAAGATACTGATATCATGGTATGCGAATGCCAAAGTGGATTTGATATTTACTGATATTTAATTGGAAGCTGTCACTTATACGATAAGTCGTGAGGTGATGGCTTCTTGATTTATAAGGTTAGGGTGCAAAATGTCCCTTTTGCTATAGGTGTAGCGGACGTGAAAAGCACTTTACAATAAAAAATAATATGGTATACTTAAATGTATTAGAACAAATGTTTGGAATTTCGTATGGAGGATTTTATATGGATAAGTTCATATTGCATTCTGAATATAAGCCGACTGGGGATCAGCCACAGGCTATTGAACAGCTGGTGAAGGGTTTCAAAGAGGGAAATCAGTTTCAGACATTGCTGGGTGTTACTGGCTCAGGAAAAACTTTCACTATGGCCAATATTATTGAACAATTAAATAAACCAACATTGATTATTGCACATAATAAGACACTTGCGGCACAGCTTTACAGTGAGTTCAAGGAGTTTTTTCCTGAGAATGCTGTAGAGTATTTTGTATCATACTATGATTATTACCAGCCAGAGGCATATGTGCCATCTACGGATACTTATATAGAGAAGGATTCTTCGATAAATGATGAGATCGATAAGCTTCGACATTCAGCTACAGCTGCTCTTTCAGAGAGAAAGGATGTTATTATTATTTCGTCGGTTTCATGTATTTATGGTCTGGGTAGTCCAATTGATTATCAAGAGATGGTTATTTCACTTAGACCAGGCATGGTAAAAGATAGAGACGAAGTGATTAGAAAACTTATTGATATACAATATGAGAGAAATGAGATGGATTTCCATCGTGGAACATTCAGAGTAAAGGGAGATGTGGTTGAGATATTCCCTGCAGCATCTGCTGACAGAGCAATAAGAGTAGAGTTTTTTGGAGATGAAGTTGATAGAATTACAGAGATAGATACATTAACATCAGACATTAAGGCTGAGCTTGAACATGTAGCGATATTTCCAGCATCTCACTATGTTGTATCTCCTGATAAAATGATGAAGGCAACGAAGGAGATAGAGGTAGATTTAAAGGAAAGAGTAGATTTCTTTAAAAGTGAGGACAAGCTACTTGAGGCTCAAAGGATTTCAGAACGTACAAACTTTGATATTGAGATGATGAGGGAGACAGGTTTTTGTTCGGGTATAGAGAATTATTCACGATATCTATATGGTGGAAAGCCAGGTGAAACACCTCATACACTTATGGATTATTTCGGAGATGATTTTCTTATTATTGTTGATGAGTCACATATTACAATTCCACAAATCAGAGGTATGTATGCGGGTGACCAGTCCAGAAAGAATACTCTTGTAGATTATGGATTCAGACTCCCATCAGCCAAGGATAACAGGCCATTGAATTTTGAGGAGTTTGAGAGAAAGATAGATCAGATGATGTTTGTATCTGCTACACCAAATGTGTACGAGGAAGAGCATGAGCTGCTTAGGGCAGAGCAGATTATTAGACCAACAGGATTACTAGACCCAGAGATATCTGTAAGACCTGTAGAGGGGCAGATTGATGATTTGATATCAGAGATTAATAAGGAAGTAGAAAAGAAGAATAAAGTACTTGTAACTACACTTACCAAAAGAATGGCGGAGGATTTAACCACATATATGCAGGAGGTTGGCATTAGAGTTAAATATCTTCATTCAGATATAGATACACTTGAAAGAACAGAGATTATCAGAGATATGCGTCTTGATGTTTTCGATGTTCTTGTGGGAATTAACCTTCTAAGAGAGGGACTTGATATACCTGAAATATCACTAGTAGCTATTCTTGATGCTGATAAGGAAGGCTTTCTAAGATCAGAGACTTCACTTATTCAGACGGTAGGTCGTGCTGCAAGAAATGCAGAAGGTCATGTAATTATGTATGCTGATACAATTACAGATTCTATGGACAAAGCTATAAAAGAAACCGTAAGGCGTAGAAAGATTCAGCAGGAGTACAATGAGGCACATGGTATTACACCTACGACTATTAAGAAGGCCATTAGAGATCTTATTAGTATCACAAAAGCAGCTACAAAGACAGTCGATAAACTGGAGAAAGACCCTGAATCAATGAGTGATAAGGAACTTGAGAAGCTGATTAGCGATATTAAGAAGAGGATGAATAAAGCAGCAGCAGAGCTTGATTTTGAAACAGCGGCAATGCTTCGCGACCAGATGATAGAGATAAAGAAGTTAAAGAGTAATTAGAAAGAACAGCAATATTTGACCAGATGATAGAGATAGAAAAGTTAAAGAGTAATTAGAAAGAGCGAAAAATGAGTAAGAAAGAATTTATAAAAATCAGGGGGGCTTCTGAACATAATCTTAAAGGAGTTAATGTTGACATACCAAGAAATGAGTTTGTTGTACTGACAGGATTAAGTGGTTCAGGAAAGTCATCATTGGCTTTTGATACTATTTATGCAGAAGGACAGAGAAGATATATGGAATCTTTGTCTTCATATGCCAGAATGTTCTTAGGTCAGATGGAGAAACCAAATGTAGAGAGCATAGAGGGACTTTCGCCAGCTATCTCCATTGATCAGAAATCAACAAATAGAAATCCGAGATCTACAGTTGGAACTGTTACGGAGATATACGATTATTTCAGACTTTTATATGCCAGAATTGGGGTGCCACATTGTCCAAATTGTGGTAGAGAGGTAAAAAAACAGACTATAGATCAGATGGTAGATCAGATTATGTCGCTTCCAGAGCGTACAAAGTTTCAGGTGCTTGCTCCAATAGTAAGAGGCAAGAAGGGACGACATGAGAAAGTATTTGAACAGGCGAAAAAGAGTGGCTTTGTAAGAATAAGAGTAGACGGAAATATGTATGAGATTTCTGAAGAGATAGTACTCGATAAAAATATAAAGCATAGTATAGAGATAGTTGTGGACAGACTTTCTGTAAGGGATGGCATTGAAAAGAGACTTACAGATTCAATTGAAACGGCACTTCATGTGGCTGAGGGACAAATGATTATTGATATAATCGATGGGGAACAGATTAATTTCAGCCAGAGTTTTGCCTGCCCTGATTGTGGAATTAGCATGGAAGAGATAGAACCTAGAAGCTTTTCTTTCAATAATCCTTTTGGTGCTTGCCCTGTATGTGCAGGACTTGGATATCATATGGAATTTGATAGAAGGCTCATGATTCCTGATGAAACATTAAGTTTAAATGAAGGTTGTATTGTAGTTATGGGTTGGCAGTCTTCAAATGATGAAGGAAGCTTTACCCATGCACTTCTTGAGGCTCTTGCTACAGAATATAAGTTTAGTCTGGATACGCCATTTAAGGATTTGCCAAGGGATATTCAGGATCTGATAGTATATGGAAAAAATAGCAGAAATGTGAAGGTTCGTTACAAAGGTACACGTGGTGAAGGTGTATATGATGTTGTGTTCGAAGGATTGGTTAAGAATGTTGAACGAAGATATCGCGAGACAGGCTCCGAAACAATTAAGGCAGAATACGAGGAGTTTATGCAGATTACTCCATGTGGCACATGTAATGGACAAAGGCTTAAGAAGACATCACTGGCAGTTACAGTTGCAGATAAAAATATCTTTGAAATTACAAATATGTCTATAGTGAAATTACAGGATTTTCTTAATAATATGGAATTATCTGAACGTTCACTTATGATTGGCGCAGAGATATTAAAAGAAATAAAGGCAAGAATAGGATTTCTTGTAAATGTGGGACTTGATTATTTATCTTTATCGCGTGCTACATCTACGCTTTCGGGTGGGGAAGCACAGAGAATCCGTCTTGCAACACAGATTGGTTCAGGACTTGTGGGCGTGGCATACATTCTTGATGAACCAAGTATAGGATTGCATCAGAGAGATAATGATAAGTTACTTTCTACGCTCATTCATTTGAGGGACCTTGGCAATACATTACTTGTAGTTGAACATGATGAGGATACAATGTTAGCTGCTGATTTTATTGTGGATGTGGGACCGGGTGCAGGTAGCCGTGGAGGCGAAATAGTTGCGGCTGGAACCGCCAACGAAATAATGGAATGTGAAGAGTCTATTACCGGGGCATACCTTAGTGGAAAGAAATTTATTCCAGTTCCTGAAACAAGAAGAAAGCCTACAGGTTTTCTTACTGTTAAGGGGGCTAGACAGAATAATCTAAAAAATATTGATGTAGATATTCCTCTTGGAGTAATGACGTGTGTCACAGGTGTCTCTGGTTCGGGTAAGAGTTCACTTGTAAATGAGATATTATATAAGAGCCTTGCAAAGAAGCTTAATAGAGCAAGAACTATACCTGGCGACCATGATGAGATACTGGGTGTTGAAAAACTGGATAAAGTCATTGATATTGACCAGTCACCTATTGGAAGAACACCTAGATCTAACCCTGCAACATATACAGGTGTTTTTGATCAAATAAGAGATTTATTCGCAGCTACAAAGGATGCAAAGGAGCGTGGATACAAGAAGGGACGTTTCAGCTTTAATGCAAAAGGTGGCAGATGTGAGGCTTGTGCAGGCGCAGGTATTACAAAGATAGAGATGCACTTTCTGCCTGATGTATATGTACCATGTGAGGTATGTGGAGGTAAGCGATATAATAGAGAGACTCTTGAGGTTAAATATAAAGGGAAAAGCATATATGATGTTCTTGACATGACTGTTGAGGAGGCAGTGCATTTCTTTGAAAATGTTCCATCAATTCAGCGAAAGATTCAGACATTATATGACGTAGGACTTTCGTATATCAAATTGGGACAACCATCTACAGAGTTATCAGGCGGTGAGGCACAGCGTGTTAAACTTGCAACAGAATTAGCAAAGAGAGATACAGGCAAGACAATATACATTCTTGATGAACCAACAACGGGTCTTCATTTTGCAGATGTGCACAAGCTTGTTGAAATACTTCAGAAACTGTCAGAGGGTGGCAATACCGTAGTCGTAATTGAACATAATCTTGATGTAATTAAGACTGCTGATTACATTATAGATATAGGCCCTGAAGGCGGAGAACGCGGAGGTACTGTTGTTGCAACCGGTACTCCAGAGGAAATCGCAAAATGTAAGAAATCATATACAGGTAAATATGTGAAGAAGTATTTGGAGAAAAATAAAGTAGCGAAATAAAATAGATATTTATTAAAAGTAAAGTTTCTAGTAAATAAAGTATCTGAAGAAGAATATATGCCAGTATATTGAACAGAAAATTCAATATGTTGGCATATATTATATGTAAAATAATGGTAAAATATCCTTGTGAATTATTATTTACAGGAGGATAATATGCATACAGATTTACCAAAGAATATTAGACGCTATTTGAAGGTATATCATATGTCTCAGGCTGCTCTTGCTGAAAAAGCAGACATTTCCAGTAGTACTATAACAGGTATATTGTCTGGAACAGTATCACCAACGCTTGCTACACTCGATCAGATTAGTAATGCAATAAATGTTACTACAGCAGAGCTTGTAAGTGATAGTGACGATAATGAAGAACTATCAGATAGCAAAAAGGTAATGATAAATTATGTAAGATATGCTTCAGAGCAGGAAATAGAAGCTATGATTCCTATAATATCTGCTATAAGAAATTTACGTAATAGTATGTAATCACATAGAGGGGTTATGAAAATGTTGATATAAGAGTATAAAAGTATAAAAGTATATAAGTATATAAGTATGTGTGTAAATAAGTATATAAATATGTGAGTAAAATAAGCATGTAAGTATATAGCACATAAGTATAAGAGTATAAATATTTTATAAGGTGTTACTAATATAAGGATTATAAAATGTTTTAATAACTATCTATGGAATTCTCCGAAAAAAGTACCTGAGAGATAACAAAAGGTTTCTTGACTGATAACTGGAAGCTGGCTGTTATTCTCGGGTAATTTTTTTAGCATATAAGTTATGTTTTTTTGAAAAAATATGTTATCTTTTCCTAAATATATAAGTTATCTTTTTTCGAAAGAATAGGATTTATTTCGAAAAATAGTTTTTTCGAAACAACAGAATTTTTTCTAAATGATATAGGTTCATTTTCTTATAAATCGCGTAGTTGACAATAAAACATCTATTATCTATAATAAAAAGACAACATTAATAAAAAGACAACATTTATTAAAAGCCCAGGAGGAACGGCATGGAAAAAGAAAAGATCATTGTTATTGATTTTGGTGGCCAGTACAACCAGCTGGTTGCAAGACGTGTTCGTGAATGTAATGTATATTGTGAAATATACTCATACAGAACAGAGCTTGAAAAAATTAAAGAAATGAATCCAATGGGTATCATTTTGACAGGTGGACCAAATAGTTGCTACGAAGCAGATTCGCCAACATACACAAAGGAGTTATTTGAACTTGGTATTCCGGTTCTTGGTCTTTGTTATGGTGCACAGCTTATGTCACATGTACTTGGTGGTAAAGTAGAGAAAGCTCCAGTTCGTGAGTATGGTAAAACAGAAGTATTTGTAGATAAGACTTCTCCACTCTTTGCAGATGTTGAAGAAAAGACTATCTGCTGGATGAGTCATTTTGATTATATTTCAAGTGTTGCTCCAGGCTTCAAGATTACAGCACATACAGCAGATTGTCCAGTTGCAGCAGCTGAATATGAAGAAAAGAAACTTTACGCTATTCAGTTCCATCCAGAAGTTCTACACACAGTTGAAGGTAGCAAGATGCTTTACAACTTTGTAAGAAATGTTTGTGGATGTCATGGATATTGGAGAATGGACTCATTCGTTGAGAATGCAGTTAAAGAAGTACGTGAAAAAGTCGGAGACGGCAAGGTATTGCTCGCTCTTTCAGGAGGTGTAGATTCATCTGTTCTTGCAGCTTTACTTGCAAAAGCAGTTGGTCCACAGCTTACATGTGTATTTGTTGACCATGGTCTTCTTCGTAAGAATGAAGGCGACGAAGTTGAGAGTGTATTCGGTAATGGTGGCTCGTTTAATATCAATTTTGTTAGAGTGAATGCAGCTGATAGATATTACGGCAAGCTTGTAGGCGTTACAGAACCTGAACAGAAACGTAAGATCATTGGTGAAGAATTCATCAGAGTATTCGAAGAAGAAGCAAAGAAAATTGGTAGAGTCGATTTTCTTGCTCAGGGTACTATATATCCAGACGTTGTTGAATCAGGTCTTGGTGGTGAATCAGCAGTAATCAAGTCACACCACAATGTAGGTGGTCTTCCAGATTACGTTGATTTCAAGGAAATCATTGAACCACTCAGAAACTTATTCAAGGATGAAGTTCGTAAGGCTGGTCTTGAACTTGGCCTTCCAGATTATCTTGTATATCGTCAGCCATTCCCAGGTCCAGGACTTGGAATCAGAATCATTGGCGAAGTAACTGCAGACAAGGTACGTATCGTACAGGATGCAGATTACATCTACCGTGAAGAAGTAGACAAGGCTGCCGCTGAATACAAGAAGGCAAATGGCGTAGAAGCACCATGGATGCCAAATCAGTACTTTGCAGCACTTACCAACATGCGTTCAGTAGGTGTTATGGGTGATGAAAGAACATATGACTATGCAGTAGCAGTAAGAGCAGTTCGCACAGTTGACTTTATGACTGCAGAAGCAGCAGAAATCCCATTCGAAGTATTACAGACAGTAATGAGCAGAATAATAAATGAGGTAAGAGGAGTAAATCGAGTATTCTATGATTTAACTTCAAAACCACCAGGAACTATTGAGTTTGAATAATCACAAAAAGCTCGCAAATGCCCGTAAAATGGGGATTTGTGAGCTTTTTTTTTGCTTTTGGTACTATTTTGGTACTACAAGGGGCATTATAGCCAGTATATAAGCCATTTTCACGACTTATCACTCTGGAAACTTTATTTTCCATTCAAAATATTCTTCAGGTGTAATTTTACCTGTAGATAATTCTATTTTCTTTTTATTCCATTCTAATAAGAAATCATTTACCAATCCATAGTTAAATGTTACAGCCACAGGTGTGCCTGAAATACTTGATTCCGGCTCGTTATAAGTCATTTTAACATCTTTATCATCATTTACAGGAGTTAACGTATTAAGCGTTATAAGACCATTTGGTGCGGCATAGCGTTGAAATCTCTTGAATTTGTTATCAGAAGAATACATCATGGATTCCTCTAACCAAAAGAGTGTTTCTATAATGTCTTCAGCTGAACCGAGAGAATAGTCATCCAAAGCTTTATAATTGCAATCAAGTGCTTCTGCAAGCTTTAAAATCATTTCTTGTCGTGGTTTCTTTGAATCAGATTCATATTGAGATATTCGTACATTAGCTGCTTTGCCTTCAAAACCAACTTTGATGCCAAGCTCCTCAAGCGTTAATTGCCGAAAATTGCGGATTATCTTAATTCTTTCTCCTAGTGTCATATAAAATCATCTTCTTTCTAATCTAATCTGGTTAGAATGAGTATAACATGTAATTTTATGGTTGTGAAGATACTAACTTAAAAAAGTTAGAAAAAGTTCTTGACAATCTAACCTAAAAGGGTTAGAATTTACTCAAACAATAAATCTAACCTAAACAGGTTAGAAAAGTAAAGGAGATGATTTTAGGTTAAACAGTTCCCATTCTTTTATGAGTGGTAGCACAAAAGACTGCATATAAGCTGACTACTTATATGGATTTATATAAATAAGGTTACCTACCTTATAAAATCAGAAGTCTGATGTGGTTATTATAATTCCATCTTCATTATCAAACAGAGAAATGGAGGTATGGACAATGAATCCTAAATTTATGAATGTAAGAGATGTAATGTCGGAACTTGGTGTATCTAAGAATAAGGCATATCTTGTAATACGCGAATTAAATGAGGAACTTATTGCACAGGGATTTATGTGTGTAAGAGGTAAAGTAAATCGTAAATACTTTGAAAAGAAGTTCTATGGATTTGAGTATGCAACGGACAATGCAGATAAATAGAAATCACAGACTATTGTTAGCGGAAGGAGATGATTACTATGCCAGCATATAAAGACAAAGTTACTGGAACATGGTATGTGAAATTCTATAGCAAAGATTGGACAGGAGAACGAAAGCAGATTAAGAGAAGGGGCTTTGAGACAAAAAAAGATGCCCTTGATTTTGAGAGAAATTTTAAGGTAAGAGAAGAATATAACCTTGATATGACTTTTGATGAATTCTTCAAGTTATATTCTGAAGATATGCAGAACAGATTAAAAAGGAATACCTGGTTATCGAAGGAACACATTGTAAGAACAAAAATATTACCATATTTCAAAAATCTTAAAATGTGTGAGATAACAGCAGCAGATATTTTAAAATGGCAGAATGAAATAATGAAGTACAGAGATGAAAACGGTGTTGGGTATTCTGAGACTTATAGAAAAACTATTCATAATCAATTAAGCTGTATATTCAATCACGCTGTAAGATTTTATAACTTAAAAAGTAATCCGGCAAGAAAGGCTGGAAATATGGGAAAAGAAGAGTCTAAAGAAATGTTATTCTGGACTACAGAGGAATACAAAAAGTTCTCTGAAGCAATTATGGATAAACCTAAATCATACTATGCATTTGAAATATTATATTGGACTGGTATGAGGCTGGGAGAGTGTTGTGCATTAACAAGAGAAGACTTCGATTTAGAGAAAAAGACAGTTCGTATAAATAAATCATATCAAAGAATTGAAGGTCAGGATCTTATAACGACACCTAAAACGCCAAAAAGTAATAGGACAATATATTTGCCGGACTTTCTGGTAAGTGAAATGCAAGATTATTTTGAAATGCATTATGAGTTAGAACCTGATGAAAGAATTTTTCCTATAACAAAAAGTTTTTTGCACCATGAAATGGAAAGAGGGTGTAAGAAATCAGGCGTAAAGAAAATTAGAATTCATGATTTACGTCACAGTCATGCTTCTTTACTTGTGGAGCTAGGCTTTCAACCTTTGGCAATAGCCGAAAGGCTTGGGCATGAAAAGATAGAAACAACCTTGAATACCTATTCGCATTTATATCCAAATAAACAGGCAGAATTAGCGGATAGGTTAGAACTTGAAAATGAGGAGGATGCACAATGAGTGGAGTACACAAATATCCTACAATCAGCTTTCGTATTTCACCAAGAGAACGGGAGATGATTGAGGCAAAGATACTTGCCAGCGGTATGCAAAAGAAGGAGTATTTTGTCCGTTCCTGCATATACAATCATGTATGTGTGGTTGGGAAGAAGGAAGTTATTTATAGGCTGGTAGAAGAATTGCAGAATATGCAGACAAATATCTCTGAACTGGTAAAACAACTGGAACAGCAGGATGTAACACTTACTGCTGATGGTTTGGAGGATATGCGAAATGACTGTATGGATATGTTGCAGGCAATTCTTTGGATGTTGGACGGAGCGAAATATCTTTGGCAAGGGCAACAGACAGATAAAGAAAAAAGTCCTGACAGCGGCAACTGTTAGGACTTGTGACAACTGGAGAAACCTCTGTTATCTATGCTTATTGAACTGCTAATGTTCAATAAGATATGTATTTACAATAAGAGTATAGCAGAGGTTCTTTTTTTGAGCAAATAATATTTTGGATTGGAGGACTCTTATGGAAGAACAAAAGATGGAATTAAAGATGATACGGATGTCGGAGATACAATCACAGGAAGTTGAATGGTTATGGTATCCGTTTATACCATACGGAAAACTGACAATTATTCAAGGTGATCCGGGGGATGGCAAGACCACATTGGTTTTGAATATTGCGGCAAAACTTACCAAGGGTGAGGGTTTGGATAATGACATGAAAGTGCAGGCGCCGGTAAATGTAATCTATCAGACTGCCGAGGATGGTTTGGCAGATACAGTAAAACCAAGGCTTGAACTGGCAGGAGCAGATTGTGAAAAGATATTGGTTATTGATGAGAGTGATAAATCTCTGTCTATGGCAGATGAGAGGCTGGAGGCGGCTCTTGTTCGAACAGGTGCAAGGGTATTGATTTTAGATCCGATACAGGCTTATCTGGGTGGTGGAATGGATATGAACAGAGCAAATGAAGCAAGAGATATGACAAAGAAGTTGGGTGCATTGGCTGAGAAATATCAATGTGCAATTCTTCTTATTGGTCATATGAATAAAGCATCGGGAAATAAGGCGGCATATAGAGGCATGGGGTCTATTGACTTCTTTGCTGTAGCAAGAAGTGTGCTTTTGGTTGGTAGAGTGGAAGGTGAAGCAAATACACGAGCAGTAGTTCAGATAAAGAACAATTTAGCTGCATTTGGTCATCCAAAGGCATTTATGTTGTCGGAAAGTGGTTTTCATTGGTTAGGGGATTATGAGATTACAGCAGATGAAGTGCTTGGAGGAATTACACCTAAAGCAAATAAATTGGAGCAGGCAAAGCAAATGCTTCGAGGACTTGCGAAAACGTCAAATGCAGTACAGAGCAATGAGATTTTTGAAATGGCTGATGAGCAGGGTATTTCAAAAAGAACACTGGAAAATGCCAAAAAGGAGCTTGGTATCCGGGCGAAGAAAATTAACAATTCATGGTATTGGGAGCTGGATAAGGTAAAGTCTGATTAAGGCAAGAACCCAACAAAGCAGTCTATATAGAAATTGCGCAGATGAACCTTGCAAGGTTGCAAAATCTATAGATATTGCATTGTTGCGGACTTGATAGTAAGAGGAAAGGATTGATGGATTGATATGAAAAATGTGCAGATTTCACAGGAGCTTTTCATTGCACTTATGAGGTATTTTCTGCTAGAGCAGGAGGAGTTATACCCAGAGATAAAGAAAGGTCTTGAAAAGAAACTGGATGCGCTGGTAATGAGAGAACTGTATACGAAGTACAAAACCGCAACAAGCGAAGAAGAACGAGAAAAGGCACGCAGGGAATATTTGGATAAGCGTGGTGTGCCGGAAAGCTTTCGGTGGTAGTTTTCCTTAATCGTAAATGACGGGGGCGTGGCACGCTCCCGTTAGGTATGGTTAAGGAGAAATGTGGTGCGGTGGTGATACAGTGAACGCTTGCGGACACTGACTGCCGGAGGCAGATTAGCCCCCGGCAGGGCGCAAAACCTGACTTGTCAGGTTGCATTTTTGGTGCCGCAGGTGTCAAAAGTGCTTTTGCGTTACTTTCGACGAAAGTAACAAAGCCTGCGCCGTTTCCGGCGCTAATATGACAGATAAAAGGAAGGAGAGAATTGCCTATGGAAAGAACGATTAGTGGGATGGTAGGAAAAGGTTCCGTTAATCACAACACCCGAGCTTTTACAGCAAAAAATGTGGATAGTGATAGAAGTGGTGCTAATGTTCATTTTTGTAATGAAGATATAAAGCAGGTTTATCATAAATTGTTTGATGAAGCACTTGAACGATATAATGCAAAGCAGAAACGTAAGGATCGAGTGATTGATGATTATTATGAAAAAATCAGACAAGGCAAGCAGGAAAAACTTTTTCATGAGGTGATTTTTCAGATTGGAAATAAAGACGATATGAATGCCAAAAGTGAAGAAGGACTTCTTGCTAAAAAGATATTAACAGAGTTTATGGACGAGTTTCAAGCACGAAATCCTAACTTGTATGTGTTTTCTGCTCACTTGCATATGGATGAGGAAACACCACATTTACACATTGATTTTGTGCCATATATTACAGGTAGCAAGCGAGGATTGGATACAAGAGTATCGTTAAAATCTGCGTTGGCTGCAGAGGGCTTCACAGGTGGCACAAGAGGTGCTACAGAGTGGAATCAATGGATTGCAGCGGAGAAGCAGGCATTGGCTATGGTAATGGAGCGATACGGTGTTAAATGGCTTCAAAAGGGAACACATGAAAAGCATTTGTCGGTACTGGACTTTGAAAAGCAGGAGAGAGCGAAGGAAGTAGCGGAATTAGACAGTCAAAAGCAGGAAAAGACCACAGAGGTTGATAAATTGAATCAGGCAGTATCCTCTATGAAGCAGGAACTAATGACCACTACAATTAAGCAGGTAAGAGCTGAGGAGGCTGTTGAAAAAGCAAGAGAGGAAGGTATTGCTGTTCAGAGGGATAATGAAACATTAAATGCAAGCAATCAACAATTACGAGTAGAAAATACAAACCTTGAAATGAAAAAGGTGGAACTGCGGACGGATAATCGTCACTTGGAACAGCAACAATGGCAATTGAGGACAGATAATACCGAGTTAGAGATGAAACAGAGTGTTTTACAGTCTGAGAACCAGCGATTGGAACAAGAACAGAATAAATTGCAAGAGGATAATGAAAAGCTGGAGCAAAAGCAAACTATGCTACAATCGGATAATCAGGCATTAAAACAAATGCAGGATAGGCTACAGAAAGATAATGCTCAGCTTGAAATACAACAGGAGAAATTGAAAAGTAGCATTGATCAGATGGTGCAGTCAGAGAAGTTGTTGCAGCGTGACGTCCGAAAGTATGATGAAGAACCTGAATGGCAACTTCCAGAGCCGGGAGCATTTGCAAGTGCAAAGTCATTTCGGGATAAAGTAGCGTTGCCTCTTGTGAACAAATTGAAGGAACTCGTAAAAAGCTTGACAATTCAATGCGTTAGATTAAAAGAGGAGGTGCTTCAACTGAGAGATAAAGTTAAGAGTCTCACAAGTGATGTGGAATTCTATAAAGGCAAGATTAGAGATATGTCTGCTAAAACAGAATTATTGCAGGAAAAAGCCGATGATCTGGAACGTGTGAAACGATATGCCGGTGCGGAGCAAATTGATACTATTATCAGTAAGGTAAAGCAACAGGAACGCATGGAGCAACAGGCAAGACAGTATAATAGATCTTATGGAGTGAGATAAACGAAAGGATGGATTGATATGATGGACGATAACAGATTAGATAACATTGTAGAATGTGCTTATAACATGGACAACGGATATGTTGAGGTGTGGTATGTTGACGGGAATATGCTTCGGATAAAATGTGAGGAGGTTGAGGCTGCTCTGAGGACAACAGAGCAGTCGCTGGCAAAGCTTCATAAGTTGTTGGATAATAAGCCGATAGAGTATGTGGCAATGGCTTTGTCAGGGGAAATGCAGGCATATTGTGATATTGAGGATGAAATGGTTAAGAGTATGTTTGGGACGATTGTGCAGGGGTATTTGAAGAAGGGGTATAATCGGGCTACGGCGGAGATGATGGCGAGGGAGTTTTTTCGGTATGAGAGTTGAATATAGATAAATTGAACTATTAGATAAAAATTGTATAGTAATAAAGATAAGGGTAATGGTCGGATGATTTGTTTTATGATACAATAATATAAAAAGTTAGGATTTTGAATCAAGGCTGGTATTGTAAGATGCAATTGTCATAAGAGGAATATATTTATTGACGAAATACTGGAGGATAGCGTAATGGTCACATATTATGAGTTGAAAGATTTAATTTGCAGGGTATTTGGGAATAGGCAAGATGAAATAGATGACAGTGATTTGGTATTAACAATAAGAGGAATACACTATTCCGAGCCAAAGACAGAATTTATATTGAAGAATGATGAGCTAAAAGAGATTTTCGAAAAGGTTAATTCTGCACAAATACATGGATTGGAGTTATTAGTCGAGCATAAATATGAGGTTGCTGTGGAAATAGATAGACCAATAATTCATACGATGGAATTTCCGCAGGTTTCATTAGATAAAGAAAATAATATTGAATATCAGATAGGATTATGTTCAGTTGAATATTGTGTTTTTCTTCTCATTACGTTAATTGAAAAAAGTAAACAGCAAAATAAAAGAAGAGTTATTTTGCCTACTAAGTTTAGACGTGGATATCCTTATCAAATTGATAATGAGAATGATGAAAAGGAATTAGATTGGAAAGAAATTTTAATTCGAATTATGAGAGAATTTTCGATAAAAATTATCACTCCAAACTATAGCAGTCTTGAAAAAAATAGAAAAAGAAAAGAAGCATATGTGTTTGAGTTTATATATAAAACAGAACAAGTTGTAGGTGAATATGCTGACATAGAAGATATACTTCCAACATTAGAGATGGGTAGGAGAATGGTAGATAGTGTTCCAAACACTATAGAGACAATTCCTCGAAGAGAATATATTTCGGATGTTGTTGATTATTATAGACTGGCTTTTTCATCTGCAGATCCATATATTAAATATATTTCATTCTATCATATTATGGAATATTTTTATGATGAGGTTTATAAGAGAAAAATAGTAGCTGATTTAATAAACAAAATTACACATCCCGACTTTTCATATAAGGATGAAGAGAAGGTATATGAAATAGCAACATTTGTAAAAAATAGAATGCATATGAATGATGAATCTGGACAAGGAGATGAGCTAGAGTCTTTAAAATACGTGCTAAAAGAATATGTGGATATAGAACAGTTAAAGAATAAATTGAATTCTATAGATCAGGATTCGATAATGTTTTATCAAAGTAACAAGGTTGCATTCTGTAAGGCACCAACAATCCCATGGAATGATTCAGAGGGGGTATATAATCAGATTGCAAGAAGAA
This sequence comes from Lachnospiraceae bacterium, assembly GCA_045126215.1. Lineage (GTDB taxonomy): Bacteria > Bacillota > Clostridia > Lachnospirales > Lachnospiraceae > SVEL01. Next base: position 442 of record JBGVOD010000011.1, on the reverse strand, counting down.
TTTATTATACCAGAAATTCATTAATTCATAGCAAAAGTGGTAAAAATCGAGAAAGGTATAAACCATATAAAGATGAAAAGGAACTTCAAAAGGAAATACCTTTAGTAAGAGTGATAGCAGAAATGATAATAATTAATTCGAGTAAAATAGTATGATTACATAAATTGAATTGTTCATTTATGGCTCCATTTTGGCTCTAAAAATTTTGGGTGAGGTACACAAAAATGCAAAATGTGATGAATATGAAGAATAAAAACACAAATATGTACCACGAAACAATCAAATAAATCTCTCCGCCCAAGAGTTTGAATAATTTTCAAAAGCTCGCAAAAGCCTATAAAATGGGCATTTGCGAGCTTGTTTTTTGGGCTTTGGTACTAAAATGGTACTAAAGTGAGCTATTATGAGAATGGTTATCTATTTGCTTGTAATGCTTTTTTAG
>JBGVOD010000010.1:0-20536 GCA_045126215.1 Lachnospiraceae bacterium | reverse complement strand
TGTATACTCTACATATGAGCCATCATCATAGGTTACCTTTGCGACTCTATTGAGGTCATCATATTCATATTCTTCCGCGTATGCTAATATACCCGGACACAGCAAAAAGACACACAGCAAACATGCTATGCATCTTTTTATACACGCTTTTCTTTGTTTCATATCTTTTTTCTCCTTAGTTGCATTCAGCTTTTGTCTCATTTAGTTCTATTAATCTTTTGTATTCTAGATTTAAGCCATTATCTCTTGGCTTATTTTCTTTTGATGTATTTAGTTTTGTTAATTTTATTTTTATTCCTTTGTCTTATTAGTTTTATTTCACTTTTGTTATTTTAATTTTTTAACTTTTGTTCAAGTACAAATTAATGTAACTTTCTGAAATAAACTAATAAAATTAATATTATATTAGTTCACGTTCTTATCGAAATACCCTTCAAATTTTACATTATCAACCCAAATATGTTTATTATTTAGATTTCTTTTCAACTTCTTTTCTTAAGCACTCTGGCATTTTCACTTCACCATAGAATGAAATTGAACCACTCTTGCATACGTAATTTTCTGCACTTTTTACAAGTCTTTTAACTAATTCCTTTTTCATGCTCTTTCCTCCTTTCATATTTTGAACATCCATTTCTAATACCTGCTATTATAAAATCTATAATTATTTCTAGCATTGTATATGATATTATGTTATGCACCTCTTCACCGAGAAGAAAATACAATAGAATAACCATACATAGTACAAGAACTCCTTTTATTCTGAGGTTTATCAGTAATCTCCCCGTATATTCAGGTCTAAATTTTGACTTAACCGGAGCTAAAAATAGAACAAGAATAAGAGTTATTACACATTCAAAATAAAAGAACCCCTCTGAAACATCATAGTTTCTAATAGCTATTGGTATTACGCATATTACGAAGGATACAACAAAGCACATCCAGTATGAATTAAAGTGATTTCCCCCCATATACTTTCTGAGTGCCAGCATTACGAAAAGAACAATTATACCTTCATAAACATATCCTGATATCCACAGTATCATTAAAATAATAAGAAACTTTTCCACTTCACTTAGAAGAGATTCCAAAAGATAACTTATCTTTACAATTGCCATCTCATCTGATACATTTAAAAAATTAATAACCTTTTTAACTATCTTTTCATTAATCTTCATAACCAGTCTTTCGCATATGCAAATTTGTTGTCCTCTGCTTGGATTATAAATCCAATTATTTCCTAGTCAATACTTCTCGCCCCAACGACGTTCCACAGAGCCCCAACGACATGTTTTTAATATTGACGACTGATTTTTACACACTTATAATTGACCTCAGAGCTAAAAAGTTTACCACAGATATTATCATTTACTTATGATAAATTTGTTGATGAATTTGCCCGAAAATAATACTCAGGAGAATAAATAGTTTATGCAAATATTGATAGTTGAAGATTCACAAGTAATTATTGATTTTCTATTATCGTGTATACAAGAAAAGAATCCAACCTGGACCATTCATTCAGCACTTAATTACAATGACGCACTGAAACTATCTACTATAAATACTTATGATTTATTTATTTTAGATTATGAACTTAACTCAAATGATCCTAACTGCAATGGACTTTTTCTTGGAAAACAGATACAAAGAATGGGGAAATATAAGAACACTCCTATTGTGTTTGAGACAAGCTATGAAGAACATATATTTAGTGTCGTAAATGAACTCAACTGTGTCTACTACCTTACCAAACCTTATGATAAGAACGATATCCTTAAGATGATATCAAAGTTTGAAGACTCGGTCATTACATCACCGACTTTTTCTTTTGCAGATTCCAATAAGGTTCAGTATTTTCTTAGTACAGATGACATTATTTACATTATATCCAACAGACATATATTACAGGTTATTACTGCAAATGGAGCGTACAATTTCTGTAATTACACCTTGAATCAGCTGGAAAAGGAAAGCAAGGGAACACTTATCAGATGCCACAAAAGCTATCTTATCAATCCAACATATATTAATAACATCGACAAGCAAAACCAGCTTATCACATTGCCGACCTCATTAAATTTGCCGGAACAATTTATTCCAATTGGTCGCAAGTATATGGCATATTTTTTAGAAAGGATTTCTAATACATAATGATATATTTAACAGAAATGCTTGAATGGTGCTTCTTTCTGCTCATTTCAAGCAGCTTATTAGATAAAAAGATTAAACTTAATTTCAAATTACTTTCATTTATTATAATATTGGCAGGGCAGTTTATTTACTCTGTCCTGCCTTCTAATATTCAGAATGAATATTTATATTTTATACTTACATCTGCTACAATAATCATATCAAACATTATTGTATTGTCATGTGCTTTTTTAGACGGTATTTTTTCATATCTAATATCATATATAGTGATTACAATAATACAATTTCCTTATGCAATGGCAGACATTTACTTATTTAAAATACCAAATTATATTATAAGTTCGATTATATGTCTTTTATTCTGTATAGTTGTTGCACTTATTCTGAAACGCTTTGGCCACTTGAATAAACTGTACGGTTTTATTTTCAAAAAGACAAATACTATTGCTATTATCCTTATTAATCTGTTTATTTGCAGTATCATAGTATCATTTTATTTTAAAATCAATATTCATGATTTTAGTCAGGTAGCTATATTCCTATTCTTTTCTTTTATGATAATGCTACTTTTAAATATTGTTCTGTTTAATCAGTTTAGGCGTATAAAACATAACGAACTAAGACTTGCTGCATATGATGAATATATGCCTATGGTAGATGAACTTATCACCCAGGTACGTACAAGACAACACAATCATATAAATGAGATTCAGGCAATTATTTCTCTTATATATACTCACAAAGACTATGATTCTCTCACGGCTGCAATGAAACAATACATTGAAGATTCAACAAAAGCCAGTCCTCCGGAATACTTGCTAAAGCTTAACAAAAGAATAATCTCCGGATTTTTATTTCAAAAAGAGCAGACTGCTGCATCTAATAATATATATATTCACTATGATTTCCAAACCTTCCACCTGGAATCTGCAGCTCAAGAATATATACTTGTGGAATTATTTGGGATTCTATTAGACAACGCTATTGATGCTGTAACACCTGGTTCTGTTATTGAAGTTACAATATCATCAGAAAATGGTAAAATCAGTTTTCAAACAAGAAATGCCGGACATATCCTAAGTCCCGAAGAAAGATCAAACTTCTTCCAAAAAGGATACACAACAAAGGATAAAAACTCTAAAAAACATTCAGGACTAGGACTATATCGCTTGAAAAATACAGTTCAAAATGAATATAATGGAACAATCGCACTTTGGAATATCGGAACGGATATCTTGTTCAAGATTACACTTTAGTGACGCTTATAATCCAACAATACCCCTACATAAATATACACAAACTTTCATGTTTTTCATTTTACATTACATATGAAAGTTTGTGTATTATTTTATTGTTTGCATATTATTTTGTATTATTTCATTTTTCCAATACTCCATATGTGCTTTTCAGTTTTTCATAATATTTCTGATTTAATTTTTTCATGATTTTACGGCTATACTTTACTTATTTCCACCTTCTTAGCCGTAATTTACTATTATATCAGTTTTCCACATACTCTGAATTTGATTTTCTAAAAGATTTTTCTTGCTTTTAGACTATATCGATTACTATATTACAATCTCAAAATTTCTTTTACCTTATTTTCCTCATTATAATTTACAATACAATATCCTAACCTAACTTATGCTTACATAATTAAGCTGGTTATTGAATACCAAGCACACCCATGTCTTACCGGTATTTAGTGTAATTTCATTGCCGCTTCCATCATAATAATGAGTAATTCCATCCTCTCCCTTTGACCATGTAACGTCAATAGCTTTTCCTCTTGTGATGAATTTGCCACCACCGCCACTATTTAAATCGTATTTTACACGATAATTATCAGAATAATATGACCAGTTACAATATTGCAAAATTACATTTGTATATGAAAGCTGCTGCCCAGTCAAGTCATCTATCTGAGCTTCGCCAAACTGATTTCTATAGTACAGTTGGTCCTCTGCATTATATGTAAATCCTGCACTATTATATTTAAATCCACAGCGGATATTGTTTGCATCCACACCATCTGCTAAATCAATTGTTGTTCCATATTCAGCAAAATTATAGTGTCCAGTATAACCTTCCACATAATTTGTTCTGTATAGTGATGAAATGCTTTGGTTAAGTCCTGCTCCTGATGTATATGCATTATGTGGTGCAACTCTGTCTGTTGTACGGTAAAAGTTACCCTGTCCAAAATATCCATTGATATTATTTATAATTCCCTGATTAATCAAATCTAATGCATATGCACACTGACCAAAATGAACATATATTGCATCAAATTCCAATGATTCATATATGTAATGCGGTCTGGCACTTCTTACAGAACCTATCTTCTCAAGATCATCATAATTCTCCATTATTCCAAGAAGTCTTGTGATACCTCCCTCAACCTGAGCCTCTATTACAACATCTGCTCTCGAGATACCTGTTTGTGGTACAGCCTCTTTTATATTATTGTATGCAATTGCTACAGGTCTTCTATTCCCAATAGCTTTATTTACAGGTTCACCTGTAAGATAACTATACATAAGGTCTTCTGGATTAACCGGCTCTGTTTCCGGCATAGTTGTCGTACCTTCTCCCGACTCCTGATTAGTTACTTCTTTTCCACTCTCTTTTTCTTTCTTTGTAGTCTCATCACTATCACTTCCACAACCGCACAAAAATATTGATACAATTAAAACCATATTAAGCAATCCGTTTGTAATCTTTTTTATACTTATCATTACTATTCTCCAACTATCTAATAATTATAAAACTAAAAGTGATTTGCACTCTTTTGACAATAGTGTGTGCAAGTTTTACTCGCCTCTTCATCTGCACACCAATCCCTTCCTCACGAAGTGTTTTATTACCGTATGGTGTTATGTATAGTGCAAAATGTATCTTTTTATCCACAAACTCCAAACACAAAGAATATTCATATACTCTCCCACATTAACAAAACGCTGTAAATACCCTTACAGCGTTTTCTTTTGAATTTTATGATATTAATTACACTTGTCAAGTGCCTGTGAAATATCTGCGATTAAATCGTCTATATCTTCGATACCACAGCTCATTCTTACTAATTCTGCTGGTACTCCGGCCTCTTTAAGCTGTTCATCTGTCATCTGGCGGTGTGTGCTTGATGCAGGATTTAAACAGCATGTACGAGCATCTGCAACATGTGTTTCAATAGCTGCCATTTTCAGATTCTTCATAAATGTACTAGCTGCCTCTCTTCCACCCTTAAGTCCAAAGGAAACAACACCACAACTACCATTTGGAAGATACTTCATTGCCAACTCATGATACTTATCTCCAGGAAGACCACAGTAATTTACATATGCAATCTTTGGATGCTTTGACAGAAATTCTGCAACTGCCATACCATTTTCACAATGTCTCTTAACTCTTACATGTAAACTTTCAAGACCAAGATTTAACATGAATGAGTTCTGCGGACTTGGAATAGAGCCCAAATCTCTCATTAACTGTACTGTACACTTTGTGATATAAGCTCCTTCAATACCAAATCTTTCTGTATATGTAACACCATGATAGCTATCATCTGGTGTGCAAAGACAAGCAAATTTGTCTGGATATTTTGTCCAATCAAACTTTCCACTATCTACTATGGCACCACCAACACACGAACCATGGCCATCCATATATTTTGTTGTTGAATGTGTAACAATATCTGCTCCCCATTCGAATGGTCGACAGTTAATAGGTGTTGCAAAAGTATTATCAACTATAAGAGGTACTCCATGTTCATGAGCACACTTTGCAAACTTTTCAATATCAAGAACAGTAAGTGCTGGATTGGCAATAGTCTCACCAAATACAAGCTTTGTATTTTCCTTGAATGCTGCATTAATTTCTTCTTCGGTTGCATCAGGACTAACAAATGTTACATCAATCCCCATACGTTTCATTGTAACCGAGATAAGATTAAATGTTCCACCATATATTGTAGATGATGCTACTATGTGATCACCACACTCGCAGATATTAAACATTGCATAAAAATTAGCTGCCTGTCCACTACTTGTAAGCATTGCAGCTGTACCACCCTCGAGTTCTGCAATCTTCTGAGCTACCATATCGTTAGTTGGATTCTGGAGTCTTGTATAGAAATATCCAGATGCTTCAAGGTCAAATAATTTTCCCATATCTTCGCTTGTAGCATATTTAAATGTAGTACTCTGAATAATTGGAATCTGACGTGGTTCTCCATTTCCAGGTGTATATCCACCCTGTACACAAATACTATTTATATTCATAATTTATGCCTCCATATATGATTATTTATTCTTCTTATCTGCTTTAGCCGCCTTTGCCGCTGCTTTAGCTGCCTCTTTAGCTGCTTTCTTTTCCTCTTTAAGCTGTGCTTTTCTCTTCTTTGGATCTGTTTCAACAATAGGTCCTCTGATTCTCTTTGCACTTGTAACATATATACCACTTACGGATGCTCTTACCTCCTGCTTTGGAGCAAGTGTATCATAGATTTTTGGGTCACAAATAAGTGACATAACTCTTGGTCCAACCTTAACCTTAAGGATTGGAGTCTTAAACTTTTGTGCGTATTTTGGTGTATTATCAGTAACAACCTTTGGAAGATTTGCTTCACTAAGTTTCATACGCTTTTTATCAATTATGTAGAAGGTCATAGTTTGTGCCGATGCCTTCAACTGTTCGTCTGAAGCTTCCTGCTTCTTCTGCAACTTTCTTCCTACAATATAAAGAACAACAATACCTACTACAAGTACTGCTAAAATTACTATCAATGTAATAGTCCATCCACTAATCGCTAACATTTATTATCCTCACTTTCAATTTTTTCCATATGATTTTATCATCATTACAAGCATATTACAATTATTATTTCATATACTACTTTATTATTTCTTATTCCATATACTAGTTTATTATCTCTTATTTCTCATACTACATTCTTATTTCACATACTGCTTATTATTGTTGACCATATCTTTAACTATCTTATGTGTATATAAAGCTACAGCTTTCTTATCCTCTTTTGAGAGTTCTTCCAAATCAATAGGTTTTCCAAACTCAATACATACCTTTGCCTTCTTTATCTTTGGAAGTTGATCCTCAAATACAGCGCTTGTATTATTGATTGCTAATGGTATAATTTTACATTTTGCCTTCTTTGCAATCTTAAAACTTCCCTCCTTGAACTCCTGCATATCATCATCAGTCTTTGCTCTTGAACCCTCAGGGAAAATAAACATTGATATACCATTCTTTATCTGTTCAACGCTTGTATTAATCATCTTCACCGCCGCTTCAAGACTTCCTCTGTCAAGGAATATACATTTCATAAAAATCATCCATACACTAAGTGGCAGGAATTTTTTCAGTTCTTTTTTCGCAACAAAACCACATCTTGGAGGAATGATTGAATAACCTACAACAATATCAAAAAAGCTTCTATGATTTGCAACATAAAGCACTGCTTCATCTTTAGGAATATTTTCTAGACCTCTTACAATAACCTTTGTTCCCGATACAAGTAATATGAGTTTAAATGTGATTCTAACACAATAATATGCAATATAATCTCTGGCCTTTTTATTAAAGACACCAATCAACAATAAAAGGCAACTTACCGGAATACCCAGTGTAAAATATATTACCAAAATAATTCCAACTATAATTAATCTAATCATTTATTTAATCCTATCTCCTTTTTTGTGTTCATCTTATGGATGTCATTACGAATGTTCTGCGTCATTCCATAAAATGGCACATTCAATTTTCAATTATATTGCCGTACATACTAGTGTACCATTTTCCATCCACATTAACAACAGTAAAAACATTTTAATTTATTGTTATACGTATAAAAATATGGTATGATGCCAACATATATTAAAATATGCGGAGGAAATAATATGGGAAGCAGAAATCTTACTTTACTTACAGATTTATACGAACTCACAATGATGCAGGGATACTTCAAAAGTAACACAACTGAAACTGTTGTTTTTGACTTGTTCTATAGAAAGAATCCTTCTGACAGCGGCTACGCGATTGCATGCGGTCTTGAGCAGGCCATTGAATATATTAAAAATCTTAATTTTTCATATGAAGATATTGAATATTTGAGAAGTCTAAAAATTTTCGACGAGGACTTTTTAAACTATCTTAGTTCCTTCCATTTTTCAGGTGATATCTACGGTATAAAAGAAGGAACTGTTGTCTTCCCAATGGAACCTCTTCTTAAGGTTGTTGCACCTGTTATAGAAGCACAGCTTATTGAAACAGCATTACTTAATATTATAAACCACCAAAGTCTTATAGCCACAAAAGCTTCAAGGGTGTGCTATGCAGCAAAAGGTGATGGTGTAATGGAATTTGGTCTTCGACGTGCACAGGGTCCTGATGCAGGTATCTATGGTGCAAGAGCTGCAGTTATTGCCGGCTGTGTAGGAACATCAAATGTTCTAACAGGTCAGATGTGGGATATTCCTATCAAGGGAACTCATGCTCATAGCTGGATTATGAGTTTCAAAGATGAATACACCGCATTCAAGACATATGCTGACCTTTATCCACAAGCATGTATTCTTCTGGTGGATACTTATGATACATTAAACTCTGGTGTACCAAATGCTATTAGAGTTTTTAAGGAAATGCGTGAAAAGGGTATACATTCTAAAAACTACGGAATAAGACTCGACAGCGGTGACCTTGCATATATTTCAAAAGAGGCTAGAAAGATGCTTGATGAAGCCGGCTTTAAAGATGCTATTATCTCTGCTTCCTCAGACCTTGATGAATATCTTATAGATTCCCTTAAAACTCAGGGTGCAAAGATTACTTCCTGGGGTGTTGGCACTAATCTCATCACTTCAAAAGATTGTCCTTCTTTCGGTGGTGTGTACAAATTAGCTGCTATATATGATGAAGAAAAAGATGAGTTTATTCCAAAGATTAAATTATCTGAAAACACAGCCAAGATAACAAATCCAGGTAATAAAACAGTCTTTAGAATATATGACAATGCTACAGGAAAAATTAAAGCAGACCTTATTGCTTTAACTGGTGAAACATTCGATTCTTCAAATGATTTATTGATATTTGATCCAATTGAAACATGGAAAAAGACAAATCTTTCTGCTGGCACATATACTATCAAAGAACTTATGATTCCAATTTTCCAGAAAGGAATCTGCGTATACAACTCTCCATCTGTCGCAGAGATTAAAGAATACTGCCAGACCGAATTAAATACACTATGGGATGAAACAAGAAGACTTGTTAATCCACACAAGGTTCATGTAGACTTATCAGATAAACTTTATAATTTAAAGAAAGAATTATTAAACAACTATGGAAAACAATAAAAATGAACTTCCTTTTGACGAATCAAGCCTGACAAAGGTATTTAAAAAAAATATATGGTGCAAATTTACAAAAGCAATTAACCAGTACGAATTAGTTAAAGAAGGGGACTGCATTGCAGTATGCATTTCCGGAGGAAAGGACTCTATGCTTATGGCAAAGCTCTTTCAGGAGCTAAAACGCCATAACAAGTTTCCTTTTGAGGTGAAGTTTCTTGTAATGGACCCGGGATACAGCAAACCCAACCGTGAGCTTATAGAATACAACGCTGCAAAGATGAACATTCCTATCACAATATACGAATCTGATATATTCGATTCCGTTGTAAATGTTGAAAAATCTCCTTGCTACTTATGCGCCCGTATGCGCAGGGGGCACCTGTACAGCAAAGCAAAGGAAATGGGATGCAACAAAATAGCTCTTGGTCATCACTATGATGATGTAATCGAAACAATACTTATGGGAATGCTCTATGGTGCACAGATTCAAACTATGATGCCAAAGCTCCATTCAACAAACTTTGAAGGCATGGAACTTATAAGACCTCTATATCTCATAAGAGAAGATGATATCAAGGCGTGGCGTGACTACAACGGATTACGTTTTCTTCAGTGTGCATGCAAATTCACAGAAATGTGCGGCACAGAAAATACTAAGGATACTACTAGTTCTTTGAATAATAATTCTCTGAATAATAATTTTTTAAATAACAATGCTTTTGATAGAAATTCCATAGAAAGCAGTTCTAAGAGACTAGAAACTAAACGTATTATTGCAGAAATGAAAAAAATAAATCCTCTTGTTGAGAGCAATATATTTAACAGCGTTGAGAATGTAAATCTTAGTACTATAATCGCATATAAAGATCAAGATGGTAAACATCACTTTTTAGATACCTATGATGATTGATACTAGAAATTTCAGCTTTTTTTGCGACAGTCCCTTTAGTGAAAAATGACTATAGCAGTTAAGAAACTACTATAGTCATTTCACATGAATTCAATATACTTTCATCCATTTTTAATTCATAACCCAGCACTATTTTCAAGAAATCATCTTTTATAAAAATATTTAATTTCTTTGTATATATGTCAATATTCATAACACCGTACATAGTCTTAATTGTACTTTTTGTCAGCTCTCCTGCAATGAAATTCATATTACTCTGCTGGATGCCTTTCTTTGATATATCCACATAATCATCGGCTACTTTAATGATTGTCTTTATCTCTCCATCTTCTGTTTGTTCCTTATAGAGAATAAAGTGTTTACCATTTGCAAACTTACATACTCCATCAAAACTATTGCTTATTTTTTCTGTTTCTCCATCTACCTTATGTATACCTGTTATTTCTATTTTGACATTTTCTTTCATTGATTATGATTATTCCTGATTTTTATAGTTTTCAAATTTTTCTAGAACAGCATCGTATGTCTGATGACTAATATCTGGAAGTGTTTTACCCCATGCTTTTGTTGCTGCTTCAAAACCTTTCTTGAATGCGGAAAGCATCTTGTCCATCTTATCTGAATCTCCACCTGATAAAGCTACAGCCATATCAAAGATTCTTTCAGATGTCTGCTTAACACCCCAATATCCATCTTCTGATATCTCTTCTCTTGCTTTTGCTGCTGTTTCTGGATCTACATTTAGCTTTCCATCAGCAAGCATCTTCCACATAGAATCACTATCTGTAATTTTCTGTCCCTGTTTTAAGAACATACTTTCAACAAGTGATTTGAGATTAGCTACTCTGCTGTCTGTATCAGCTTTTAGCTTCTGAACTAATTGTGCTCTTTCTGACTCACTCATCTTACTTACTGATGTCTTGTTATACACAACACCTTTGTCCACCTTAGACTCTTCTGAAACCTTGTCTTTAGTGCTTGATTTTTTTGCACTACCATAACTGTCTGTAGCATACACCTGATTTGCTACTGTCGAAACTCCATTTACGCTCATAATAAACCCTCCTTGGTTATCTTTGTGATTCTGCTTATGACCATAGTCACAAGCATTGTACAACATATCTTACATCGTTTCTAAAATATATATCGGTTCATATTCAAAATAATTTAGCCTTTAAATCCCATATTTTTTATAATTTTCTTCTCTTGATGGTCAATATGTGCAATTATTGTTTCTTCTGCAACTTTTATATTTCCAACAGCTATAGATTCTATAAGGGTTTCATGATCCTTTACAACAGTCTTTCTTGTGTCCTGGTCTTTCACATATTCAAGTCTGTATCTATACATCTGCTCTCGAAGATTATATAGTATCTGAATTAATCTGTCATTTCTTGTTGCTTTGTAAATTATATCATGAAACTCCACATCTATTTTTGCAATTTCATTCGCATCCTTCTGCTTTAACGCTCCTTTAAAGAATTTAAGATTCTCTCTCAATTCATCAATCTCGGCTTTTGAAATCTTCTGACATGCAAGTTTAACCGCAAGTTTTTCAAGGACTCTTCTTACCTCAAGGACGTTGCGAAGGTCATTCTCGCTAATTTCAGCCACTACTGCACCCTTTCTTGGTGTCATATTTACAAGACCTTCAAGCTCCAGCTTTCTAATCGCTTCTCTGATAGGTGTTCTGCTTACTCCCAGTTTTTCCGCAAGCTTTATCTCCATAAGACGCTCACCCGGTTCTAAATCCCCTGTCAGAATTGCATCTCTAAGTGTTTTAAACACAACATCTCTGAGTGGAAGATATTCATCCATTTTCAAACTAATATCTTTCATCACCATTTCCTCCGTCTGTAATATATACCTGTCTTAAATAATCAGCTTTCTTAAGAATATCATAGCAATGCTTTGCCTTATCCCTGTCATCAAACAATCCAAATACTGTAGGGCCACTTCCGCTCATAACAGAATTCACTGCCCCCATTTTAATCATTTCATTTTTTATCTGATTAATTACAGGATATTCATTCTCTGTAACTGTTTCAAGCACATTTCCAAGTCGACTGGCCATACCATAGAAATCATTTTTGTTAATTGCATCAATCATACCATCTATGTCAGGATGATATGTAAGCTCATTAGCACGTAAGTTTGTATATACAAATTTTGTAGAAACATTGATATGTGGTTTTGCAAGAACAATATAACACGATGGCATTGGTTTAAGTGGTGTAAGAATTTCTCCGATTCCTTCAGATAACGCAGTTCCTCCCATTATACAATATGGAATATCTGCTCCAAGCTTTACACCTCTCTCTTTCAATTCTTCAATTGAAAGACCAATATCAAACATTTTATTTATTCCTTTTAATACTGCAGCACAGTCGGCGCTTCCTCCAGCCATACCAGCTGCAACAGGAATCATCTTTCTAATACGAATAAGAATATGATAGTTCAAATCAAACTCTTCCATCAAAAGATATGCTGCTTTGTATGCAAGATTATTCTCATTTGTAGGTAGAAATCTAAGATTTGTTTCGATATCAATCTGAGGTTTGCCGTTTTCTCCTCTGCCAATAAAGCATATTTCAACGCTATCATATATTCCTACTGATTGCATAATCATTCTTACATCATGGTATCCATCTTCTCTTTTTCTTAATACGTCCAGTGCCAAGTTGATTTTACCATGTGCTCTTACCTTAATATACTTCATAATGCCTCCATCCCTCAATAGTTTGTATCTTTTTGTGTATTGTATACAAATTATAACTTTTGTCTGTATTTAAGTTTATCACATCACCCATAAATTGGCAATAAAAGTATACATATGTGCAATGTATACACTTTTATATTATTGGGAATAATCTCAATAACTCTACAATTTGACCAAGAGGCGTTTCCAAATGGTCACATACCAGATATTATAGAATTTAGGAGGTATAATTTGGATATTTCATTATCATTGAATCAAAATGTAAATCAACTTCAATATCTGCTAAAAGATTGTGGTGATATAAAAAGCACCTCTATGTCTATAGGCAAGGATAAGGACATTCAGATATCCATATTTTATGACGAGGTAGCTATTGATCAACTGGTTTTTTCTGATATATCAGAGCTATCAACCATTGATGATTGTATAGATGGCATACTTGATGGCGACGCTGTTCTATTAATTGATGGGTACAACCATGCTCTTAAAATAAAGTCTGGTGGATATCCTTCTGCAGGTATATCATCATCTGAAAACGAAAAAGCATATAGAGGTTCAAATGAAGGATTCTGTGATAGTGTAAAATCCAATACCGCTCTTATCAGAAAGAGAATACGAAGTGCCAGTTTAAAGGTCAAAGAACAATCAATGGGAGCAGGTAATACTGGTGTTGCAATGCTCTATGTAGATGGTGTTGCAAGGCCTCATGTTATAGAAATGATGAAAAATAAACTAAATGATCTGAATAAATATCTTCGTCACCACAAAGATATTCTTGTATCTGATTCAGGTATCATTGAGCAATTACTTTCTGATCACCCTTTTTCAGTTTTTCCACTATATCAGACAACTGAACGTCCTGACAAAGCAGCTATGGCTCTTATGGAAGGTCGCATCATTATATTATGTGATAATTCTCCTGTGGCTTTAATTCTCCCAACATTCTTCAACAGTTTTTTTAAGACTGCAGATGATTATTTTGTCACATTCTATAGTGCCACCCTTTCACGAATTATACGATATATAAGTTTCTTTCTATGCATTACGTTACCGGCATTTTACATTGCTGCAATAAAATTCCATCCTTCTTTTGTCCCGTTGCCACTGCTAGAGTCACTCTACGAAACAAGGCTGACAGTACCTTTTTCTGTAACCATCGAAACACTGTTTATGGAACTTTCCTTTGAACTTCTACGAGAGGCGGGTATACGTATTCCCGGGCCTCTTGGCAGTACTATAGGTATAGTTGGTGGACTCATTATAGGTGATGCAGCTGTATCTGCCGGAATCGTCAGCCCGATTATTGTTGTGGTAGTAGCAATAACTGCGCTTGCATCTTTTGCAATTCCTGTTGAAGAATTCGCATCATCACTCAGAGTAATAAAATATATGATGATTCTACTTGCAAGTATATTCGGATTTTTTGGGATTATCTCAGGACTATTCTTTATTGCTACTACACTTTGTACAACTACAACCTTTGGTTTTCCATATCTTATGCAGAGCGTGGCAAGAGATGTATACAAAAATCCTAGTGATGGTATTTTGCGATTCCCATTAAGATATATCAAAAATCATAAATTTACTAACAGGAGGTAAATATGTTCTCATCTAACAATAAAATATCCTTTCATCAGGTTTTGAAATCAGTATATACATCATATATTGCGATTGCTTCCTTGTTCTTACTATATGACTATCCATCTCCTTTATCTTGTCTTATTACAATTGTGTCACTTTATTTATTAAGTATAATTTACTGTTGTTTATGGAATATATATGAATCAAAAACTTCAAAATGTAAATCTCTATGCATAATAAACAAAACTCTTATTTTTATTAAATCTATGTATATGTACGGTCTTAGCATTATACTTTTATTTTTTATACTAATATATGTATACACAATAAATATTCATCCTCTATCATTTGTACTGCTACTTTTTGTAATAACCCTCATATCATCAAAAGGACATACTGAGTCCATCTTCAGAATGGGAGAATTGATATTTACAATAGGGATAATATGGTGTGTTCTTCTCTGTATAGTGCTGTCTTTTACATCATTTAATATTAGTTCTTTATCAGCTTTTTTACTAAATATAAAGAGCACTACATTTATAAAACCCTTCTTTTATATAACCGCGTTTATGCTTCTGCCATTTGAAATATCCTATGTAGGCAAACATTACAATAACCCCTTAAAAAATCTACGAAAGTCATATATAATTTCACTTTCGCTTGTTTATCTTTCTGTTCTTGTACTCTTTTTCCTGATTGCAGGAACCTTTGGCGAAATAAATTTACGATACACATATCATCCTCTTCTTGCCCTTCTACAGACGATAAATATCTCCGAAAACTTTAGTGGCCGCCTAAATGGAATCTTATGCATTTTCCTTCCTGTAAGCCTGCTCTACTGCATGATTTTCTCTATGCATATTTGTAGAGATATTATAAATATAAAACAACACGAAAAATATAAACTTAAAGCAACATTTTTTCTCTCAATTGTCCCTGTGCTTATAAGTTTAATATTTATACGCAACCTTTATTCTGATAACCAGACAGTTATTAACAGTCATTCACCGGCAACAAGAGAAATCGTTGAAGAAATAAAACTTACCAGAAAAGCATATCAGATAACAAATGATGAAGAATACAATTACGACTTTTCCCATACAAATACAATATTGATTACAAGAATGTATCAAAATAACAGAGAACTTTTGAAAGAAACTCTCCTTCCCTTTAAACTGGACCCCCGATTCTATGAAAATATTTTGATAAAAGATGTAAATAATAATACAATTTGCAAGTTATATGAACTATACCTGCCAGACGATATGGACTAATCACTTAGCTTCCTACAATGTGATGATTGCATTATTCTTATAATCTTCAAAAATAAATATAATATTATCATTGAAAATTCTTATTGATACCAATATACTTATTTCAGCTGCATTGAATAATAAGGGGATTCCCTATCCGGTATTTGTAAAAGCAGTATTATAAATAATAAGTGTATCAAGGAGATGTATGCAAAATGACCGAAGAAACAAAAGCGCTTGTATATGACTTAGCAGATAAAATAAAAATCAGTAAAAACATTGTATTTTTTGGTGGTGCCGGCGTAAGTACAGCAAGCAATATCCCGGATTTTAGAAGCAGTAATGGTCTGTTTAATAAAAAAATTAACAGACATTTTACACCGGAAGAACTTGTATCTCATTCCTTTTATGTACAGCATAAAGAGGATTTCTTTGATTTTTATAAAGAAAATCTTATTTATCTTGATGCATTGCCAAATGGCTGTCACAAAGTTCTCGCCAAATTAGAGCATTTAGGTAAATTATCAGCAATTGTTACACAAAACATAGATGGACTTCACCAAGCAGCAGGTAGTGAAAAAGTATTTGAGCTTCATGGTTCAGTTCATAGAAACTACTGTTTAGAGTGTGGTAAATTTTTCGATGCAAATTATATAATAGAAAGTGTAGGAATTCCTGTTTGTGATAATTGCAAAGGGTATATAAAGCCTGATGTTGTACTATATGAAGAAGGTCTTGATGATACAGTATTATCAGGTGCAATCAAGGCAATAGCGGCGGCAGATATGCTAATAATTGGTGGAACATCTCTGGTAGTATATCCGGCTGCATCATTAATACAATATTTTAATGGCGATAATCTTGTTCTTATAAATAAATCATCCACATATGCAGATACCAGGGCAGATATCGTAATACATGATGATATCGAAGAAGTATTTCTGATAATTGAAAAGTATCTTGGAATATAGAAAGCATCTTGGAATAGAATATCAAAAGAGAGTTTCACTAGTGAAACTCTCCTTCTATCTAAATATCTCAAACAATTTAAATCTAAATTCCGTATCTACCTCTCCTGTTGTCACAAGCTCATATTCATCCTCATCCAGGATATTTTTTAACATATTCTTAGACTCATCTGGTACTATTCCATGTGTAACATCCACAAAACATAGAGGTGGATATAGAATACACCACCAATTCTTTCCATTGCTTTCTCCTATTTTTACATTAAATGCAAAATATTCTCCCTGTGGAAGAATAATATCTCCATATGCTTTTGCAGGAAAATAGCAGTTTGACATATCAATATATACATCATAATCATAACCATTTTCTACTATCACATTTTTTGCAATATTAATAATATTGTCTCTTTCTTTATTTAGAATTCCAACGGATTCATCTATGTTCTTTGAATCACTAAGCAATGGATTTATGTAATCAATGACCTCTTTTTTTACTTTCAATTTCAGGTTTTGGTCTTCCTCGCTATCACTATTTGCAATAACATGAAATCTTACGATCTTTTCTGCTATGCTTTTTTGAAGCATACTCTCATCCACTTCACCTTTACCGGATATATATGTAAATATCAGTCCTAATACCAGAGACAAAAGTATAAGCACTTTGTGTCTATATTCTTTATTTTCAATTATTTTCATAAAAAACTCCTTATAATTTTATTCGTATTAATACTCACACATGTATTATTGACAGATGCTTTTTTTATATACATATTTTTAAATCATTCCTCATAATATATTACAGAATAGAAGAACTTAAGCCTCTTTGTGCTTTGCTCTTTGCTCTTATATTTTGAAATATTGTATCAGGGGGATTAATATGGAATTAATAAAAAATAATATTCATATGAACAAAATTAAGCGAAATATTAACACACAGATTACAGTTAATGACGATATAATACTACCCGAAGAAAACATTGATATAAATTATATTGTGGCAAGCGATGCATATGCAGTAATTGACAGCACCAAAATAAAAGACGGAAGAATAACACTCAAGGGAAGATTGTGCTTTAAAACTCTCTATGGCGATTCTGCAAGATTGCAAAATCTTTCAGGTGAGATTCCAATAGACGAAGTCCTCTATTCTGATAATGTGAATGAGGACGACTGTCTAACAGTATACTTAAAGGTTGATAATTCAAATATCTCAATAATAAATAATCGTAAAATCAGCATTCATTGTATTGTAAATGCCTCTATTACCAGCGAAAATCTTTATGACATTGAAACAACTTCTGATATAGAACGGGATGATATGTGTATGCAGAAGGAATCCGCTGAAATTCTTCAGATTGCTGAGTGCAAAAAAGATATACTACGTTTAAAGAAAGAACTTGAAATAAACAAAGAAAGCCCTGAAATTTCAGAGTTGTTATGGGATACCGTCAATCTATATAATACAGATATTCAACTAGAATCTGATTCCATTTCTATTACGGGCAATATCTGCATTACATATCTGTATAAAACAGATGACAAAAACAGCATCGAATGGCAATCTGAGATAATACCTTTTAGTGAAACACTTCCTGTTTCAAATGTTGATTCTTCTATGATTGCCGATGTCCTTTTACTCCCAATGTCCTATAACATTCAGACCAAAAATAATCAAGACGGAGAAACCAGACTAATCGATTTAGATCTTACATATTCAGTAAACATAAAGGTATACAAAGAAATAACCACCTATTATATCAAGGACATATACTCAACTAAAAGTATTGTGACACCAATACTCAATCACGTTTGCTATAACACACTTGTTATGAAAAATCTTGCCAAATGTAAAATTAACGATAAGTTTGTAATATCTAAAAACGGCTCAAAGATTCTTCAGATATGCGGAAACACTGCCGACTTATCTCTTGATACCATCAACAAATCTGAGAATGGAATCATTGTATCAGGTACACTTACTGTAAATCTGATGTATGTCTCAGGTGATGACAGCATGCCAATCAATATAGTTAAAGAAGCTGCCCCATTTACACATACTATTGAGGTAAACGATAATTTATCGGATACAAATATAAGTATTCGTCCTTATATTGAACAGATAAGTACTACTATGGCAGGAACTAATGAGATAGACATCAAAGCCACTATCGCTCTTGATACCCTTGTTATAAAAAATACGGAAGCTGATATGGTTACCTCATACAACGAGGAAACTTTTGATATGAATTCTCTTGTAAATGTACCTTCAATAATATGTTATATTGCTAAAGAAAACGACACATTATTCTCTATTGCAAAACAATTCAGAACAACCATTGATGAACTAAAAAACATTAACAATCTGTCAGACCATATATCAAAAGGAGAGATGATTACAATAATAAAGCAATGTTAAAAATGATTAGGAAACTCTCATACCCTACAATATGGTTTTTGAAAAAAAATAAATTTTCACGATATATAACAATATATTTTTATTTATCACTTTTATTATTCTTTATGCTTTTTATTATCACTGGATGCAGCATCTCCAAAACTTCCGATGAAAAAATTGGGGATATCAAATATGAAATCATAGAAGATATTGATTTACCTTATGATGCCTCTCTGCTATTCTACGAAGCAATGAGCGAAAACAACCGACTGACCTATAGCAGCAACGATACAACCTACATTATGATTTGCTACGGTATCATGCCATCATCCGGATACACAATTAATGTTGATGAGTTCTATGAAACAGATTCGCATCTTGTTCTTGACACAACTCTTGTTGGTCCAAAAACAAGAGAAGAACTATCAGAGGAAAACAGCTACCCTGCACTAATTTTAAAGGTATCTCCACGACTTGAGAAGAGTATTATTTTTAAATAAAGTACAATATAAAAAATAATTAGGTGTAGCTAAGAATCCTAAATATGAAAGAACATATATCTATCAATATTTCAACTAAGAATCCTGAATAAGCAACTTCCTTAATTTCGGCTTGGAATCTTGAATAAGCAGGGGCATAGCCGAAAAAGGAATGAAAGTAAAGAAAAAGGAATAAGAAAAAATGTCAAGATATACAAGAATTTCGGCTAAGCTATCAAGAAAAGCAAGTGCTTAGCCGAAAAAATGAATAATAATGAATAAATCAAGAAGAAAAAAGAGTATATATTTCGGCTATGAATCTTGAAAAAGCTATGGTGTAGCCGAAAACAATAACAAAAGTAAGTAAAATCAAGGAAAATGAACAAGAAAAAAAGTATATATTTCGGCTATGATACTAAAAAAAGCGAGTACTTAGCCGTAAAAATGAAAATAAAATAAAAAAACAAAAAGAAAAAGAGAGAAAATTTCGGCTAGGAATTCAGAAACAGCTATGGTGTAGCCGAAAACAATAACAAAAGTAAAAATAATGAAATAATAAAATAATAAACTCAAACTTCGCACATTAAAATGTGCCTATGCACCTTGAAAATTCAATAATAACTGGCATAAAAATAGCATGAAACCAATGGTTTTGATATAATTAAGTTACCACACAAAATAATACAAACCGGAGGCTCATGCTATGAATA
>JBGVOD010000009.1:0-3120 GCA_045126215.1 Lachnospiraceae bacterium | reverse complement strand
TGTATACTCTACATATGAGCCATCATCATAGGTTACCTTTGCGACTCTATTGAGGTCATCATATTCATATTCTTCCGCGTATGCTAATATACCCGGACACAGCAAAAAGACACACAGCAAACATGCTATGCATCTTTTTATGCACGCTTTTCTTTGTTTCATACTTTTGTTCTCCTCATCATGTTATTTCTTTCGCATACATATATCTCTTGTACACAACTCGAATTATAAATCCTATAATTTCTTAGTCAATACTTCTCGCCCCAACGACGTTTTTTAGAGCACAAACGACATATGATTAACAAATAACCTCTCAACAAACAACAAAGACACTCTCTATAACATATTGTAATAAAGAGTGTCTTTTGTTTAACTAAAATAATAAATTGTCAAAAAATACTTCGAAAAATATATTTAAATCTGACCTTCAAGTGTTGTTTTTGCAACCTGAAGAGCTTCATCTATCTTTGCGGGTATCTTACCACCGGCCTGTGCCATATTTGGGCGACCACCGCCACCACCACCTAAAACAGGTGCGGCTGCTTTAATTATATTGCCTGCATGAATTCCCATCTTAACTACATCATCTGTTGCCATTGCAATAAGATTAACCTTATCTTCAGATACTGCTGATGCTAATACAACAACACCTGACCCAAGTTTTGACTTCAAATCATCGCCAAGATTTCTAAGCTCATTCATTTCTACATTTGCTACATTGACTGCTAAGAATTTAACACCCTTAACTTCTACAACTTTGCTCATTACATCACCAAGTGCATCTGATGCAGCTTTGCTCTTTAATGATTCATTTTCGCTTGAAAGTGCCTTTATCTCAGCTAATAAGTGGTTTATCTTTTCACTTACTGTATTTGGTGTAGCTTTAAGAAGCTTTGCAGCCTCTTCTAACTTAGCTTCACATTCTTTATAATATTCAAATACTGCATTACCTGTAAGAGCTTCAATTCTTCTAACACCAGCTGCAATACCTGCCTCTGAAACAATTTTGAATGCTGTAATAACACCTGTATTCTTTACATGTGTACCACCACAGAATTCCTTTGAGAACTCACCCATACATACAACTCTTACAGTTTCGCCATATTTCTCACCGAATAATGCCTTAGCACCTGTCTTCTTAGCTTCTTCAATACCTAAAACTTTTGTTTCAACATCTATTGCTTCTGCAATCTTCTCATTTACTATATCTTCAACCTTTTTAAGTTCATCAGCTGTCATAGCCTGGAAGTGTGTAAAGTCAAATCTTAATCTATCAGGTGTAACTAAAGACCCTGCCTGCTCAACATGAGAACCAAGGACAATTCTAAGAGCTTCCTGAAGAAGATGAGTTGCCGAATGATTCTTTGCAGTATCTATTCTGCTACTTTCATTTACACTAAGCTTAACAACATCACCTTTGCTAAAGTTACCCTTTGTAACCTTACCAACATGTCCAACTCTTCCACCTTTTAACTTGATTGTGTCATATACTTCAAATTCGTTTGAGCCAAGAGTAATAATACCTTTATCACCCTGCTGACCACCCATTGTAGCATAGAATGGTGTCTTTTCAACAATGATTGTTCCTTCGATACCTTCATCAAGCATATCTACCAAATCTGAAGTTGTTGTTAAAACTGTAATCTTTGATTCAGCAACAAGTGTATCATATCCAACAAATTCTGTTGTAAGAGATGTATCAATCTGGTCATATACAGTTGCATCAGCACCCATATAGTTTGTTTCTTTACGAGCACTTCTAGCTGTCTGTTTCTGGTTATCCATGGCAGCCTTAAAGCCGTCCATATCAACCTTAAAGCCTTTTTCCTCTAAGATTTCAACTGTTAAATCAATTGGGAATCCATAAGTGTCATAAAGCTTAAATGCATCATCTCCTGAAAGTATCTTCTTATTTGAACTAACAAGATCATTTTCCATATCTGACAGAATCTTAAGACCCTGATCAATTGTCTTGTTGAAGTTTTCTTCTTCTGTTGTAAGAACTTTTAAAATAAGGTCTTTCTTCTCTTCAAGTTCAGGATATCCATCCTTGCTGCTATTGATAACAACCATAGCAAGCTTTGCAAGGAATAATCCATCAATACCTAATGTTCTTCCATGTCTTGCAGCACGTCTTAACAATCTTCTAAATACATATCCACGACCTTCATTTGATGGAATGATACCATCTGAAGCCATAAATGTTACTGAACGGATATGATCTGTAATAAGACGAATAGAAATATCTTTCTTTTCATCTTCCATATACTTAACATTTGCAAGTTCACAAATACTGTCTCTGATAGCTTTCATTGTATCAATATCAAATACAGAGTCAACATCCTGCACTACAACTGCAAGTCTTTCAAGACCCATTCCGGTATCGATATTCTTCTGTTTCAGTTCTGTATAATTATGATGTCCATCACTTTCAAACTGTGTAAATACGTTGTTCCATACTTCCATATATCTGTCGCAATCGCATCCAACCTTACAATCAGGCTTTCCGCATCCATATTTTACACCTCTGTCATAGTAGATTTCTGAACATGGACCACAAGGTCCTGCACCATGCTCCCAGAAATTATCGCAATCTCCATTTTCATCTCTATAGAAACGTGTAATCTTCTCAGCAGGAACACCTACCTCTTTTGTCCAGATATCAAATGCTTCATCATCATCTGCATATATAGAAGGATATAATCTGTCCTCTTCCATTCCAATTACTTTTGTAAGGAATTCCCAAGACCAGTTAATAGCCTCACGCTTAAAATAATCTCCAAAAGAGAAATTTCCAAGCATTTCAAAGAATGTAAGATGTCTTGCTGTCTTTCCAACATTATCAATATCACCTGTTCTTATACACTTCTGACATGTTGTCACACGATTCCTTGGTGGTATTTCCTGACCTGTAAAATATGGTTTCAAAGGTGCCATACCAGCATTGATAAGCAATAAGCTGTTATCATTATGTGGTACCAATGAAAAACTATTCATTTTAAGGTGGTCCTTTGTTTCAAAGAACTCAAGATACATTCTTCTTAAATCATTTACGCCGTACTTTTCCATATTATCCTCCGAAATAAATTCGTTTTATTTATAAAGAAGACTATTTAGCAG
>JBGVOD010000008.1:0-53537 GCA_045126215.1 Lachnospiraceae bacterium | reverse complement strand
GTTAAGTTTTGTGCATCACCTGAAGTTCCATCCGACGCCCAAACTTCAACATCAATATATGTAGGTGTCCCACTACTGTACTTAACATAAACGTCTGACGAGTCCGTTTTTTTCATCGAAGTAGTTCTGTAACTTTGACATGGATAATCCCCAACATAACTGAAACTTTTTGGCACAAATGCCATAGCTGTCGTTGCCATTATAACAATCATCATAATAATGATTGTCATCGTGTAAATTTTACTCATTGTTTTTCTTTTCATCTTCATTACCTCGCTTTCATATTGGATATATATTTTTTTAACAAAAAAAGTTTTTTTACTACAAAAAATGACATAAATTACAAAAATAAGTACAAAAATTGCAAAAGCTCAAAAATATTATTGTCTTTTTTCAATTTTAACCTCTCTTTCCTTTTTATAAATGATATAAATTATACTAGTACATAACTAAAAACAATTGCAAAAAAATACAAAAAATGCAAAAATAATGACATAAATTACAAAAGAGCCCCAAATATTATTTTGAAGCTCTTCAATCTCTTTCTTTTATCGCAGATATAAATTTTTTAATATATATCTCATCACTATAAGATATATTATTAAATAAGAAAAACGATAAATAATCAATTATATATTTTTTTCTTTTAAGATTACCAACAAGTAAGATATCTATTGGTATTCTCATATAATTACTAATTCTGTAAATAGCTGATATGCTCAATGCGTTACTTCCACTTTCAGCGTTATCAATAGTTTCTTTTAAATAATTCAAATCCATAGACAACTGTTCCAAAGATATTCCTTTAATAGTTCTAAAAAGGCGAATCATATATCCAATCGAATTAAAATCATAAATATATTCTTTATTATAAATACCTTTAATTTTTTCCTCATTATAAAAGCTATATATTTTATATCTTTCACATATTGCTCTTAATAAAACTCTTATGCATATATTTTCATCAATTCCTTTTAGTATTTCCATATGTTCTATTTTGGGATGTACCACATAATTTTCATTTGATATAATCTTGTACACTTCCTTATTTTCATAATCAGATATCTTACATAACAGTAAAATTTTGGGATAATTCTTTTTATTTTCAATATTATATATTACAGTCCCATTTACGCCAAATTTTTCGCCATATCTTTCCTGCGATAAATTTATTCTTTTCCTATATTCCAGAATATTCTTTGCAATTATCTCTTTATTCAATTCCTTTTTATTATCTTTTGTTCTTTTCACACATACACCATCAATCTAAATGTCATTTAGTTAAGTATAAATAAAAAGGACATTAATGTTTATAACAGAATAAATGTTATACCATTATTTTTATGGTATATTATTTTCCGTTTTTTTAATGTTTTACCATTTAAAAAACCAATTTCAGATAAAAAAAGTACTTTATCCTGCAATTTAATACGTTATAATACATTTTTTCTTCTACCATTTATACTTTTTGAATGGAAAGGAGGTTGTATTATGCATAGAATATTATCATTAATTGCAAAAGTATCTTTATTTGCAGCCGCATATTCAGTAAATACTCATTGTACTTTTATTTTCTATAAACATAAAATTCCTGATGAAGTCTTACAGCTAAAAAAAGATAATGTATAAATATGTTATCAATAAACTAATTCATTATAACATTATAGTTAAAGAAGATTACAAAATTTATGAATATGGTTTAAAAAATATTGTATCAAATATCATCAGCATATCTTTACTTCTTGTTATCTCTTCAATATTTGATACATTGTGTACTTCTATTGTCTTTCTGTTATTATTTGTACCCCTTAGAAAGACAATAGGGGGATTTCATTTTAAAAAAGAACTAATATGTCAAGCTTTCTCACAGATAATCATACTACTATCTTCAATTATCACGAAAAAATTCTTATTTTTAAATATAGACATTATTTTTTCTTTTATTTGGATTTTTATATTATTATTTTTTTTATTAATCAAAACTTTTTCAACCGAAAAAAAATTATTAATATATTCATTCATCATTCTGACAATATACATTGTATTATTTTTTATCAGTTATTTTTTCAGCGAAAAACCTATTATGTTAATGCTCATATATTGTAGTCTTCTAGGTATAATTTGTATTATATTTTCTAATGATTGACTTTGTTATCAGATTATGAGAAACTATCTTCAATATTTAATAGAGGAGAGCATATATGAATTACAAAATTCTTATATATTCAATTGGTGAAATCCTTTTTTATTTTGGCTTACACTACTATTTTGTAGGAATATTTAAGAAATCTTTTAAGTCAAAATTTTGCATTTTGGCATATATATCAGGCATAACCTTTGGAATCGTTACATATTTTAACGAATTGCCAGGTCTTGTAAACGTATTGATAGGAACAGTAATTAACATTTCTATTGCTGCGTTCTATGAGCGTTCAATTATGAAGAATTTCTTATATAATCTTCTGTTTATGGTATTTGAATCTGTAGCAGAAATACTCACAGCCTATGCAGTGCTATATATTTCTCCATTTTCAACTTTTGATGAATTATTCTCAAACAATCTGTATTATTTGATTGCTTTATATTTTGATAGATTTATTTTGTTCCTGGCATGTTATATCATATATGCATTAAGAAACAGATTAAGTATATCTAAAACTACCACTCACTTTTGGCCTATAATACTTGTTCTTTCTATTTCAAGTAACTATATGTTGTATTTCATATATAAGTTGATATTTAATGGTATTGAGATAAGCTATCTCAATACCTGTCTATATCTTGGCACAATAGCATTTATAAATATATCTGTTTATTATCTTTTTGAAAGACAATGTAAAGATTATGAAATAAGGATTTCAAATATTAATCTGGAAAAGCAAATTGAAAGTCAACACATCAAAGAACTTGAAACTGATGCCTATTTAAATAAAATAGAAAAAATTAATCACGACCGCAAAAATATATGTATTGGACTTATATCGCTCGCCAAACAGAAAAAATATGATGAGCTTATAGATGAACTTAACTGTGAGATTTCCGAATATAATACAAATAAAAAAATAATAATAAATACTCCGGATGATGTCATTAATACTATTTTGACATATAAAAGTGCACAGGCAGAAAGATTCAATATTGACATAAAAAAAGATATTACTATTGCTGATTCTACAGATTTAGAATACAATGACTTAAGTATTATTATTGGAAACTTATTAGATAACTCCATCGAATATCTTTCAACTCATACTGATGTTGAGCCTACAATATATGTATATATATCTTATGATTTTGGAATTTTAAAAATACAAATTTCAAATCATGTTAAAGAACCTATTGAAATTAAGAATAATTTTACTATACACTCTTCGAAGAAAGATAGAGGTCATGGTATAGGATTGTCTAGTGTTAATGCTACCATTTCAAAGCTGAATGGTATTTTTGAATTAGAATGCAAAAACAATATATTTACTGCTACTGTTACAATTATGCACTCTACATAGATTATGATATAAAGGATGTTTTACTAATATGATAAAGATTGCACTCTGTGATGATGAAAAATCATTTTTGGATGAAATTAATGGTTTTTTAAAAAAGAACTTTTTAGATTATATAGACAGTATTGACTTTTTTAAAGATGGCGAAGAACTAATAAAATATATAAATGAATATGATGTCTTATTCGATTTTATCTTTCTTGATTTATCCATGTCAAAGCTTGGTGGTATTGAAACAGGAAAGGCTCTGCGATTAATGCCTAGGTATACTAATTCAATCATCTTCTATATAACTTCATATACAACAAATCCCGGACCTATTGTAGATGTTCATCCTTTTGCTTATATTAATAAACCTATTGACTATGATTTACTAAATTCGAAAGTTTCTGAAGCTATAAGACTATATTCTTCTTCTAGAAAAAATCTAACTTTTTCTGTATCAAAAAATATATATAATTTATCATTAAATGAAATAGTATATATTGAGGGTAAATATCGTTCTTCGGTAATCCATACCCTGACAGGACCTATTATGGTTCAACTTAATCTAAAAAAACTTGAAGAATTGGTCACTAAGAAAAGTGACCAATTTACAAGAATAAATAATTCAACTATTATTAATTTAAAATATCTCCATAGTGCAAATGGCACGACAATTGCGCTAAACGATAGTAATCGCACTATTTTGCCTCTATCAAGAACGTTTCATTCTGATTTCTTAAAGAAATGTAGCGACATACTTCTTTGATATCTGTAGAATATTTTATACACTATCCTACTCTTGATTCTTAAGAGCTTCTTCCTGCTCTTTCTGAATATCTTCGAAGAAAGACAGCATTGGCTTTATATCAGTTTCTTTCTTCATCTTACGTTTCTTATAATTCTTTGTAATAGCCATAACTGTTCCAGACAGTGCAATGACACCAATAAGGTTTGGAATAGCCATAAGTCCATTAAATGTATCTGATAAATCAATAACCAAATCTACTTCAAGAACAGAACCTGCAATAATTACGCCTATGAATATAATCTTATAAAACATAATTGACTTTGTTCCAAAGAGATATTCCCAAGCTTTTGTTCCATAGTAGCTCCAGCCAAGAACGGTTGAGAATGCAAATAATGTAACCGCAATAGCAACAAATACACCACCAAATGAACCAAAAGCATTTGTAAATGCTTCAGTTGCAAGTGCAAGCTTACCACTACCACTGATAGAAGCACCTGTTTCAAGATCAACAACACCTGTTGTAAGTATCAATAATGCTGTAAGTGTACATACTATAATTGTATCAAAGAATACTTCAAAAATTCCCCAAAGTCCCTGTGTAACAGGTTCTTTTACATTTGATGCCGAATGAACCATTACTGAAGAGCCAAGTCCTGCCTCATTGGAGAACACACCTCTCTTAAATCCCCATGTAATAGCCTGTTTAATAAATGCACCTGTTGTTCCGCCAAATACCGCAGGTGCAGTAAAGGCATGTCTGAATATTGATGAAAATGCCGGAATAATCATATCAGAATTCATAATAATAATACTTAAGCTTCCAACAATATAAAATCCTGCCATAAATGGAACGATTCTTTCGTTTGCCTTTGCAATACGAGTCAGTCCACCGATGATTACTAATGCTGCAACTGCTGCAACTACTATACCGATCACCAATCCATTTATCTTTGGATCATCTGAAATAGATATAACATTTGTAATACTATCCTTTATAGATGCAACCTGTCCCATATTTCCAATACCGAAAGATGCAAAGATTGCAAATATTGAGAATAATACAGCCAAAATCTTTCCGATATTCTTACAGCCCTTCTTACTACCAACGCCACTGCTAAGATAGTACATTGCGCCGCCACACCATTCTCCTTTTTGGTTTCTTCTTCTAAAATATATACCAAGCACATTTTCGGAATAGTTTGTCATCATTCCAAACAATGCTGCAATCCACATCCAGAATACCGCTCCGGTTCCACCCATTGTAATTGCAATAGCAATACCTGCAATATTACCGGTACCAATTGTTGCCGATAAAGCTGTACATAGCGCCTGAAACTGTGAAATAGATTTGCTATCATTATTCTTTAATATATCTTTCTTTTTGAACATACTACCTACAGTTTCTTTCATTGCATGTCCAAAATGCGTGAACTGGAATCCCTTTGTCATCACAGTCATTAATACACCCGTTCCAAGCAGTAATATTAACGCCGGTATCCCCCAAACAACATCATTAATCCGTGAATTAATGCTTGATATAATCTCTGCCATTACTCTTCTCCTTGTCTATTGTAGTGTGTTGATTAATAAAGACCTTCTTCTTAATTGTTTAAAAAGCTTTTACTAAATGCCATCTTCTCATCAATATATCTAAATATCTCTTTCACCTTTTTTGCTCTAGGGAATTGCATAGTCTTTTCTATTATTTCCTTTGCTTCTGGCCACTTTGTATAATAAAAATATGATTCAATACTTATATTTTCATTTAACAAAGTCGTTAGTAGTACATCATATTCGCTCATAATGGTATTTGAAAAGACAATATCACTAAACTTAATTACGATATCATCCAGACAGCTCTTCATAGGAATAAACAGCTTCTTCTTTTTAAAGAATCCGACGTTCTTAATCTTCATCTCTCGTGCCTTGCTAAGATATTCTCCCATAGCATTTACTATATTTAAAAACTCTGTTCCATCTGCGCTACAAACATAGTGTTCAACAACCTTTTTTATATCATTTACACCATTCTGGCTTATGTACGAAAATAAAGGCATCATATATTCCTTATCTTTTGGTATATTCTCAAGTATACTGAATTTATCACCATTTATATTAATATTCTTTGTTTCATACAAATCATATATTTCAGCAACAATCAGGCTTACTGCTTTCTTCATATCCCACTTTAAGATATCACCTTCTATTTCTGTCACACACATAAAATACGCCTGTGAAACTGTCCAATTATCCATTCTCTCCACCATTTTCCTGTATTTTATTCATATATTCCATTTATTGTAACCTTAAACAAAGCATCCTTCCCTGCAAGATCCGGATTATTCTTGTAGACTTCTGGAAATGTAACTTCAACATCTACTTCATCTCCAGCTTTATGTCCAATAAGCTGCTCCTCAAAATCATCAATATACATATGTGAGCCAATAATCAAATCTGCTCCATTACCTCTTGTATTTCCACCTGAAAACTCAACTCCATCCACTGAGCCAACATAATCAATATTTACCTTATCTCCAAGCTTTATCTCTCTGTTTTTATCATTTGAATAAACCGTAGCTGTAGTTGTAGGTAATGTTGTTCCATTTGTTGCTCCTGCTTGGTCAGTATTATTTTCAGAATTAACTTCTTTTACAAATAAAAGCACAAAAATCAATGCAATTGCTGCCAATGATAATCCTACTGATATAAGATTTTTGGCAATAGCCATTGTCTTCTGCTTCTTTAATTCCTTTGCTTTTCTCTGTCTCGCCAGTTCTTTATTTTCTTTTTTCATATATTATCACCATATTGAATAAAACCAAGTGTGGACCTATAGTTATCTATAGGTCCATACACAATTATTAAAAGTACTAAAATATTTCCCAAACAATTATTTTATACTTAAATACTAAATTAAAATTTAATGTAACTATAAATTATTTCATAGCTTTTTTAATTGCAGCCATAAGTTCATCATATGTTTCAAATGCTTCTAATTCAGGATTATCAGCTTTAATCTTGTCTGTACTCTTGAATAAGAAACCTGCTTTACTTGCCTTAATCATTCCAAGGTCATTGTAGCTGTCACCACTTGCAATTGTATCATATCCTATTGACTGCAAAGCCTTAACTGTTGTAAGTTTTGACTGTTCACAACGCATCTTGAATCCTGTGATTTCTCCATTTTCTGCAACTTCAAGAGAATTACAGAAAATTGTTGGCCAACCAAGTTTCTTCATAAGTGGTGTTGCAAACTGTGCAAATGTATCACTAATAATAATAACCTGACAGAATGAACGAAGCTCATCGAGGAATTCCTTTGCTCCCGGAATAGGATCAATCTTTGCAATTGTTTCCTGAATTTCTTTTAATCCAAGACCGTGTTCCTTTAATATGCCAAGTCTCCACTTCATAAGTTTATCGTAATCTGGTTCGTCCCTTGTAGTCTTCTTAAGTTCTGGAATTCCACTTGCCTCTGCAAAAGCAATCCATATTTCAGGTACTAATACGCCTTCTAAATCTAAACATGTTATGTACATAAATATTTCCTCCGTAAAATAAAAAATTCCTTTGAAATTATACCACGAATTATTTATCACTACAAGAAAAAAGTATAACATCCTCATGGGGATTTACCTTTGCAAGTCCTATCCGCAATCTGATTAACGTATCTATTGCCTGCATAAATGAACTCCATTTATTTGTTTTTGGCATCAGTAAAACTATATCACCAATTCGATTTACTGCTACTTCATCTGTATTAAATCTACATTCTTTAGGAAGTCTTACTGCTTGACTTCTTCCATTCTCAAAAACCTTTGCTGTCATCATAATAATCAACCCCCTTATATTACTGTTTTACACCACAATATGTATCCTAGTCGATAAAATTAGTATAAAATAATAATTGCTACAACAAATATAAAAAATGCTACAAATAACGAATAATACGCTAGTGCTTTATGAGTTTTCCAATTTTCGATCGCTTGAATTATCATTAACACTCCTAATAGTGGTTCAAAAACATTAATTGCCTTATCCCATATGTTAAATATTTGAAGAAGAGATAAGACTATAACAGTTATAGAAATAATTATTCCAAATATTGTTAAGATTTTGAATGGTAATGTTTTTTTATTCCAATCCCTTAATTTCACTTAATAAAACCTCGCTTTAATATTTTATTATCACAAAGTATCTCATTTGATTCTCTATTTACTTAGCAAATAATACTTGACCATTATATATTACATCTTTCCCAAGCATCTTACTTCCTCCTAGTATAAAAAAAGATAATTAAAATTATAACGTAAAAAGGAGTTCAAGTACATACTCAAACTCCTTAGAAAAATCAAATTAAACTCAATTTTCTTCTTTTAGTTTTACAAATTGTCAAAGTCTACTTTATATTCACCTTCAGGTGTTTTCATAACAAGAAGGCCAAGATTAAAATCATCTTCCATTACTGTTATATGATATTCAAAGGTTACATCATCTTCGAACTTAGAAAGCAATATATACTCACCATTTTCTTTATCTTCAATCTGTTCGCATATATCATCATATACATCTCTTCCATCGATTTGTCTAGGATATCCTGACTCTTTAATCTTTTGCTCGATTAATTCATATATTTCATTCATACCTATTCTCTTCCATCCCAACAGTAAGTACAAAGCTTGCATTTATCAATTCCAACTGCATCAAGCATATCATCAAGTCTGTTAAATCTCAATGATGTGAAATGAAGTTCCTTACAGATTTCATCTACCATCTTCTCGTATTTTTCCGAATCAGGATTTGTATATTCCTGTAAAATTTCATCTGTTACATTTCCATTTTCAAGACGTTCGATAACTCTTCTTGTAATCAAATCCATCTCTGACGATGATCTTGAGAAATTAAGATATTTACAACCGTATACAAGCGGAGGACAGGCTGGTCTGATATGAACCTCTTTTGCACCACTCTGATATAAGAATTCTGTTGTTTCTCTAAGCTGTGTTCCTCTAACAATTGAATCATCAATAAGAAGAAGACTCTTATCCTTAATTAAATCTTCTACTGCAAGTAATTTCATCTTTGCAATAAGATTTCTCTGACTCTGAATTGTTGGCATAAATGAACGTGGCCATGTAGGTGTATATTTGATAAATGGTCTCGAGAATGGAATTCCCGACTCATTTGCATATCCTACTGCATGTGCAGTACCAGAATCCGGAACACCTGCAACAATATCAGGCTTTACATTATCTCTCTGTGCCATCTTTGCACCACAATTATAACGCATCTGTTCAACGCTGATTCCTTCATATGAACTTGCAGGATATCCATAATATACCCAAAGGAATGTACAAATCTTCATATCCTTGCCTGGATTTACAAGTGTTACACAATTCGTTGGATTAATAACAACTATTTCACCTGGACCAAGCTCTTTATATGTCTTGTATCCCAAGTTCTTGTACGCAAAATCTTCAAAGGAAGCACAGAAAGCTCCATCTTTTTTACCGATAACAATAGGTGTTCTACCCATCTTGTCTCTTGCTGCATATATACCGTTCTGATTCATTAATAAAATTGATAACGAACCATCTACTGTTTCAAGAGCATACTGAATACCTTCTATAAGGTTATCCTTCTGATTAATAAGTGCTGCAACAAGTTCTGTTGCGTTAATATCGCCGCCACTCATCTCAAGAAAATGTGAATGACCATTATCAAAGAGCATCTTTGTAAGCTCTTCATCATTATTTATCTTACTAACAGTTGTAAGTGCATATGTGCCATGGTGTGAACGTACCAAGAGTGGCTGTGGCTCATAATCTGAAATACAGCCAATACCAAGACCACCTGACATATTCTGCATATCTTTATCGAATTTTGTTCTAAACGGAGCATTTTCAATATTATGGATTGAACGATCAAATCCATTTTCACCATATACAACCATGCCGCCTCTTCTAGTTCCTAAATGTGAATGATAATCAATGCCAAAGAACAAATCAAACACGCAATCGTCCTTTGAAGCAACTCCAAAAAATCCGCCCACTGTTTTTCCTCCGTATATAGATATATTTTAAAACCATTAATTTATTTTACAGTATACATAAGAATAATTCCATACTTTTTTATAAAAAGTTTTTCCATAAAGTTTTTTTCATAACGTTTTTCCATAAAGTTTTCCATGAATTTATCATACAAATTTTTCTCCTATAGTTGTACTAGCATTAGAAAATATAATATGATATTATATCTTCAAGAATATGTATACGTTAATTTATAAACTAAATGAAAGCGGGAGTTGCCTTATATGTATAAAATATTATTGGTAGGAAAGTTTAATACTACATTTCAATTTTTACATAAAACACTTGATGAACATTTCAATGTCCATTTATGTCCAGATCAAGTGGATTTATTTCGTTCAGTTATGACTATGAAGAATCCGGATTTTATCCTTATAACTTTTAATGAAATAAGCAACGAATGTGAAGATATCCTCAGAGAAATTGCTAATAAATACAAAAAAATACCTGTATTTTGTCTTGGCACAAGCTATGAACATACAAGATTTACGCGTTTTACAGGTGATGAGCAGTTCACCAATCTTTACACACCTATGGGTAACGATATAATTGTTACAGCTATTTTAAGCAAGTTAAAGGGAAAGGTTGAAGATCAAAAATTATCATCTGATTTAAATACAAAAAATATTCTTTTAGTAGACGATGATTCGCTACAATTAAAAATAATAGAAACTCTCATACCTCCATATTGTGAAGTAGTGACAGCACTTTCGGGTGTTGAAGCTCTTGCGCAGATAGGTCGGAAAATTCCAGATATTATTTTTCTTGATTATGAAATGCCAATATGGGATGGCAAGATGACTTTGCAGATGATTAGAGAACTTAATATAGGCAAAAATATTCCTGTAGTATTCCTTACAGGTGTGCATGACCGTGAGCACATAGATGCAGTACTCAAATTAAAGCCTTCCGGCTATATTTTAAAACCTGCCACCAAAGATGTAATCGAAAAAACACTAAATAAAATATTGAACAATCAAGTAGGCTGACACCTACTCGATTTTGCATACAAACATTACGCACTATCGTGCTCCATGTTCTTATTAGAACTCTTTTTCAAATTACAGATAATTTATCTATTCCTAAGCTGCCAAAATGCCACTGCGCTTGCAGCTGCAACATTTAATGAATCCACTCCTGCTGCCATCGGAATTTTAACTGTATAATCACAGTTCTCAATAGTCTCTTTTGACAACCCCTCTCCTTCTGTTCCAAGGATTATAGCTATCTTATCTTCAGTCAAAAGTCTTTCATCATCTATGCTTACTGAATTATCACTAAGTGCCATGGCAGCGGTTTTATACCCAAAAGAATTAAAGTATGTTAGCCCCTGCACCGGCCACTCTATGTCATCATCGATTATTGTCCATGGTATTTGAAATACAGTTCCCATACTCACTCTGATGGCTCTTCTGTACAATGGATTTGTACACCCTTTTGTAAGTATAACTGCATCCATGCTAAGAGCTGCTGCCGACCTGAATATTGCACCTACATTTGTGGGATTTACAACATTTTCAAGAATAGCAATTCTCTTTGCCAATTTACATATGTCTGCAATCTTTGGAAGCTCTTTTCTCTTCATCAGACAGAGCATTCCCCTTGTCAGCTCAAACCCTGTAAGTTTCGTAAGAACATCAAATTCTGCCGTATACACAGGGATATCTTTACATCTCTCAATTATTTTTTTCCCATGACTTTCTATATCTTTATCTTCAATAAGGATAGAAACCGGTTCATATCCTGCATCCAAAGCTCTCTCTACAACAATCGGACTTTCTGCAATAAAATAACCAACTTTTGGTTCATTAAATTTCAATAATTGATTCTCAGAAAGTCTTGCATAAAAATCCAACTCTGGTGAATTAAAATCTGTTATTTTTATTATCTTTGACATATCTCACCATCTATTTCACATCACATAATTTTCACGTTCTTAATCGTTACTTTATTTTTAATCTTTCTGCAACAATTTTTTATAACTTATATCAATTGCAAAAGCACCAATAGGTGCTGTGAGTATAATTGCAAGTACTGCTACCGTAAGCACTATGTCTCCACATGCAAGTCCCATTGCAAGTGGAATTCCACCTATTGCAGCCTGAACTGTAGCCTTTGGAGTATATGCCATCATCGTGAAAAGTCTTTCCTTTTTGTTCAGTTTAGTTCCAATAAGGCAAACAAATACGCCTGTCATTCTGAACACAAGTGCAAAGATAATCACAATAACAGCCTTTATACCAACATTTCCAAGATAGTTTATATTGACCGTTGCACCAACTAATACAAATAAAAATACTTCTGCTCCCACCCAAAGTTTATTGTATTTTTGTGATAATCTATTTGCAACAACAGCTCTATGTTTCTTAAGGGTAATTCCAATAAACATAATGGAAATAAGTGAAGCAAAGGTAATTTCTGTATCCAACATATCTTCTATTGCAACAAGTATAAAAGAAATACTTAAGATAATCAGAATCTTGATAGTATCCCTGATATGTACTTTTTTGAAATACTTTGACAGAAATAAACCTGCAATTACCCCCACAACAATACCTAGAATAATCGATATAGGAATATTAATAAACTTTATGACAGATATGCCATTTCCTGTTGCCATTCCAGTAAATGTAGAAAAAAGCACAATTACATAAACATCATCAACAGAGGCCCCCGCAAGGATAAGTTGTGGTATTTTACTGCTTGTACCATAACCTTCATCTATAAGCTTTACCATCCTTGGAACAACCACTGCTGGAGAAACTGCTGCAAGTACCGCTCCCATAATAGCTGATTCAAGGACACTTAATCCTAAAAGCTTTGGTCCTAGTAAAAGCATCCCCAGAAGTTCAAATGTTGCAGGTACAAAACACATCATAAATGCTGGTCTTCCAATCTTCTTAAGTCCGGATACATCGAGACTTAAACCTGCTCTTGTAAGAATAATTATAAGTGCAATTTTTCGTATATCTGATGATACAAGAAGCATTGATGAATCAATACCATCTAAAACATACGGTCCTAATATTATACCTGTTGCAATCATTCCTATAAGGCTTGGAAGTTTCAAAATTTTACATAACCATCCAAGGGACATCCCAAAGATAAGCACCAAACCTAAACTAAGTAACATTTTTTTCTCCTACAATCATTGATGTATTTATCTTCTGTTCTCTTCTATCCACTTTACGGCAAAATCAACTAATTCTCTTTGTCTCATAAATCTAAGAATTCCATTACCAAGAGAAACCTTTTTTACTGAGTATTCTTCCTCGAAAGCTTTTCCAATATCACAAAAATCTTCGCCATCAACGAATAATGTTTCATATGTTTTCCACACACGATTGCCATTTTCCATTATTGCGCTGCTTTCAAAAGACATGTGTTTTCCTGGGTATTTTGCACGCACATCTGCTAAATGAATAGATGTATTTTTATCGTAATCAACACCTATGAGCAATACATAACCATCTAATTCATATAGTTTTGCAATCGGAGATCCCTCTCCGAAGATATTTGATAAATCATGGTCTTTTACTAAATACTCTGCATTACTTCCAAATGCAGCAACAGAACGTGCCGGATGATCACTTCTAAGAGCACCCGGCCATTTTCTAAACATCTCAGCAACAGCACCCATAGTATTTGTTGGTGTTATTTCTTTATCGTATGCCGGCCAGTTATCGCGAATCGCCTGCCACCATTCCTCAGGTTCCTCCCAATGTACACCTGCCGTTGGGTCAAGGTTTTTCCATGACTGTGTTGGCATCATAATTGTTCCACTTTCACCAACGCTCTCAATTAATGCTTCAATCACAACCTGAGCTCCACCACAGACAAAACCCAGACTGCTTAATGATGTATGTACCATTATTGATTGACCACTTTTAACTCCTAATTCTGCAAGAGCCTCTATAATATCTTTTTTTAATACTAATTGTCTTTCCATTTTGTTATCTTCCATTCATTTTTTACGTTATCTATAAGACAGATTTTACTATAAAAAAGCTGAAAAATCTATATGTACATTTATTCTTTTCTGTTCTTCTTTTCACTACGAAATGTACCACCATTATCAAACCACCAGCACCAAACGCATGCTGCAACTGAAATAATACACATTATCGCTGCAAAAATATCTTCAATCATATATTACCACCATTTATGGCATACAAAAATAAGCATAACTGTATTTTGTATGCTTCACTTTCATATTTTATTTATTTCAATAATGTCTCTTTACCCTGCAAGAGATTTCACGTGTATAAATACACTTAATTTATTGGGGATAATTTAGATTCTTTTTTTGCCATCTGATTTATGAATATAATTCATGATAAGTTCATCCAAACACTTACTGTAAACCTGTGTTATTTCTGAACTCGTAAAGAACTTTCCTTCTGTTATAGAGAGATAACTTAACAGAAGATAATCAGGGAATATTTTTAATTCCCTGTTTTTGCAAATATGACTGCAAGAAAACTGCTGTACACTGCTTATCCTTCCAGCACCTAACATTTCTGCAGTACATACTTGTATATCTAAATTTGTAAAAATATCTGATTTTATATTTGAATCAGAGCATTCAACAGGTGAGCATAAAAATTTAGAATCTGCTTTATTATTTTCAAAGCACACTCCTGACAAGAATAATATTAATACTAAAATAATATATACTATCTTATCTTTCTTTAATCGCAAACTATTCTTCCTTTCCAGCAAACTCTGTTTTCTAAAATACAATCAGATTGTTTATATTAATTATCTATTTTTCAGTTAATCATTTATAAGCTACTACAATGTCATTTTCGCATATGACTGTTTTGCCATCTGGAATCAGATTCTGACCGTTTCTTATAACCATGGCAAGTAATTCATCCTCTGGAATATTTATTTCGGAAATTGCCTTACCACACCATTCATGAGACTTATCAATATGTATTTCCATCAATTGGTCATTATCTGATGGTTCATAGGCAGGAACACTTAATATTATGCTATCTCCTGCCAATATTTGTGTGTCACCTTTTGTTATAATGGTTTCTTTATTTCTTTTAATCATAATTGCCAAGGATCCTGTTGGCATATTTACCTCACGAATATATTTATTTTCCCAGTTATGTCCTTTTGGAATATACATTCGCATAAGTGTTATTGCAGATTCTTCCTGATAATCATTAAATGTTTTACAAACATCATTAGATTCATCCACCATATTTAGTTTTTTTGCAACTGCCGGAAGAAATGTTCCTTGTATTGAAACAGAGAAAAGGGATACCATAAATACTATATGGAATAAATCATAGGCAAGACCTGCACCACTTGCTACTACCATTATTGCAAAAACAGAGGAAGCAGCACCTCTTAAGCCGGCCCATGATACCAAAACACATTGACGTACACTGCAGCGAAAAGGAAGCAGTATACTAAATACAGCAATTGGTCTTGCAATTACTGTCAGGAAAATTGCAATTGCAAGAGCTGTCAGAAAAATTTCTGGCATTTCATGAGGGAAAGCAAGAAGTCCTAATAGGAAGAAAATTAATATCTGCGAAAGACTTGTTACTCCATCAAAGAATGGTATCATTGTGGTTTTGTTTTTAATTCTACTATTACCAATAATTATTCCCATCAGGTATACACTTAAGAACTGATTTCCGCCAAGAATACCAGATATACTGTAGCAAATAAGAACAATCGCAATCATAAAAATTGTATCAAGACCTTCAGAAATCAGACTCGTTTTTGTAAGGAGCCAAATGGCAATAAACGCAAACAGCACACCAACTGAAACGCCCAAAAGAATCTGCAGAATAATAAGTACCACTGGATTGCCTGCATCTGATGCACCAATTATGCCTATTCCTATTATGGTCAACATATATGACATCGGGTCATTACTACCACTTTCCACTTCCAAAAGGGAAGCCGTTCCATCTTTTAAATTCAGCTTTTTCTGTCTAAGAATTGAGAATACACTTGCCGCATCGGTTGAAGACAGCACAGCTCCAATCAAAAAACTCTCTGCAACAGAAAAACCAAGCAAAAAGTAACATAATACAGCTGTCACTCCTGCAGTAATAACAACTCCAAGAGTAGACAGCAGCACTGCTTTTGTTGCAACTGGTTTTGCCAGTTTCCATTTAGTATTGAAACCACCATAAAACATAATAAAAAGCAATGCAATAGAACATATTTCATTGGCAGCAGAATAATCATCAAATGGTATCTTCATAATACCATCACTACCAAAAAGCATACCAATAAACATAAAAAGAATTAATGCGGGCATTCCAAGCTTTACTGAAAATTTTTCAGCCAGAATACTTAAAAAAATAACGAATGAAACCAAAATGATTCCAATTGTCATATAAAGGAGCCTCCAATCTAAAATATATTAAAGGTTCTTATTCAATAAAATTTACTTAGCCGAAACTATTGCTTTAGCAAGCTTATCCATTGAAGCTTCATCTTCTGTTTTATACTTTGACTTAATAGATACAACATCATCAAGAATTGTAATATTTTTCATAGATTCCAAATATGTACGCATAGATTTTGCAGCCATAGGTGCCCATGTTCCATTTTCAAGAAGTCCTACTGTACGATTCTGATAAGCTTTTATCTGCAAATGATGTAAGAAATCTTCCATTGGAACAAAGGCATTTCCATCATAAGTTGCAGCACAAAGAATCATTCTATCATAACGGAATGCGTCTTCAACACACTCAGCAATATCTTCACGTGATAGGTCTGATACAACAACCTTTTCCTCACCAAGAGCTCGAATCTTTTCTGCAAGTATTTCTGCAGCTTTCTTGGTATTTCCATGAATAGATGCATAAGCGATAAATACACCTTTATTCTCCGGTGTATAGCTTGACCATTTATCATATAAATCTATGTAATACTCTAAATTTTCAGTTAATATAGGACCATGAAGAGGAAGAATCTTTTGTATATCTAATGTTTTTGCCTTTTTGAGAAGCATTTGCACAGATGCACCATACTTTCCAACAATATTAAAATAATATCTTCTTGCTTCGCATGCCCAGTCCTCATCTGCATCAAGAGCACCGAACTTACCAAATCCATCAGCAGAGAATAAAACTTTTTCTGTACTTTCGTATGTTACCATTACTTCTGGCCAATGTACCATTGGTGCCATAATAAACGAAAGTGTGTGATTACCAAGAGAAAGTGTATCTCCTTCTTTTACTTCCAGCTTTTTGTCTGAAATATCAATATCAAAGAACTGATTAAAAAATGCAAATGTTTTAGCATTTCCAACAATAGTTGCATTAGGATATTTCTCTATTGTCTTTGCAAGTGATCCAGCATGGTCTGGCTCCATATGTTGAACAACTATATAATCAATGTCACGACCTTCCAATGCATCTTCAACATTTTTACTCCATTCTTCGTAACCTCTTATATCAACTGTATCCATAAGCGCTACTTTTTCATCCATAATTAAGTATGAATTGTATGCCATTCCATTTTCAATTACATACTGACTTTCAAATAAATCTAGTGTCTTGTCATTTACTCCTACATATTTTATAGAATCTGATATGAACATTTTCCATTTCCTCCTTGCAATCTTTTAGTCTAAAATACAAATAAAAATGACTTTGTGAAATAATGTTTGACATCTTTTTGCCATACATTATAGTTAAGGTGTGAATCCTAACATCACATACATAAGTATATATCATATATCAATAATTTATCAATGGATAAATATTAATCTGTAACATTTAATAATATAATTTACTAATCATAAATTATAAGTTAATTATATTGTTAAAATTTGCTTTTCAAAGCATAGAAAATATAATATACTATATAGTAGTATATTCTCGTGAACACTTTTAAATAACAATATATTTTAATAACATACTGGAGATTCTTGTAATTGAATAGTATGAACAGAGTATTTCTGTAAATCTTAAATTCTTAAAATGATATATGGAGGATTATATGAGAAATATGCGTGACGAACTAACGATAAATAAAAACAAACTAGTTAATATGCTTATAGAAAACACGCCTATTGCCTATATTATAATGGATGATCTTAACCGTATTCATTATGTAAATGACAGTTTTTTGAAACTTCG
The DNA here is from genome assembly GCA_045126215.1 of Lachnospiraceae bacterium. Lineage (GTDB taxonomy): Bacteria > Bacillota > Clostridia > Lachnospirales > Lachnospiraceae > SVEL01. Next base: position 35,089 of record JBGVOD010000008.1, on the reverse strand, counting down.
TGGTTTAGAATGGGATAAAACAGTTGGAGAACTTTGCTATAACATTTCAAATGGTGGTAAACATTGTCAGTACTGCTCTATTTCCCGGGCAATGGAATCAGGTTGTAAAACTATGCTACAACGCAAGGATATTTTACCTAATGGAACAGTTCGCTATATTGACGACTATGCTATTCCTTTATACAAAGATAAGAATACTGGTCTTACATATCTTTTAGAAATTATGGTAAATAGAAGCGAGGAAATGCAGACGCTTGAGCAGTGTAACAAAGACTTAATAAATCTTGTTAAATCCCTCGTTCTAATCCTTGAAGCCAAGGATGCCTATACTGCCAAGCATTCCCAGAATGTCCAAAAATATGCAACTAAGATTGCGCTTCAACTAAATTTACCGGAATCAGAAGTGTTCCATATTTCCCTTGCAGCACTTCTTCACGATATTGGTAAAATACAGATTCCTCTGAATATTTTAAATAAACCTGACAGATTAACCGATGAAGAATACAAACTAATTCAATCGCATCCTATAAAAGCCTGCGACATATTAGATGGTCTAGTTGATTTAGAGGATATTTGTCAAATGGTACGTCATCATCATGAACGAATTGACGGAAAGGGATATCCAGATGGATTGTGCGAAGAAATGCTTGATACAGGAAGTCGAATACTTGCAGTTGCAGATACATATGATGCAATGACAACAGACCGTTCTTATCGAAAAGCCCTTTCCAGAGAAACTGCGATTGCAGAACTTAAGCGTGTAATTGGTAGCCAGCTTGATTCGGATATAGTAAATATTTTTACATCTATCCCTGCTGAAAAACTAAATGAAGATGAAATATCATATGCAAAACATTCATTGTTAGTTCGTGAATTAAAAGACGATTCAGTAAACGATGTACATAAAGATCTTGTCGTAGAGCTTGAAGAAATAGAACATCATATGGATACAGATACAATGTTAAATATTATTTTTGATAATACGCCATGTGGATATATTCTTGTTAATAAGGATAATGTTGTTACGTTTGCAAATGATTATGCCTTATCATTATTTGGATATAAACACGAAGAATTCATAGACTCATACTGCGATTTATTTTCAGAAAACGGTCAGGACCAGATTCGTAAAGATTGTATTAGAATGCAGCGTAATGTACCAGCTGGAAAACGTATATTTGATTTATATCAAAGTGAATTGTCAGATGATTTAAATACATACAAAATGTATGTAATACTTGACCGTACAGAAGAAGTTACAATGCGTTCAAGACTGCAACGTAGTTATCTGCGCTTAGTTAATATTCTACAGGATTTGTTGAATAATGACATAGATGGCGCAGATATGACATCACAGGAAAAATTAGAAGAGATAAAGGATAAAGCTGAAATGCTTTCACATAAATATGGTTTATAGCGGAATTTTCTTCCTGTGCTATAGTAATAGTCTCTATATTAAAAAAATCGCCACCCTCTGCTTTATCAAGTAAAATTGAAGGTATTCCATATGCTTCTAAACAAAAATCTTTTAATTTTGTATGTATAGTATTCCTTTTTATGATTTTTTTCCATGTATTAATTATCCCCTTGTAATCTTCCGTGTCAATATATGACTTGTATGGATAATCCGTCATTACTCCTACTTCCTTTATCATCATACATGTCTTCTTAATATTATCAATAAGTTCCTTCTTTGGTGAATTCTCAATATAATGAAGAAGACACCATTCAAAGTACATTATTATTAATTTCTCTTTTTCATCCTGCCTTACATCTTCTAATTGAATAGCTTTATGATATTCACATTCTGCCCCGAAAATAGTTCTCATTTATTCATAAAACGATACATAATATTTTTTAACTGCAGAGTTTTGATTTTTCATATTATAAAAATATATAATATTATCAATAACAGAAACTACCTTGCAATTCTGTAAATATTCAAATATAAAAATCCTATCCTCGGCAAATTTAATATCTTTTCTAAACTGAATATTGTTCTCATCTATAATACTTCTCTTATAAAGTTTAGACCATGGTCCCATATCAATATTACGTCCAACATGCAAGACTTCTTCATCTGCATCTGCAAATGTTATAAACTTGCCACATGCCCTTTTTAATCCTTCATTTCTCGCAACTGACACTCTCTGATTAGCTTGATGAGCAACTACAATCCTTTCATCTTTCTTTTGCCATTCATCGCATATATTTCCAGACTGATCCTTAGATCCGTCATCTACTAATATTAATTCAAAATCTCTATACGATTGTTCTAGAATACTAGATATACATTTTTCCAAATATAATTCAGCATTATAAACCGGTACAATTATACTTACTGTTTATCTGGTGCGAAAGACCAATGGCTGGCACTTCGACAAAGAGAAGGATAAACAAGTTCAGGATTTTATAATTATAGGATATGCTCCCACCAGAGCAGATGGCTTGCAGATGCTGGCAGACTATAATAAAAATCCATTTGATACGAAGGCTGCGAAGATGACATTTGATGATGTATATGAAGAATGGTCAAAGCGCAAATACCCTACCGTGTCAGAATCCAATGTAAAAGGCTACACAGCCGCTTATAAGACATGTAGCAGTCTATATCATAAGGTGTTCAAGGATTTAAAGCTTGTGGACTTACAGACAGTCATTGATACCTGCGGTAAGAATTATCCTACCTTAAGGAAAATCAAGGTACTGTTCAATCAGCTTTATGATTTTGCTATCAAGAACGATATTTGCAATAAGGATTATTCCACCTTTGTAGATGTTGTTCAGTATAAGGACCGTAATCCGAATAAGTATGACCGAAACAAATTTGAGAAGGAAGAAATTGAACGGATATGGGAGCAGAAAGATGATAAGTATTATCAAATCATACTGATGCTACTGTATAACGGAGTAAGAATTTCAGAGTTCTTGGATTTAAAAAAGGAAAATGTCCATCTGGACGAGCAATACTTTGATGTGATTAGCAGTAAAACCGAGAATGGGATCCGAAAGGTTCCTATCGCAGATAAGGTCTTACCTTTCTATAAGGCTTGGTTTGAAGATAATCCGGAATGCGAGTATCTTATCCATACACCGGATGGCAAACACTTCCAATACCGAAATTATTATGACAGTTACTTCCATCCATTGATGGAGCAACTTAAGATTGACCGTACACCACATTGCTGCAGACATACATGCATTTCCATGTTAGCAGAAGCCGGTGTCGATCAGGCAATTATCAAGAAGATTGTGGGACACTCCGGTGCTATGACTTTGACCGAAAAAGTATATACCCACTTTGATGTTAAGGAGCTTGTAGATGCAATTAATAAGATTTAAATTAAGAAAGGACATTCCCCAGTATTTCTACTGAAAAATGTCCTATACATATCATAATCTTTGTTGCATACTTGTTGCATATGTGTTGCATACCATTTGAAATCCAACACATCTGACAACTTCCCACAACTTCTGTAACCCTTGTAAAATGGGCTTTTCTTGATATCTTCGTTTCCGAAAGATTATCTCTTTGAAAACTGTGGTGCTCTTCTTGCTGCTTTGAGACCGTATTTCTTTCTTTCTTTCATTCTTGGATCTCTTGTTAAGAAACCTTCTTTCTTTAATGCTGGTCTGTAGTCAGCATCTGCCTGTAATAAAGCTCTTGAAATACCATGTCTGATAGCACCAGCCTGACCTGTGTATCCACCACCATGTACGTTTACGATAACGTCAAACTTGTCAGCTGTTTCTGTTGTAGCAAGTGGCTGACGAACGATAACCTTTAATGTTTCAAGACCAAAGTATTCATCAACACTTCTATTATTAATAGTAATATTACCTGTACCAGGTACTAAATATACTCTTGCAATACTCTTTTTTCTTCTACCTGTTCCGTAGAACTTTCCATTAACTTTTGCCATTGTAATATCCTCCTTCCAGTCCTAATTAAAATGTTAATGTTTCTGGCTTCTGTGCTGCATGTGGATGTTCTGCACCTGCATATACGTGAAGCTTTGTAAACATCTGTCTTCCTAAAGGTCCCTTTGGAAGCATTCCCTTAACTGCGAATTCGATAGCTCTCTCTGGATGCTTAGCAAGTAATTCCTTAAGAGTTGTTTCTTTTAAACCACCTACATAATCTGAATGATGGTAGTAAACCTTCTGGTCTAACTTCTTACCAGATACTTTAATCTTTTCTGCGTTGATTACGATTACATAATCACCTGCATCTGCATGTGGTGTAAACTGAGGCTTGTTCTTTCCTCTTAAAACCTTAGCGATTTCTGATGATAAACGGCCAAGTGTGCATCCTTCTGCATCAACTACATACCATTTTCTTTCAACTGTTGCTGGACTAGCCATAAAAGTCTTCATGGATTATTCCTCCTGTAAATTGATTTAAACTATTTTTGGTCTCTAAAATTCTTATCTGGGTTATGATATGAAGATTAGTGACCCGAACCGGCACAAAACCGATTCCTCCAATAATATCTCACATGCCATCCTCTAATAGACAATCACTCCTATTACAGGCTGTCACAATTAAACATTATAATCCAATCATTCATCTATGTCAAACTATTTTTTTAACTATTTTTTATGGTAGTTTTTTAAGGTAGTTGTGTCTCCTGGCTAAAAAGAATGTTAAAAACTTTTTGCCACTCTAACCTTTCTTTATAAAAAATACATTCCTTATAAAAATATCCCTTTCAAAATACACTCTTTATAAAATTATAAATATCTCTTTATAAAATACACTCTTTATAAAAGCAAAAATATTTCATTATAAAAATATTTATGTATAGAATTAAAAATATTTCTTCAAATCTGAAATATCTCGTATTATATATTCAGGCTTTTCAACATTACCCAAACCATACTCTGCATATATAAAAGGAACCTCTGCTTTTTCGCAGGCACTGGCATCTCCTTGTGTATCTCCTACATACACTGAACTCTTAAGATTATATTTTTCCATAAGTGTCCTAATGGTTACGTCTTTTGATTTCATTGTATCGCCATGACACATCCAGCCTTTAAAATATTTCTGAAGTCCTGTAGCTTCAAACATTTCCTCAATGTATCCCTTTCCAGCATTTGTTACTATATATAATGGATATTTTTCTGTAAGATATTTTAGTGTGTCTTCTACATTTTCATATGGTTGTGGTTTTCTAAGTTTTATATATTTATGTTCATACTCATAAAAGATTTTTACCAGTTTTTCTTTTTCCTCACCACTAATTTCCGGATACATTATTTCAAATATCTCATCCATTGTCTTTCCAAACAAGGTCCCAAGATATTCTGGTGTAAAATTAAATTTCATATCCGTATTTTCTCTTATACCTGCAGACCATCCCTCTGCCACAACATTACGAATATCCCATATTGTTCCATCAATGTCAAAAATAATAGAATCAATTCCTTTTGTAATGGCATCTGTTTCGTAGTCAATTGATACAAGCGTCAGACCATTTGCAGGCGCCTTTGGACCTGCTGCATTTCTATCCTTTGCATCAATTATTTCCTTTACATGTTCAGGTGGGTACACAGACAGACCTACCTTTATAAGTGTTCCCACAATGATTCTTACCATATTATATAAAAATCCATTTCCAGAAATACGAATAGCAATCATGTCCCCATTCTTTTCTATATCAAGCGAATATACTGCTCTTACTGTACTATTTACCTGTGTTCTGGTAGAGCAGAAACTTTTAAAATCATGTTCTCCAACAATATATTCAGCAGCCTTTTTCATCTTGTCTATGTCAAGGGGCATATAGACAAAATGGGAGTAAAGTCTCTTTGTAGGTATAGGAAACTTCCTGTTAAGTATTTTATACTCATATGTTTTTGTGCTACTTGCATATCTTGGATGAAAATAGCATGGCACTTCATAGGAATCTTCTATTCTAATATCCTCTGGAAGTCTCTGATTAAGCGCAAAGGAAATCTTTTCAGCCGGAATTTTTGTTTCTGTATCAAAAACTGCAATATTTCCAAGAGCATGTACACCTGAATCTGTCCGGCTGGCGCCTATCACTTCTATTTTTTCACCAAGCAAAGCTGAAAGCTCTCTATTTATCACTTCTTCAACTGTAATTCCATTTATCTGTATCTGCCATCCACAGTAATTTGTCCCATCATATGAGATTTTAATCAAAACTCTTTTTGCCATTACTACCTCTATTCTATACCGAAATATCCATAATAATATTGTACAAGAAGTTCGAACCGATAACCACTCCAAAATGAACGAAAAGCAAAACATATGCTACTGCATCATATTTCTTATACTTAAGTGGTTTCATCTTTGTCCTTCCATCTCCTCCCCTATAACATCTCGCCTCCATTGCAGTTGCCAAATCAAGTGCTCTTTTTATAGAAGAAACAATAAGTGGTACAATTAATGGTACCATGGCTTTTGCTTTTTTTACCAGACCTTTTCCTTCAAAATCAGCACCTCTTGCCATCTGTGCTTTCATTATTTTATCTGTTTCTTCCACAAGTATTGGTATAAATCTGAAAGCAATTGACACCATCATTGCAATATCATGTACGGGCACCTTCACTTTTTTTAGTGGTGAAAATGATTTTTCCAGTCCATCTGCTATATCAGTTGGAGTGGTTGTATATGTCATTATTGACGCTCCCATTATCATCATGGCAAGTCTTGATGCAAGCTTTATACACATTATTACCCCTTCGATGGTTATATCACATATGTAAAGATCAAGAATTACTCTTCCATCTGTAAAAAATAATGAGAATATTGAGCTAAATATGATTAGAATAACTATGCTTTTTAAACCCTTTGCAATATATCTGAATGGAACATTAGAAATATTTATTACCAAAATAAGAAACACTGCCGAAAGTATATATCCAATAACATTTTGTGCCATAAATATTGCGAGCATATAGCACAATGTTCCAAAAAGCTTAACTCTAGGGTCTAATCTATGAATTTTTGATTTAGTTTCGTAATACTGTCCTATTGTTAAATCTCTTAACATGTTTTCTCCATCTGTTCCAAAATATTCGCTACTGCATCTTCTATACAGATTATTTCTGTATCTATGCCTTCAATTTCGCTTGATAATCTATTCAAAATATATGATACCTGTGGTGCTGCCAATCCCATACTCTCAAGTATCTCAATATTCTTAAATACTCTCTTTGGAATATCGTCATATATTTTTTTCCCTTTATTCATAACAATAACTCTATCTGCATATTTGGCTATATCTTCCATACTATGAGAAACAACCACTATTGCAATTCCCTGCTCACGCTGAATCTTCTTTAATAGCTCAAGTATCCTATCTCTTCCCTTTGGATCAAGTCCTGCTGTTGGCTCATCAAGTATCAATATTTCCGGATTCATTGCTAACATTCCAGCAATTGCAACTCGTCTCTTTTCTCCACCTGATAATTCAAATGGCGATCTGTCGTAATAATTCTCTCCTATACCAACAAGCTCCATTGCTTCCTTTGCCCTGTTTGTTGCTTCTTCTTTTGACAATCCAAGATTCATTGGCCCAAATGCAACATCTAAAAGTACCGTACTTTCAAATAATTGATACTCAGGATACTGAAATACTATTCCAATATTTTTTCTAACATCTGATATTTTTATTTCTTCTCCATATATATCCTTTCCCTTGAAGAATATTTTACCGGATGTTGCTTTTATCAACCCATTAAAATGCTGAATAAGAGTAGATTTTCCTGAGCCTGTGTGTCCAATTATACCTATAAATTCATTTTTATTTATTACAAGGCTTACATTATCTACTGCTTTTCTTTCATAATTTGTTCCTATACCATATATATATGTTAAATTATCTACTTTTAAAATAATATCAGATTTAGTAAATACCCTATCTGAACCTTTATCCTTTAAAATTTGATTCTCTGAAGCAGTATTTTTCACAACTATATTTTTTGAAACTATATTTTTAAAGAATAATTTCTTAATTCTTCTTATTTCATCTGCCAGTTCATCTATTGTAAGAATAGTATTTTCAATTGGAAGTCCAGACTGCTTCAGCAGATACGATGCGTATGTAACCTGTGGCACATCAAGTCCAAGTTCTTTAATATACTGAACATTCGAGAATACTTCTCTAGGTGTACCACTTAGGCATATCTTTCCCTTATCCATAACAAATACCTTGTCAGCACCTATTACTTCATCCATATAATGTGTAACAAGAATAATTGTAACCTTTTCATTTTTATTTAGTTCATGTAATGTCTTTATTACTTCTTTTCTACCATTTGGATCAAGCATTGCCGTAGGCTCGTCGAGAATAATACATTTTGGTCTCATAGCAACTACTCCTGCAATTGCCACCCTCTGCTTCTGTCCTCCCGATAATCTGTTGGGAGAATGTTTTCTATATGCCGTCATCTCTACAGCTTCAAGAGCCTTATTTACACGCTGCCAGATTTCTTCGGTCTCTATTCCAAGATTCTCCGGTCCAAAACCAACATCTTCCTCTACAACAGTTGCAATAATCTGATTATCAGGATTTTGAAATACCATCCCTGCCTTCTGACGAATATTCCAAAGATTCTCTTCATCCTTTGTATTCATTCCATCGACATTTACATCACCCTCTGTTGGGTACAATATAACATTAAGATGCTTTGCGAATGTGGATTTACCAGAACCGTTATGTCCAAGAATTGCAATGAATTGCCCCTTTTCAACATCTAGATTTATTCCATCAAGAGCAATTTTTTCATTGAGAATTTTTCCATCCTCATCTTTATCTATGAACTTGTGAATAAGATTTTTTACACTAATTATTCCCATATCACACCAATTGTTAACCATTCTCAAATTTTATTTTACAATGTCCTTAATTTTAAACCATTTCAATTTATATTGCAAGAAAATTTAGATGATTAAACCTGGTGAATCCACTACATTTACTTCTTCCAAATATCTTAATGAGATTTCGATATATAGTACTTTTCCAAACTTCCATACTGATGCAGTATATTCTCAATGCTTTCCGTCCCATTACTTACTACATTTCCTTCATTAAGCAGTATAACATCATCGCAAAATCTCTCCGCCATGTCAAGCATATGTGTAGACAGCAGAATTGTATGGCCTTTATTAACATATTCTTTCATAATTTTCTTTTAATTCCTGCATACAAATCCCACTTTAGAAAACTTATGTATTTCATATTCTCTCCATTTTTCTTATATATTTAACAGATATATTACATTCGACAAATGCTGCAATCAAAAGCAGATTTCATTAGTAGAAACCCAGTTACTCCCCAATACAAAACCCAATACTACTGAATTCACTAAAATCACAAGTATACTGGGAATTCTAAAAAGAAACACTCCCAAAATGGCTACAGTACTTACAATAAGATTATTAATAAAAATCCCTATAAATGTAACATCTTTTACAATAAGCTCTGATAACTCAGATTTAATTGCAAATGGTTTTAACTGATAATATGAGATAAAAGTAGTTGCAACAGTAATCCCTATAAAACATACCATAATAACCACTGAACGTTTAATACTAAAACCCAAAATTTTATCCATGTATCCCTCTCTCTAAATATAAATGTAATCTATCAAAATAAATAGGCTGCTACAGAATACATAATCCAAAAATCAATATCCATATATATACAATATTTTTGGAATATTTTATTCTATAACAGCCAAATATTCTTATTATGCTGCTACTATAACTTTTGTAGCACCCTTTTTAAATGCCTTTTTCACAATGTATGCAATCAAGCTACCACCACCAAGCAGTGCTATAATTGATGCTGCTTATACCAAACATATTATTAATTGTTTGTTTAATATAAAGATTAAACGGAAGTACATAGCACTCCATTTAATTCAGATATATGTGCTCTTACACACTAATCTATACAGACAATATACTATTGTCAAAATAACTTGTCAATTTTATTCGTTTGACAAAAAAAACAAGAGGCTACTGCATACGCAGTAACCTCTAATTGACTATAATATAGATTATACTAATTCAAGTAAAACTTCCATAGCAGCATCGCCTTTTCTCTGGCCAATCTTGATGATTCTTGTATAACCACCCTTACGATCTGCATACTTTGGAGCATATTCATTGAATAACTTTTCTGTTAAATCGATAGTCTTTGTATTCTTCTTCTTACCAGCCTGATCAGCAGGAACTTCTTTAACTGTGTAAAGAACTTTCTTCATCTGTCTTCTAGCATGAAGTCTTGAAGGCTGATCTTTCTTAATCTGTTTGTCAACAAGTTCAAACTTTGTAACCTTCTTGCCATCAACTACTTCTTTAACTCTCTTACCATCTTTATCTTTTACAGCAACTTTAGCCTGTACAGTAACTTCATCAAAGTTATCCTTTTCCTTAACTGCTAATGCGATTAAACCTTCAGCAACCTTACGGATTTCCTTTGCCTTAGCTTCTGTTGTAACAATCTTACCATTCTGAAGTAATGATGTTACCTGTAATCTAATTAATGCTTTTCTCTGTGCTGCTGTTCTACTAAGCTTTCTATACTGAGCCATTTTATTTTACCTCCATTTGTGGAACATCAAATCATACTCTTCGGATTTATTGATAAGATGCTTTTTATTCCATAAATTACTACTTAGCTAATATTAGTTTTCTTCACTTTCACTTAAGCTTAAGCCTAATTCCTTAAGCTTATTAAGTACTTCTTCAAGTGACTTACGTCCTAAGTTTCTAACCTTCATCATATCATCAGGTGTCTTATTAGTAAGTTCGGAAACTGTATTAATACCAGCTCTTTTTAAACAGTTATATGAACGAACAGATAATTCAAGTTCATCAATGTTCAATTCCATAACTTTTTCCTTTTCATTTTCTTCCTTTTCAACCATAATGTCTACCTTCTGAGCACTTTCTGAAAGGTCAATGAAAAGATTTAAATGTTCACTTAACACCTTAGCTGCAAGACTTACAGCTTCATCTGGTGCTAATGTTCCATTTGTATATACATCAAGTGTAAGTTTGTCAAAATCAGTGATCTGACCTACACGTGTATTTTGAATTGATAAGTTAACTCTTTCAACAGGAGTGTAAATTGAATCAACAGCAATCACGCCGATTGGTAATTCATCATTCTTGTTCTTATCTGCGCTAACATATCCTCTACCTTTTGTGATAGTAAGTTCCATATAGATTTTGCTATCTGCACCACCATTTAATGTAGCGATTACTAAATCAGGATTTAAGATTTCAATATCTGCATCAGCCTGAATATCAGCTGCAGTAACAACACCTTCACCAGAACATTCAATATATGCTATCTTAGGTTCATTTGTTTCACTATTATTCTTAATAGCTAAGCTCTTAAGATTCATAATGATTTCAGTAACATCTTCCTTAACACCAGGAATAGAACTGAATTCATGAAGAACACCATCGATTCTTACCTGGCTAACAGCTGCGCCTGGTAATGAAGAAAGCATAATTCTTCTAAGTGAGTTACCCAGTGTTGTACCATATCCTCTTTCAAGAGGTTCAACTACAAACTTACCATATCTTTTATCTTCTGAGATTTCTGCAATCTCAATATTTGGTTTTTCGAAATCAAACACTATAAAGCCCCTCCTTTTTATGGATTCGTCAGACTACTTATTATTTTGAATATAATTCGACGATAAGCATCTCATTTACAGGTACATCTATAACTTCTCTGTTTGGTATCTGCTTTACAGTTCCCTTAAGGTTTTCATGATCTGCTTCAAGCCATTCAGGAACAAGTCTTCCTTCTGTTACTTCAAGGATATCTTTATATCTCTGTGAAGATTTGCTCTTTTCTCTGATTTCGATAACATCTCCAGCCTTAACAATGTAAGAAGGGATGTTTACGCACTTACCGTTAACTAAAACATGCTTATGATCAACGATCTGTCTAGCTTCTTTTCTAGTTCTACCATATCCTAAACGGAAAAGTACATTATCAAGTCTAAGCTCAAGGAGGATCATAAGGTTTTCACCTGCCATACCCTGCATTTTCTGAGCCTTCTTGAAATAATTTCTAAATGGTTTTTCTAATACACCATAGATAAATTTAGCTTTCTGCTTCTCTCTTAACTGAAGACCATACTCGCTAATCTTCTTATTTGCTCTTTTTAATTCTCTATTTGACTTTTTGTCAATTCCTAAATAAATTGGATCTAAACCAAGTGATCTACATCTTTTAAGTACAGGAACTCTATTTACTGCCATCTAAGTGCACCTCCTATTAGACTCTTCTACGTTTTGGTGGGCGGCAACCATTGTGAGGAACTGGAGTAACATCTTTGATACTTGTTACTTCAAGACCACATGCTGAAAGAGCACGGATTGCTGCTTCACGTCCTGAACCAGGACCTTTAACCATAACATCTACTGATTTTAAGCCGTGAACTAAAGCTGCCTTTGTAGCAGTTTCAGCTGCCATCTGAGCTGCATAAGGAGTAGATTTCTTTGAACCTCTAAATCCTAGACCACCAGCACTTGCCCATGATAAAGCATTACCTTCAGTATCTGTTAATGTAACAATTGTATTGTTAAAAGATGCCTGAATATGTGCCTGTCCGCGTTCAACGTTTTTCTTTACACGCTTTTTTGTCACTTTCTTTGTAACTTTAGCCATTTTAAACTAACCTCCCTTATGGGTTCTATCAATATTTACTATTTCTTCTTATTTGCAACAGTTCTCTTAGGACCTTTTCTTGTTCTTGCATTTGTCTTTGTCTTCTGACCACGAACAGGAAGTCCCTTTCTGTGACGAATGCCTCTGTAGCATCCGATTTCTTGTAATCTCTTAATATTTAAAGCGATTTCTCTTCTTAAATCACCTTCAACCATATGGTTTTCATCGATTACTGCGCTAATCTTCTTAACTTCATCATCTGTTAAATCCTTAACACGGATGTCAGGATCTACGCCAGCAGCTTCAAGAATCTTTGTAGCGCTTACTCTACCGATACCATAGATGTAAGTTAATCCGATTTCAATACGCTTTTCTCTTGGTAAGTCAACACCTGAAATACGAGCCATGTGTGTATTACACCTCCATCAATAATCTTCGTTTAAGAAATATACCTCATCGTAGCCCGTTAAATAACGTCTGAAATGTGTACGTTCAATATATCTCTTCAGTTTCTAATTTCTGCGTAAAATACGCACTACAGGACAAAATACTTATTCCGTCCTGCATTCACCACTAAATGGTTGTAGATAATATATCTACTATAATAAAAGCAATTCCACATAATTTCCTGTTTCACCGTTGAGAGTATATGGTTCAACAGTTCCTTGTGTTTCCTTGCTGCAGCCGCATGCTTAGACGCAAACAAGTAACAAAATTAACCCTGTCTTTGTTTGTGTTTAGGATTTTCACAGATTACTCTGATACTACCCTTTCTCTTAATGATTTTGCATTTTTCGCAAATTGGTTTAACTGATGATCTAACCTTCACAGTAAATCCTCCTTTCAAAAAAAGTCCGACTATGAGTATAGCATACAATTTTTAGTATTGCAATAGCTAATAAAAAACTTTTTATCGGATTATTTATCTCTCCACACGATACGTCCTTTTGATAAATCGTATGGCGATAATTCAATAGTAACCTTATCTCCTGGTAAAATACGAATGAAATTCATTCTAAGCTTACCACTAATATGCGCTAATACCTTATGACCATTTTCAAGTTCTACCTGAAACATTGCATTTGGTAACTTTTCAATAACTGTACCTTCAATTTCGATAACATCAGACTTTGCCATTTTTTAACCTCCAGTTTTGCTTTCTTAATGACTTTATGATTAACAATCTATACGATTGATTCTTAGTTTATTTCTATTACTTATATATATAGAAGAAACACAAATTTATGTTTCTATATCAATGATAAGATTTCAGGTTCGCCCTTTGTTATAAGAATTGTATTCTCATAATGGGCTGATAAAGAACCATCCTCTGTAACTACTGTCCAATCGTCATCAAGCCAAGCAACTTCGTATGTTCCCATATTTACCATAGGCTCAACTGCAAGTGTCATGCCTGCTTGAAGCTTTATACCTCTTCTTTTTTGACGGAAATTTGGAATTTCAGGTTCCTCATGAAGATTCCTACCAATTCCATGTCCAACAAGATCCCTTACTACGCCGTATCCAAACTGTTCACAGTAATCACTTATTGCATTTGAAATATCGTGAAGATGATAACCTTCCTTTGCAAATTTCAATCCCTCAAAAAAGCTTTGCTTTGTAACCTCAATAAGCTTCTTTGCCTCATCACTTATTTCACCTACAGCAACTGTCCTAGCTGCATCCGAATGGTAACCTTTGTATATAACTCCTGCATCAAGAGATATTATGTCACCTTCAACAACTATACAGTCTTTTCTTGGAATACCATGTACTACTTCATCATTTAACGAAACACATATAGATGCAGGATATCCATTATAATTTAAAAATGATGGAATGCATCCATAGCTTCTGATTATTTCTTCGCCAATTTTATCAATTTCATAAGTAGACATTCCTGGTTTGATTTGTTTTGCAAGTTCATCGTGAGTCTTTGCAAGAATTTTTCCTGCCTCTCTCATTAACTCAATCTCATGCTCTGATTTAATAGTCACCGACATAATTATTTACCTAAAATTTCTACAATTGCATTGAACACATCGTTCATATCTTTTGTACCATCAACTTCTACTAAAGCTCCCTTATTTGTATAGTACTCAATAAGTGGCTGTGTCTGTTCATGATATACGTTAAGTCTCTTTGTAACTGTTTCTGGCTTGTCATCATCTCTAAGGATTAATTCTTTACCACATCTGTCACAAATCCCCTCTACCTTTGTAGGAATGTGAACAATGTGATAAGTAGCACCACATGCTACACAAGCTCTTCTTCCAGACATTCTTCTAACGATATTTTCATCCGGAACTTCTACATTTATAGCATAATCTATCTTTTCACCAATAGCTTCTAAAGCTTTATCTAAGCTTTCAGCCTGTGGAATTGTTCTTGGAAATCCGTCAAGAATATATCCTTCTTTACAATCATCAGCTTTAACTCTGTCTACAACTAAATCGCAGACAAGTTCATCTGGAACTAATAATCCCTGATCCATATATGTCTTTGCTTTCTGTCCAAGTTCTGTACCATTTTTGATATTTGCTCTAAAAATGTCACCTGTTGAAATGTGTGGAATCTGGTACTTATCAGCAAGCATCTTTGCCTGTGTACCTTTGCCTGCTCCAGGAGCACCTAACATAATTATTTTCATACACTTCTCCTTTATTTCTAAATCATTCTATTTAGTATAATAACCCGCGACAAGTTTGTAACCTACCGCGGGCAATAATAATTAGTCATTTAAAAAACCTTTGTAATTGCGCACAACCATCATTGATTCAATCTTACTCTCTGTTTCAAGAATAACACCAACCACAATGATAAGTGATGTACCACCAAATGATACTGAAGCATTAAATACTCCTGAGAACACAATTGGAATAGTTGCAATTACAAGTAATCCAACAGCACCGATAAATACTATATAGTTAAGTATTTTTGTTAAATACTCTTCAGTTGGCTTACCAGGTCTAATACCAGGAATAAAACCACCCTGTTTTTTCATATTATCAGCTACTTCAATCGGATTGAATGTAATTGATGTATAGAAATATGCGAATATTATTACTAATACTGCATATACTAAAAATCCTAATGTATATTTAAAATCATTTAAATTAAACCACTGGTTAGAGCT
Organism: Lachnospiraceae bacterium; assembly: GCA_045126215.1. Classification (GTDB taxonomy): domain Bacteria; phylum Bacillota; class Clostridia; order Lachnospirales; family Lachnospiraceae; genus SVEL01. Next base: position 19,279 of record JBGVOD010000008.1, on the reverse strand, counting down.
TAATAATCTAAGTATCTTGCCCCACAATGTTCCATCTCCAGCACTCTTTCCAAAAAAATTAGAAATAATAACAGGGAATGTCATAAGTGATGAAGCAAAGATGATAGGAATAACACCTGCAGTATTAACCTTCAAAGGAATGCATGATGACTGACCGCCAACTAATCTTCTTCCCTGAAGCTTCTTTGAATACTGAACAGCTATCTTTCTTGTACCACCATTTAAGATTACTACCAATACAAAGATTGCCACTATTACCGCAATAATAACTAATGCTGCAACTAGTGCTGCACCTACAGACTTTCCGTTAGTATCTGTTATCTTTACTTTTGTATCATAAAGATTCTTAAGATCCTCCGGAATTCTTGAAAGGATATTAATTACAAGGATAATTGAAATACCATTTCCAACACCTTTTTCTGTAATTCTTTCACCAATCCACATAAGTAACGCAGAACCAGCTGTCATTGTAATAACAACAGTTGCAACAACACAAACAAATCTAAATGTGCTCATATCTGCCTTTACACCGAAAGCATTCTGATTACCAAATCCAATACCCATTGCTAATGACTGGATAATTGCAAGAACAACTGTTACATATCTTGTGATTTCGGCAATTTTCTTTCTTCCTGTTTCACCATCCTTATGCAATTCTTCGAGCTTTGGAATAGCTATTGTAAGTAACTGCATAATAATTGATGATGTAATATATGGATTAATACCCAATGCAAAAATGGTAAGCTTTTCAAGATTTCCACCACTTAATGCATTGAGCCACTGGGCACCTTCAGAATTAGTGAAGTTGCCCATTAATTGTCTAATTACACTTGGCTCAACAAATGGCACTGTAATCTGGCAACCTATTCTAACCACTACAAGCATTAAAAATGTAAAGAACAATCTCTGTCTTATCTCTTTAACTTTAAATGCATTTTTTAGTGTTTTGAACATTAGATCACCTCACAAGTTCCACCTACAGCCTCGATTTTACTCTTAGCGCCTTCAGAAAAAGCACATGCTTTAACTGTAAGCTTCTTTGTAAGGTTACCATTACCAAGGATTTTAACGCCATCTCTTGGGTTCTTTACGATACCTGCTTCGATTAAAGATTCAATTGTTACTTCTGAACCTGCTTCGAATACTTCAAGAGCTGAAACATTGATACCTACGATATCAAGAGTGTTTCTATTTGTAAAACCTCTCTTAGGTAATCTTCTATATAAAGGCATCTGACCACCTTCGAAACCTGGTCTTGTAGCACCTGAACGTGCCTTCTGACCCTTATGTCCCTTACCAGCTGTTTTGCCGTTTCCAGAACCATGGCCACGTCCTCTTCTGAAATTATCGCTATGCTTTGAGCCAACTGCTGGCTTTAATTCTGATAAATTCATCAATAGCTCCTCCTATTCCTTAGATTTCTTCAACTTTAACTAAGTGTCTAACCTGTTGAATCATTCCTCTAACTGCTGCATTGTCTGGCATTTCAACTGTCTTATGAAGTTTCTTTAATCCAAGAGCTTCAACAGTCTTAACCTGCTTTGGAACAGCACCGATTGGTGATTTAACTAATGTAATTTTTAACTTATCTGCCATCTTAATTACCTCCTATTAGCCTAAAATCTCTTCTACAGTCTTACCGCGAAGTTTAGCTACCTGTTCTGGAGTTTTTAAACCAGATAAACCTTCGATTGTAGCAAGTACTACGTTCTGTTTATTGTTTGATCCTAACGATTTTGTACGGATGTTCTTAATACCAGCAAGTTCAAGCACGTTACGAGCAGGACCACCAGCAATAATACCAGTACCATCTGGAGCTTTCTTAAGTAATACAGAAGCACTACCAAAGTTTCCAATAATATCATGTGGGATACTTAAGTTTGCATCTGTTGGCACTTCGATAAGCTTCTTAATAGCGTCTTCTTTTCCTTTACGAATAGCTTCAGGAATTTCAGCAGCTTTGCCTAATCCAGCGCCTACGTGTCCTTTGCCGTCACCGACAACAACTAAAGCAGCGAATCTCATATTACGTCCACCTTTAACAACTTTAGTTACACGCTTAATTGATACTACTTTTTCTTCTAATTCTAACTGACTAGCATCAATAATTGTACGTTTCATGTGTTATCCTCCTCGACTAGAAATTAAGACCAGCTTCTCTAGCTGCCTCTGCTAATGCTTTAACTTTTCCTTGATATATGAATCCACCTCTATCGAAAATAACAGTTGTGATTCCTTTTTCTAACGCTTTCTTTGCAATAACAGTACCAACCATTGCTGCTGCATCTACGTTATTTGTCTTCTCTAATTCAGCCTTAACATCTTTTTCAAGTGTTGAAGCAGAAACGAGTGTGTTTCCAACTGTATCATCAATAATCTGAGCATACATATGATTGTTGCTTCTAAAAACTGCTAAACGTGGTCTTTCAGCAGTACCGTTTAAACGGTTGCGTAATCTGCTATGCTTTTTAACACGGATATCCGCTCTACATTCTTTACTAACCATATCTGTCACTCCTTCAATTATTTCTTACCAGTCTTACCAACTTTACGTCTAATAACTTCATCAGCATACTTAATACCTTTACCCTTGTAAGGTTCTGGTCCTCTCTTAGTTCTGATTTCAGCAGCGTACTGGCCAACTTTTTCTTTGTCGATACCTTTAACGATAATCTTATTAGTACCTTCAACAACTACTTCAAGTCCTTCAGGGTCTTCCATTTCAACTGGATGTGAATATCCAAGAGATAATGTAAGCTTCTTTCCCTGCTTCTGAGCTCTGTAACCAACACCGTTGATTTCAAGCTCTTTCTGGTATCCTTCAGATACACCTATTACCATATTAGAGATAAGTGTTCTTGTAAGACCATGTAATGATTTCATTTTCTTTAAATCATTTGGTCTAGAAACAACAACTGTGTCTCCATCTTTCTTAATTTCCATTTCTGCTGGAAGCACTCTTTCAAGTGTTCCCTTAGGTCCTTTAACAGTAACCTTGTTATTTTCTGCTATATCTACAGTAACACCTGCTGGTATAGCGATAGGCATTCTTCCTATACGTGACATGCCCGCACCTCCTTATGTGTGATTGAATATTGTTTCAAATCAGTTTCAGATATAATTACCAAACGAAAGCTAAAACTTCGCCACCAACCTGGAGCTTTCTAGCTTCTCTATCAGTAAGAATACCCTTGTTTGTAGAGATAATAGCTACACCTAAGCCGTTAAATACTCTTGGAAGTTCATCTTTACCAGCATAAACTCTAAGACCTGGTTTAGAAATTCTCTTAAGATTTGTAATAATCTTTTCGTTCTTATCCTGACCATACTTAAGTGTAATCTGAATTGTCTTGAAGTTACCTTCTTCGATAACTTCATATTTCTTAATATAACCTTCTTTAAATAAGATTTCAGCAATTGCTAATTTCATCTTTGATGAAGGGATGTCTACTGTATCATGCTTTGCAGTATTTGCATTACGAATTCTTGTAAGCATATCTGCGATTGGATCGCTCATTGCCATTTTAAATGTCCTCCTTTAATATTGCAGTATCGCATACGCGACTTACATTAATAGTGTCCGACTTTTACCAAGACGCTTTCTTAACGCCTGGAATCTGTCCCTTATATGCTAATTCACGGAAGCAAATTCTGCATATTCCGTATTTTCTTAAATATGCATGTGGACGGCCGCAAATTCTACAACGACTGTATTCCTGTGTGCTAAACTTTGCTTTACGCTGCTGTTTAACTTTCATTGCTGTTTTAGCCATTGATTTACCTCCTAACTATTTCTGAAATGGCATATTAAATAATGTCAATAATTCACGAGCTTCTTCATCTGTCTTAGCTGTTGTAACAAAGATGATATCCATACCTCTTACTTTATCAACTTTATCATATTCGATTTCAGGGAAAATGATCTGTTCCTTAATACCGAGAGCGTAATTACCTCTACCGTCAAATGAATTAGGGTTTACACCTCTAAAGTCACGTACACGTGGTAATGAAAGATTTACTAATCTGTCAAGGAATTCGTACATCTTTTCGCCTCTAAGTGTAACTTTACATCCAATTGCTAAACCTTCTCTGATTTTGAAGTTAGCTACTGACTTCTTAGCTCTTGTAAGTACAGCCTTCTGACCTGCGATTGTTTCAAGATCTTTAACAGCTGCATCTAAAACTTTTGCGTTGTCTTTTGCTTCGCCAACGCCCATATTTATAACGATCTTATCAAGCTTTGGTACCTGCATAACGTTTGTATAACCAAACTTCTTTGTCATTGCATCTACTATTTCATTGTAATAAGTATCTTTAAGTCTGCTCACTTTACGGACCTCCTCTCTAATTAATCAATAACCTTGCCAGTTGATTTAGCAACACGAACTTTTTTACCATCTTCTACTTTGAAGCCTACTCTTGTTGCCTTACCATCTACAACTAACATAACGTTTGAAATATGAATTGGTCCTTCCTGATTGACAATACCACCTGCCTGGTTCTGAGCGCTTGGTTTTGTATGCTTTGTAAGCATATTAACGCCTTCAACTACAACAGTGTTATTTTCCTTATTTACAGAAATAACCTTGCCTTCTTTATCTTTACATTTTCCAGCGATTACTTTTACAAGGTCGCCTTTTTTGATTTTCATAGCTGACATCTACGGACACCTCCTTATAATACTTCTGGAGCTAAAGAAACAATCTTCATAAACTGTTTTTCTCTTAACTCTCTTGCAACTGGTCCAAAGATACGTGTTCCCTTAGGATTCTTGTCATCTTTAATGATAACAGCAGCATTTTCATCGAATTTAATATAAGATCCGTCTTTACGACGAGCGCCCTTAACTGAACGAACTACTACAGCCTTAACAACGTCACCCTTTTTAACAACACCGCCTGGTGTTGCTTCTTTAACAGTAGCAACGATAACATCACCGATGTTAGCATATCTTCTGGTAGAACCGCCCATTACTCTGATTGTAAGTAATTCCTTAGCGCCTGTATTATCAGCAACTTTAAGTCTACTTTCCTGTTGAATCATAATGATACTCCTTTCTACTATCTAGCCTTTTCGATAATTTCAACAAGTCTCCATCTCTTATCCTTTGATAAAGGTCTTGTTTCCATAACTTTTACTGTATCACCGATACCGCATTCATTATTTTCATCATGAGCTTTTAACTTGTATGTTCTTTTAACGATCTTGTTGTATAAAGGATGCTTTACATTATCCTGTACAGCAACTACGATTGTCTTATCCATCTTATCACTAATTACCTTACCGGTACGTGTTTTTCTTAAATTTCTTTCCACGACAATTGTCTCCTTTCTCAGATTCCATAATCAATTAGTTATTAGTTAGCTTTTGCCTGTTCAGATATAACTGTCTGAATTCTTGCAATGTTCTTTCTAACTTCTTTAATTCTGCTTGTATTATCTAACTGATTAGTTGCGTTCTGGAATCTTAAGTTGAAAAGTTCCTTTTTAGCAGCTACTAATTCGTCATTTAATTCTGCAGCTGATTTTGCCTTTAAATCTTCTACATACTTATTAATTTTCACTGTTATCACCGCCTTCTAGATCTGCGCGAGAAACGATTTTACATTTCACTGGTAACTTATGAGTTGCAAGACGTAATGCCTCTCTAGCGACTTCTTCTGCAACGCCAGAGATTTCGAACATTACACGACCTGGTTTAACAACTGCTACCCAGTATTCAAGTGTTCCTTTTCCAGAACCCATACGTGTTTCTGCTGGTTTTGTAGTTACTGGTTTATCTGGGAATATCTTAATCCAAACTTTACCACCACGCTTGATATAACGTGTCATAGCAATACGGGCAGCTTCAATCTGGTTTGATTTAATCCATGCTGGTTCTAAAGCGACGATACCAAATTCACCATTAGTGATCTTATTGCCTCTTAAGGCTTTACCTGTCATAGTACCACGGAACTGTTTACGACGCTTAACTCTCTTTGGCATTAACATTAGTTATCGCTCCCTTCCTTAGCATTATTGTTTTCTGCTTCTGTCTTAGTTGGAAGTACTTCACCTTTGTAAATCCAAACCTTAACACCAACTTTTCCATATGTTGTATCTGCTTCTGCAAATCCATAATCAATATCAGCTCTTAATGTCTGAAGTGGAATAGTACCTTCTGAGTAGAATTCTGTACGAGCCATATCAGCACCACCAAGACGACCTGAAACTGCTGTCTTGATACCCTTTGCTCCAGCTTTTCTACTTCTTGACATTGTAGATTTCATAGCTCTTCTGAATGAAACTCTGTTTTCAAGCTGAAGTGCAATGTTTTCTGCTACTAACTGAGCTTCCATATCTGGTTTTTTAATTTCTTTGATGTCAACAACAATTTTCTTGTCTGTCATCTTCTGAATTTCAGCTTTAAGTTTCTCGATTTCAGCACCGCCCTTACCGATTACAACACCAGGTTTAGCTGTGTGAACGATAACTTTACATCTGTCAGATGCTCTTTCGATTTCGATCTTTGAAACACCTGAGCTATATAATTTCTTCTTAAGATATGCTCTAATTTTGTTATCTTCTACAAGATTGTCAGCAAAATCAGCTTCAGCATACCATTTAGAATCCCAATCTTTAATAACGCCGACTCTTATGCCGTGAGGATTAACTTTCTGTCCCATTATGCGTTCTCCTTTCTGCTAACTACTGTTTCTCATTGAGCACGATTGTGATGTTACTCATTCTCTTTTCGATTCTGTAAGCTCTACCCTGTGCTCTTGGTCTGATTCTCTTCATGATAGGTCCCTGATTTGCATAACACTCCTCAATATAAAGGTTATCAACATTCATTCCGTTGTTGTTTTCAGCGTTTGCAATAGCAGACTTTAATAATTTTTCTATAACTGAAGATGCATATCTAGGATTGTAAGCTAAGATACCAAGTGCTGTCTGTACATCCTTGCCTCTAATAGCGTCCAATACGAAGCATGCCTTCTGAACTGATACTCTAGCATATGAAAGTTTTGCTGATGGTCTTGTGTCCTTATTAGCATTTCTTTCTCTCTTTATTTGGCTTCTATGTCCTTTTGCCATGGATGAAAACCTCCTTTCAATCTTCTTTCAACTAACGTTTAGACTTCTTTTCGTCTTTTCCATGTCCTCTGTAAGTTCTTGTAGCTACGAATTCACCAAGTTTATGTCCAACCATATCTTCTGTTACATAAACAGGAACGTGTTTTCTACCATCATGAACTGCAATTGTATGTCCAACCATTTGTGGGAAAATTGTTGAACGACGTGACCAAGTCTTAATTACTGACTTTTCACCTGAAGCATTCATAGCATCTACTTTTTTAAGTAAATGTTCATCCGCAAATGGACCTTTTTTTAATGATCTAGCCATTGGTAATCCTCCTTACTTCATGTTCTTGCCATCGCGTCTTCTTACGATGAGCTTGTTAGACTGCTTGTTCTTCTTTCTTGTCTTTAAGCCAAGAGCAGGTTTACCCCAAGGTGTACATGGGCCTGAACGACCGATACCTGTCTTACCTTCACCACCACCATGTGGATGGTCATTAGGGTTCATAACAGAACCACGAACTGTAGGTCTGATACCCATGTTACGCTTACGTCCTGCTTTACCAATGTTTACTAAGTCATGTTCAATATTACCAACCTGACCGATTGTTGCACGGCAGATAATTGGAACCATTCTCATTTCACCTGATGGTAATCTAAGTGTAGCATACTTGCCTTCCTTAGCCATAAGCTGAGCTGAATTACCAGCAGAACGTACTAACTGTCCGCCCTTACCTGGATATAATTCAATGTTGTGTACTTCTGTACCAACTGGAATGTTTTCAAGTGGTAAACAGTTACCAATTCTAAGTTCAGCATTTGCACCGCTCATAACTGTCATACCATCTTTTAATCCGTTAGGAGCAAGGATGTATGCCTTTTCACCATCAGCGTAGCTGATAAGCGCGATATTAGCTGTTCTGTTTGGATCGTATTCAATACCAACAACAGTTGCTGGAACTCCGTCTTTCTTTCTCTTGAAATCAACAATTCTATATTTTCTTCTTGAACCACCGCCACGGTGTCTTACTGTAATTTTACCCTGATTATTACGACCTGCATTCTTCTTAAGTGAAACAACTAAAGACTTCTCTGGAGTGTCCTTTGTGATTTCAGCATAATCAAGACCTGTCATATTTCTTCTAGAAGGTGTATATGGGTTATATGTCTTAATTCCCATTTTAGTTCTCCTTTCTTTGCTTCCTATATAAGGAGCCGTTTATTATCATGCTTTACTGCATATACGTCTTGAGGAAGCATTTTTGCGTTTCAATATCTTACGCTTGCGACCTCATCTCACTACTTCTTACAGACCTTCGAAAATTTCGATATCTTTGCTGTCTTCTGTTAACTGAACGATAGCTTTCTTTGTCTTAGCTGTCTTACCAACAACAGCACCACGTCTGCGGCTCTTGCCATCTAAATTCATTGTGTTAACGCTCTTTACTTTTGTTCCTTCGAACATTTTTTCAACAGCTTCTTTAATCTGTGTCTTTGTAGCTTCTGTATGAACTAAGAATGTATATTTCTTTAAGCTCATAGCATTCATACTCTTTTCTGTGATAACAGGTTTGAGGATTACATCATAGTATTTAATGTCTGCCATTATGCGTACACCTCCTCGATTGTTGCTACAGCTGCTTTATCAATAACTACTGTATCGTATTTAAGAATATCAAATACGTTGATTGTGTTTGTTAAAGCTGTCTTTACTGTAGGAATATTCTTTGCAGATAATACAACGTTCTTGTCATTTTCATTTAAAACTACTAATGCTTTCTTTACGTTTAAGCTCTTTAAAGCTTCTGCAAAATTCTTTGTCTTAATACCATCTAATTTAATTTCATCAACAACGATGAATTTGTTTTCCTGTACTCTTGAAGTTAAAGCTGATTTAAGAGCTAACTGCTTTTCTTTCTTATTTAACTTGATTGAGTAATCTCTTGGCTTTGGAGCAAATACAACGCCACCACCAGTCCACTGTGGAGATCTTGTAGATCCCTGTCTAGCATGACCTGTTCCTTTTTGCTTCCAAGGTTTCTTTCCGCCACCGCTAACTTCTGAACGTGTCTTTGCGCTCTGAGTTCCCTGACGTTTATTAGCGAGCTGAGCAACTACTGCTGCATGTACTAAGTGTTCATTAACTTCTACACCGAATACTGCATCATTAAGTTCGATTTCACCAACTTCGCTGCCTTTCATATTGTAAACAGATACCTTTGACATCTGAATGTTCCTCCTTCCTTACAACCTACTTGCCAGATTTAACAGTTTCCTTAATTGTAACCAAAGCTTTCTTTGGTCCTGGAACTGCACCCTTAACAAGGATTAAGTTATTTTCTACATCGATTTTAACAATTTCAAGATTCTGGATAGTGATCTTCTTTGCACCCATATGACCAGGCATACCTTTGCCCTTAAATACTTTACTTGGGCTTGAACATGCACCATTTGAACCCTGATGACGATGGAACTTAGAACCATGAGCCATAGGTCCTCTTGACTGACCAAGTCTCTTGATTGCGCCCTGGAATCCTTTTCCCTTTGCAATTGCTGTTGCGTCTACTTTGTCGCCAGCTGCAAAGATATCAGCCTTGATTTCATCTTTAACTGAGTATTCCTCTGCGTTTTCAAATCTAAATTCTCTTACATATCTCTTGTAAGAAACTCCTGCCTTATCAAAATGTCCTTTTACAGCCTTGTTAACAAGCTTTTCTCTCTTGTCAGCAAAACCTACCTGTACTGCGCTGTATCCATCATTTTCCATTGTCTTAACCTGTGTTACTACACAAGGACCAGCTTGAAGTACAGTAACTGGTGTTAATGCACCATCTTCGTTGAAGATTTGAGTCATTCCGACTTTTGTTGCTAAAATAGCTTTCTTCATTTTTGTTACCTCCTGTTTAATCTACAGCGGTTTTCACCGGTTTTCCGGGAAAACATCCTAGAACAGTCCAATATAAGTGGAACACTATATCTTAAATATGTTGATTCCGGTGGAATTCGGGAAGTGTTGCTTCTATATCTAAACCCTTCAGGATTACTTGCCTTGTTTTGAACAATTAGTTGTTCTTCATTTTGATGTCGATATATACACCTGCTGGCATTTCTAATCTAGATAATGCATCAACTGTCTTCTGTGAAGGTGTGATGATATCGATAAGTCTCTTATGAGTTCTCTGTTCAAACTGTTCTCTAGAATCTTTGTACTTGTGAACGGCTCTAAGAATTGTAACTACTTCCTTCTTTGTTGGAAGAGGTACTGGACCGCTAACCTGTGCACCTGTCTTCTTAACAGTTTCGATGATTTTTGAAGCTGACTGATCAATTAACTGATGATCATAAGCTTTCAATGTGATTCTCATTACTTGACTTGCCATAAAAAAAGTCGCCTCCTTTTCGCACTTTTTGCTTAAGTACGACAAGCGGTGACTGTACACTTTACCGTGTGTGTCGTGATTTCTCACTCCATAGACACGTCGTTTCCGCCCTTAGCGGACATATGGTTTGTACAGTGACTTGTCGCCAGTTTCCTAACATGACATTCGCTCCACGGAAAACCTGCTATTTTCAAGCAGCAACCTCACGCTTCGACGCTATCAATGTCACAGCATTAAGTAGTTTACACCATAAATAAAGTAAATGCAAGCACTTTTTAAAGTTTTTTTACAAAAACTCATTTTTATACATTTTAGTACTTTATTCTCATTTTTTTTACAAAACATCTTCCTTTTTCTTCCTATTTATATTATAATATAGTAAATTATTAATTGAATCTGACATTTTGTCATTATCTAGAATCTAATTTATAGGAGAAAAAATATGAAGAAAAAAGCACACAAGTTGTCTATGTTGCTATTAGTATGCACTTTATTATTTAGTTGTTTCAGCTTTACCGGTTGTGCAACTGGTGGTGAAGCAACACAGTATACTGTAAAGACAAAATTATTAACAGCTTTAAATGGTAAAGATTATGATGCCTATTTAAAGCTAGCATATCCACCTTTAAGAGAGGATATCGAAAAGGAACGTAAAGAACTTGGATACTCCGAAACAGAATATATGGATTATCTCAGAGAGAAATGGTTCCCAACAGAAGAAACTGATATGATTTCAGAATATTCAAAATCATTTTCAACATCTGTTGCTTTTACTGAAAGCCAGATTAATTCAATTATTGATGAGTTTATCTACTATGATGATTATGAAAAAATCACAAAAGCAGAATTATTCTCTTTCTTAATAAAAGATAAAGATCTTGCTGATGAAAATGCTGTATTCTACGAAATGAATTTAATTATCATTTGTGCAAATGACAACTATTATTTTGTAAGTTATGAGATTTCAAAAGATCCATATGAAGAAACTACAACAGTTGCTGATGAAAATAGCAATTCAGAAGACGAAGACGTTAGTGATGCATCTGTAGAATAGTCTGAATAGTCTTAGTGATATTTTTTTTAATGATATTATAAAATCCGGTATTTATTTTATGAATGATTTTGCAAGATGAATACCTGCAAAAATAAAAAGCCGCTTATGCGGCTTTTTATTTTTGTTAATATTTTTATCTATATCTTTATAATATATTTTACTTTTCCCATCTGCCCGAAGCGCCACATGGCAACACTAATTTTGTATCTCTTACTGGAAGTCCCACTTCATCAGATACAACATGTCCGCCAAACTTTGGTACTATTTCAGTAGAAATCATATAAGTTAGTACAGATGGTGCAAGTCCGGTTGTATAAGAATTAATTAAGAAGAAAATCGCGTCATCAGCCAAAATCTTTGTACAAAGCTTTATAAAATCATAAATTGAATCCTCAATCTTCCAGATTTCCCCCTTCGGGCCTCTTCCGTATGATGGCGGATCCATAATTATTCCGTCATATTTATTTCCTCTTCTTATTTCTCTTTCAACAAATTTAACACAATCATCTACAAGCCACCTTATTGGGGCATTTTCTAATCCTGATGATTTTGCGTTTTCCTTTGCCCATGCAACCATTCCTTTTGATGCATCTACATGGGTAACACTTGCTCCTGCTTCAGCTGCTGCAAGTGTAGCTCCTCCAGTATATGCAAAAAGATTCAAGACTTTAACCGGTCTATTTGCTTTTTTTATCTTTTCTGAAAACCAATCCCAGTTTGTTGCCTGTTCAGGAAACAAACCTGTATGTTTAAAACTAAATGGTTTTAAATTAAATTTTAAATTTTTGTATGAAATAGTCCACTGTTCCGGTAAGTCGAAAAATTCCCATTCTCCTCCGCCTCTTTCCGAGCGATGATAATGGGCATTCATTTTTTTCCACAGATGATTTTTTCTCTCTGTGTTCCATATGACTTGAGGATCAGGGCGAACAAGAATATATTCGCCCCATTTCTCAAGTTTTTCACCTTTGGAGCAATCGACAACTTCATAATCCTGCCAATTGTTACTAATCCACATATTTTTCCTTATTTGTTTAGATTTCTATTAATCATCTAAGTCATCTACATCAATTGGTGCGTATGTCATAACGTTAATTTCACATACATACCAGTCTCCATCAGCTAATACAAGCTTAGCTGTAAATGCATATGCTTCTTTTTCTCCATCTACCTTAATTTGTACTGTTCCTGTTGCATTACATGCATTATCAATAACAATATATCCATCTTCAGACTTATATTCTTTGTTCATCTCTTTAATAGTAGTTTTTGAAATTGCATCCTTTGCACTAACTTTTACGTTTGAGAATACAGGTTCGTCATCTTCATCGCTTGGGTTAAAACTTTCAATTAATAACTCCATGATTTCATCTTTACTATTAATATCCAAATCAAAAAACTCTTCTGTATTAACAATTACAGGATATATTGTATCTGTTACATCACCAAAATCTTTATCATTTAATGCTTCAAAGAAATCTTCACATGCTTCCTGTGGAGAAGATGCACCACCGCCACTACATGCAAATAAACAAATAACAATAACAAGAATAAGTATTAAGAACACTCCACCACCAACTAAACCAAGGATTAAAGGAAGTTTACTCTTCTTATTTCCTGCTGGTGCCTGTGTATTAAACTGGTTTGCATAATTCTGTGTTGTAAATGGATCTCCCACTGGTTGCTGTACTGGTGTTCCAAATGGATCTCCCACTGGCTGCTGTACTGGTGCCTGCTGTACTGGTGTTCCAAATGGATCTGCCACCGGATGCTGTACTGGTGCCTGCTGTACTGGTGTTCCAAATGGATCTGCTACAGGCTGCTGTGTTGGTGCCTGATTAGCCTGTGCTGTGAATGAGTCTGTTGCTGGCTGCTGTACTGCTTCCTGTGCTACTTCAACAGGTGTTCCACAAACCCCACAAAACTTTGAATTATCTTTTAATTGTGCTCCACATTTCTTACAGAACATAATTAATACCTCTCTTTCCTTATGTATAATATTCTAAACCGTTATTGACTATTCTAAATCTAATAAAAACCACTTTCCATACATCTTTGCTACAACAATATTAAAATCTTCATCACCTAAACCATCGAAACTAATTGTTGCAGAAACATTGTATGCTTCTTCAATTGGCTCCGAAATACCATACATCGCAAGTGCAAACGTATACATACCTAAATCATCTTCACTTAATGCTTCTTCTGTGTATGTAATTCCTGTCTTTGTACATGGTTCATTTATACCAATACTAGAATACATATCCGCAAAATAGTTTTCACCAGATTCACTCTTGTAAATAGCAATAATTGCTGGTGCTATATATTTTGCAACTTCTGAATCATTATGAGCAAACAATGCGTCTAAACCTGTTGTTAAAACCTCATCATAACTATCTGCACCTACACCTGTTGTAATAATTATATCTGACAAATCTGGAATTTCTTCATCACCACTAGTAGATGATGTTAACTCATAATATTCGCCAAATTCATCTTCTCCAGTACCTGTAAATACATAATCCTCTACATCATATCTATATGTGTATATATCAAGTATTTTTAACTCTCCATCTACGATTCCCATATCAAATGTAATATTGAATTTACCACTTCTTTCCTCAGAAGCAATATCTACATAAATATCATAATAACAAGCACCTGTTAACACTTCATCATCTGATAAATAGTAATCATATTCGACTAAATCATCTTCTGTATAGAATGTGTACTTAGAATTGTACTCTGCTGAAATAACTTTTCCAAATCTTTCAAGGTCTAACGATGTCAACTCATATACTGATGCTTCAAATGAATCAGTTGAATCAAACCAATATGACTCGCTTTCCCATGCACCCTTAGAGTACAAATCAGCAAAATCATTTATATCATCTGATTCAACTAACAATTCTAAGAAAGCATTAACTAAATCTTTAGCATCACTTTCTTCTATTTCTTCTACTTCTGTTCTCTGTGTTGTTGTTTCCTTTTCAGCTTTTGTTGTTTCTTTTTCAGTTTTTGTTGTTTCTGCAGCAGTTGTTGTTCTTGACTTCTTAGTTGTTTCTTTTTCATCATCATCTTTTCCACTAAGTACCAATACTAAGATAAGTACAATAAGACCGATTAATGCAACTGCTCCTGCAACTAATCCAATAATCAATCCTTTTTTGCTCTTCTTTTCAGGAGCCATAAGTGGATCCCACTGACCATTGTTACCACCTGGAACTCCATAGCTTTCCAATACCTGTGGATTCTGGCCACCTGGTACATTATTAACTGGTGCTCCGAATGGATCTGCTGGTGCATTATTAACTGGTGCCCCAAATGGATCTGCTGGTGCATTGTTAACTGGTGCTCCAAATGAATCTGCTGGTGCATTGTTAACCGGTGCTCCAAATGGATTTACAACCGGTTGCTCCATTGGCTGTACTGGTTCAACTACTGGCTGCTCCATTGGCTGTACCTGTTCAATTACTGGCTGTTCCATTGGCTGTACTGGTGTCATCACTGGCTGTTCCATCTGTGAAACTACACCTGATGGCTGATTTTCTACTGGAGTTCCACAGCTCGGACAAAATTTTGCACCATCATCTATCTGTGCTCCGCAATTACTACAAAACATAATTTTCCCTCCGTTTTCTCTTTATATATATCAATGTCTAACCAACATTAATACCAATTAAATTAATCTGAAAGAATTAATGACGAACGTACAATAGAATATGCATTGTCTTCTATATCATCATTTTCTTTAATATCGTTTATGTAAATTGTTTTTCCATTTGATGAATACAGATATACTTCAACTTTGTATCCATCACTATATGAATCATTTGCAAATACATAATGATTCCACTGCATACCATTAATTGCTACAATTGAATACTCATATTCATTTCCATATTGGTCTTGAACCTCCTGTTCAAATGCTGCAATCATAACAGCTGCTGAATGCGAATCATCATTTACAACACCAATCCTTATTGATTCAACAATATTATCATCTCTATCTCTTTTGATATAAGTATCATCGTCATATTTCTCGAAAGATCCAGGGATTTGGAACTGAACGCCATTATTACTAAAATACTTTACCACACCATTATCTGTCTCTGGTTCATCTATGGTTGTTTCTGATTCTGTTGTTGTCTCCTCATCTACTGTTGTTGTCTCTTTTTCTTTCTTGGTTGTCTCTCTTTCCTTCTTTGTTGTTTCTTCATCACCTTTGGTGTTTTTTTCTTCACTTTCTATTGAAGTTGTATTTTTCTCCTTCGGTTCATCATTATCTTTATCCCAAACAAAGAAATATAAGATTGCCAAAATGGATGCGCTCACCAACGCCACTACAAGTATAATAAAAAAAACCTTTAGGCCTTTACCTTTCTTTTCAGGCTCATATGGCCGAACCATCTGTTGTGGCATAGCCTGCTGTTGTGGTATCTGTTGCTGCGATGGCACAACCTGCTGTTGCGGTACGACCTGTTGCTGCGGTGCAACCTGCTGTTGCGGTATAGTCTGCTGTGGTACTACAACTTTCTGTTGTGGTACTGACTGCTGTGGTATTTCCGCTAACTGTTCATATACAATAGGTTCCTCAACCAGCATTTCTTCTATTTTTGTCTCTGTATTATCAATTTTATTGCCACAATTTGTACAAAACTTCGCATCATCTGGTAATTGACTACCACAATTTACACAAAACATTCCTTCCTCCTTTTAATGCATAAACGCACTAACATATATTATAATACATTTTCTTACATTTTATGTCAAATAATTCTATATTTTTCTTTCAACAATATCTCCAGCTAGTGATTTATGCATATATTTTTCAATATCCATATTCATTTCACACAACATCCATAGCTTCATATACATTGCAACAGGAGAAGTCACAGGCAATGTATTAATACCATATTTGTATAACTCTTTTACACTTTCATAATCAGTTTCCATATTTACGCCTGTTAAAAATATAGGAATATTTTTTTTCATTATCTCTCTTAACACTTGTGTATAATAATCATTTTCAAAACATACTGTTCCAGAATGATATGAATCAAGCAGTACTGCCTTAACTTCTTCAAGATCAATCCTATATTTTATACCTGGCATCTGTACAATTCTTACAACATCAGAACATTTTCTTCCGCTTAGGGGTTCCAGTATATTTGTTTCATCATTAATTTCTCTATATTTTCTATTCATTTGAAATATGTTATTCACATACATACCAAAGTATGACTCCGCAACACTATGAATATTATCTGAACATGGTAATTGTATCATTACTCTCGTAGCACGATGTATATATGTTATATTATCAGTGTTTTTATAAGAAACAAAAACTCCTTTCCCATTTTTTTCTTTTATGAATTTTACAGCGTAGCTAAAATTATCTAGTCCATTTGCCCTCGCATCATCAAGTACATAATTGCTGGATACAAACATTATAGGAATACTACCATTTCCTATCGCATACCCCATTGCGGCAGCCATATATACTAATGAATCTGTTCCATGTGTAATGATTATTCCATCATATTTTTCCTCTTTTATTTTTTCTTTTATACAAGTCTGTAAAATAGAAATGTATTCTCCTGTAAGGTTCTCACTAAGTATTGTATAAGGCTCAAAATGTTCAAAAATAATATCATCACTTTCATTTCCATATTTCTTATGATACATATCAATCAATTGATACTTCTTATTTATATCAGTTGAAATGTATCCATCTGTAACACTGCTGCCAATTGTACCACCTGTAAATACTACTAAAATTTTCAAAATGTTCCCTCCCATTTTTTGACACTTTATTCTCTATATCATAACATATTTTTTCTAAGAAAAAATATGCCCTACCTGATTTGGTAGGGCTATTATAATTTTATACTATAATCTGATTTCAATTCATCTTATGAAAATGTATCAACCTTTGTTACATAGTCTTTTAATTCTTCCATTACGGCAACTGCCTGTTTTGCTTTCTCACTTGTTTCCGTACCGTTATCAGCAGCTTGTTTTGTACTAGCTGATACTTCTTCACTGACAGATGAAATCTGTGTGATGCTATCCACAATCATATTATTAGCCTGGAGAATTTCCTCTATTTTTCTATTTATATCACTAACATCTTTATTCAAAATCTCCATATGACTTCCAATTCCCAAGAATTGTTCATCTGTTTGTGTAATCAACTCTCTCTCTGCTTTAGAAGTTTTTAAAACATTATCAACATTATCCTTTGCAACACTTGCATTTGCTCTTAAATCTACTACAATGTTTTGAATTCCTTCAGTCAATTTTCTTGTCTCATCTGCTAGCGACCTAATCTCATCTGCAACAACTGCAAAGCCTCTTCCTGCTTCACCTGCTCTGGCACTTTCAATAGATGCATTAAGTGCTAAAAGATTAGTCTGATTTGAAATAGAGAAAATCTCAGTTGTAATATCTTCAACTGCTTTAGCATTCTGAATAAGCTTTGTAACTGAATCTACAACTAATTCATTTGCTCTTTGTGATTCACTCGCATGCATATCAAGATTTTCTACAGATATTCTACCACCATTTACTGCCTGAACCGATTCATCAGCTATTTGCATTAATGCATCTGATTTTTCTTTAGCTTCAACTATCATTTCACTAATACGTCCTGTCATCTTAGACTGGTTTTGAATACTTTCTGCATTTGAGCTATTACCAAGTGAAATGTCACTAAGCGATTGTGCTGTCATCTCTATTTCTTCATCAAGTTCTCGTATATAATCTTCTGCCATTACAGTCTTATCTTTTACTTCGTTTACAATTAAAAATACTTCTTTTAAAAGCTCCTCACTCTTCTCAACTTCCTCATTAATTCTATTCATCTTAATAGAATTATTGCTGTTTGATATTCTTGTAACACCATATAATACAGATAAAAATACCACTGTTGTTGCACCTTGAAGTAAAATACAAGTACTATTTAAATCCACACCGGAATGCATATGTTTGAGAACAAATACATAATATATAATATCTGCAATGTTAATTAACGTAAAAACGACAGCTATTCTTTTAATTAACTTATCATCGAAATATAAAATGTAGATCACTGCTATTGGAAAAATGATTGTAAATACCATATCATTATGAGAGCCAAACATACATAAAGCGTATACTACCATATATCCAATAACTGATACATGTTTAAATATCATACTATCTTTTTTTCTAAAGAATACAACATATGACACTATCAGTGAAACAACAACTGCAAGTTCTACAGCCATCATAAATGCAAATGAAATATTCCCTTTAGTATAGTCACTAATGTACCCAACAAACATAAATGCATCTATAATTGAAATAACAATTAATGCAAACTTGTTAACTCTTTTTTCAATCTTTACTTCTTTTTCCATTGCCTTTCTCCTTTTGTAACATTCAATTTAACACTCACAAATACATAATATTCCGTTCATATCAACATAATCCAACATACACCGAACACAAATATCATTTATAAAAATAAAATCGTAAGTGCCACACAAAATCCTCAACAGTGTAAAAATAGATCTTATCTTTTTATTCATTTTTACTTGTTCTTTTCACTGTCAAATATTATATCACAAAAACTAAGCAAATTCTACGAATAATTGATGATTGATAGAGTAAATTTACTGTCAGTTAGGAGTAATCAGGGAATCCCTTAGATATCTAGATTTTAACTTTTTTCTTTATATCTTACATATCTTTCATTTTCTTGTCAAAACATTATTACAATATTTTTATCTGTTCACGAA
>JBGVOD010000007.1:0-15601 GCA_045126215.1 Lachnospiraceae bacterium | reverse complement strand
GAGTCCTACTCGGGGAGTTAAGGTGGACTTAAGAAAGCCCACCTAATTTTGAATAAGGCTCCGTGGTCAAGCGGTTAAGACATCGCCCTTTCACGGCGGTAACACGGGTTCGATTCCCGTCGGAGTCATTTAGATGTTTTTACATCTAATTATAATATTTTATAGATATATATCATATAATATGATATAATACAGTATATGGCGCGATCGCCAAGTGGTAAGGCCCCGGTCTGCAACACCGTTATCGCCGGTTCAAATCCGGCTCGCGCCTCTTTGAAACCTACATTTTGTGTAGGTTTTTCTTTTTTGAGTTTACTATTTTTTATTTGTATGTTATAATAAATTACAGTGTTTAGATAGATAATATTTGACGGATATATCTATATTGTGAAAATATTTAAGAAAGGATAAGACAAATGCAGGCTTTAGATGTAAAGAATATTAATCCTTTTCTACAATCAGCGATTAGCGTAATAGAGATGACTACACAGACGAAGCTTTCAATTGGAAAGCCATCTGTTGCCACATTAGATTTTCCTGATGAAACATTTATTCTTCAAGTAGGTGTGACTGGTGTTATGAAAGGTCAGGTATTGCTTGTTATGTCAGAGGAGAATGCTAAGAATATGGCAAGCAAGATGATGATGGGTATGCCTGTAGCAGAACTCGATGAGATGGCATGTTCAGCACTTGGTGAGTTAAGCAATATGATTATGGGAAATACTGCCACTTTGTTTTCAACACAAGGGATACTTATGGATATTACACCTCCAATTTCGCTACATGGAAAGAATTTGAAACTCCAGATTGATATTCAGGCTTTAAAAGTACCAATGTGTGATAATGGAGAAGAGAAGATTTCATTGTATATTTGTGTTGCAAAGGAATAAAGTTTATGTCTGATTATGAAATTGGAGATATAATCAAATTAAAAAAACAACATCCGTGTGGATCAAAAGAGTGGGAAATTCTACGTGTTGGGGCGGACTTCAGATTAAGATGTCTTGGCTGTGATCATCAGATAATGATTAGTAGAGCACTAGTAGAAAAAAACCAAAAATCAATAAGAAAGAAATAAAGGGATAAAGAACAAATAAAAAACAAGTAAAAGCAGAAAAAACAAATAAAAACAGATGGAAAGTAAAAAAGTACTTGCAATCCATCTGTTTTTATGTTAAAGTATCACTTTGTGATATATTATTCCTTGCTCGTAGACTGATACTATGGGCCAGAGACCAAAAGGAGGTAACAAGAATGAATAAGTACGAATTAGCAGTTGTTGTTAATGTAGCTCTTGAAGAAGAAGAAAGAGTTGCAACTATCGAAAAGGTAAAAGAATATATTGTACGTTTCGGTGGAACAGTAACAAATGTAGAAGACTGGGGAAAGAAGAGATTAGCTTATGAAATTCAGAAAGCTAAAGAAGCATTCTACTACTTCATCCAGTTCGAATCTGACGCAAATTGTCCAAACGAAGTTGAAGCAAACGTTCGTTTAATGGAAAACGTTGTTAGATACTTATGTGTTAAGAAAGAAGCTTAGTCGGTAAACACCTATAGAAAAGAGGAGATTTTATGAACAAAGTTATCCTTATGGGAAGACTAACAAGAGACCCGGAAGTAAGATATAGTCAAGGTGATTCAGCAATGGCAATCGCAAGATTTACATTAGCTGTAGACAGACGTTTTAAGAGAGATGGAGAAGCATCTGCAGACTTTATCTCATGTGTAGCATTTGGAAAGCAGGCTGAATTTATTGAAAAATATTTACATCAGGGTACAAAGGTAGTGGCTGAAGGAAGAATTCAGACAGGAAGCTACACAAACAAAGATGGACAGAAGGTTTATACTACAGATGTTGTAGTTGAACAATGTGAATTTGCAGAAAGTAAGAACAGTGCAGGAAATGATTCAGGATTTGCATCATCAAGACCAGAGCCAATAGCTGCAGCTGGAGATGGATTTATGAATATTCCAGATGGTGTAGAAGATGAAGGACTGCCATTTAATTAGATTTATAGGAGGTAGAAAACATGCCAGTTAATAAGACAGAAAAAGGCGATAAGGACGTTTCTATGAAGAGAAGACCAATGCGTAGAAGAAAAAAAGTCTGCGTATTCTGTGGTGAAAAGAACGCTGAAATCGATTACAAGGATACAAATAAGTTAAAGAGATACGTTTCTGAAAGAGGAAAGATTCTTCCTAGAAGAATCACAGGAAACTGTGCTAAACATCAGAGAGCTCTTACAGTTGCTGTAAAGAGAGCTAGACACGTAGCACTTATGCCTTACACATTAGATTAATTATAAATATTATTCTATATAAAGATAACACACCGTTTTTTGTTAAGCGGTGTGTATTTTTATAAATTGACAAATTTTTTTTTGTTTCATATAATAGAGAAGTATTTTTATGATATAATTGAGATGTAACTCAAAAAATGGTATTATTGTGAGATTATGGAAATACAAATAATGAGATATTCAATATATTCAATATATAAACATATTTAGGTGGTTGGAAAATGGGAAGAAGAAATAAAGACGCAAGTACAAATCTGATTTATATTATCTCGGATATAATATTCGGATGTATTGCATTTATAATATCAGTTATTGTAAGTGCTGTATATAAGGAAGATTTGACAAAATATTTTATGCTATTTCTGGCTTATATGATTATATACACAATGTCTAATAAAGAGTCAAGAATCTATAATATAACAACTTTTTTCTATACGGATAGAGTATTAAGAACTCTTACGAAGTCTATTTTAATATCAACAGCGATAACCTCAACATTATTGTTTTATATTGGAAATGCAGAATTTAGTGGTAAGTTCTATGTTGTTTTCTTGTGCTCAATGTATGCTGCTATGATATTTAGTGTTATAGTTATGAGAAAATTTATAAAGTCAAATAAATCAATTGCTCCACGTACTCTATTGATTGGTGGAAAAGAGCATTATGTTAAGTTTTGCAATTACCTCAATAAGAGTAATACTGAAGTAGATATAATTGGTTATGTGTCAATTAAGCCTGAAGACAGAGGTAAACCTGAATACATTGGACCTATTGAAGATTTGGAAGAGATAATCAAGACATATAATATAGACCAGATTTATATATTACATAGAAGAAGTGTTGCTGTTGAAACGGTTCAGGAGTATATAAGTTTGTGTATGGAAATGGGTGTAACAGCTCGTATTATAATGGATTCTTATAGAGCAGGTGCAGCACAAAGTTATGTAAGTAGTGTTGGAACATATCCTGTTGTTACATATCATACAGTATCCTTAAATGTAACTGAGAAGTTTGTAAAGAGAGTTATAGACATTGTAGGAAGTATAATAGGAATCATTTTATCATCACCTATTATGCTTATTACAGCTATTGCCATAAAGATAGATTCAAAGGGACCTGTTATTTTTAAACAGCAGCGAGTAGGTATGAATGGCCGTCATTTCAATATATATAAATTCAGAAGTATGTGTAATGACGCAGAGAAACAGAAAGAAAAGCTCATGGAGCAGAATGAAATGCAAGGTGAGTTTATGTTTAAGATGCAGAATGATCCTCGTATTACAAAGGTTGGAAAGTTCATTAGAAAAACAAGTATAGATGAATTACCACAGTTCTTTAATGTTTTGTTTGGCGATATGAGTATTGTTGGTACAAGACCACCAACGGTAGACGAAGTTGAAAAATACGACAGATCTCATTGGAGACGTATAAGTATAAAACCTGGTATAACAGGTATGTGGCAGGTTAGCGGAAGAAGCAGTATTACAGACTTTGATGAAATTGTAAGCCTCGATACGGAATATATTGATAAATGGAGTGTATTACTTGATATAAAGATTATCATTAAGACAGCTCTTCAGATATTTTCTAAAAATGGAGGAGCATATTAATGAAGAAAAAGATTTGCTTTGTTGCTTCTTCGGGTGGACATTTAGAAGAGATATCCAGATTAAGAGAAATTAGAGATAACAATGATTGTTTTCTTGTTACGGAGAAAAGTGGTTTTAATGAACTCAAATTTTGTGATAAAGTTTTTCACGTATGTCAGATAAACAGGAAGGAGCCATTATTTATTTTTAAATTCGTATGGCTCCTATTTGTTGCAGTTTATAGAATAATAAAAGAGCGTCCTAGTGTAATTATTACTACGGGGGCATTAGCTGCAGTACCTTTTTGTTTAGTTGGAAAATTATTTAGAAAAAAGATTATATATATAGAGTCCTTTGCAAGAATAGATACACCTTCGCTAACAGGAAGAATTGTATATAAATTGAAATTAGCAAATTTATTTATAGTGCAGTGGGAAGAGTGTCTTAAGTTTTTCCCGGATGCTGTAGTTGGTGGAAGAATTTTTTAGGGAGAAAAATATGATATTTATAGTTCTAGGTACTCAAAAATTCCAGTTAAACAGATTACTTAAGCTGATTGATCAGTATATTGATGAAAAAATAATAAATGAAGAAGTTGTGGCTCAGATTGGTAATTCAACTTATGAGCCAAAAAATTACAAATTTGAAAGATTTATGGATAAAGATACATTTGATAAACATATTGCAGAATCAGATATTATGATTACGCATAGTGGTGTAGGTACCATTATCTCAGGGCTTAATGCGTCAAAGCCTATTATTGTTTTTCCAAGACTTAAGAAGTATGGAGAACATGTAGATGATCATCAGCTTGATATTGCAAATGCATTTGCGAAGAAAAATTATGTGTTGGCATGTTTTGAGGATGATAATTTGTGTGATTTGATAGAAAAGGCGAGAACGCAAGTATTTGAAAAATATGTATCTCAAAGAAAAGAAATTGTATCAGTTATTGAAAAATATTTGAATACATTATAAAATAGTTAGGGTATTGATTAATAGAGGTGGATTTGGTTTTGGTAGAGGTATTGGATACACGACATAAATTCTTTGTATGTGTATACTGATAAAAGGAGAAGGTTATGCTTTTAAACAGCTTTAAAATTTTGAAGGATAGACAAAAAAGATTTGGTTGGCAGAACAGGCTTAAAACTCAAATGGAAAAAATAAGTATTATTGTGCCTGTTTATAATGAAAGTAAATATCTAGATGAATGTATTGAAAGTTTAAGAAATCAGTCTTATGCCAATATAGAGATAATACTTGTAGATGACTGCTCTACAGATGATAGTCTTGAAAAGTGCAAGAATTATGCATTAAAAGATAGTAGAATCATTGTTTTGACACATGAGAAAAACATGGGTTCATGCGCGGCAAAGAATTCTGGACTGGATATTGCAGTAGGTGAGTACATTACATTTATCAATAGTGATGATATTATTGATAAAACAATGATTGAACAGCTAAAGCGTGCCTGTGAGGTAAACAAGGCAGATATTGCGGTATGCGATCTTATGTATCTATATCCGGGTAACAATATAAAAAAAAGCAAGTATGCTAATGGCGATGTAGAAGTTATTTCAGGAAAAGATTTTGATTTGTGTTACTTTTTATATCCTGAGATGTCACTTGAAAATATTGCTGTCTGGAACAAGCTTTTCAGACGAAAATTATTCGATGAAATCAGATTTCCGGAGAATAAGGCAAAAGAAAGTGAGTTTATTACTTTTAAGCTTATTAATAGGTCTGAAAAAGTTGCATATGTACATGAAGCTTTATACACAGCAAGACAGGATGAAAAGCTGGTAATAGGTTCTGACTTTGATAATAGGGAGTACGATGTATTTGATGCATATAATGAGCGCATAAAGTTCTATGAAGAAAATGCAATGTACGATATGCTTTTATATACATTAAAACGATATATGTATTGGTTATGTGAATATAAATCCAAAGCTAAGATTGCAAAGTGTTATGATAGTAAAATGGTCGCACAGTACATAAAAAACGTAAGAGAGACATATAAAAGAAATAAGCTTTATTTACCATTGGAAGCCAGAGATAAAAAACAATTTATGCTATTTGGATTTTCCTTTGGTTTGTATTATAAAATCAGAGAAATGCAATAATATATTTTGAAGAAAAGGAGGTAATATTGATGCAGGTATCTAAAGATATGTTAATTGGTGAACTGATTATGTTAGATGAGGGAATTGTTCCTATTTTGTTAAGTGGCGGTATGCACTGCATAGGTTGTCCATCAGCACAGGGAGAATCATTAGAAGAAGCATGTTTCGTACATGGAATTGATGCTGACGAAATGATTAATACAATTAATGAATATTTAGCAAACAAATAAAAAATGAGCTGCACTTTAACGATTTGTTAAAGTGACAGCTCACTTTTTATTTTACTAATAATAATTTTTGTAAAGCTTTACGTGCGATAATTTTTTGAAAGTGTTCTTTGAAAAATGCTTCATTTGCAGGAGTACTCTTTTCAAGCGAACCATACTCAAGGAGTATATTACATACTTTGTTGAAATCTTCTGCGGTATGATTTCCTTGAGATATTACAAGATAGTATTTACTGAAATCATTTGATTTGTATAATGAATTTGGAGCATCGTACATCTCTTTTGTGATTTTTGCAACAGCAATAATAGTATCGATATCATCGAAAGAGTATATTCTCAAAACTTCAGCATTTGCAGTCTGCTTATCTTGACTCTTCTGTGAATTTTTATTTTTGATTTTTTCATTAATGGCTTCAGGAAGAGGAATAAATGAACCACCATCTTTTGCTGAAGCATTTTTAAGTTCTTCTTTAACCTGTTTAATAATATCTAAAAGACCGGCCGAAGGCTGATGTGTCTGAACTTCTGTCGAACCTTCAATATCATCTGAAGAAGGAGCAAAATTTGAAAATCTCGTATCTAATTCCTCAGGATCTTCAACCTTTGTAATAAGTAAAATAATGCAATCACTTGATACAGGGATAGCTTCTATCATAAGAGGAATATCCTCTGCTTCAAAACCTAGCTCGTTTGATGCAAGCTGCATCATATCCCTGAATAAATTTTTTGCTTTTTCGCTACCATATGCCAGTTCACTTATTTTTATCTGTCTGGAAGCAAGATCTGATTTATTTAAAGTACACTTTATTTGATTATCGCTAATCTTTTCAATTTTCATAAAACGCACCTCATTTCTAATAAAGCTTTTTTACAGAATTATAATATGTATATGTTGAAAATAAATAATACATAAAATAAACCTATAATTATTATATAGTATAACCTATTATTAATTCATATGTAAAGATAAATGATTGAAAATATTGTAAAAAAAAGATTAAAATTTTTTTATATATTGGTAATAATATATAAAATATGGACTTATTTTTTGGCAAAAAAGTAGACGAAAAAAATGTTGAAAAATGTCGAAAGGATTCGTATAATTTCTATAGTTGTTTACGAAGGGCTTATGGGGAAGGAGGAAAACAGCTATATAAATAATTAAAGTTAAAGAGGTTATTTTGGATATTTAACATATCCTGACATTCTGAAATCTACAGTGATGGTATTATACGGGCGTGTTTATTCCATCA
Organism: Lachnospiraceae bacterium; assembly: GCA_045126215.1. Lineage (GTDB taxonomy): Bacteria > Bacillota > Clostridia > Lachnospirales > Lachnospiraceae > SVEL01. The sequence goes on along the minus strand of JBGVOD010000007.1, from coordinate 8,101 downwards.
TTCAAAATAATAATTCACAATTCAATTCTTTAGTCAAAAGAGTTTACCTATGAAGAAACAAGTATTAGCTTGATGTATGTAATGTAACTGTTAATTTAGCAAAAACATATGACCTTAGTATACAATTAAAGAATTTATGATTATCAGCATAAAATTAAAAAATGGTGGTTACCGCTTGGCGGGAATAGTATATCAAATTTTCATTAACTGGCAGTTAACTACCGAAAAATTGTGGAAAGGAAAGGTGAAAATCAATAAGAACAAGCGGCAAATTTAGTAATTAAGATTATAGATATATATGACTACATGGGTAGTATAAAATGGTTAATAAGACTCAATTAAAATAAAATTTAAACAATTCTGAAGCTTAAGTGGGCATAAACACTGGGAATCAAAGGCTCCTCACAAATGCCATTTTGATTATGGGAGGAAGGGACTTTTTTAATGACTAATCTTAACGTATATGTTATAATCGTAGCATATGGGCTTTCGGAGGTATAAGTTGTGAAAAAGACAAATGGAAAAATAAACAAATTACTTTATATATTATTGTGCATATCTATTGCTATTGGAGTATGTTCTTGTGGAAAAGATTCAGATAACAACGAAAATTATATGGATTTAAGTACATATTTTGGATTAAACTCGACGGAGGTTGATAATCCATGTGCTATTGTAATAGATCATGAGATTGTAGGGTATGGAATTGTTCAGAATGATAGAATATATATTCCATATGGTATTGTAAGAACAAAGATTAATAATAAATTTTATATAGATAAGAATGAGAATATTTTAATGTACACAACTCCTGACAAGATTATTGAATCAAAGGTAGGTAGTGATAAATATATCGATGAAACAGAAAAAACATTTGAGGATGTCATATCTATAAATATTTCAAATGAATACTATGTGTCATTTGATTTTGTGATTTACATGTCTAATAATGTGAGATATGAACAGGTTATGACTCCTGCCAGATTGGTAATAAGCACGGTTCTGAATAATACAGTTGCACAGGCAAGTTCAGATGATGTAATTAGATATGAGGCGTCTGCCAAGTCTGAAAGACTTATTGATGTTAAGGAAAATGATACTTTGTATATTATTGAAAAAAATTCAAAATTTACTAAAGTTGCAGATTCTACAGGAATTGTAGGATATATAAATACAGATAGTTTAAAAGAAAGCCAGGAGGTAATGGATAGTATTGATTATGTGCCTGCTACCTATTCGCATAATTTATTGGATGAGAAGGTTTGTCTTGCATGGCAACAAATGGAAGTAAAAGAAGGAAACGGGGCACTTGAGGATTATATATTAGAAACTAAAGGATTGAATGTTATATCACCAACATGGTATCAGATTGATGGATATGATGGAAATATAAAGTCATGCTCAGATGAAGATTATGTAAGAAGAGCACATTCATATGGACTTCAGGTGTGGGGACTTGTAAGTGATTTTAATGCTGATGAAAATAATAATTATTATATAAATGATGTACTTGCCTCTACAACAAGTAGAAGAAATCTTATTTCAAATCTATTATCTGAAGTTGAAAAAACAAAGATGGATGGTATTAATATTGATTTTGAAAAAATATATAAAGAAAACAGTGAGGATTATATAGAGTTTATAAGAGAGCTATCAATTGAATGCAGAAAGAGGGGAATTATTTTATCAGTTGATATGTATATACCAACGGATTACAATAGATATTATGACAGAACGTCTGTCGGTGAAGTGGCGGACTACGTAATTGTAATGGGATATGATGAACATTGGGCAGGATGTCAGAATGCTGGTTCAACAGCATCTATTGGATTTGTTACAAACGGAATTGAAGATACGATTGCAGAGGTTGAACCATCAAGAGTTATTAATGCTATTCCGTTCTACACAAGAGTATGGATAGAGACACCTGAAGAACTTGCAGATCCGGAAGATGAGATTATTGAAGACAGTGTCATAGGCAATTATACATTAAATAGTTTTGCTGTTGGTATGGGGACTGCGAAGAGATATTTGGCTGAACATAATGTTAATCCAACTTGGATGGAAGAGCTTGGACAGTATTATGGTGAGTATAAGATAGATGGAGTCACATACAGAATATGGCTTGAAGAACACGATTCTATCAGACTTAAGCTTAGTGTGATGGAAGAAAAGAATATTGCTGGTGTGGCATGTTGGAAATTGGGATTAGAAATAAATGATATTTGGGATATTATCAATGAGTATTTAGAAAAGTAATTCTTTGAAAAAGCGGTAATATATGATAGAATTAAACCGTAATGCTCAAATAGAGTAGTTGGGCAATTATTAGGAGAAGCAAAATGAATACTAAAATAAAACTTAAAGGGAGTTTGATTAATTATTTAACATATCCGCTTATACTTGCAGCATTTACTTTGGCAGCAGGAATATTTGTGTATGTGAACGATAGAACTTTAGGGCTGGCAATTATAATAGGTGCATCGGTATATGCTATAGTTGATGTAGTTCTCTACTTTGTTAACAAACCGCTTTTAATGCGTGATTTGGTAGATTTTGCTACGGATTATGCACAGATACAAAAAGAACTGCTTCATGATTTAGCATTACCATATGGTCTGTGTGATTTAGATGGAAATATCTTATGGAGTAACAAAGGATTAAAGGATATAATAGCTGCTGATTTAGAAAAGAGCAGGAATATATCGGATATCTTTATGGAAGTTGCAAAAGATAAGCTTCAAATGGAAGAAGATGAGGCCAGCAAACATATAAATATACAGTTTAACAATAGATTTTATGATATAGAATTCAAGCGTATTGTTGTAAATAATATTTTCAATTCTACTAAAGTATTAAATATTGATAGTAAAGATGATTATATATTGGCATTCTATCTGTTCGATGAAACGGAAATTAGAAATCTCAAAAAAGAAAATGCTGACCAGAAGCTTGTTGCAGGGTTAATCTATATTGATAACTATGAAGAAGCAATGGAAAGTATTGAAGATGTAAAAAGATCATTACTTGGTGCACTTATCGAGAGAAAGATTAACCAGTTTGCATCAAGTATAGATGGTATAGTTAAAAAGATTGAGAAAGATAAATATTTTATAGCGTTTACACACAAGTATTTAGAAGGAATACAATCATCAAAGTTTTCTATTCTTGACGAAGTAAAAAGTGTTAATATTGGAAATGAAATGGATGTAACCATAAGTATTGGTTTAGGTGTTAATGGAGATAGCTATATACAGAACTGTGAATATTCCCGTGTTGCGATGGATTTAGCTTTAGGCAGAGGTGGAGATCAGGCTGTTGTAAAAGATAGTGATAAGATATACTATTATGGTGGCAAATCAAAACAGGTTGAGAAGAATACAAGAGTAAAGGCAAGAGTAAAGGCTCATGCATTGAGAGAACTATTAGGTACCAAAGATAGAGCAATAATTATGGGACATCAAATTGGAGATATAGATTCGTTTGGTGCAGCATTAGGATTGTATCGCGTAATTAAATCTCTGGGAAAGAAAGCAAATATTATCCTTAATGATATTACTACATCACTTAGACCAATGGTAGACAGAGTGTTTGAGAGTAAGGACTATGAAGATGACATCATAATTACTAGTGCAGATGCCCTTGATTTGGTAGATCAGAATACAGTAGTTATTGTGGTTGATGTAAATAGAGCTAGCAGGACAGAGTGTCCTGAACTTTTAGTTGAATGTAGATCGGTAGTTGTATTTGATCATCACAGACAGACATCAGATAGTATTGAGAATGCATTGCTGGCATATATTGAACCATATGCATCTTCTACATGTGAAATGGTTGCAGAGATTTTGCAATATATATCAGATAACATAAAACTTAAGCAGATAGAAGCTGATGCGATGTATGGTGGAATTATGATAGATACAAATAATTTCACACAGAAAACAGGTGTGAGAACATTTGAAGCTGCAGCATATTTAAAAAGAAATGGTGCAGATGTCACTCGTATCAGAAAAACATTCAGGAATAATATTGATGAGTTTAAGACAAGAGCAATAGCCATTTCAAGAGCAGAGATTTTTGATGATAAATTTGCTATTTCTGATTGTCCATCCGAGGGTGTTGAAAGTCCTACAGTAGTTTGCGCACAGGCAGCAAATGAGCTTCTTAATATAAGTGGTATTGAGGCATCATTTGTACTTACGGAATATAATAATAAAATATATATTAGTGCCAGAAGTATATCAGATGTAAATGTCCAGCTCATAATGGAAAAGATAGGCGGCGGTGGTCATGCAACAGTTGCAGGTGCTCAGCTTGAAGGATATGGTATAGATGAGGCGAAGAATATTGTGATAAAAGTTGTAAAAAGCATGCTTGAAGAAGGAGATTTATAGAATGGAAGTAATATTATTAGAAGATGTTAAAACACTTGGAAAAAAGGGACAGATTGTAAAGATAAATGATGGTTATGCCAGAAATTTTGTGCTTCCAAAAAAGCTTGGAGTTGAGGCAACAAGTAAAAATCTTAATGATTTAAAGCTTCAGAAAGCAAACGAAGAGAAGCTTGCAAAAGAGAGATTAGAAGAAGCCAAGGTATTGGCAAAGAAGATAGAAGAACAGCCTGTTACGGTTTCTATTAAGTCAGGTGAGGGTGGAAAAACTTTTGGTTCAGTATCTACAAAAGAAATTGCAGCAGCAGCAAAGAGTCAGATAGGACTTGATATTGATAAAAAGAAAATGGTATTAGATGAGCCTATAAAAGTACTGGGAAGTCATATTATAAAGGTGAAGTTACACAAAGAAGTAACGGCAAACTTAACTGTAAAAGTAACTGAAGGTTAGGAGCTAATTAATCATGGATGAAGGATTGATAAAAAAAATTCCACCGCATAATATTGATGCTGAAAAGGCTGTTATTGGCTCGATGATTATGGATTCAGAGGCAGTATTAACAGCTTCGGAGATGCTTGTTTCAGATGATTTCTATGGAAAACAATATGGTGTATTGTTTGATGCCATGGTGGAGTTGTACAAAGAAGGAAAGCCTGTTGAACTTGTGACTTTACAGGATAAGTTAAAGGAAAAAGATGTACCAGCTGAACTAATGAGTAAAGAATTTATTATTGACATTATGGGACAGGTATTTACATCGTCAAGAATTAAATACTATGCAAACATCGTAAAAGAGAAGGCTACACTTAGAAAGCTTATAAAGACCACAGAGGATATTGCGTCTAGATGTTATCTCGAAAAAGATTCTCTTGATAACATAATGAATACAACTGAAAAGAAGATTTTTGATATTATGCAGTCGAAATCAGGTGGTGAGTTTGTACCTATCAGACAGGTTGTAATAAATGCTCTTGAGAAAATCGAAAAAGCATCAAAACAGTCCGGTGTTGTAACAGGTATACCGACAGGATTCATTGATCTTGATTATCAGACAGCTGGTATGCAGCCATCAGATCTTGTTCTTATTGCTGCAAGACCATCAATGGGTAAAACGGCATTCGTTTTAAATCTTGCAGAGCATATGGCATTTAAAAAGAACTATTGTGTTGCAATATTTAGTCTTGAAATGAGTAAAGAACAGCTTGTTAATCGTATGTTTTCATTAGAGTCAAGAGTAAGCTCACAGAAGCTTAGAACAGGATCTTTAGAAGATGAAGAATGGGAAAGATTGATAGAAGGTGCTCAAGTAATCGGTAATTCAAGATTAATCATTGATGATACTCCATCTATAAGTATTCAGGAACTTAGATCTAAATGTAGAAAGTATAAAATGGAGCATGGATTAGATGTTATTATAATAGACTACCTGCAGCTTATGAGTGCGGGAGATAAAGCACCTGATAGTAGACAGCAACAGATTTCAGATATATCGAGATCTTTAAAGGCGTTAGCAAGGGAGCTATCAGTTCCGGTTCTTGCACTGTCTCAGCTTTCTCGTGCAGTTGAACAAAGACCTGACCATAGACCAATGTTATCAGATCTTCGTGAATCCGGAGCGATAGAGCAGGATGCCGATGTAGTTATGTTCTTGTATAGAGATGATTACTATAATAAAGACACAGAGAAGCCGGGTGTGGCTGAAGTCATTATAGCAAAACAAAGAAACGGCCCTGTAGGCACTATTGAACTGGCATGGATGGCTGATCTTACAAAGTTTGGCAATATCGAACATAAAAGAAATCAATATTAGTATATAGAATATTAAAATGATATTAAATTCGATTTTTCTATTGTATATTCTTTTACAATATTCTATAATAAACATCAAACACATGTCATAGAATTGACATAGAAGGAGGAAAATCATGGCACATAAAATTTCTGAAGAATGCGTAATGTGTGGAGCTTGCGAAAGCGCTTGCCCAGTAGGAGCTATATCAGCTGGCGATGGTCAGTATGTTATTGATGAAGCTACATGTATCGACTGTGGTTCTTGTGCATCAGTTTGCCCAACAGGAGCAGCACAGCCTAACTAATTTATAAACATAAACTAAATGCACACGACGTGCCAAATACAATTTATTTGTGATTACACATTGGTGCCCAAAGATCAGCAAGTCCCTGAATTCTAGGGACTTGTTTTTCTTTTGCAAGAAACTTTATTTGTAAAAAAGCAAGTCGTGAGGTCTCTATACACATAATGTTAGGGTTACAAAAAGTAGATTTATAAATTTATATGAGCATATTGAATAAAGCATATTGTCATTTGTGACTATTGGAGGATATTAGAGTTTCTTGATGTTCTCTAACTAACTAGCAATTTGGCGGCAAGGATTCCGACAAAAGGCTGAACTGAGCCATGGATGGCGAATTTCAGCCGGTTGCGTCTTTTTCTAAAGATAACAATAAGAACATTTAGAAACTCTTATATCCGGAAAACGGAGCAAAGGACAATAATACTAATTTTCCTTCACACAAGACGTTTCCTTTTAAAAAAAATCCCCTTTTCACTTTTATCTTTCCCTTTTTTTCTTGTTTTATTCTGCTGAATACCACGTATTGTTTCATCAAGTTTTTTATATCGTTCTTCTTCAAGTTCTTCTTTCATTCTTAGAAGATAATCCATTTCTTTTATAACAGATGTAGTAACAGAAGAGGATATATTGTTATTTAATACATCATTATTATTTGAAAGAGCTTTTGTAACTATATTTTCTATAATAGATTCAAATTGTAACAACTTATCAGCAGGCTCACTATGTAACTGGATAGGTTTGGCATCTTCTATATTATTAGTATCTGTAATAATATCAAGAGAATTGGTAATTGTGTTTGTGCTGCTGTCATTTATTTCTGGCAATGCCATTTTAATTGCTTTTAGTAAATAGCCTTTATCCTTTAATTCTTTTATGGTTTTAAAGAGTGATATATGATAGTCTGTATAATATCTGTGCCCCATTTCATTTCTTGGTATTTCTATATTAAGTTCTTCTTCCCAATATCTTAGCACGTGTGGTTCAACATCAACCATCTTTGATGCGTCCGAAATAATATATCTTGTTTCCATCTTGTTTAACCCCTTAAATACAATTTGTAATAAATATGATTTTGTATCATATATGACATATTCAGTGGTATAATATCAAAAGAAAAAGAAAAAATATATAATATATTGCCGTAAACTATGTAAAATTCATATAAAGTTGTATTAATATAGTGTAAATCGTCGAATGGAAGAGGTCGTAGAAAAGTGGCTGGAACAAAAAAAGGAAAGAAGTCTATAGAAAAGAATAAGAATGTCAGCAAAAAAGGAAAGGCATTAAAAATAATTAAAAGAATTTTTCTCTGTTTATTTTTGCTTATTATTTTAGCTGGATTATATTTTGGTATAAAATACGGAAAAGTAATTTTAAAATATAAACATGAAGCTGACAGGATGGTTTCTGAAGCAGGTAGTGATGTATTTAAAAATACATTAACAAGTATAATCTATGATAAAGATGGAAATATTATTGCGAAATTATCTGGAAGTAAGTCTTCATATTATTTGAAATATGATGATATTCCAAAGGAAGTAGTGGAGGCTTTTATTGTTACTGAAGACAGGAAATTCTACGAGCATCATGGGGTGGATTATACTGCTGTTGTA
>JBGVOD010000006.1:0-149127 GCA_045126215.1 Lachnospiraceae bacterium | reverse complement strand
GAGTCTGGTGGCATTGGTATGTGTAAGTGTTGGCGTGTGGGTAGTGTATAGGAAGAAAACACAAACTTCTCGGAAAAATGGCAACAGATCACATTGTGCATGTTGAAGTTTTATATGATAATGGATATGAAAAACATCAGGTGATTCCTGAATGTGATATACCTAAAGATGTTTTCATATTCCTATGCAAAAGATATTCAATTCGAATAAGGAGTTAATCCCAAAAGCTACAAGACCAGCACCACTTGCAATTAAATAAATAAATAAATAAATAAATAAATGGCTAAACGACTGGAGTTTTTATTATATTATAAAATTTAAAATCAGAGATAAACTTAAACAAAACGGCGGTGAAATTATAAAAATATTATTTCACCGTCGTTTGTGTTCTGTGAAACGTCGTTGGGGCGGAAAGTATTGACTGAAAAATAATTAAACATATAATGAAAAATGAAATTCAGGAATGTGTATACTATTATGATAATGTAGCACGTATATATGAATTAATTTATAAAAGAAATGATATGGAAATATGAAGGAGAATAAATGGCAGAAAATTATGATATTGAGATTTTATAGAATAATACAAATTGGAAAAAAACAAAGACTATTAATAGAGTTTATAGATGATAAATATGAAATATTGTCTACTTTTTTTGAATCAGATGTATTGACTTTTGAAGAACGGATTAAGTCTGATTTTAATAGAGTACTATCAGGCGAAAGTGAGTATGAAGAATTAAATGGAAATGTATGTTGTGTGGAGATAAGTCCTAAGACGACTAAAGTTTATGATAACATTGCGAAAGATGCTATGGGAAATTGGTGTGAAGTGGATACACAAGAATTATGCAAAATGATATATGAGTGGTGTGATAAATTCCGGGAGTTAAAAAAAGAGCATCATAACGAAGACTCATAATCGAAAAGAAATTGAAAAGTTCAAGAAAGATGGTTTTAAGAATGTAATATACGAAGTGACAGGTGGAGAATTTACAAAACAAATACAGAATATTTCAGATGAATATTGGGAAACTTTGGATGCAAAACATTATATTGTAATTGCTCAAAATTATAATATTAATATTATTATAGAATGGGAGCCTGAAATAAATGTCGTTTGTGCTCTGTGGAACGTCGTTGGGGCGAGAAGTATTGACTGGAAAGTAATTGGGCATATAATGAAAAAGAAAATTGAAGAACGTGTATACTATTATGATAATAAATATTGGAAGTTTACATAAGCAAGAAGATGATTTAGAATAGAGATGGACAAATGGCAAAAGTAATAGTAAAGAATAATACAATAGTAAGTATAAGGTCTGAGTCTAAAGAAGATTTGGCAAAGAGAGTAAATGACCGCGAGTATAGTCTATATCGTAGGACAGATGAAGAGATTATTGAAAAAATATGTGCGATAGAAGAGGGGAAAATTAAGAGTTTAGAGAATAGCGATGAGGAGTCAATAGAGAGTGGTAAATACTCATTGAGTAATGTCGAAGCAAGAAAGTGGTATTTGGAACAAGAAGCAAAAATACCTGATATGATTGATAAAAGTTTACCTTTGGAAGAACAGGCGAAACAAGCATTTAACCTGAGAAATCAATTTAGAACACAGGCTAGAGAACTTATGGCAGATAGGGCAACAGCAGAGTCCTTATATAAAACGGACCCAAATCTTACATGGGAAGAGCTTGTAAGAAAGCAGAGTGCAAAGGGGCTGGAGGGAGATGATATATATAAAGCAATAATTGAAAGTTCACAACGTTCAAGAAAATCTGTAAATAAATCTTTAGGATTGGAGTAAAGAATATGCAAGTAACTTACAAAAAACATATAAATGTAGATAAAAATAACAGAGTGGAATTTTTACTTATTAATTGGGATTACGTGGATGGTAGTGATTATTTGGCAAAGATTTTTTGCACGGAATTTGGGATGTCAGCAGAAGAAAAGGTCGATAATATATTTTTTAGTATAATAAAATTATCTTCGGATGAAGGAAACTATGAGTTAATGTGGCATGAGGATTTTGGAAATATAATATACTCCATAGAACAAGAGGAGGCTGTTGTGGAAACATTAGAACAAAGGTTAAAAGTTGCATTGAGTATTTTGAATGAAAAACTGAAATCAAATTAATCTAATTATGTTACCACATAAGGACACACCAACACCATTCCCGCTACTAGTCTGAATACCTCTTTTGTCTTGCCCTTACGAAGTAATGGAGATAATGAAAGTGTTATTAAGACATACCCGCTAGCGAAATTTTGCCAAGTTGGATATACGAACGAACATTGCAGAATGAGTATGCTGATGTAACGCACTCTTAGCAACAGAATGTTGCGCAAGGGTGCGTTTTTCTGTGAAAGTTTACTATAAACGGTAAGGGTTTTTTTATAAAATTCAGTCTTACAAGCGGTATTTCAGACATAAAAATTGGTCTGAAAAGCGGTAATTCATTTACAGATTTTTTTCATTATACTGGTAATTTTAAGAGATGCATTTCTGTATAATGAAATCGTTGTACTCAGACCAAAGTGTCGGACAAAGTTTTCAGACTATACTGAAAAGTTATATAGTATAAAGAGTCTGGTGGCATTGGTATGTGTAAGTGCTGGCGTGTGGGTAGTGTATAAGAAGAAATAATGTGCTTGTTAAAGCAAGGTTGGTATTGGAGAAATTTACGGTGTGAAAAGAGAAAAACAAAAAAATCGTAAACTAAGGAAGAAACAAGAAAAAACATGAAAGGGATCAAGCGGGGAGTGGAGAATGTTTATAAAATAAAAACAACCGACAAACCATGAGAGTGTTTCTCACAAGTTCATCGGCTATGAGCTTAAAACAATGGGCTTTTTAGTAACAATAATTTGCTAACTATTTATTCTGTTTTTTCTAACTTTTTCTTTATACTATAAATTGTTACTACGAGAATAGCGCAGCCATTTATTATGAGAAGGGAAAGCCAAATATCTGTATGACTATTGTCTCCTGTTTGAGGTGACTGTGTGTTCCTTTCAAGGCTTGCAATAGCCACTTCGATAGCCGCCGCCATTGCGTCAACCTGTGCCTGATCAGTGATACTCTTGTCGCGGATAACTGCGTTTACAGCGGCTTCTACCTTTGTTTCGGTCTTTGTTCCACCACCATATATCTGTTTGATAATCGGCTGTGAGCTTCCTTCATCTGCAAAGGCAGTGGAATTAAATGACAGTAGAAGAACAAACGCCAGTAAAAAACTTGTCAATCTTTTCATATTTAATCCTCCAAAGTATATAAGAATAAATACACCTGAATGAATTCAGGTATTTGTTTAGATAATCATTATTTTAAAGAGGGTGTGTTAAATCTGATACCAAAGCTATGTTAATTCTGCGCAAAGAAGAGAATCATAGAAAAAGAAGAACATCATAGAATATGGGAGGGAAGAATTCCTCTGTTTTTGCGATAAAAAGATTTGTGTTGGTGGCAAAAGAAAGTGGATCATTATTGAAAATTGAGAAAGAGCTGGAAATGATGAAAATATGGTTAAGACAAGGAAGAAACAAGAAAGAACAAGCATGGAAGTAAATCTTTTTAATCATTAGAAAAATCCTCAGATGAGAGCGGAAAACTAAAAGATATTGGTATGCCTAAAGGGACTTGTAAGAGTCCAGGACATACTTGCTATAGCAGGTAATACCGACAAAGATACAGAACAGCAGTGATGTAGCATAAGTAAAAAGAGTCGAAAAGTATCAAGCAAGGGAAAAAGCACCGGAGCCACAAAGTAGTAAAGATGAACAAAAATGCATTAATGAGGAAACTGAAATACAGTAACAATAAACCAAAATATAGTAAAAAATAAGAAAATATTGATAATATCCCCTAATATGATATAATGAAATTTGTGGCTATGTGCGCTGGCGGACATAGCCATAAAGCGAAAAACTACACGGAGACGCTAGTCGACGTGATATAATAAAGTGTTGTTGAGTATAATAAAGAACAAAGGAGAAAAATCATGTTAAGGATACTTAGAGCCACGAATCAGAGAGTCAGGATAATGCTTCTTATATTCTTTGATATATTGATGGTGCAGATTGCATCGGCTTTGGCTATATACATAAGATATGATTTTAATTTTTCTGACATTCCTGTAGAACATTGGGAAAGTATGTTGGAAATGAACATATACAGAACGGCAATTGTTTTGGTTGTTTTTGCCACATTTAAATTATATAAAAGTGTTTGGAGCTATGCCAGTATAAATGAACTGGCATATATGGCGTGTGCATGTATTATAATATTTACTATTGATGTTATATTGGCAGTTATAAGGGACAATGGAATGCCACGCTCTTTTTATCCAATGTTTATAGTACTACTGGGGGCAGGATGTACTTCCGTCAGGTTCTCTTATAGACTTGCGAGAATGATAGGAAACAGATTCCATGAAGATAATAGTGATACAAAAAATGTAATGATCATCGGAGCTGGAGCAGCAGGATTAGCTGTTTTGAAAGAGATTAAGGAGTCAGAATATCTTGACTACAAAGTGAAGTGTCTGATTGATGATAATAAATACAAACATGGCAAGTATCTTCTGGGCGTTAAGATAGTCGGTGGAAGATATGACATCATAAAGAATGCGTACAAGTATAACATTCAAAAGATTATCATAGCCATTCCAACTCTGGATGCAGCGAATAAAAAAGAGATACTTGAGATATGCAATGAAACTGACTGCGAAATGCAGATATTACCTGGTATGTATCAGATAATGAATGATGATGTGAAGGTTTCAATGCTTCGAGAAGTCAATATAGAAGATCTGCTTGGAAGAGAGCCTATACATCTCCAGAATGAGAAGATAAGCGGATATGTAACAGGAAAGGTAGTCATGGTAACAGGTGGAGGCGGATCCATAGGAAGTGAGCTATGCAGACAGATAGCTATCAACAATCCTAAAAGGCTAATAATTGTAGATATATATGAGAATAATGCCTACGATATACAGCAGGAGTTGATATCAAAATATCCTGAGCTTGATTTGGTAGTACTTATAGCATCAGTGAGAAATACAGACCGTATTAACTACATATTTGAAAAGTACAGACCTAATATTGTATACCATGCAGCAGCTCATAAGCATGTACCACTTATGGAAGATAGTCCTAATGAGGCCATAAAGAATAATGTATTTGGAACATATAAGACTGCTATGGCAGCAGGAAGATGTGGTGTAGAGAGATTTGTACTTATATCTACAGACAAAGCAGTTAACCCTACCAATATAATGGGTGCATCTAAGAGAATATGCGAAATGATAATCCAGATGATGGACAAGAAGTTTGAAAAGACGAATTTCGTAGCTGTAAGATTCGGAAATGTTCTTGGAAGTAATGGAAGTGTTATACCACTATTTAAGAAACAGATAGAGGCAGGTGGACCTGTAACAGTAACAGATCCAAGAATTATCAGGTATTTTATGACTATTCCAGAGGCTGTTTCACTTGTACTTGAGGCAGGAGCATATGCAAAAGGTGGAGAAATATTCGTACTGGATATGGGACAGCCTGTGAAGATAATAGATATGGCGAAGAATCTTATTAAACTGTCAGGCTACAAAAACGGTGAGATAGAGATAAAAATCACCGGACTAAGACCAGGTGAAAAACTGTATGAGGAGCTTCTGATGGATGAGGAAGGACTAAAAGATACGGAGAATAAGCTAATCCATATTGGCAGACCGATAGAATTCGATGAAGCAGAGTTTGAAATGAAGCTTGAGTGGCTTAAGGAAGTAGCGCTTGGCGAGTATGACGACACAGACAAGATAAGAAGAGCTGTGAAGGATATCGTACCGACATATAAGATGAAAGAAAAGGTGGAGGCGTAAAATGTACGAAAAGCAAATAGATTTAAAGGATTTATTCTTTAAGATACTGTACAGATGGAGATTGTTGCTTGTAGCTATGGTAGCAGGTGGCGTAATCTTCGGAGTGTATGGATATGTCAGTATTCAAAATGAAATAGAAGAAAAAGTAGGAGATACAGGTAAAAACTATCTGATGTATTTGACAGAGGCAGAAGCTGCAAAAATCGACTACTATTTAGAGTATGAAAAGCAATATCTTATAGCAGAAGAAGAATTTGAAAAATCTATCATTCAGAAGATGGACGAATCAAATATGTATACTCTCAATAATGTATATACAGTTATATGTGATGATTTAGACAGAGCATATATAATGGAAAAAGCATATGAACAGTGTCTCGAGAGTAATGAGTTCTATGAGAAGGTCGCAGAGGCCTGTGATGAAATAGAAGTATCGGATGTACCAAGTTTCTTTTATGTTGAGAAAGATAATACAAATATAGATACTGGAAGACTTGCATTTACGGCTACATTTTGGTTTGAAGGCGAAGAAAAATGTAAGGCAGTAGGTGATGTAATAACAGATTATGTAAATGAGCTTTCTGTGAAGTTCCAAGGTGTATATGGCGAAGGAAACATTGAACTACTTTCAAGTGAAGTTTCAAAGAGTGATCCAAGTGGATTGGTAAATAGTAAGCTTGCTGAATTGGCAAGTTTTCAAGATATGAAAAATACTTATCTTGAACTTAAAAATGGCATAGCAAAAGAAAAGATAAAGATATATAAGCAAAATGAAATAAACATCTCTAAAATGGTATATGTGAAGAAGATAGTTATTGGTATTATACTGTTTTTCATAATAGCCGTAATAGTGATTACATTTAAATATCTAATGGATAATAGTATCAAGAATGAGATTGAGATTGCAGAAGTTTATAGAATACCTGTTCTTGGTGTTGTAAATAAAGATAGAAAAAATAAAAAAATATTTGGAGCAATAGATAACATTATTGCAAAAATAGAAAAAGGAAACAAGAAGATTCTTGGCAAAAAAGATTCAGAGGAAATCATCAGTACTCAGATATATCTGATATGTCAGAAAAAGGAATTAGCAGATATAGGGATTGTAGAATGTAATATAAATAATGAGAAAAATCAAATATGTGATGAAATAGCATCTAAAATAGAGACGAATAAGATAAATGCAAAAGTAATAAGTGAGATAATGCATAATCCTAAGGAAATGCTCAAGATAAAAGAAATTGGTGGTGTTGTACTTGCAGTGACACTCAATGAGACAAAGGAAGATAACTTTGAAGAACAGTTGAATATTTTGAAAAGACAAGATATTGAGATATTAGGATGTGTTGTTATTAGATGAGAAAAAGATAAAAGATATTTAAAGTGAATTTTAGAAATAATAATTATTCAAATAAGAAGGAGAATAATTTGTGAGAAAAACAAAAAAAATAATAATAGGAGTAGCATCTGCACTGGGGATTGTATTAATCGGTGTTAGAGTTGCGTCAAAAGTTCAGAAAAAAGCAAATAAATCTGAACAACAAAATATGTTTGAAGGCAAAAGAGTAATTTTTGTTGAAGATGAGAATGATTCTGAAAATGCAGATGGGGTAAGAGGTCATCTTGTATCAGTTGGTAAGTCTGAACATAAATTAACATTTTATGATAAATATATAAAGCGAGGTATTGATATAGTTCTATCATCTTGTGGACTGATAATATTATCACCATTGCTACTAGGTATTGCATTAGCAATAAAAATTGATGATCCAGGACCAGTGTTCTTTACACAAAAGAGAATAGGACGAAATAAAAAATATTTTAGTTTATATAAATTTCGTAGTATGAAGATGTCCACTCCACATGATACCCCGACTCATATGCTTGAAAATCCTGAGCAATATATAACTAAGGTTGGAAAGTTCATTCGTGCTCATTCTCTTGATGAATTGCCGCAGTTAATAAATGTCTTAGATGGCAGTTTATCTTTGGTGGGACCTAGACCTGGATTATGGAATCAGGATGTACTTACTGCAGAACGAGATAAGTATGGGGTAAACGAATTTAAACCAGGTATTACTGGTTGGGCGCAAATAAATGGAAGAGATTCCATTTCTCTGCAGGCTAAAGCAGCACTAGATGGATATTGGTGTAAACACAGAACATTGTGGTTTGATTTAAAATGTTTACTTGGAACAGTGTCTAAAATTGGTCATGATGATTCTGTGGTTGAGGGTGGAACAGGTATAATCGATAAAGAAAAGAAAAAAGAATATATTGGTACGGTAGCAACTAAAGAAAAAAGAATTCTTATTACAGGTAAAGGTTCATATATAGGAGAACAAATAAAAAAATATCTTGAGAAATGGCCAAGATATTACGATGTTGAAATAATAAATACAGTAGGTATGAAGCCATCAGAAGAGATTTTTACTGGATATGATGTTGTAATAAATACAGCAGGTATTGCACATATAAAGGAAACTAATGAAAACAGAAATCAATATTTTGTCGTTAATAGAGATTTGTGCGTTGATATTGCGTTAAATGCAAAAAAGGCGGGTGTGGAACAGTTTATTACACTTAGTTCTATGAGTGTGTATGGTGAAACCACAGGCCATATTATGAAGTACACTGAACCTAAACCAAATTCTGCATATGGACAATCTAAATATATGGCAGATTTAAAATTAAATGAAATGGAGACTTCGAATTTTAAAGTAGCTATTCTTAGACCACCTATGGTATATGGTTAGGACTGTAAGGGGAATTACCAATTGTTAAGAAAATTTGCGTTAAAGAGTCCGATATTTCCTAATTTTAATAACGAACGAAGCATGATTTATATTGGTAATCTATGTGAGTTTGTTAAAAATACAATTGATGAAGATAAAAGAGGAGTATTTTTTCCTCAAAATGAGAGCTATGTCAGTACATCTGAAATGGTAAAACTAATATCAAAAGAAAACAATAAAGGAATAGCTTTGTTACATATATTTAATCCATTTATTAAAATGATAAATATTAACGTTTTCCATAAAGTATTTGGTGATTTAACCTATGAAAAAGTGGATCTTGTTGGAAAGTATTCTTTTGAGGAATCAATAAAATTAAGTGAGAGATAACAATGAAAAAAGCACTTTTGGTAACTACAATTAGTGGTTTTGTACCACAATTTGAAATGAACAGTGTACAACTGTTACAAGAAAATGGGTATGAAGTTCATTATGCAACTAACTATAATTATGTATTTTATGGGAAGGATAACAGTAGACTTGATGGGACAGGAATCGTACGTCATCAAATTGATTTTGCTCGTTCACCATATTCTAAGCAGACTTATGTTGCATATAAGCAGTTAGACGAGCTAATGTCTGAAATACAGTTTGATGTTATACATTGTCATACTCCAATAGGGGGGATACTAGCGAGATTGGTTGGGAAAAAAAATCACGTGCCAAAAGTAATTTACACTGCGCATGGATTTCATTTTTATAAAGGTGCGCCATTGGTAAATTGGGTACTATATTATTTTGCAGAGAGGCTGATGGCTAGGTATACTGATGCATTACTTACGATTAATAAGGAAGATTATAATAATGCAGAAAAGTTTACTCTAAAAAAAGGTGGACATGTATATTATATTGCTGGAGCAGGGATTGATTCGAAGAAATTTAGAGATGTAATAATAGATAAGGATAAAATGCGCGATAAATTAGGAATATCTAATGATGATTTTGTGCTTTTATCAGTCGGAGAAATTAATAAGAATAAGAACCATGAGATAGTAATAAGAGCACTACGGGAAATCGAACATAGTCATATTAAATATATTATTTGTGGTGAAGGAACATATCGTAATGAACTTCAAAAGTTAATTAATGATTTAGATATGAACGACACGGTTAAATTATTGGGGTATAGAACAGATATACCAGAGATAGAAAAAATGTCGGATTTATTTGTATTTCCATCATATAGAGAAGGACTTCCTGTGTCTATGATGGAGGCGATGGCCAGTGGACTTCCGGTTATAGCTTCTCGAATAAGGGGAAATGTTGATTTAATAGAAGATGGCATAAATGGATATTTACTTACTCCTGAGAATTATAAAGTTTGGGGAAAGACCATAAGTGATATTTGTAAAAATACTGATAAACTTAAGAATATTGGAATTGCAAATGAGAAAAAGATGATAAAATATGATAAAAAACAAGTAAAAAATCAACTTTGTTCTATTTATAAGGATTGTGGCATTTTGAATGATTTGAGGTGATTATAGTTCAATGAAAAACAAATATAAAAAAATAATAGATGATAGTGCAATAGTTTCATTTGATATATATGATACTTTGGTTGCAAGAAAGGTATGTAAACCCGAGGATGTTTTTGAAGAAGTGGAGAGAATATACAATAAACAACATAATACTGACAAAATCATAGGGTTTAAGAAAAATAGAATTATTGCGGAAACAAACTGTAGGAAAAGATATGAGAGAGAAATAACATTAGACGAGATTTATGATGAACTAAAAAAGACTTTGGGTGATAAAGCTAGAGAACTTAAGAAAATAGAAGTAACTCTTGAAGTCGAAATTTCAGTGCCTATTTGTAAAAATATATCATTGTTTAAATATGCTATTGAGAATGGTAAAAAAGTTTTTATTATTTCTGATATGTATTTGCCTAAAGATACATTAGAAAAAATTTTGGACAAGTGTAGAATTAGTGGATATGAAAAATTATATGTTTCATCGGATACAAAAATGAAAAAATCTAATGGGGCTATATATGCTGAGTTAAGAAAAAAGTTTAAAAAAGAACTATGGGTTCATTTTGGTGATAACATAAAAAGCGACTGTATAATGGCAAAAAAAAATAACATAACAGCAGTACATATTAGTAATTTGAAAAGTGATGGCGACTTAAGAATTTATGAAGAAGATTTGGCAAAAAATTTTGGGTATAACATATTAGGACCAGTATGCTATGGTTATGCTAATTGGCTGAATGACAACATAAAAAAAGAAAATATAAAAAAAATATTTTTTTTCTCTAGAGAGGGTTTTTTTTTAAAAAAAATATTTGATATAGTAATTGAAGATGAAAAAATAGAAAGAAAATATTTGTATGTGTCTAGAAAAAGTCTTATAACTCCAATATTGGCAAGTAATATCTTTTTTTCAAACCTTGAAAAATTCAGAAATATAGGGAATAAATCAGCGGGTGAATATTTAAAAAGTCTTGGATTGTCTGAGCAAGATGTAAAACGTGCATTGCAATTGTTGAATATTGAGTTTTCTGATCCTGGAAAAATGGTTGTTGAAAATAAAGAAAAAATAAAGGATTTGATAGAAAAAAAGGATGAATTTGAAATTGTACTAAAATACCTTGAAAACAATGATTGCAGTGGAAAGTTTGCAGTTGTTGATATAGGTTGGACAGGAACTATGCAAATAGCTTTATCTGAGATATTAAGGCTAGGTAATATATCTCATGATGTTTATGGCTATTTTCTTGGACAGAGACCAGAAATGAAACATTTTCTTTTTTATAAATTTAAGAATAAAGGATACCTTTGTGATTATAACAATAATAAAAAAATCCAAAATGAACTTTTGTCTTGTAACTGTTTATTTGAACTTTTATGTATGGCACCACATGGTACATGTGATGGATATGAATACGATATGAAAGGTGAGATTATTCCTGTATTGAAAGAAAATGAATATGGTGAACAGTATAATACGATAAACACCATTCAAGAATATGCTTACTTATACTTAATTGATAGAAAAAAATACTATCCAGAAGTAAGAACTGCAAAAGAAGAATTTAATAGGTTTAGAATGTTTTTACGTAAACCTTCAAAAGAATATGCCGAATTCTTTGGGGATATGAACTTTTATGATTCTTCCTTGAGAAAAATTGCAAGAAAAAGATCAAAAGGTGATTCTCAATCATTTATAAAAGCGTATTATAATTCGTATTGGAAGGTTGGTTTTTTAAGAAGAAATATTGTTATTACAATACCATATTTACTGATATACAGATTCACTCGATGGATAGGTGGATTATTGCAATAGGTTTTTATGGAGGAGATTAAAGTATGCAGACTATTTGTTTAGTAATCTCAATAGTAGCATTCTTATTATCGCTACTATATTCAATTCGAAAGATGGATATTTTCAACCCTATTTTTTTATATACAATGCCAATGGTAGTACAATATTGGATTTATATTACCGTATATGGTGATATAAATTTACATTCAACGACATATATTGTCATATTGTTTAATTTTATTTTTTACTTTTTTGGATATTTTTTTGCTGATATTATTATTGGAAAAAGATTTATAGAAAGACGAAAAATATACGTAAATAACTCTTGTTATAATATATTCGTTGTTATATCAATCGTTGGTTTCTTTTTGGGGATTATTGAGATGTACAGAACCGGTACAGGAGGTGAAAAGAATTTTTTTACTAATGTAAGAATAAATGAGGTATATGGATCAGGAAAAAGCTTCTTTACAAAATATAGTACAGTTTTACTATTTATTGTTACAATGGTTTATCTCTATAACTTCTTAATGGATAAGAAAAAGTTAGATAGAAGAAATAAAAGAAAGAGGAAGATTAGGTTAACTATATTATGTTCTTTCTTGATTTTAAGTACGTTCTTCACAATGGCGCGTACTGAATTGTTAACATATGTTTTAGCTATTGTTTGTTTGATTTATGCCTTTAAAACGGATGAGAAAAGAGGATGTATTGCTTTTATAAAAAAATATAGGTTATTATTTGTGCTTGTGTTTTTGATGATTGTTGCATTTGCTGGACTAGGTCAAATAACTACACGTGCTACAGACATGAATCCTGGAAGTAAAGATTTTTACTTATATAGATATTGTGGTTATACGTTAGTTACATTTGATAAGTATTATGTAAATATACCATCTGAGAATAGTATTATTCTTTTATTGGGGCCATTAGAAAAGATTATAAGCTTAGCTGGAATACATTTACCATATACACAGATTGTTCCATTAGATGAACCATATAATGTTGCGGGATATTATTGTACAATATATGCAACAAGTGGAATATTAGGAATAGTGGTTGTTAATTTTATTTTAGGTTTTTTTGTTTCTTGGCTATATAATAAAAGCAGAAAACAAGGTGGATACAGCCTTATTTTTTATAGCACATATATATATGCAATTATGATGTCTTTTTTTGCATATCAGTATGCAAATACATTATATTTATATATAATTTTTTTAATAATAATTTTAAAAGTGGACGGATATTTAAGATATCATAGGTGAAAAGGTGAGGTTTTATAGATGGAAATAACAGTAGTGGTTTTTTGTTACAATTCAGAAAAAACAGTGGTAGAAACATTAAATAGTATTTACAGACAGACATATAAAAAAATTCATTTGGTAGTAAGTGATGATTGTTCTAAAGATAAAACCATAGAAGTTGTTAAGAATTGGCTAAGAAGACATGATTCTAGATTTTTAAGTACTGATTTAATAGTGAATGATAATAATTTGGGTATAAGTTTACATTTTGACAAAAGAATAAGGGAATCTATAACCACGTGGGTAAAACCTATGGCAGGTGATGATATACTATTATCAGATTGTATTGAAAATTATGTCAATTATATAGAGAAAAATAAGGATTTAAAATGTGGAATGATAGTCTCAAATCTTATTACTTTCATTGATACAGAAAATGGGAGAAAGTATGGAATTGATATTGAGGAAGAAATATACCAAGATAAAGTACTAAAAATGAATCCTTATGAAGAGTATAAAAATATTATTCGTAGAGAAATATTATGTTCTCCTACTATAATGATTAATTCAGAAGTTTTTAAGCAAATTGGTGGTGGGGATCTTGAAATAAGAAATATTGAAGATTGGTCGGCAAAAATAAAAATCACTAAAAATGGTTATAGTATTAGAAAAATGAGTGAAGTTACAGTTTTATATCGTCAAGGGCAATCAATATCAAGGTCAAATAAAGTTTACTTTAAACCAGATTTCTTAGATCAAATAAAAAGGTTTAAAGAGATATATTGTTATCCATACATATCAAAAAGAGAAATTGCTTATTGGTGGAATGAAAAAATTACTGATTTTAGGTATTGGATAATAATGAAACCATTTAAAAACAAAAGAAATAAAGTGACGTATTTTATTAATGCATTATTAGGGAGTTTTACGACAAATAAACTTAGAAAGTTGATAGTTAATATTGTTTATAAATCAAAAGTGGAAAAGAAAATACAAGACATAAAAAATAATTATGGAAATGAAATTATTTAGCCAGAACGACAATGGAGAAAAAATGAGTAAATTTAAATTGTTTATAGAAAATTTTTTTATATATGGTATTGGTGGAGTTATTAGTAGAATTGTACCATTAGTTATGGTACCAATAATAGTAAAATTAATGCCAGATTCTACATATTATGGAATAAGTGATCTTTCAAATACATTGATACAGTTGGGAGTTTCTCTAGCAACATTTGGAATGTATGACGCTATGTATCGTATGTTTTTCGAAAAAGAAGATACTGAATATAAGAAAATAGTATGTTCGACAACGTTATGGTTTACTGTGATAAGCTCAATAGTGGTTTTTATTTTGGTAATAGCTTTTAATCATGATATTTCACGACTTTTTTTGGGAGAAGACGGATATTTTATAGTAATATTTTTGTCAGCTCTTGCAATTATATCTGGGGCAACCAATAATATTGTATCAGCTCCAACTCGTATGCAAAACAAAAGAAAAATTTACTTAATTGCAAATACAATAGGCCCAATATTATCATATGGTATAGCAATCCCGTTGTTATTAAATGGTTATTATTTGATTGCATTACCACTTGCTACATTTATTTCTGGCTTTTCAGTGGAGATATGTTTTCTATACTTGAATAGGAAGTGGTTTAATAAGCAAAAATATGATAAAAAACTATTAGTACAGTTATTGAAAATAGCATTGCCATTAGTGCCAAATATGCTTATATACTGGATATTTTCATCATGTGATAAAATAATGATTACTAATATATTAGGTGTTGGAGATGCTGGAATTTATTCAGTAAGTTCAAAACTTGGGCATTGTAGTCAGATTATATATATGGCATTTGCAGGCGGATGGCAATTTTTTGCTTTTTCGACTATGAATGAGGAAAATCAAGTTAAGAACAATTCTAATGTATTTGAGTATTTGGAAACAATTTCTTTTGCTATATCGACATTAGTCTGTGCAATGAGCTATGCTATTTTTAACAATTTTTTTTCTGAGGACTATTTAATGGGATATATAGCAGCACCATATTTATTTATTGCACCGTTAATTCAGATGTTGTTTCAAGTGATTAGCAACCAATTTTTAGTAGTAAAAAAGACATGGCCATCTATGATTATTTTGATAATAGGAGGAATGTTAAATATTGTATTAAACATTCTGTTGATTCCGATATTGGGAATAGAAGGTGCTTCAATAGCCACGCTGATGGGATATTTGTTTACAGTAATTATATGTATGGTTGTATTAATGAAAATGAAATTATTTGTACTGACAAAACGTATTATAATTGTATTTTGTGTAATGTTTACATATTTTTTAGTATGGAGATTTTGTTCACCATCAAACACGATTTTTAATTTTTGTCTTGCAATTTGTGTTTGTAGTATATATATTTTTTTATATAAAAAAGAGATAATAAAAATGCGTACAATGTTGAAAAACAAAGGTACAAGAGAGGAGAAGAATTGATGCAAGTAATAAAGTATGTATTTCAGCCACATGGTGATGAACGGGGACAGCTTGTTGCTCTAGAAGAATTTAAGGATATACCATTTAAAATAAAAAGAGTTTATTATATGTATGATACTTCAGAAGGTGTTATTAGAGGACATCATGCTCATAAATCCTTACAACAGATATTAGTATGTATACATGGTAGTTGTAAAATTTTATTGGATAATGGAAAAGAAAAAAAAATAATCCCACTTGAAAAACCATATGAAGGGTTATATGTATCAAATGCAATGTGGAGAGAAATGTTTGATTTCTCTCCTGATGCTGTTCTAATGGTTTTAGCATCAGAATTATATGATGAGAGCGATTATATAAGAGACTATGATGAATTCTTAGATTATGTTAAGAATTGTGGAGTTATAACAGCGGTAGAAGGAGAGGATTAGAATGAAAATACCATTTGTGAGTTTTTTACCAATGGAAAAGGAACTAGAAAAAGAATTAAAGGATGCATTTGAAAGAGTTTTAAGTAAAAGTTGGTATATAGAAGGAACCGAGGATGAGAACTTTGAAAAGTCGTTTGCGGATTACTGTGGAGTGAAACATTGTGTTGGTGTTGGTAATGGGCTGGATGCCTTAATGCTTTCATTGAAAGCACTTGATATAAAAGAAGGGGATGAGGTTATTGTACCTTCAAACACATACATTGCAACTGCATTGGCTGTGACATATGTTGGTGCAAAACCAGTTTTTGTTGAACCAGATATACGGACGTATAATATAGATCCTACCAAGGTAGAAAATTCAATAACGGAAAATACTAGAGCCATAATGCCAGTTCATTTATATGGGCAGCCTTGTGAGATGAATCATATTATGGATATTGCTAGAAAATATGATTTGTATGTGATTGAAGACTGTGCACAAGCACATGGTGCTACATATAAAGGTAAGAAAATTGGAAGTTTTGGAGACGTGGCAGGATTTAGTTTTTATCCAGGTAAGAATTTAGGAGCTCTTGGTGATGCTGGTGCTGCAATAAGTAATAATAAAAAAGTTATTGAAAAGATTAGAGCTCTCGGAAATTATGGTTCAGATTACAAATACCATCATATTTATCAAGGAAACAATTCACGTCTTGATGAGATGCAAGCTGCGTTTTTGTCTGTAAAATTAGCTCATCTTGAAAGAATGAATAATGAGAGAAGAACAATTGCTCAAAAGTATTTATCAGGAATTCATAATCAGGAAATTATTCTTCCGTATGTAATTGATGACGTTGTGCCTGTATGGCATATATTTGGTATACGGTGTAAAAGAAGAGATGAGTTGGAAAAATATTTAACGGAAAAAAACATTGGAACAAACAAGCATTATCCGATACCTATTCATATGCAGGAATGCTATAAATCTCTAGGATATAAAAAAGGTGATTTTCCAATAGCAGAGGAGATAAGTGAAACAGAATTAAGTTTACCTATGTTTTATGGTATGACAGATGAAGAAGTTAAATATGTGATAGATACAATTAATGAATTCAAGTAGGAGAAATATATGAATGAGTATGGTGGATATCTAGCGATAGATAGTATGGGAGAAGAATATTTTTTAAATATAGGAATAAAAGAAGAATTTATAACACGATTAAATGCTGCACGATATGGTATAGTTGAAGCAATTAAAGATAGTGGATGCAAAAGAATTTGGGTTCCAGTTTATATTTGTCATACTGTTTTAGATGTTTTAGAAGATGAAGGAATTGTTTATAATAAGTATAATATTGGAGAAGACTTTATGCCTGATATGCAGGAAATTGGCTGTAATGATATTATTCTAGTAACAAATTATTATGGTATAAAACAAGAAGGATTTTATTATTCAATTATTGATAGATATAGAAACGTAATATTTGATAATACGCAGGCTTTTTTTACAAAACCAATAATTAGAAACGGTATATATAATATATATTCACCACGGAAATTTGTAGGTGTGCCTGATGGTGCATATGTAATTACAAATCATAAATTAAAGATAGAAAAATATGAACAAGATGTTTCATATAATTATGCTCAATATTTGTTTAAGGCAATAGAAATTGGGACAAACTCAGCGTATCTAGATTATTTAAGAAATGAGGATAGATTGTGTGAGGATGGACCAAAACAAATGTCAAAGTTAACAAGACATTTGTTAGCGAATATTGATTATGATAAGATTAGACACATTAGAAAGAAAAATTATCACTATTTAGTTGAAAGACTTTCGAATAATAATCAGTTAAAAGGTTTGGAATTGGTAGATGATCCTATGGTATACCCATTATTAATAAAAGAAAATTCAAGCACGTTAAGAAAAAAATTGGTAGAAAATAAAATATATGTACCACAATGGTGGAAGTGGGTAGTAGAAAGTAATGAATCTAATCAATTTGAAAAATTTTTATCAAATAATATAATACCAATTCCTATAGATCAAAGATATGGAATTGAAGATATGAGTACCATTGTTGATATTATACAAAATAACCTTATGACCTCTAAAAATGTTTAAACATATTAAAAAATATTGATGTCATATTATTTATAATACTATTAATGAAAGGAAGATTTGTTTGGAAATAATTTTTGCGGGTGGTTCCCATTATGATACTTATGGTTTAAAGTCAATTCAAAAGATATTTGACAAAGTATACTTATTAAATCAAAATGATGAAGGACATAAAAGTCTATTAAGAGAAAATGATGAGTTGATTAGTGATTTTTTTGATGTTGATTGTCCCTATGTGTTTTTATGTGGTTATTCACGATTTATACGAGAGGAAGAATTAGAAAAAAAAAGATTCATTAATGTTCATGGCGCATTATTGCCAAAATATCGGGGAATGCATTCAAGCTTTTATGCAATTATGAATGGTGAAAAGGAATTGGGAATTACCTTCCATTTAGTTGATAAGTATATGGATGCAGGTGATATATTAGGACAGTTTAAATTTGAATATAAAAACCAGACCATTGATGAAATAAATTGTAAAATAGATGAATTGGTTGAAAAATATGCAGGAACAATATGTTACAAGTATATCAATGGAGAGATAGTTGGCATAAAGCAAGATATTAATAAAGTGTCATTTGGAGCAAAAAGAAATTTGGATGACTGTTATATTGATTTTCAAATGTCAAATGAATTGTTAAAAAGATTCTTTAAAGCATTAACTCCATCTTATCCAAGACCTATGATTAATATAAGGGGTAAGAGATATGAGGTTATTGGTAACTATGAAATAAAAGATTGTAATTATTATGGACCAGTAGGAAGAGCAGTTAACATTAGTGATTCTGGGGTATGGATTAAAACTTGTGAAGGATTTCTTATTATTAGTGAGGTACAAGAATATGAGACAAAAAAGATTTTTAGAGCCTCCGATTTGATACCTATTGGATATAGATTTATCACATAATAAAGTATATTTTGTATCTGAAAAATATAGCTATATTGTATTGTTTACATTCTGAAAACACTTTTTAAATATACACCAAAGATTTTATAGCAGGGTTGTAAATATTTATAAAAATTGTAAAGAGTATATCCTTGATAATGTTAACATAGTTTTATATGTGGAAATAACCATTATCTAGTTGTAAAATTAAATATATAGATATGTTATGATGTTATATGAAAAGCAAAAATCTTTAAAAAATTGATTTCGACTAAAATTGAGGAAAGTCTTCTTGGTGATTGTAACTTTGCTCAGAATAAACTATCATAAGAAATCTAGTTCATAGCAAAAATATAAAGAGACCGTGGTTGGATTCATGCTAAAATCATTAAGTGATAGAAGAAAAGCACATAGTATCTAAAATATCATGAAATACAGTCCTTGGAGAGGGACTATAAACACTACTACTATATAATAAGAGGAAATATAAACAGTGGAAATAGTGGAATTAACAGGAACAGAATATGCAAAATTAGTACCAGATGGAATACCTGTATTTAGTAAATATGAATTTATTGAGTTGAATAGTAACAAAGTTGATAAAGTGCATTATTTAGCTGGTAAAGATAAAAAATATAGAATATTATTGGCGATAGGTGAAAAAGATGGTGAGTGGAGAGCACCATTTTCTGCACCGTTTTCAAATATAGTACTTTTGCGAAAGGATACTTCAGTAGAGTATATATGGGAATTTGTAGGTCTTTTAAAAGATTATGTGAAATCTAATGGTGGAAGATTAATCAATTTATATCTTCCAGCAGATGTATATTGTGCAAATGATAATTCAAAAATATACAATGCTTTATTAGGAAATGGATTTCATATAGAATTTGCAGATGTTAATTACTCATTTGATTTAAATTCTTTTGATATGACATCATATGAGCAATTAATACATTATAATGCTCGGAAAAATTTAAGAATCGCTATGGATTGTAATCATAATTTTATACGTTGTATTTCAGATGAGCAGAAAGAAGAAGCTTACGATATAATAAAAATAAATAGGGATTATAGAGGATTTCCATTAAGGATGACTAAAGAGCAAGTAATGTCTACAATAAAAGTTGTTAATCATGATTTCTTTTTGGTTAATCATGAAGGTAATACTATAGCAGCTGCAGTTGTATATAGATTAACATCTAAAATTGCGCAAGTTGTATATTGGGGAGATATCCCTGGTGTTGGAGAATATAAGCCTATAAATTTCCTTTCCTATAATTTAGTAAAGTTCTATAAAGAATTGGGATTTGAGATACTTGATATAGGTATTTCTACAGAGGAAGGCAATCCAAATTATGGATTATGTAGTTT
Source organism: Lachnospiraceae bacterium (assembly GCA_045126215.1). GTDB lineage: Bacteria > Bacillota > Clostridia > Lachnospirales > Lachnospiraceae > SVEL01. Next base: position 128,636 of record JBGVOD010000006.1, on the reverse strand, counting down.
TAAGGAAAGTATAGGTTGTATACCTTCTACAAAAATGCGTATGCAAATAGAATTATAAAAAATAATTTTATTTTGAAATTGGTGCTAATATATATAAAACTCTGATAGAAATATGATATATACTTATATTAGCATTTTTCTTTAGATTTTATATTAACTATTCTGTGTGTGTTTTGGGGTAAATGGTCGATATGGTATGTATTTACTTTTTAGCTGTTATTTTGCAATTTTACCATAGTGGAAAGAGGAAAAAGTATGGACAGTTATTTTGGTGTGTTTGTAGTTATTGCATATTTAGCTACTATGTTTATATGTACAGGATATATTGTTGACAATGTTTTTGGCTTGAAAATGGATCGTTTTTTCAGACCCGTTTTTGGTGCGGTTGTATATTTCTTTATACTTGCGATTGTTTATATACCTATACAGTTTACAAATAAATCACTAGCATTGTTTTCAAATATACTTATTGTTATTTCAATAGGTTTTCTCATTTGTGGACTATTAATGATTAGATTAACAGTTAGGCAGTATATACAAAGAAATGAATTGGTAACAAGGGATATAATATTGTCTAAAATTAATTCCAAGATTAAAACTATCAGTATCAATAGAATGGTATGGATAATAGTATTTGTGGCTTTTTTTGCTTTTTTGATATATTACACAGTTGATATTACCTATTATACTAGCCTTTATGACAATTCATATTATAATGGAATCATTAATAGTACAGTAGAGTCAGGGCTGCTTAATGCAAAAGAACCATATTTAGGAAGTGATTCCACATATACAGTATTTAATCAGATTATGCTTTATGAATCATTTGCAGCAGCCATAAGCAAAATGTTTTCTATTCATCCTTTGATAGTCGTTAATAGGGTGATTGGTATATGTGAAGTACTGGCTAATAGTTATATTATTTTTCTTATCGCAAGGAAATTGTTCAAAGATTACAAAAAAGCAATATGTACAGTAGGACTAGTTTTCTATATCAATACATATATGAATACCATATATACTCCTGCAAATTTTCTTTTTTACAGACTTGCAGAAGCCAAATCAATCACAGCCAATATCACGGTTCCTCTTTTGATATTGATATCTTGCTATATTTTTGAAAATAAGTTTAAACAGTCAAATTGGACATGTTTATATATGGCAAGCATTGTAGGATTAATGGTCAATGATACAGCAATGATATTGATACCTGCTACATTGTTTGTATTATTAGTACCTATTAATATAAAAGCAAAAAATATTATAACAGTAATAAATAGTGCAATAAGTTTTTTGCCTTGTTTGGCATTCCTTTTAATTTATGTGATGTTGGGGTAATCTGGTTATGAATTTTTTTCAAATGGATGAAGATTTTTTTAAAAATGTTTTCTTAAACTATTGGGGTAATATATCTTTTTTTTCGATATATGTATTTGCTATTGTGTATATTATTAAAAATCAAAAAGGTACAAAAAAGTATATACTGGGATATATGCCAATTGTAGCTTTACTTACAGTGTTTAACCCATTATTTGCATCAAAACTTGTTGAAAAGTTTGGACTAATGAGTAGGTATTACAGATTTAACTGGATGCTGCCTATAGCGCTAACGATTAGTATTGTTTTGGTAGATATAGTTTTCAGGTGTAAGAAATTATTTGATAAAGTATTAATAGTAGCTTTGATTGTACTTTTAGTTCAAACTGCGGGGGTGAAATTTGGATATGAACATGATGATGGAAGAGATAATATATATAAGGTAAGTGATGAGGTCATAGAAGTTTCGGATATTATCCATGATTATACGAATAACAATCAGGTTATAGCGTATTATGGAGAGGGTTTAGCAATTGAATTACGCACATACGATGCTTCAATCTTAACAGATTTTAGTATATATCAGATTAGAATGCCAAATGAGGACGATTTGGTTAATGCAGGAAATGCAGAAGGATATGGAAATGTATATGATACATTTACTGTGATGAGCACAATGCTTTGTGGTGGCGTAGAATATGATGTTGAAGTAGTACATGATGCTTTTTCTAAATATAATATTGAATGTTTTATAAGGGATAAGAATAAGTTTTCTGACGAATATATTGAGTCACTAGGATATAAAAAGATAGGAGAGACGGATTCCTATGAGGTATACTGGTGTGATTAAGGTATTTATCTAAAATAAGGTAAAGTAGGTATATACAATGGAAAAAAATTTAAAATTTGAATCTCTAAGAGGAATAGCGTGTATCATTGTTTTAGTGGCTCACTGGATAAGTACAAGTTCTTCCTATGGGATATATGCTATGGGCTGTGGTAAAATCGGTGTTTGGTGTTTTATGATAATGTGTGGTTTTTTCTTGATGCTTCCATATGTTGATGATGTAGACCACTTTTCTGTACTCCATTTTTATCTTAAGAGATTTTTGCGAATATATCCGGTTTACATAGTTTCATTATTATTGGCAGTCATATCAGGATTAATTAAGTTAGATGACGTATTACCACATATTCTGGCAATGAAAGGGGCAGGACACTTTTGGTATATGCCAGTAATTATAAAAATGTATTTGGTATATCCTGTATTTATTTTTCTTTATAAATTTATAAAGAATGGAAAAGTGTTTGTCGGAATATTGATATCAGTGACGGCTTTATCTTTCTTTTATCTGATTCGATACACTGATTATCAGGAAAACTCAATTCGATTATATTGGTATATACCAATTTTTGCTGTGGGAATGATATTGGCTTTTGTATTCAAAAATATAAGAGATAAAAAAATTTTATTAGGAGATTTTTTGGTGATATTAGGTGTAACTGGTATTCTTGCTCTTACTCCTCTTTTTAGAAAAATTTTATGGGGATTTGAGCCTTCAGGATATTTACATGATAAGTACTTGTTGGTTGTTGCTTTGGAGGCAATAATATTTTTGGGCATTATGTGTGGAAAATATATTGGAGAACTCCTAGGAAGATGCAGATTCCTTCAAAAGGTTGGGAAATTAGTTTTCCTATATATTTGTTACATTATTTGATTCTAATGAAAATTAAAATATATATATCCAATATGTGGATAAAAGGACTAGTGTTAATTGTTGTAACTATGACGTTATCAATATTGATTAACAAATATATAGAAGAACCATTAAAGAGGTTCGCTAAGCTGGGATTAACCCTTAAGAATCGGTAAAATTATACCAATTCTTAAGGGATATTTTTTATTTACTTTTACTTGTATTTTGTGGTATTATCTAGACTATGTGAGTTATATCGCGTCGAAGCAATTTGCATATCAAGTTAGTGTCAGAAAAGGTAATAACTATGGATAAACAACAAAAGAAAAGTAAAATTAGATTTTTTTTGAAAATATGCTATGTTTTAGTAGCATTTTTACTGTTGGCTTTTGCAATGCTGCTAAGATATGCATCTAATTGGACATTGGAGGAGTTTGGAGAAATCCCTTTTAGTCAGGTGGTATTTCATCTGATGGTTCCCCTTGAAGGTACAAACAGTGATGTAATAGAAGGCTTTGTAACAGGTGCTTTGAAATATATATTACCTATATTTATTCCGGCTGTTATAATATATATCGTATTAGTGTATGTCCAGAGATATTCTGAGTTTAAATTTAATATGAAAATTCGTAATAAAAGTTTTGATATAAGTTATACAGATAATATCATTTGTAGGATTATACGAAAAGGTATTCTTGTTATTTCTTTAATTATTTTATGTTTAAATGTGAATTATTGTATTAGAGCATTGGGAATAGATGAATATATTAGTGATATTTCTAAGAGTACAAAGCTGTATGAAAACGAGTATGTTGATGCATCAGAAGTATCTATAAAAGCTCCGGATAAAAAGAAAAACCTTATATATATTTTTTTAGAGTCAATGGAGAGCTCATATGCTGATGAATGCTTTGGAGGTGCAATGGATTCAAGTCTGATTCCAAATCTGACAAGGCTTGCATTGAAAAATGAAAATTTCACATCAGGATGTATTATAAATGGAGCGAATGTTACTGCTAATACAGGTTGGACTATTGCTGGTATGGTGGCACAGACATCGGGAATACCATTAACTATTCCTATAGGCTCTAATAGTTTTGAGGAATATAGTGTCTTTCTTGGTGGTGCTACATCAATAGGTGAAATTTTAGAAAGAGATGGATACAATCAGATGTTAATGTTTGGTTCTGATGCAAAATTTGCTGGAAGAGACAAATATTTTACACAACATGGTAATTATAGAATTTGGGATAGGTTTTCAGCACTTGAAGAAGGAAAGATGAAATCAGGAGAAGAAGTGTGGTGGGGATTTGAAGATGGAAAACTGTTTGAATGGTCCAAGGAAAAGATATTAGAACTTGCAGAAAAAGATGAGCCATTTAATTTCACTATATTAACAGCAGATACGCATGCACCTGATGGATTGGTTATTGATACTGAAAGTCATGCATTTGAATATCCTTTTGATATACAGTATGAAAATGTAATTTATAATTCAGATATAAATGTATATAACTTTATAAGGTGGATACAGGAACAAGATTTTTATGAAGATACAGTTATTATACTTAGTGGAGATCATTTGAGTATGTCTACAACAACTGACACGATGATTAAATCAGACTATGATAGAAAAACATATTTTACAATTATTAATTCTGATACTATTAGAGCTAACAAAGAAGAGAACAGAGAATTTACTACACTGGATATATTTCCAACTACACTTGCTGCAATGGGATATACAATAGAAGGTGACAGACTTGGCTTGGGAACGAACTTGTATTCTGAAAGAAGGACACTGATTGAAGAGTATGGGTTGGAGTATTTAGATGATGAGATTTGTAAATATTCAAAGTATTATATACAAAACATACTCAAATAGGAATAAAGAAGAATTTTGAATTATTAGTACTTATTCATGTAATGAAAAGGATTACAATATCTAACATATTATATATAGACATTGTAATCCTTTTTATAGAATTTATTGATCACTTAAGTGAATATTCTTTGCATGTTGCATATCGCTTACACAATCAACTTCTGTCCAATCGTAATCACATATATCTTCATAATAGAGATTGAAATCGTTTTCAAATATCATTTGAACTAATGCGTCTTCGTACCATTGATTATATTGACCGTCATCAATCATTTCTTCCATTTTAGTTTTCATCATTAAGGCACTGTCATGATCTAACTTTGTGAGACCAGCGTATTCACCATAATAATCATCTAGTTGTTTGCTCATAACTAATACTCTGTCGCCTGATATTTGAACATTATAGTCGCCATCAGTTCTAATAGAACTATCAAGCAAAACAGTAGCCTTTGATACAGGCTGGCATACAACTTTTTCCATCAGTTCCCTGGATACCACTATATCGCCATCGATTAAAACAACATTGTCCGCATCTAGATATTCTTTAGCAAACCATAAGGAAGCAATTGAATTAGTAACTTCATAGAATGGGTTATTGATAAATGTTACGCCTTCTAAAGCGTCTTCTATGCACTGATGCATATGACCTGTAACAACTACAATATCGGCCTCTTTGTCATATTCATTTATTAAACTAACCATTCTTTGAATAAGTGTTGTGTTATTATCAAGTTTGAACATTGATTTTGGATGTTTAAGGGTTAATGGTTGTAATCTTGAACCCTTACCTGCAACTAAAAAAATATATCTCATTTAATTATCTCCTTCCTGCCATAAAAGCATTCCAATTCTCATTAACTGTTTATCTGTTGGAAATTCAATATTTATTCCATATTTTGATGCACTTTTTATTACATTTATGCCTAATGCCTCGATTGGACTTCTTGACATATATGGATTATTACATTTTTCTTTTCCACAGCCACCTTTACAGAGTTTACATGAACCACCGATAAAAGAAATAGCAGTAGAAGAGTTATGATTGTACATCCATTTTTCTAAATCCAGTAATATTCTGTGAACAGCAACACTGGATTCATTTCTGACTACAGCAAACTGTTCTTTGCTTGTTATATTGTAAGTGAGTATCAAAAATAAACCAGCATCAAACTCTTCCATCATTTTTTTATAGTCAATGTTGTCTGGTAGATGTGGAGGACACCTCCAGTTATTGTTATATTTTCCACAATAAAAACAGTTCATTTTTGCAACTTCTTCAAAAATTAATTCTTTTGGATCTATAAAAACAATTTCTGCAGATGAATTCAGTTGTTTGACGTAATTAATTAGTTCAATTTTGTAATTTTTGTTCATATTTCTCCTACATACCAAAAAATGTCTTAATTTCCTCTATTAACATGTCGTAATCTTCAAATGACAAGTCACCAATGTGTGCAACACGAATACTTGATTTACCTAATTCACCACCTACAGGATTTACCATTATAGACTTTTCATTTTTTAGATATTCAAAAAATTCTTTTGCAATTTCCTTTTCAAATCGTATTGGACTAATTGCATTTGATAGAGGAAACTCAGGAAGCTTTATAGGTAAATCTCCAATTTTTGAACGGAAATAATCACATCTGTCTTTAACTTCTTTTATTCTATTTTCCACACCCTGATTGTCTATATATTTTAACATATCATTTAACTCGAAACAAACACCAACACTAGGAGTAAAAGGAGTCTGTCCTCTTTTTATATTGTTTAGGTAGTCTTTGAAATCAAAATATAATGACTTAATTTGATTATTTGCAACACGTTCATTAACCATTCTTGGGCTTAAAACAACCATAGATAAACCAGGAGCAAGACATAATCCTTTTTGTGAACTAATGATAGTGGCATCAATATTGTATTTTGACATATCATATGGATCACATAAAAATGAACTGATAGCATCAACAACCAAATAAAGGTTGTTACGTTTACAGAAATCGCTGATTATTTCAATGTTATATAATTGTCCTGTGTATGTTTCGTGAATGTTTACCAGGAGACCTGTAAAACCTTTGCCTTCATATTTGTCAAAGTGTGAAGCCTTAAGTTCTTCATTTGGATTGAGTTTTAGTGCTTCGAAAGGTATGTCGTGAATTTCACATATTTTTTCAAATCTTTCACCAAATGTACCACCAGAGATAACTAATATTTTATCATTTTTATCAAAACAGTTAATTACTGTTGCCTCCATGGCAGCACTTCCTGATGCTGTTAAAAAAATAACATCTGAATCTTCAGTTGCATTCATTGATTTTTTTAATAATGATGCGTTTTCAAGCATAAGTTCAGAAAACTCTGATGTACGGAAATATGGTACTACATTGTTTCTTACATCAATTGTATGTTGATACATTTGTGCAGGACCAACAGTAAATAACTTAATGTTTTTGCTTTCATTTAAATTAGTTGACATATGCAAAATCTCCTTAAAAATTATAAAAATCTTATGTTTATTGCAATAATAATTAAACAACACTATCATAATAATGTCAAGTTAGCATAAATCAGGTGAAATATAAAAATATCTTGTACAATTTATTAACAAAGGTTATAATTAAACGGTTTTTATATTATGTATATTTTTTTGAAAAGTGTAATATATATTATTTTTTAGAAAGTGGTGAGGTAGTATGGAAAGACCAGTGACTTATAAAAAGAAATTTATATGGAATATGTTAGGAAGTTTAAGCAATGCATTTTCTACACTAATACTCACAATATCGGTAAATAGAATTCTAGGTGGGAATAGTGGAGGAATTTTTGCGTTCGCATATTCAAATGCGCAATTGATGTTGACAATAGGAAATTTTGAGGTGCGTCCGTTACAATCTACAGATATTGAGGAAAAGTATAAATTTGATATTTACTATTGGTTTAAAATAATAACATGTATTGTTATGATGGTAATAACATGTATCTATATTGGTGTAGAGGGTTTTAGTATAGAAAAAAAAATAATAGTTTTATTTTTGGCATTATTTAAGATGGTAGAGGCATTTACAGATGTCTATGGAGGAAGATTCCAACAATTAGACAGAATTGATTTGACTGGTAAGTTGTTTTTTGTAAGAGTAGTTATATCTACAATTGCCTTTATTTTATTAATGTTGTTTACCAATAGTCTTCCTATTGCTTCTATCGGAATTTTTCTATGTTCATTTGGATTATATTTTATTTATGACAAAAAATTCATTTTTGAACAGGATAGAAGGGTTGGAAAGGTTAAAGTAAGGGAACTGCTAAGTCTATTTAAAGAGGTTTTGCCACTTTTTATAGGTTCGTTTGTCATGATGTATTTAAGCAATGCTCCTAAATATGCAATTAATAACATACATGGAGATGAGATACAAAACATTTATAACATCTTATTTATGCCCGCATTTGTAATAAATTTATTTAGTCTTTTTATTTTTAGACCAATGCTTGTTGAAATGACTAAAAACTGGATTGATGGTCAGTTGGTTCAGTTGTGGAAATCAATTGGAAAAGTATATGGGATGATTTTTGCGGCTACTTTAGCTGTGTTAGTAGGAACATGGTTTTTAGGAATTCCTCTTTTATCATTGCTTTACGGTATAAATCTAGCAGGCTATAAAATAGATTTAATGTTAGTGATGATTGTAGGAGGGATTAGTGCAATTATGACTTTTTCTTACTATATTATTACTGTTATGCGTCAACAGAATATGTTATTAATCGGATATGTTGTTTCTTTTGTTTTTTCATTTTTTGTATCGGATATGTTTGTAAAATATTTTGCAATTAGAGGAGCTATTATTGCATATGGATTATCTGTTACTATTTTAGTATTGATATATGCAATGATTATTGTTATTACAAATATGAAAAGAAAAAGACAAATGTTGTAAAAGCAAATGTAGAGTGTTATAATAAAATGAAATGCACTTTTGTGTAAATAAAAAAAACGGTGGAGAAAATGCTAAAACAATACGATAATGAAACATTAAAAAAACTTCAACAAGTAGAGTTGGAAATATTATTAGATATTAAAAGAATGTGTGAAAAATATGATATAGGTTATTCTATAACATATGGTTCGTTAATTGGAGTTATAAGACACAAAGGATTTATCCCATGGGATGATGATATTGATTTAATGATGTTCAGAGATGAATATGAAAAATTTGAAAAAATTTTCGATAAAGAATTAGGTGATAAATATAAATTGATGACGCCTTTACGCGAAAAGGGATATTCAGGCAATGTTATCAAAGTAATGAAAAAAAATACAAAATTTATATATAAACAATCAATGAAACAGAAGTGTGATCAAGGTATTTTTATTGATATTTTTATATGGGATCGCGTCTCAAAAAATGAAAAAAAATTTAAAAAACAGGCGAAAAAGGTAAGGTTTCTGGCTATGCTTTTGTTTTTAGCGGGGACTCCTTATCCGGAAATTAATATAGGTGGAGTTGTTGGTATTCTTTCTAAGGTGATTTGTTTCGTGACACATTATGCTTTAAAACTATGGCCGAATAGAGGAGTACATTTATTTAATATGTATACAAAAGAATGTATGAAATCAAATAATGAGGATACAAGTATTTACACTGTGTATCAGGTACCGGATGTTGAAAACTGTATTGTGGATAGAAATGATGTTATTCCATATATTCAGGGTGAATTTGAAGGCGAGATGGTAAATATTCCCCACGAATATGATAAAATCTTAAAAAATATGTATGGGGAATATATGGAATTGCCACCTGAAGACAAAAGAGTTAATCATGCGGCAGATATTATTGATTTTGGAGAGTAGTATATGAGTAAAGGAAAATCAATTTGTATTGTAAGTTCACAGTATTTGCCACATATAGGTGGAGTGGAACAATATGTAGATAACTTCGCAAGAGAATTGGTGTCGTTGGGACACAAGGTAACTATAGTTACATCAGAAATTGAAGGGGCGGAGGAACACGAAATTGAAGGTAATTTAGAAATTATTAGACTTCCATCATTACCACTTATGGGGGGGCGATTTCCATTTTTAAAGTTCAATAAAAGACTACGTGAATGGACAAAAAAAATCAAGTCGGAGAATTATGATGTGATGTTAGTCAATATGCGTTTCTATTTAATTTCATTATATGCAGTACGATTAGCTAAAAAAATGAAATTAAGGTGTATAATGCTTGATCATGGGACAAGCCATCTTAATACAGGTGGAAAAATTACAAGTAAAATGGGTGAATTATTTGAACATAGCATAACATGGCTTGAAAAAAGATATGTAAAAGAATTTGCAGGTGTTTCAGGGGCTGTGTTGGAATGGATAAAGCATTTTCATATTAATTCTGAAACGATATTATACAATTCCATAAATGTTGAAGAATTTAATGAAATAAAGAAAAAGACAGTTAGAGACTTTCGCAAGGAATACGACATTCCTTATGATGCAATTGTAATTTCTTTTGTTGGAAGACTTACAATTGAAAAAGGGATTGAAGAGTTAGTCAGAGCAATATTGAAAATTAATGAAACAAGAAAAGATGTATATTTGTTGGCAGCCGGAACAGGATATCAGATGGAGAAATTTACACCGATTATTAATGAAAATATACATTTTGTTGGTAGCTTGAAAAAAGAAGATGTTGTAGCTATGTTAAAAGCATGCGATATATTTTGTTTACCATCTGTATCAGAGGGGTTCCCAACAACTGTCCTTGAAGCGGCAATATGTGATAATTTCGTAATTTCCACTTACAGAGGCGGAACAAAGGAATTAATTAAAAACAGAGATTATGGTATCATTCTTCCAGATAATAATTGGGAAGGACTTTGTGAAGCAATAGTTGATGTTTTAGATAAGGAAGAATATAGAGCGGCAGCAGTATTTCGGTGTAAAGAGGATATAGAGAAGAATTATACATGGAATGCTACTGCAAAGAAATTTATTTCGATATTATAGTCAAAGAAAGGAATTTATATGAAAAAGATTGTAATTATTCCGGCATATAATGAATCAGCCAGTATTGTGAATACAGTAAAAGATATAAAAGAAAATGCACCGGACTTTGACTATGTTGTTATTAATGATCGATCGAAAGATAATACATACAATGTATGTGTGGAAAATAATATCAATGTAGTCAATTTACCATTGAATTTAGGCATAGGTGGTGCTGTTCAGACGGGTTATTGGTATGCATTTGAAAATGGATATGATATAGCTGTACAGTTTGATGGTGACGGACAGCACGATGCAAAATATTTGGATACTATGGCAGAGAGTCTTGCCGAAAACAATGCAGATATGGTTATAGGTTCGAGATTTATAGAAAAGAAGGGATTTCAGTCTTCTTCAACCAGAAGATTTGGAATAAAGTATTTTTCAGCGTTGATAAAATTATTGACAGGTAAGAGAATTACAGATCCAACCTCAGGATATAGAATGTGTAACAGAAGGGTTATTGAAATGTTTGCTAATAGCTATCCTAAGGATTATCCGGAACCTGAAACAACTACAAGTATTCTTAGAAAGAAAATGAATGTAGTTGAGATACCGGTTGTTATGAGAGCAAGAGAAGAAGGTGTATCTTCAATATCACCTAAAAAATCAATTTATTATATGTTTAAGGTTACACTGGCTATAATAATAGAAAGGACAAGAAAGTAATATGATGACTTTAAGATTTCAAATAATTATTGCAGTAATAGTTTTATTTGGATTGATGTATCTGATTAATCTGATCAGAAAGAATAGATTGGAATTAAAGTATGCTCTTTCTTGGATAACAGTAAGCATATTAATATTGATTCTGGATTGCTTCCCGGTTATTATGAATAGTCTTTCTGAATTACTAGGAATAGCCTCTCCTGTAAATATGCTTTTTTTGTTTGGTTTTTTATTTATGGCAATTATTATTTTGACATTGACAGTTGCATTATCTATAGCGTCTTCAAGTGTAAAAAGATTAACACAGAAGGCTGCTTTATTAGATAAGAGAGTTAAAGAGTTAGAAGAAAAGATTGAAAAAAGCTCATAAAGGACTATTTTGAAAGTGGATTGGTATAGAAAATGAGTAAAGAAAAACTACAAAATGTGAAAAATCATTTTAATAAAAACAAGAAGATATATAGACATGTAGTTATTTTAACATTTATTTTAGTTGTATATATTGTTTTTTGCGCATGGGTTTCAAATAGTACATTTTTAAAAATTAATAAGTATATTAATGGTAATGATACTGGACAGGTTGTAGGTGAACTACATAATGGCGATGTGGTTACTCAGAAGATACAAAATATATCGGGAACTATATACAGTATAGGGTTTAAAGCGGCCACATATGGAGAAAAAGATGCCGGAAATGGCCAGATGATAATTAGCTTGTATGATGAAAAGACAGGGCAATTAATTGGACAAGTGTCTGATGAAATGTCAAAAATTACTGACAATGTTTATTTTAGATTTGTTTTTGATGAAAAGATAGTACTTGATAACGAAACAGACATTATTGTAAAAGCAGAGATAAAAGGGATGCAGCCTGAAGATAAATTTACAGTATATCTCGCAGCAGGTACTGAAAATGAAGCGATGAAGCTGAATGGAAAAACAATAAACGGAACATTGGAAATACTTATGGAGAAGTCAGAAAATGATTACTTTGCGAAAGCTGTAGTATTTTCAATGGTGATTTTAGGATTATTTATTGTTTTCATGTATTATCTGATTTTCATAAGGAAGAATGTAAAGATTGAATTGTTATATTTGGTATGTGCAGTTGCCTTGGGAGGTTTGTTTTTTGTTTTTATTCCAGAGTTTGAGACACCAGATGAACAAAGACACATTCATACAGCATATAATGTATCCAATATGATACTGGGATATAAATATGATGATGATATAGAAATGAGAGTTATTGATTATGAACAGAGATTTTTAGCAGATAGATTTGATAGAAACAGATATAATGAGTATGTTGGACAGCTTATAAGAGGATATGGAATAGATAATGATGAAACAATCATGTTAGGAAATACACCTTTGAATGCACCAAAGTATCTGTATTTGTTTTCTGGAATAGGAATAACTATTGGTAGATTATTGTCTTTTGGTACAGTACCAACGTATTTCCTTGGTTCATTATTAAATTATATATTTTTTGTTTTAGTCATATTTTATTCAATTAAGAAGATTCCAATAGGAAAGGTTGCAGTCTTATTAATTGCAATTTTTCCTATGACATTACAGCAGGCAACATCTTACTCATATGATTGTGGAGTAATAGCAATGGGAACACTTTTAGTTGCATTATCACTAAAAATAGCATATTCAGATAAAAATACGAGAAGTGAAATCGCTATTTTGCTGGCAATAATGTTGTTATTTATACCTGTTAAGAGCTGTGCATATTTTATGATGGCATTAGTTGTTTTAATTCCTATAAAAAAGTTATGGGAAAAGGAGAGAAAGACATCGAAAATATTACTTATTGGATTAATACTTAGTTACTGTGCCGTAGTAATACCAATAATATTGAAATTCCTATTTCCATCAGAAAATGCAAGTATGATGAATGGCTTTGTTGAATGGGCAAATGAGCCTGGATACACGATTAGTCAGCTTTTGGATAGTCCAAAAAGATGCCTAGGTATTGTATATGATACGATATTATCCAATACCAGTTATTATATAAATACAATGGTTGGTGGATATTTAGGATGGCTTGTTATACCTATTCCTTGGTTTGTTACTTTGATTTTATTATTCACATTGTTTGTTTCGGTGATGAAAATAGAAAATGAGAATATAAATTTTGGCATAAAATCTAGATGTTTATTTGGTATAATTTGTACTGTAAGTATATGTTGTATTATGGCTGCGCTATTATTAGACTGGACACCTGCAAGCTATACAGTTATTCAGGGAGTACAAGGAAGATATTTTTTACCAATTCTGTTGCTAATACTTTTTATTATAAGGGGAAATTGGATGACAATAAAGCAAAATGTGCCTAAATACTGCGTTTTTGTTACTGTATTAGTCCAACCTTACATTTTTTATTCTATTATTACATATATGAGATAATAGAATATATGTCTATATTTGACATAAGGATGCTGTTGCAGTAACATAATATAAAATTGCATAGGAATTAAAAATACACTATTTATTAGAATAAATAATGTAAAGAGGCTAATATATAAAACATAAATGTTAATATTAGAGTATAGAAGAATTAGGAAATAAATTAAAGGAGAATCACGAACGGTATGAAAACAATTTTGATTACAGGTGCAAATGGTCAGATGGGAAGGGCAATGAATATAAAATATAAAAGTAATAAAGATGTTTCTTTGTATAATACAGATATTATTGAAACAGATACAATTCATAAGATGGATATAACAGATGTCGATGACGTACTTAGAATTGTTAGAGAAGTTAAGCCATATGCAATTATTAACTGTGCTGCTCATACAGCAGTTGATTTATGTGAAACAGATTGTGACAATGCATATAAGATTAATTCTATAGGACCTAGAAATTTAAGTATTGCTGCAGCAGAAGTGGGTGCAAAAATGATGCACATTTCTACAGACTATGTTTTTGGTGGAGATGGTACAAGACCATATATAGAATTTGATGAAACAAATCCACAGGGTATGTATGGTAAGACAAAGCTTGAAGGAGAGAAGTTTGTGAAAGAATTCGCTCCAAAGCATTTTATTGTTAGAACTGCATGGTTATATGGTGATGGAAAGAATTTTGTTAAGACTATGCTTAGATTATCTGAAAATAACGATACAGTTAATGTTGTATGTGATCAGGTTGGTTCGCCAACAAGTACAGAAGTACTTGCAGATATTATTGATAATCTGATTTGGACTGATAATTACGGAACATATCATGGTACATGTGAAGGTGTATGTAGTTGGGCTGATTTTGCTGAAGAAATATTTAGATTAGCTGGTAAGAATACAAAAGTAAACCATATTACTTCGGAAGAATATAAAAAAATGTTTCCTGCATCGGCTGATAGACCTAAATACTCTGTACTTGATAATTATATGCTTAGACTAAATACAGGGCTTGTGGCAAAAGATTGGAAAGAGGCTATTGCAGAGTATATAAGTAATATGCAATAAAGATGTAAAAATAGGTTTTAACCATATTGGGAGAAATATATGATAAATAAAATCAAAGAAATAATTAAAAACAGAAAATTAATATGCAATTTGGCTATAAGTGATTTTAAGACACAATATTCAGGTTCTTATTTAGGAATTGTTTGGGCATTTGTGCAACCTATCGTAACTGTGCTTGTATATTGGTTTGTATTTGAAAAGGGTTTGAAAGCTGGAGCTATGAATCTAAAAGCAGGTATTCAGACACCGTTTGTATTGTGGTTAATAGCCGGAATTGTACCTTGGTTTTATTTCCAAGATTCTCTATTAGGCGCTACTAACTCACTAATGCAATATTCATATCTAGTAAAGAAAGTTGTATTCAATATTAATATTTTGCCTATTGTCAAGATTGGTTCTACATTCTTTGTACATTGTTTTTTTGTAGCTTTTGCATTTATTTTATTTGCTTTTTATGGTTATTATCCAGATTTATATTCTCTTCAGGTAATATATTATACCTTTTCAATGATAGTTTTCGTTATGGGTATTTCTTATTCAACATGTGCAATAATTGCTTTCTTTAGAGATTTAGGTCAGATTATTACAATCATTTTACAGATAGGAGTATGGATGACACCTATTATGTGGAACATAGATGCTCTTGGATTATCAGATACTATGATAAAAGTATTTAAACTTAATCCAATGTATTATATTGTAAGTGGATATCGTGATGCATTTATAAATAAGATGTGGTTCTTTGAACATCCATTTCAAACATTATATTTTTGGACAGTTACAATAATAGTATGTCTTATTGGAAAGAAAGTTTTTGGAAAATTAAAAGTACATCTTGCGGATGTATTATAGAGGTGACTATATGAGTGATTTAGCAATTAATGTTTCAAATGTAAGCAAAATGTATAGATTGTATGATAAACCTATGGATCGTTTAAAGGAGTCATTGGGTTTTTCAAGAAAAAAACTCTATAAGGAACATTATGCACTTGATGATATATCTTTCTCTGTAAAAAAAGGTGAAACAGTAGGTATTATTGGCACAAATGGTTCCGGTAAGTCTACAATTCTGAAAATTATTACAGGTGTACTTAATCCTACACAGGGAAATGTTGAGATTAATGGAAGAATATCAGCTTTATTGGAACTTGGTGCTGGTTTTAATATGGATTATACAGGTGTTGAGAACGTTTATTTGAATGGTACAATGAATGGCTTTTCCAGAGAAGAAATTGATGAGAAATTGCCAGCTATTTTGGAATTTGCAGATATTGGTGAGTTTGTTAATCAGCCTGTAAAAACATATTCAAGTGGTATGTTTGTAAGACTAGCATTTGCAGTTGCAATTAATATTGAACCAGAGATTTTGATTGTCGATGAAGCATTATCAGTAGGAGATGTTTTCTTCCAGGCTAAGTGTTATCATAAGTTCGAAGAATTCAAGAAAATGGGAAAAACAATTCTTTTTGTAAGCCATGATCTTGGAAGTATTAGTAAGTATTGTGATAGAGTTGTGCTTTTAAATAAGGGACATAAGTTAGCAGAAGGCGCAGCAAAAGAGATGGTTGACATGTATAAGAAAGTACTTGTAAATCAGCTTGATTCAGATGAAAAAGAAAAGAAAGGCAAAGAAGTTGTTGAAAGCAAAAACAGCAACGAACTATGGAAGAATCAGATTTCAGTAAATAGTAAATATATCGAGTACGGTGATAAGAAAGCTGAGATAATAGATTATGGTGTTGTTGACAGTGAAGGGTTATTGACAAGTAGTATTCAAAAGAATACGGAATTTCAAATCAAAATGAAGGTTAAATTTAATGAAGCAATATCAGAGCCAATCTTTGCATATACTATAAAAGATGTAAAAGGAACTGACATTACTGGAACAAACACAATGTATGAAAAGGTATATGTGAGTGCAAAAGCAGGAGATATAAAAGAAATAACCTTTACACAAAAAATGAATTTACAAGGTGGAGAATATCTTGTTTCTCTTGGATGTACTGGATTTCTGATGAATGAATTTGTTGTTTATCATAGATTATATGATGTTATTAATATATCAGTTATTTCAGAAAAGAATACTGTTGGATATTATGATATGAATTCAGAGATTGAAATCAAAGAATAAGATGAAGTTATGGAGATAATATGGTAAAAAAGGTTGGTAATGTAAGTATAGATTATACATTTTATGCTGGTAATGATTTGTATAGTGATGGTGATGTTGAGGATGAACTTCTTGATATTGTAAAGAAATATCCAAAGAGTGAATTTAATAGAATAATAGATGAGAGGAATAAATGGCCGATTTTATATCACCTTTCACATATCAGAGAAAATATTCTTAACTGGTATCCTTTTGAAGAAGATGCAACTGTCCTTGAAATAGGGTCTGGTTGTGGTGCGATTACAGGAGCAGTAGCATCAAAAGTTAAAAGTGTTACATGTATAGAGTTATCTGAAAAAAGATCGCTTATTAATGCACATAGAAATAATGAACACGATAATATCTTAATTAGATTAGGAAATTTTGAGACTGTTGAGAAAGAAATAACAGAGAAATATGACTATATTACATTGATTGGTGTTCTTGAATATGCAAATGTATATATTAATTCCAACAATCCATATGAAGATTTTTTAAATAAAATCATTTCACATTTGAAACCTAACGGGAAGTTAATTGTTGCAATTGAGAACAGATTAGGTATGAAATATTTTGCAGGATGTAGAGAGGATCATAATGGATATTTCTTTGAAGGAATTGAAGAATATTCAAACACAAATGGTGCAAAGACATTTTCAAAAAATGCACTAGAGAAATTGTTTTCAAAAGTAGGTTTTAATAAACAGGAGTTTTATTACCCTTATCCGGACTATAAGTTTCCAATGGCAATATATTCTGATGAATGTTTGCCAAAGATTGGTGAACTGGATAGAAATATTCGTAATATGGATGCTGACAGAATGATGTTATTTAATGAGGCACTTGCATTGAATGGAATGGTTGACGATGGGTTATTTCCATTATTTTCAAATTCATTCTTAGTTGAATTAGAACGAGGTAAATAGTATGAGTAAAGTTATATATGCAAAACATTCTAATGAGAGAGCTCAAAAATATAACATTATTACACTTATTGAGAAAGATGATAATGGAAAAAAACATGTTATTAAAAAGAATTCTCAAGAGGAATCAAAAGGTCATATATTAAATTTAAAAAACAAATATTTAGAGTTAAAGAAGAAATATGAAGAAACTGGAATAGAGATGTGTCCTTGCCATGAAATTGAAGATGGAGTTTCTTTTGAATTTTTGGATGGAAAAAATGCCAGCTTTTATATAGATAATTATCTAAAAAACAAAGATTCAGAAAAAATATTTGAGTTTTTAGATAGATTAAACGATTTTATTATCAAAAACTCAAAGAAGGTCATTTTTCAATCAGAAAAAGAGTATACAGATTTTTTTGGGTCATCAAAATATTTTGAAAATAAAGAGATTTTTGTTATGGGTCCAGCAAATATCGATTTGATTTTTGACAATATTATTGTGCAGGATGATAAGTGGAAATTAATTGATTATGAATGGATTGTTGATATTGCAGTTCCGTCAAAGTTTATTTTGTTTAGGAGTATATATTATAATATATGCAATGGTGCATATGTATACGAAAATAATAGCGAATACTATGACAGATATGGAATAACAGAATCAGATATAACAGAATTCATCCGAATGGAAGATATGTTCCAGAAAAATGTAAAGGGAACAACTAAATGTGTTGATGAATATGTAAAAGAAGCTATAGATATAAAGGATTTAATGTATAGAAAAGTCTGGAAACAGAGAGAACTAAATTTTCAAATTTATGAAGATTTTGGGGATGGATTTTCAGAAAAAGATAGCAAAAATTTTACAGTACCTATAGCTGGTTCGGAATATAGTTTTTCTTATAGTGTCCCAAGAGGAGTTAAGAATCTTAGAATTGATCCTGATGATAGTAGGATAGTTATTGAGATTCCAAAGGAAATCATTTTACAGACAAATGGAACTATAATAGATGAAAAAACTGTTGCTTTTGACACAGAAGATCCGTGGATTATTGTTAAAGCAGAAGGCGAAATTGTTCTTAAAGGACATGTAGGCAAGATGAATGATTTTGCTACTTCAAAGATGATCTCAATAAAAGAAGAGATTGTGAGTGCTAATGATGAACTTAGAAATAAAACGGATGAACTTGAAAAAAACAGACAAGAAATAGAAATACTCAATATTCAGGTGCAAAACGAAAGAAGTGAAAAAGAGCTGTACAGAGCTACTCTGACTGGAATGGAGAATTCATTAAGTTGGAGAATTACTAAGGGACTACGAAAAGTGTCTAAACTATTTAAAAAAAAAGCATATAACGTAGATAATAATTTGCCTATGATTGCAGTACATCTTCATTTATTTTATGTTGATTTGCTTGAAGAATTTGTGGATTATTTTTCAAATATTCCGTATGAATTCGATATATTTATATCATGTGTTAAAGGTGCTGATATAAATTATGTTAAGAAAAAAGCATCAGAGATTACAAATGTAAGAGTGGTTAATGTAAAAATATTAGAAAACCAAGGCAGAGATGTTGCACCACTATACGTAGGATTTGGAGAAGAGATAAAGAGATATAAATATTTTCTTCATGTTCATAGCAAAAAGTCAAAGCATATAGAAAAAGGCGGAAGTGATTGGAGAAAGTATTCTTTAAATAATCTTGTTGGAACAACAGAACAAGTGAGATATATCATTGAGAAATTCGAATCATGTGCAAATATAGGACTTGTGTACCCGGAGTGTCATGATGATATTCCTATGATTGGATATACATGGATGGGTAATAAGTATAATGGAAGAGATTTCCTTGATAGGATAGGGGTACCATTTGAAGATGGATTTTTTAATTACCCTGCTGGTAGTTTCTTCTGGGCAAGAACAGAGGCAGTAAAGCCATTATTTGATATTGGAATGACTCTTGAAGATTTTCCAAGAGAAGCTGGACAGATAGATGGAACTTTTGCTCATGTTCTGGAAAGAGCAATTGCTTTTGTATCAAAGTCAAGAGGATACAGTAGTATAATTATTAATAATGAGAAAAATACTGAATATACAAATGTAAGCGTTGAACCATATAGAAAATATTTTAATACAACGTTGGATACCGTTAAAAAGAAAGCAAAGGAATATGATATTGTAAGTTTTTCTCTGTTTGATACACTTGTAGTATCAGGTGTATTAGATTATGATGATATTATCCGTATGGTAGGTGATAAGTTTGGATTCGATGAATGTTTCTATCAGTATAGAAAACAGGCAGAGATTTTAGCAAAAAATCAGTATGGTGATATAACAACAATAGATAATATTTATGAAGTCATGAGTATTATTTCACCTTTCGAATCAGAAGTAACAGAGAAAATTAAAAAGGTCGAAATAAATACTGTACTTGAAAATGTAAAACCTCGAGCTGATATCAAAGAGCTATATAATCATCTTGTAAAAGAAGGAAAGAGGGTATATATAGTTTGTGATAGCTATTTTAGAAAAGCTACAATTGAATCTATACTTGTGAAGTGTGGATATATAGGATTTGAGGATATTTATATTTCTTGTGAAGAGGGATATAGTAAAGAAAATGGAAAACTATGGGAGCTTTTCTTTGAAAGAAATAATATAGATAAACATATTCATATTGGCTCAGATGTATATGCTGATTGGTTCGTTTTAGAAAAAAGATGTGCAAATTCTATATTTGTTATGAGTCCATTTGAAATGTACAAATTATCAGATGGGTATGATTATTTTGAGGGCTTGAAAAAATATACATATGAAGATAGGATAATGCTTGCAAAAAAAATCAAATATGATAAATTTAACAATGCGTTTAGCAATTAATAAATCTAGAGGTGTAAGATGGATGTTACTATTGTAATACCTACAAAAAACGGTGGAGAGCAGCTTGATAGTGTACTTAATGCTGTTTTTAAGCAAAAAACTAAATATTCATATGAAGTAATATGTGTTGACTCTGGATCTACTGATAATACAATAGAAATAATAGAGAGTTATCCATGTAAGTTATATAAAATTGAACCGTCAGAGTTTGGTCATGGGAAAACAAGAAATTATGGAGCTTCAAAAGGAACTGGAGAATTCATAATATTTTTGACACAGGATGCATTGCCTGCAAATGATGTATGGATAGAAGAGTTTATTGACGCTATGAAAGAAGATGTAAGAATTGCAGGAGGATTTGGTAAACATTATCCTTATCCTGACTGTAACGAGCTTGACAAGAGAGATTTGGCAAGACATTTTCTTAATTTTGGTGATCAGAATAAAACATTTCAAATTGACAATAAACAGTTGTATTATAATGATAAGGGATATCAGCAGTATTTGGCATTCTTTTCAGATAATAATTCGTGCTTACGAAGAAATGTTTGGGAGAAAATACCTTATAGAGATGTGAATTTTGCAGAAGATCAGATTTGGTCAAGAGACATTTTAGAAGCTGGATACAAAAAGTTGTATTGTTCAAAAGCAATTGTTTACCATTCTCATAATTATCCTTTAAAAACATATTTTCAGAGGTATTATGATGAGTTTAAAGGTGTATATAATGTATATCAGTGGAAAATGTTTGAAAAGCCAAGCCAAATATTCAAACATGTAATTATGCAGGATAAACAGGATTTAAAATATTTTATTTCAAGTAAAGATGTAAAGAAGAAGTTCTACTGGTTATATTACGCATTTAGAAGAAATTGGAACAGATCGTTGGCAGCATATATTGCTGGAAATTATACAACATATCCAGAAATGGTGAAGAAATACCTTGATAAGCATATTTCACAGCAATATAAGCAAATAAATGGAAAGAAAAAAGAGAAAGACAAAGAAATGAAGAATTGGAAAGAATTTTTAAAATGGTTAATTTTTAATCCAGAATATATAAATCAGAAGACTGGAAAAGTCGAACAAATTAGAAATTTTCCTTCTAGCTATGGTCAAAAGATAGATGTATGTAGTGGATATGAGTTTGTTGTTGATAGACCATCAGAGCATATACAGTTCTCTAAAGAAGATTATTTGGCAAATAAGGAAAAAGATATAATAGTGAACTGGGTAATTCCAGAACCAGGCATTGGTAGTGGTGGTCATATCAATATATTTAGATTTGTTACAGGTATTCAGAAACTTGGAATCAAAAATAGAATATATTTGATGTATCCTGGAAGTTTTTCATCTGATGAACAGTGTGAAAAGTTCCTTGAAAAATATTATGGAATTGACTGTAGTGAAATAGAAGTGCATGTTGATATCAAAAAAATGCAGTTCGCTCATGCAACAATTGCAACAGCATGGCAGACTGCATATGCTGTAAGAAAGTTTGATAATACAATATCAAAGATGTATTTTGTACAGGATTTTGAGCCTTTGTTTTTCCCTGTTGGTTCAGAATATACATTTGCAGAAAATACATATAAATTTGGATTTAGAGGTATTACTGCAGGTGACTGGTTGAGAGATAAATTAAGAGATGAATATGGTATGAAGACAGACAGCTTCCTGTTTTCATATGATAAGAAGTTATACAAGCCAGGAGAAAAGAGAGATTCAAAGAATAGAATTTTCTTCTATGCAAGACCATATACTGCAAGACGAGCTTTTGAATTTGGGTTGGTAGTTTTGACTGAAGTTGCAAAGAAAATTCCTAATTTAGAGGTTGTATTAGCTGGAGAGGATGTAAGTAAATATAAGATTGATTTCAACTACGTTAATGCTGGAATTGTTGCTTTGGATCAATTATCTGATTTATATGCACAGTGTGATGTATGTTTGATTTTATCGAATACAAATCTCTCATTACTTCCTTTAGAAGTAATGGCTTCTAATTCAGTTGCAATGTGTACTAAAGGTGCAAATAGCGAGTGGCTTGTAAATGATGATAATTCAATAATGGTTGATTTTGATGTTAATGATGTTATTGATAAGTTAGAGTATTATTTCAATAATAGAGAAGAACTTGAAAAGATTAGAAAAAAAGGTTTTGAATTTGCAAAGACAACATCATGGGATACTGAATTTGTTAAGGTCTATGAAGCTATTTTAAGGAGTGTTAAAGAAGATGAGAAGGATATTAGTTCTAGGTGGTAATGGCTTTATAGGAAAAAATCTATGTGACTATCTTGCTTCAAAAGGAGAAGAAGTTTATAGTTTTGATATAAAGAATCCTGAAAAAAGAAACAAAGATGTTATATATTGTGAAGGTGATTTTTTTGATGATTATACATTGAAAAACATTGTTAAGGATAAAGATGTTATATTACATGCTATATGTACTCTTAATCCTGGAAATTCAAATGATAAATATATAATGGGATATGAAAGGGATTTTATACAGACAATAAAGTTATGTGATTTTATTAAGGATTCAGATACAAAGATGATTTTCTTATCTTCTGGCGGGACAGTGTATGGAAATCAAGAGGTTATGCCTATTTCAGAAGATACATTTCCAAAGCCAATTAACCATTATGGTAATTTAAAATTATGTATCGAGAATACAATTAGGACAATAAATTACCAAGCAAAGAAAAAAATGATAATTGCCAGAATTGCCAATCCATATGGTCCTGGACAGGATTATTGCAGAGGTGTGGGCTTTATTGATGCTGTTATTAGAAGAACGTTGGAGCATACTGATATTGAAATATGGGGAGATGGTTCTGTTGTAAGAGACTATATATATATTGAGGATGTATGTAAAATGTTATATGCATTAGTTGGCTATGAAGGTCAATATGATGTTTTTAATCTTAGCTCGGATCAAGGGAAATCCCAGAATGAAATAATTGAGCTTGTAAAAAAGATAAATCCAGAAGTAAATGTTGTATATAAAAATAGCAGAACTGTTGATGCAAAAAAAATAGTACTTGATAATTCAAGAATTATGTCTGAGATAGATATTGATATTACAGATATTGAAGATGGTATCAGAATGTATTATGATTATCTTGTAAAAATGAAAGCGATGGTAAAATAAATGAAAGTAGATTTTAATGATATTCTTACATTAGGTTTAATATGCGTTGTATTTTTATGGATATTGTTTGTAATGAAAAAAAACAGTGTGTTTAGTGCTATTAAACAATATTCCGCTAAAGATATGATGCTTGGTGGTGTTATTTTAGTTTGTAGCTACATTGCATATTCAATATTTTTATGTAATGGAGAATATTTTTTTGCTAGTCAGGGAAATAAATACGATAGTATTATAGATGAGCTTTTAAAGTACGTATTTAATGACAATACTACTTTTATTTCATTCTATAGTTTTATAGTGTTCTCTGTATTTATGAGTGTTTTAGAGATTGCGTTAGTTCAAAAGATAGTATGTTTATTGAAGCTTTATCCTATAAAGATGACATATATTGTTGCATTTGTTGTAATTAATAGATTTATGTACATAAATGCAGAGTACGGATGGAGCCTTAATATTTTAAGTATACTTTCATTATGCTTATTAGTTGCAATTGCAGATTTTGCATTAGAAAGAAAAAAGAAAAAAATATGTGTAATGCTTTTTATGTCATGCATATTTATTGCAGTTTTGGTTATTAATTGGAAGGAATACAGTGACATTTTACAGATAGCATATAATTATCTTGTAGTTGTGGAGAGTCTTATTTTGGCATTTATTTTAAAGTATGTTCAGATATTAAGAAAAATCTGGAAGAGACTATTGATTTTAGTTTGCTATATTGTGATATTTATGTTAAATTGGATTGTGATATAAAATATAGTTTGTAAAATTATATTTATATGATAGAATGATAGAAATTGGATTCATATGGAGGTTAATATGAGAACTTATTTAGTAACTGGTGGAGCAGGATTTATTGGATCAAATTATATCCACTATATGTTTAAAAAGTATGACAATGAGATTAGAATTATTAATGTAGACAAGCTTACTTATGCAGGTAATCTTGAAAATCTTAAGGAAGTAGAGAATAGAGATAGCTATACTTTCGTAAAGGCTGATATATGTGATAAAGAAGCTATCCAGAAGATTTTTGCAGAAAATGATATTGATAGAGTAGTTCACTTTGCAGCAGAGAGTCATGTTGATAGAAGTATTAAGAATCCAGAAGTATTTGTACAGACAAATGTACTAGGTACAGCAGTTATGCTTAACTGTGCAAAGGCCGCATGGGAGTTACCAGATGGCACATTCAAGGAAGGAAAGAAATTCCTTCATGTATCTACAGATGAAGTATATGGTTCTTTACCTGATGATGATAATGCTTTCTTCTATGAAACATCACCATATGAGCCACATAGCCCATATTCAGCTTCAAAGGCTTCATCAGATATGCTTGTAAAGGCTTATATGGATACATATAAGTTCCCTGCCAATATTACAAATTGTAGTAACAACTACGGTCCTTATCAGTTTCCTGAAAAGCTTATTCCGCTTATTATTAACAATGCGTTACAGGGAAAGAAGCTTCCTGTATATGGTGATGGAAAGAATGTCCGTGACTGGTTATATGTAGAAGATCATGCAAAGGCAATTGACATGGTTCAGGAAAAAGGCAGACTTTTTGAGACATATAATGTTGGTGGACATAACGAAAAGCAGAATATCGAAATCATAAAGATTATTATTGAAACACTTCAGGAGATGCTTCCAGAAGGAGACCCTAGAAAAGAGCTTGTTAGCGAAAATCTTATAACATATGTTGAGGATAGAAAAGGTCATGATAGAAGATATGCTATCGCACCAGATAAGATTAAATCTGAAATTGGTTGGTATCCAGAAACAATGTTTAAGGATGGTATTAAGCTTACAATCAAGTGGTTCTTTGAACACGAAGATTGGATGAAAAATGTTACTTCAGGTGATTACCAGAAGTACTATGCAGAAATGTATAAATAGAATAATTTCCCATATATTGTTATTTGTAAATAAAAGGAACATGTGGCAACATGTTCCTTTTTATGTTATAATAACCAATATTAAAGAGTTATAAGAGGATGAAAAAATGAATAGAAAAATATTTAAGATTTTAGCTAGTTTTATATTGAGTTTAATAATGATATTACTTTTGCCGTATAATTTTAAAGTTTATGCAGATGTTGAAAATGTATACAATGGTGTGGATTATTCAGATGTATATGATAGTGATTATTATTATAATAAATATCCCGATTTAAGAAATGCAATAGGATACAATAAAAAAGCATTGCTGGCGCATTTTGTGAACTTTGGGATGAAAGAGGGACGACAGGCAAAGGAGTCTTTTAATCCACAGTATTATAGAAATATATACCCTGATTTAAATAAAGCATATGGGGATAATACTGTAATGTATTATAAACATTTTATGTCATTTGGTATAAGAGAAGGAAGAAAAGGAAATAGTTATACATATTATGATGGATATGATTATAAAGATGTTTTTGATGCAAATTATTATATGCAAAAATATCCAGATATTGAGAAGGCTATAGGTTTTAATCCTTCAGCATTATTTTCACATTTTGTAAACTTTGGAATAATGGAAAAAAGAGTTGCTAGTCCTAATTTTGATATCAATGTATATATGAGTAGATATCCGGATTTAAAAAGGGCATATGGTGATGATTATAAAAGATATTACATACATTATTTCGTATTTGGTATAAGAGAAAAAAGAAGCGGAATGCCGGATTATTGCATAAATGGTATTGATTATAGTCTTATATACGATAAAGAATACTACCTTGAGAGATATCCAGATTTACAGAATGCTATTGGAGATAATGCCAGAGCATTGATTTTACACTTTGTGAGTTTCGGTATGAAAGAAGGTCGACAGGCAAAGGAGACTTTTGACCCAAAATATTATATGGATACATATCCGGATCTTAAGAATGCATATGAGAATAATATGCAAGCATATTATCAGCATTATCTGAACTTTGGATATAAAGAAAGAAGACAAGCTAGTATATATCCACTAAATGGATGGGCAAATTTACCGACAGGAAAAGTATATTATGTTAATTACATAAGATTAACAGGGTGGCAGGATATAGATGGTAGGAAATATTTCTTTGATAATAATGGGATACTAAAATCAAAGACAGGAATAGATGTTTCGTCTTATCAAGGTGATATTGATTGGCAGAAGGTGAAGGAGGATGGTATAGAGTTTGCTATAATTAGAATTGGTTATGGTAATGATTTAGTTTATCAGGATGATTCAAAAGCAATCAGAAATATGGATATGTGTGAACTATATAATATTCCATATGGTGTTTATTTATATTCATATGCACTTAATTATGATGATGTGGATAGTGAAATATCACATACTTTAAGAATGCTGGAAGGAAGAAATCCTTCGATGGGTGTGTACTTTGATATGGAAGACGCAGATGGATATAAAGGTATAAATGGGATGCCTTCAAATGAAGATTTGTGTAACTTTTGTATAAAATATATAGAGGGAGTTAATGCTGCGGGATATACAGGGGGAACATATGCAAGTGCAGATTGGTTTAACAATAAACTAACAAATCCAATGATTGATAAATATAATATATGGCTTGCATGGTGGACAAATACTCCTGACTTTGATAGAGATTTTGTTATGTGGCAGTATACCAGCAAGGGAAAAGTTGATGGAATATCTGGATACGTAGATATGGATGTATATTTAGTAAAATAGAAAAAAAAATTGTATATAATGGAATAAAGTGGTATACTAATGCCGAGTGTGCGTTAGTATGCCACTTTTTACTAGATAGGAAAGTCCGATACAGTAAAAATGCTCCGAAAGGATGCAAATGGTGTGCAAAGGGTGCAATCCACTTTTTGCTCTGAATAATTATATATTTATATGGAGGAAAGAAATGAAAGGTATTATTTTAGCAGGCGGTTCGGGAACAAGACTTTATCCACTTACAAAGGCTATCTCAAAGCAGATTATGCCGGTATATGATAAGCCAATGATTTATTATCCGTTATCTACACTTATGTTGGCAGGTATCAGAGAGGTATTGATTATCTCTACACCTAGAGATTTGCCAGTGTTTAAAGAATTATTAGGTGATGGTTCACAGCTTGGTATGGATATTCAGTACGCTATTCAGGAACAGCCAAGAGGACTTGCAGATGCATTTATCATAGGAGCTGATTTTATTGGTTCAGATAATGTTGCTCTAGTACTTGGAGATAATATCTTTTATGGTCAGAGCTTTTCGAAGGTTCTTAAATCAGCAGCATCAAGAGAAAAGGGTGCTACAATATTTGGATATTATGTAAAGGACCCAAGAGAGTACGGTGTAGTTGAGTTTGATGAAACAGGAAAGGCACTTTCTATTGAAGAAAAGCCACAGAATCCAAAGTCAAACTATGCTGTTCCAGGTCTTTACTTCTATGACAATGATGTAGTCGAGATTGCAAAGAATGTTAAGCCTTCAGCAAGAGGAGAGATTGAGATTACGTCAATTAATAATGAATATTTAAGAAGAGGAACTCTTCAGGTTGAAACACTTGGAAGAGGTTTTGCATGGCTTGATACAGGTAATCATGATATGCTCCTTGCTGCAGCAGATTTCGTGGCAGCATTCCAAAAACGTCAGGGATTATATATTTCATGTATTGAAGAAATTGCATATAAGAGAGGCTTTATTGATAAGGAACAGCTTCTTGAACTTGCAAAACCACTTATGAAGACAGAATATGGACAGTATCTTGTAGATGTTGCAAATGGATTATAATATTTGTTAGGATTGTGAGAATATAAAGTACGGAACAATCTATATAATCTAAATATATGAAAAGAGTAAGAAAGTTGAGGAAGAACAATGGGAAAGATTACAGTTGAAACATGTGAAATAGAAGGACTTAAGGTTATTACACCAGCAGTATTTGGTGACGAGCGTGGTTACTTTATGGAGTCATATAATAAGAATGACTATGTAGCTGCAGGTATTGACATGGAGTTTGTACAGGACAACCAGTCTAGTTCAAAGAAGGGGGTTCTTAGAGGTCTTCATTTCCAAAAAGAGTTTCCACAGGACAAGCTTGTTAGAGTCGTAAGTGGTGAAGTATTTGATGTGGCAGTTGACTTAAGAGAAGGTTCTAAGACTTTTGGAAAGTGGTATGGCGTTATTTTATCAGCTGAGAATAAGAAGCAGTTCTTTATTCCAAAGAATTTTGCTCATGGCTTTATTGTGTTATCTGATTCAGCTGAATTTGCGTATAAATGCACAGACTTCTATCATCCAAATGATGAGGATGGTCTTAAGTGGGATGATCCTGAAATTGGTGTAGAATGGCCAATGCCAGAAGGAATGACAAAAGAAGATTTAATTATTTCTGAGAAAGATCAGAAATGGAATGGAATTAAAGAATTTGCTAGATAATATACTATATACGAAATTTCTTTTGAATATGTAAATATATTTTACACCATATTAGGAGATATATGAGTAGAAAAATAAAAAAGCTTATAAATTTAGTAGAGAAGTGTTTAAGAAAGGCATATCACAAGCTTCCTATATCATCAAGTTTTAAAACAAAGGCCAAAAACTGTTTTTTTACAGTTTTTGGCTGTTTTATGAAGAACACACCTTCATATATTATATGGAAACAGACTAGGGTAAAGAAAAAGAAAAAAAATAAATCGATCAATTACGATGAGTTTTTGAATTTCAAGATGGATAAGAAAATAGCTATACAGCTTCATTTGTTTTATATTGATTTACTAGATGAGTTTGTAGAGTATTTTAATCATATCCCATATAAATTTGACCTATATATTTCTGTGGTTGATGACTCATGCAATGATTTAGTATACGAAAAAACAAGCAATATACGAAATATAGATAAGGTGCTTATAAAAAAGGTACCAAATAGAGGGAGAGATGTTGCGCCTATTCTTGTATATTTCGCAAATGAGCTTTCGAAATATGATTATATTTGCCATGTTCATAGCAAAAAATCATTATATACAGGCAAGGAACAGGTTGGATGGAGAACGTATTTGTTAGACGGACTTATGGGTAGTGAGGAGCAGGTAAAGAGAAATTTTTACATGCTTGAAAGTAATGAAGATGTAGCACTTGTATATCCTGAAACGTATCCAGGGATAACATATTGTGGTCATTCATGGTTGTCAAATAAATATTCCAGAGAAGAACTTATGGGAAAGATAGGTATGCATGATAAGGAATATCAGACATATGTAGATTTTCCGGTGGGTACTATGTTCTGGGGACGTGTTTCAGTATTGATGCCATTTCTCAAAGCAAATTTCAAAATTACAGATTTTCCTGAGGAGGCGGGACAGAAGGATGGCACAATAGCACATGCCTTTGAACGTTGTCTTGGTGCATTAGTTAAAATGCAGGGATATAAGGTGGCTGTGTATGATGATGAAACAGATGATTTCACTATAGGATATGGTAGAAAGAATCTTAACCAGTACTGGGAAAAGTCAGCTGAAAGATTAGTGATGGAGGCTGACAGGTATGATGTAGTATCTTTTGACATATTTGACACGTTGCTTATGAGAAAGGCTGTAAATCCTGATGATTTGTTTGACATTACAAAGGAGTATTTAAAGTCTAAGAAAAATATTGATATTGATTATAGAAAGCTTAGGAAGAAAGCTGAGAAGAATCTTCGAAAGAGTGGTAGAAAGAGCGATTACACTATTGATGATATATATGAAGAGCTAATGAAAATCTCTGGGTTTTCACAGGAAAAATGTGAAATTATCAAAAGTGCTGAGGTGGATATAGAGAAAAAATTCCTCGTACCTAGAAAAGAAATTGTAGGTGCAATGAATGCTATCAAGAATACGCTCCACAAAAAGGTCGTTCTTGTATCTGATATGTATCTTACCTCAAAGGAATTAGAGCCTATTCTTAGGGAAAATGGAATAACGGAATATGATGAGTTATGGATATCATCTGAAAAACAGGCAAGAAAAGAAGATGGTTCAATGTGGAAGCTTTTCCTTGATACTTTTAAAGGAAAAGAGATCATGCATGTAGGCGATAATGAATTGTCTGATACACAGATTCCAGGTGATATGGGTATATATGTTCATCATGTTCTGTCTGCAAAGGAGTTATTTAATCTCACTAATGCAGGACGAGCTTATAGAAAATGCCAGCGCACATATGTTGACAGTATTGCGATGGGCTTACTTCTTGAAAAGAAATTAAATAGTCCATATGCTTTGAACAGTCAGAGGTTTGAATTGAAAATAGAGAGTCCTTTTGATTTTGGATATTGTTTCATTGGACCTGTGGTATGTGATTATATGTCATGGGCTGTTAGAAGAGCCAAAGAACAAGGTATAAAACAGATATTATTCCTGGCAAGAGAGGGATATTTATTTGAAAAGATTTTTGATATTATGAAACAGAACTTTCAGGAATTATCAGAAATAACAGGCAAATATCTATATACTTCAAGGCGCTCATCTATGGTGGCTTCCCTAAAGGATGAATCAGATATCAGAGAAGCTTTAAATGTATACTATGAAGGTAGTTTAGAGGGACTTCTTGCTGGAAGATTTGGTATTGATATATTAGAACCTTCTGAAGAAAGAAGTAAAGTAAATGATAAAGCAGAACCTTGCAATACGGCAGACATGGTAAATATTATTTCAGAGGATTTTGCAGAAAAAGATATGGCAATTGCCCTTCCGGGGGATGCTGTAAGAGTATATGGCATTATCGAAAGATTTAATGAAAATATATTGAACAAGGCGTCACAGGAGAGAGATAGCTATCTAAAGTATATAAAAGATAATATAAAGATAGAAAAATCAGCGCTTTTTGATATTGGATATTCAGGAAGTATTCAGTATTATCTGTCAAAAATTATGGATGTAGCGCACGCAGGATTCTACTTTGCAACGGATGGAAAGAAGATTCCTATGAAAATACAGGGAAGTAGTATGGAGGCAAGATATATTGAAAATGATTTGATTGCACCTGCATCTACATCAAGTATTCATAGATATAGTCTGTTGCTTGAAGCAGTTCTGACATCTATGGATGCACAGTTTATTTATATGGGGGATAATGGACCAGTATTTGCAAAAGATGATAAATCTGATGAATATAAGAAATTACTGGATGATATTCATGAAGGTGCAATTAATTTCGCAAAAGACTTTTATTCACTAGTATCCTCGACAATGTCATTTACAGATATAATATGCAACAAAGATGTATATGAGGAGCTTATACGTATGGCTGTTGAGGAAGATATTATTGATGAAGGTTTAAAGAAGCAGTTTGTTATGGAAGACAATTTCTGTACAGATGAAGATATAAATGTATTTGAAAAGCTTTCCAAGCTGATACCTGAGAAATAATTTTTTGATATTGATATTAAGGAAGACGAGGAAAATTTTATGTCGTACAAAGAGAACTACAAGGAATGGATGAATTCATCATACTTCGATGCAAAAACAAAGGAAGAGCTTAAAGCTATTGCAGATGATGAAAAAGAGATAGAGGACAGATTCTACAGAAGTCTTGAGTTTGGTACTGGAGGACTGCGAGGTGTAATCGGTGCCGGAACTAACAGAATGAATATCTATACAGTGCGTAAGGCTTCTCAGGGACTTGCAAATTATATCAATTCACAGGAAGATGTGATCAACAAATCTGTTGCAATAGCATATGATTCACGTCGTATGTCAGGAGAGTTTGCAGATGAAGCAGCACTTTGCCTTGCTGCAAATGGTATAAAATCATTTGTGTTCGAATCACTTAGACCTACTCCAGAGCTTTCCTTTGCAGTTAGGGAGCTACACTGTACGGCAGGTATTGTTATAACAGCAAGTCATAACCCTGCTGAATATAATGGATACAAGGTTTATTGGGAAGATGGAGCACAGATTACATTTCCAAGAGACAAAGATATTATAAATATGGTTAATAGCATTGAATCCTTTGATGATGTGAAGACAATGGATCTTGACGATGCAAAGAATGTGGGACTATATGAAACAATTGGTGCAGATATTGATGAAAAGTATTACAAAGAGCTGATGAAGCAGAGTATTCATCCTGAAATAATCAGGGAAATGGCAGAGGATATAAAGATTGTATACACGCCACTTCATGGTACAGGCAATATTCCAGTCAGGACAGTACTTGAAAGACTTGGTTTCAAAAAGGTATATGTTGTAAAGGAACAGGAAATGCCGGACCCTGATTTTAAGACCGTTGCATATCCAAATCCGGAAGATAAGAAAGCTTTTGAACTTGCACTTAAGCTTGCAAAAGAGGTTGATGCAGATATAGTATTGGCAACAGATCCTGATGCAGACAGGCTTGGAGTGTATGCAAAGGACAATAAGACTGGCGAATATGTAAGTTTTACAGGTAATATGTCAGGTATGCTTATTGGTGAGTATATCATGAGAGAGAAGAAGGCGATGGGGACATTACCTGAAAATGGTGCACTTGTAACTACAATAGTAACAACAAATATGGCTAATGCTATCGCAAAATCATATGGTCTTGATGTTATCGAGTGTTTAACAGGTTTTAAATATATAGGCGAACAGATAAAATTCTTTGAACAGAATCATTCACATGAATATGTATTTGGACTTGAAGAGAGTTATGGTTGCCTTGTGGGTACTTATGCAAGAGATAAAGATGCATGCGTTGCTGTTATGATGCTTTGTGAGGTGGCTGCGTGGTGCAAGAAACATAGAAAAACCTTATGGGATGCTATGCTTGACATATATGAGAAATATGGATATTACAAAGAAGGCTTAGAGTCTGTTACCCTTAAAGGTTTGGATGGTGTAAAGAAGATTGGGTCCATTATGGACAAGCTTAGAAATGAGCCTCCTGCTACAATTGGTGGTGCAAAGGTACTTGCCATAAGAGATTATAATAATAGCGAAAGAACTGATGTAATAACAGGCAAGAAGACTCAGCTTGACCTCCTAAAGTCAAATGTTATGTATTTTGAACTGGAAAATGATTTCTGGTGTGCTGCAAGACCATCAGGAACAGAACCAAAGATTAAATTCTACTTTGGCGTAAAGGGAAATTCTATTGAGGATTCAGAAAAACTGCTGGAAAAGGCAAAGAATGATGTTGTCGAGGCTTATGTGAATGAATGAATTTGAGGTAAATATATGAAGATGCTATTGATTTTTTGAAAAATTTGCATATAATAATCATTAACAGAACCCAACACGCCTCTCAACGATGCGGACCACGTTGGGTCTTTTAATTTTAAGAAGTATATTATATGGGAGAATTAAAAAAACATCAGCCTCCTATGACAATTGATGAACAAGTTGAAAATTTGAAAAGTATCGGATTGATTGTTGATGATGATAAGTATGCAAAAAAAATACTCAATGATATTTCATATTTTAGGCTGGTAAAGGCATATAGTCTTAATCTAAAATCAAAAAATGGGAATTATAATAAGCAGATAACATTTAAAGAAATAGTAGATTTGTATTTATTTAATGCAAATTTTCGACAAATTATTTTTCCAGAAATAGAAAAAATTGAGATTAATGTAAGATGCAGATTGGCTAATTTTTTTGCTGAACAATATGGTGTTTTGGGATATTTGAAGTCGGAAAATTTTGATGATGAGAGGTATCATTCAGATTTTTTAAGTGATATTAATGAAGAAATTAGACGTAACTCTAGAGCACCATTTGTACGTAATTTTAGAGAAAATTATGAAGGGGGAAATCTACCGATTTATGCATTAGTAGAAGTATTTAGTTTTGGTACATTGTCAAAGTTCTACAAGAATATGCATAATAAGGATAAAAAAGCTATTGCAAAGACATTTGGAAAGATATACTTCAAAACTAAATTGTTATGTTATACTATCTTTATAGAAACAAAGAAATTAAGAAACAGACACAAATATTTATTACAAAATTATATCATTTTGTATAAAAGAACAAAAGTAAGTAACGGTAAACATAACTTACAAGAAGGTTAAAATAGAAAGTGACATTGCTAATGAAATAAAGAGTTTTATATTTTAAAAGTTTAAAATACGAGGTAAATATATGAAGATATATGGTGTAATTATGGCTGGTGGTGGTGGTACAAGATTTTGGCCGCTTAGTAGAAAAGAAACCCCAAAGCAACTTTTAAATCTTAGTGGAAAAGATTTGATGATAAATGAAACAATAGACAGAATAACATGTCAGATACCTAAAAAAGACATATTTATCGTTACAAATGCCACACAAAAGGAAAAGATGATTGAAGCAACAAAAGGGCGTATAGACTCTACACATATTTTATGTGAGGCAGCTGCGAGAAATACTGCAGCATGCGTAGGATTTGCGGCTATTACCATTGTAAAAAAATATGGTGATGGTATTATGTGTGTGTTCCCTGCAGATCATTTCATAAAAGATGAGGGGACTTTTTCAAAAACGCTAGGCAGAGCTATACAAATAGCTGATGAGTCTAATCAATTAGTTACAATGGGCATTTCACCAACATATCCATCTACTGGATACGGATATATAAAATACGATAATTCTGGAAAGTGTGATAATACTGAAAAATGTGATAATTCCGGGAAATACGATAATTCTAGGAAATGTGATAATACTGAGAAATGTGATAACACCGGGAAATGCGATGATTCTAGAAAGCGCGATAATACTGAGCAAAAAGATAGGGACGAAATATCAGAATATAAGGTTATCGAATTTAAAGAAAAACCGGATTTAGAAACTGCAAAGAGCTATCTTGAGAGTGGTCAGTATGCATGGAATAGTGGTATGTTTGTATGGAAGGCATCCGTTATTTTAGAAGAGTTTAGAAAGTATCTCCCAGATATATACGATAATCTTAAAGAGATAGAAAAAGCATATGATGCAGAAAGCTTAGATGCAGGAGAAAACATTAATAAAAAAATAGATGAAATATATAAGAGAATAAGAAGTATTTCAATAGACTATGGTATTATGGAACAGTCTGATAAGGTAGTAGTCATTCCAGCAGAATTTGGATGGAGTGATGTTGGAAGCTTTGATAATCTTGGTGTGATGTATGATTCAGATGATAACGGAAATATAATACAAGGCAATCATATTGGAATTGAAACTAAGGATTGTATAGTTTATGCAAAAAATAAACTCATTGCGACAATAGAGCTTGAG
Source organism: Lachnospiraceae bacterium (assembly GCA_045126215.1). Taxonomy (GTDB): domain Bacteria; phylum Bacillota; class Clostridia; order Lachnospirales; family Lachnospiraceae; genus SVEL01. The sequence continues at coordinate 92,306 of JBGVOD010000006.1, read as the reverse complement.
AATATAGTTGTTGTTGAAACAGACGATACTGTACTTGTATGTAAGAAAGATAGAGTACAAGATGTAAAAAAAATAGTTGAAAAGCTTGCTGAAGAGGGCAAGGAAGAATTCTTGTAGGAGAAATAAAAATGGTAAGAAAGCTCCTAAAAGAAGCTTCTATTTTAATAGAAGATGATCGCAACAATGTATGATGTTACAAAAATATAAGTCAAAATAACCTATTGAAATAGGGAAAAAGGTATATTATTATCTTGAGTAGAGATATTGTTTCTTTGACAAAAGGATGTGAAGATATGGATTATGCGACTTTAAGTAATGATGAGAAGTTTACAGTTTTCAAGTATGGAGATTATGTTATAAGATTTAAGGCACCATATTCGTTGGAAAGGTATATTACTGTTAAAGAGTGGAATAACGGATATCTTGTTGTTATGGCAAAGTATCGCCATAATGATGAGTGTGAAGAAGAATATATTGATTTGATTCCTATTTTGGAAAAATTATATATTTCACCAGAAATATTTTTAAAGCCAATTAAGGAGGTGAAAATTTTAAATGCCTGATGTAGTTAAGATAGCAGATGAAGCAGATTTAATTGTAAATGGATATGCATTTACAAAATGTTGCGAGGGATATAGAATATTAAATCTTAATAGTCCGAATCACGCGCTTGTATTATCTTTGAAAGGTGATACATTAGAAACAACTATGGATGATATTGAAATTCAGATAGTAAAGGATTACTTTGAAAAAAATAAAAAGTATATGGAGGATTGATAATGCCAAAGTATTATGAATTTAAAGTAGCAGGATATTATCTTTATTTCACTTCATTTTGCGTTGTTGAGTGCATGCATGTTCACGCAAGTGATAGAAAAATGACAGAATCTGGTTCAGCAAAATTTTTTGTAAAGGATAATGGAGATACAATTATTCAAAATAAAGGAATTTTAAATGATAGGGAAATATTAAAGATACAAGCGTTCATAAAAGATAATTATAAAGATATGTATTTGAAATGGACGAAGTATAGTGAAAATGCATTTTATGGCGAAAATTAGCAATATATGTATTTAATTCTTAATATTTGGCATTCAAGCAAAATCAAGCTAAAAATAAAGAAACATATATAAATATAAGAACAGGTAATGAAATGAAATGTATAATTCTGGCTGGTGGTACCGGCGATAAGATGTGGCCACTCTCAAGAAGAGAGTATCCAAAGCAATTTATGAATATCAAAGAGGAGCGATCTCTTTTGCAAGAGACCGTCGGTAGAAATATGCCCATTTGTGATGAATTTTTCATTATGGCAAATGCAAATCACAGTTTTATTATTGATGGTCAGATGGAAGTATTTCAGGGATTGAAATATAGATGTTTTTATGAAACTATTGCAAAAGGAACGGCACTTCCGGTTGTTTTGGCATGTATGAGCCTTAATCCGTCAGAAATGATATATGTGCTTAATTCGGATCATTTTGTTGATGGAAATACATATCAGACAGAGGTTATAAAGGCGAAAGATTTAGTGAAGAATGGTGAACTTGTGGCATTTGGTGCAAAGAAGGATGAATTCAAGAGCAATTACCATTACTTTTTTACAGATGAAAACGGAAGATTAGAAAAAGTAGCAAAATATAACACAGTTAGCGAATATGAAAGTGACTGTAATAGCGAAAGTGATTGCAAGAGCGAAAGAACACATATATATGTTAATACAGGTATGTTTATGTGTCAGGTGGGCGATTTGCTTAATGATATAAAATTAAGATACAAGGATTACTATGAAACCTGTAGAAGGATTGTAGCTAATATGAATACAGCATCAAGAAATATATATATTTACAGTGAACTTCTAGGGGAGCTTCCTTCAATGAGCATTGAAGAAATGTTGTATTCTGATTCTGCAAGTACATATAGAAAGCATATAGTATATCCATCTTTCAAATGGTCTGAGGTGGCGTCTTTTGATGTTTTTAGGGATTATTCGTTGTATGGATATAGCAGAAATATTATTAAAGAGGATTGCAATAATACTACTATTATCAATCAGGATACAGATAAGATAGTTGTTGGAAATAAGCTTGATGATTTATATGTTGTAAATACGAAGGATGCAATATATGTATCTAAGAAGGAAAATGCGGAAGAAATAAAGGGAATAATTGAAAAAGCGACAGAGTCTAATGATGAAAAAGCATCATCTGCTTCTGAAAATACATCGTATACAAGATTCTTTGAAAGGGGGAGCATTGTATACAGAACATGGGGATACAGAGAGACTCTTACAAAGGCGCATAATTATTATGTGAGAAAAGTAGTTTTGTTTGGCGGAATGAGTATATTTCCACATGTGCATTCAAAGAGAAGTGAGCAGTGGGCTGTTTTAGATGGAGAACTTACAGTACTTTTAGATAATCAGACTCATGTACTCAGGCGTGGAATGAGTATTGGTGCAGCAGATAATGTCCTTCACATGCTTGCGAATAATACGAATAAAGACGTGGTTTTTATCGAGACAAGTATTGATGAGGATGAGTCAATTGATGAGTCAGATATTATTAGAAGACAAATAGATGGAGACATAAAAAGAGAGATAAATAAGTCTCTTATTAAGCTTTCGCCTGCGTATAAGGATTATATCTGGGGAGGAACAAAGCTTAGAGATATATATGGTAAGAACTGCGATTATGATAGAATAGCTGAAAGTTGGGAACTTTCAGCACATGAGTCTGGACCAAGTATTGTTGCCAGTGGCGAGTTTAAAGGAAGAACCTTCAATGATTATCTTAGGGAAAATGGTAAGAAAGCTCTAGGATGGAAGGCAGATGGACTTGATAGATTCCCTATATTAATCAAAATCATTGATGCAAAAGAAGATTTGTCTATACAGATACACCCTGATGATGAATATGCATTGAAATATGAGAACGAACTTGGAAAAAATGAATTATGGTATGTAATGGATTGCGAGGAAAATTCGTATATATATTGGGGGCTTAAGAAAGCAATAAGTGCAGATGAATTAAAGAGAATGGTTGAGAATAATACAATTGAAAATGTGTTAAACAAAGTCAAAGTAAAAAAAGGCGATGTGATATTCGTCGAAGCCGGCACAATTCATGCAATTGGCGCAGGTATTATGATTCTTGAAATTCAACAAAATTCAAACTGTACATACAGATTATACGATTATGACAGAATGGATAAGTATGGAAATACCAGAGAACTTCATTTAGATAAGGCATTGGCAGTGTTTGAAAACCGTGCAAAAGCTGATAATGATGTGGTGTTTGAGAATAATACAAAGAATGATAATGATGCAGTTCTTGAAAAAAATGATATAGCATTTGGAAATAATGCAAAAACTGACAATGATGAGGTATTTGAGAAAAAAGCGAAAACCGACAATGATGTAGTTTTCGAAAATAATTCAAAGGCTGATAATGATGTAGAAGAAACAGAAGATTTTCTTAGAAAGGTAATAGCAAGGTGTAAATATTTTCAATGCGATTACTATATGATAAAGAATAAGACAGATATTTCTATAGATACTTCATCATTTAAGTCATTTATTATCTTAAGTGGAAATGGTCACATTTCAGATGGTGTGAATTCTTTTGATATTTGTGCCGGTGAAAGCTATTTTATGCCTGCTACAGATGGAGAGATATGTATTGAAGGAAAAGTTGAAGTGATTGTAACTCATATTTAGGATACAGTAAAATGTATATTTTGGGAAAAAGAACAAATATAAAAATAATGTTGAAAAAATAGTTATTGACAGTATAACATAAATGAGGAATGATGTAACAGTCTTTAACATTCGTGAATACTTATCTGCCAAAAAGAAATTAAGCTAAATACACAAGATAGGCATACAATAGTCCAATTATAAAAAGTATTGTGGTACCAAGTTTTATTAGTGGGAAGATTAGTCTTCCCATTTTGAAACTGCACGATTTGTAATGCCAAGTTTTTCTGCTAACTGATTCTGTGTAAGATGTTTTTCTTTTCTACATTCGGCTATAAATTTGCCAATCATTTCTTGATTCATTTTCGCACCTCCTGACATTACAATATCATTTACTTGCACATTTGTATATGCACTGATGGTTGATTTTCTGATATTCCACCACTGGTTGACTGCCGCTTTTACGGCTTATTTCTTGAGTTATCTTGATTCTTCCAGAATTTACGGTTTGTTTCTTGATTTACACATTTCAAACCGTAAATTCCAGCGACGCCAAGCTAGATTTATCTTGTTACTTGATGAATTTACGGTTTATATCTAGATTTGTTCATTCTAGACCGTAAATTTCACCAACACCAAGCTAGATTTATCTTGTTACTTGATGAATTTACGGTTTATTTTCTAGATTTGCTCATTTTAGACCGTAAATTCCACCAACGCCAAGCTAGATTTAACTTGATTTCAAATGAATTTACGGTTTATTTTCTAGATTTGTTCATTCTAGACCGTAAATTTCACCAACGCCAAGCTAGATTTAACTTGATTTCAAATGAATTTACGGTTTATATCTAGATTTGCTCATTCTAGACCGTAAATTCCAGCGCCACCTAGCTTGACGTCCGCATATATCACCCACTATTTGACATGTCTGTAAAATGCTAGTATAATTTGCTTGCATATTTGGAAAAATATGTAGGCACTGCCAAATAGAAGTAATTTTAAATATATACTAGAAGGATATAATATGAAGTTTGCAATAGATTTGTTATGGGTAAAACCTAAACATAATGGAGGTATTGAGTCGTACATCAGAAATTTACTTGATGGTTTTATGGCGTTGCCAGATATAAATGAGTACGTCTTATTTACTGCGAAGGATAATGCAAAAACATTTGAACATTATCTTGAGGATAAGAGATTTTCTATGGAAATATGCGATATAGAGGCATTTTCTGTAAGCAAGAGAATTTTATGGCAGAATAGACATTTTAATAAATTGCTAATCAAGAAGGGGATAAAGTATTGTTTTACGCCTGTTTATTGTAAGCCTCTTAGAAGATGCAAAAAGGTTAAATATGTAACAACAATACATGACTTGCAACAGCTCCATTTTCCGGAATATTTCACAAAAATGCGAAGGGCATGGATGATGTATTGTTGGAAGAGAACTGTTAAAACATCTGATTGTATCGTTGCAATATCAGAGTGGGTTAAGAAAGATATTCTGGATAATTTTGGAAGAGAAGATACTGATGTAAGAGTTATACTTAATCCTATTGTCACTGATCAGAAGAAGACACCGTTTGATATAATAAGGGAAAAGTATGGTGTGGGAGAAGACGAGTTTATGTTCACTTTGTGCTCTATGCTTAAGCACAAGAATGTTATGACTGCACTTAAGGTTATGGAGAAAATAAAAGAAGAAGATATTGATTTGCCAAAGAAACTTATTATAGCTGGTATTTCTGAAAGTGATGAAAATAGAATAGTCGACTATATAAATACACATAATTTAAAAGAGAATTGTATTATGGCTGGATTTATTTCAAACGAAGATAGAAATACGTTGTTTGAAAAGTCATATGCATTTTTATTCCCAAGTATTTTTGAGGGATTTGGGATGCCTGTTGTAGAGGGACTTATGCTTGGTTCAAGAGTAGTTACGACCAAGTGTACAAGTATACCAGAGGTATCAAAAGGTAAGGCAGTATATGTTGATGATCCTTTTGATGTTAGCGAGTGGATTGAAAAGTTAAAAAGTATCAAAGGTACAGAAAAGAGAGTAATAGATTTCCCTGAATATGAGAAATCATATGTTGCTTCACAGTATTTAAAAGTATTTGAAAGTGTTTTTAAATGATATCTTCAAAGAAGAATAAAGAATATAATTAAAGAAGATTAAAGAATATGATTAAAGAAGAAAATTTTATGATACCAATAGTAGTTCTTAATTATAATGATTTTGATACTGCAAATGCATTTCTAAGAAGATATATTGAAGAGCTAAAACCTGCACTTAAAGATAGCGTTGAACTGATATTTGTGGATAATGCATCGACAGATGGTTCTTATGAAATTCTTAAAAGTATCTATGAGAATGCATGTATATTTATAAGGAATGAAAGTAATATAGGGTACGGAGCCGGTAATAATGAAGGACTTAGATATATCAAAGAGCATATGAAGGTCAGCAAGGTAATAATATGTAACCCTGATATTATTATATCGGCGGATACGATAAAAGAGATTGGTCTTAAAATGGAAGAGCATAAGGATGTTGCAATCATTGCCCCTAAGATGATAATGTCTGATGGAAATGTGTCCGCGTCTGCATGGAAGAGACAGGGAATAATAAGAGATGGGCTGTCATGTATGATAGTTACAAATAAAATTTTTAAGCTGGATAAAAAGCTTTATAGAGAAAAGGAATTAAACTCAGAGGTATCTTATGTTGATGTAATCAATGGTTCAATGTTCATGGCAGATTTTGCAGCATTTGAAAGTGTAGGTTTCTTTGATGAAGATACTTTTCTTTATTGCGAAGAAAACATATTATCATATAAGCTTAGACAAAAGGGATATAAAGAGTTATTAGTAAATAATTTATCATATATACATGCCCATAATGCAACAATTGGAAAGGTATATAGAGGTGTCTCACAAAGGTATAAAATGCTTAATGATAGTAGAAGAATATACTATAGAAAGTACTTAAAAATACCAAAAGTTAAGATGCTTTTATTTAATATAATGGCGAGAATTGGTTTAATCGAGAGAAAATTTGTTGATAAAATACGCCTCAGGTAGTATTATTACCTAAAGGGGAGGAAAAGGTAAATCATGATTAAAGATAACCAAAAATTTTTAAATAGATTACATTTGGTCCTCGATATGGTGCTTTTTGCACTTTCATATATTGAGGCATGGTATTTAAAATTTAATACGGTATTTTTTGATGGAACAAGGACATTATCACGGGCAGAATATATGAAGGCACTTTATTTTATTGTGCCTGGATATCTTGTGCTGTATGTGGCTTTTCATTTGTATACGCCAAAGCGGGTACAGGGACGTCGTCTTGAAATAGGAAATATTATCAAGGCAAACATTATGGGTGTGCTCATCTACTTAACGGTACTTTACGTATTTAGACAGGTAGACTACTCTCGTGAAATGATATTTATCTTCTTTGTATGTAATACTCTGAATGGCATTGTTATGCGTATGGTCCTTCGTATTTGTCTTAGAACTATGCGTAAAAAAGGATTTAATCAGAAACACATGATTCTGATTGGCTATTCAAGGGCAGCAGAGAAGTTTATTGACAGAGTAAAGGCAAATCCTGAATGGGGCTATGAGATAAGAGGTATTCTTGATGATAATATTGAGAGAGGTACTATGTATAAGGGCGTAAAGGTTCTTGGAAGGATAGAGAATCTTGAGGTGATTTTGCCGGAAAATAAATTGGATGAAATAGCTATTACTCTCGACATTACAGAGTATGATAAGCTTGGACATATTGTTTATGAGTGTGAGAAGAGTGGCGTTCATACGAAGTTTATACCGGATTATAATGGAATTATTCCTACAAAGCCTTATACAGAGGATATATTAGGGCTTCCGGTTATCAATATAAGATATGTTCCACTTACAAATACCATGAATGCTATAATTAAAAGAACGGTTGATATTATTGGTTCAATTGCAGGCATTATTCTTGCGTCGCCTATAATGTTGATTGTTGCTATATTGGTTAAGTGTACATCAAAGGGAGAACTTATTTTCAAACAGGAGAGAGTAGGGCTACACAATAAGAGCTTCTATATGTATAAGTTCAGATCTATGGTTGTACAGGAGGTAAAAAGTGAACAGAAGGAATGGACAACAAAGGGTGACCCTAGAGTTACAAAGGTCGGAAAGTTCATAAGAAAGACAAGCATTGATGAGCTACCACAGCTTTTCAATATTTTAAAAGGTGATATGAGCCTTGTTGGACCACGTCCGGAAAGACCGTATTTTGTTGATAAGTTTAAGGAAGAAATACCAAGATACATGGTAAAACATCAGGTTCGTCCGGGACTTACGGGATGGGCACAGGTTAATGGTTATAGAGGAGATACATCTATTAGCAAAAGAATAGAGTATGACTTGTATTATATTGAAAATTGGACATTGGGATTTGATATTAAAATTATGTTTTTGACTATTTTTAAGGGATTTGTTAATAAAAACGCATATTAAGAGGAAGATATAATGGCTGATTCATCTAATACAAAAAATAATATTAATAATGCTACGGAAGATATTAATAAAAATACCAAAGAGGATATTATAGATTTTAAAGTAGACATAGAGGATTATCTTGAAAATAAAGAAGATAACAAAGAAGATAATAAAAAAGATTCAGATATTAAGAAAAAGAAATCAGCGGGAATGATAGTTAAAACTTCCCTGAAGTCTTTATTGCTTGTTTTTGAAATCTTTACAATTATTGTTATGTCACTTGCGATATTTATGCTTATTACACCTAATTCCAAGGCGTTACTTGCAAATACATGGCTTGGAAGATTTGTTATAAAAATCGTAGTGACAGATTCGGACTATGATAATATACTTGACGCAGATTATAATAGAGATGATACAGGAATAAATAAGGAAATAAATGATGATATTCTGGATGACTACACAAATATAGCATTATTTGGTCTTGATTCAAGATTTGGAGAGTTAGGTCAGGGTGTTAGAAGTGATAGTATTATCATTGTTAGTATAAATGAAAAAACAAAAGAGGTAAGATTATGCTCTGTCTACAGGGATAACTGGCTTCGAATAGTTAAACCTGATGGTACAACAGAGTATGGTAAAGTGAACTCTGCGTATGCATTTGGAGGACCGGAGGCAGCAGTAAAGACACTTAATCAGAATTTTGACTTGAATATAAAGGACTATGCCGCAGTTAATTTCTATGGAATATCAAAGATAATAGATATGGTAGGAGGTATTGATGTAAGCATAACAAGTACAGAGATGTACTGGATTAATCAGTATCTTACGGAAACACGAAAGGTAACAGGACTTGACGCTCCTGATGTTACATCCTATGGAGCAGTTCATTTATCAGGACTTCAGGCTACAGCGTTTTGTAGAATCAGATACACAACCTTTACTGATCCTGATGGCAACAAATACAATGATGATTTTGGACGTACAGCCAGACAGAGATTTGTAATAGAGCAGCTTGTGTCAAAGGCAAAGAACGCAGGACTTGATACAGTTATGGATATGGCTGAAGAAATATTTAATGCAGACCAGACTATTGTAAAGACAAGTATTCCTTATGATGATTTGCTGGATATGATTCCTGTTTTGATAGATTTCAATATTACCGGTTCAGCAGGTTTTCCAACCACATATACATGTCCTGACCATAGTGTTACAGGTGGTGAGAGCTCTGTTGTTGCACAGGGATTTGCATATAATGTAACAAAGATGCATCAGTTTTTGTTTGGTGATTACAACTACAAGCCATCAACAGTGGTTCAGGGAATAAGTGATATGCTGTATTTGAAGACACATGTTGAGGAAGTTACATTAAAAGAAGATGCAACAGAGGACTAGAGTCGAAGGAAATAATATATAGAGAGTACTAAAGTTGAAAGAAAGAATATAGAGAGGACTAAAGTCATATAAAAGAGGAGCAACAGAGGACTAGGAGGCTGAAATGAGTAAACAGTATGACGATGAAATAGAGATTTTCGATATAAATCGTAAAAGCAAAGATAACGAATATGAAGAGTATACGGTAGATGTTGCCGATATCTATGAAGAAGAGCAGAAAGAAAAGAAAAATAAGAAAAAAAGAAAGAAGAAAAAGAAAAAAGGAAAGATAGCTATCTTAATAGGTGAGTTACTTGTAATTGCTGTTCTCATTTTTACATTAGTAATGCTTATTATGCCAAATTCAAAGGCATGGCTTTTAAGTACACCTATTGGAAAGTTTTTTATATCACTGGTAATGTCAGAAGATGAGTATAATAATATCTTTGATGATGAGTTTAACAGAGATGTTGAAACAAACGATGGACTCGATACAGACGCTATGAAAGACTACTACAACATTGCTCTTATTGGTGTTGATACAAGAAATGAACAGCTTGAGAGCTGGGCAAACAGTGATACCATTATTGTGTGTAGCATTAATAAAAAGTCAGGAGAGGTTAAGCTGGCATCAGTATATCGTGACACATGTATGAGAATCACAAAAGATGATGGTGATATGACATACAACAAGGTCAATAGTGCTTACGAGTCGAAAAAAGGAGCACAGAACCTTGTTAATACATTAAATACAAATCTTGATTTAAATATCAGTGATTATGTAACAATTAATTTTTCGTGTCTTGCAAATGTTATTGATATGCTTGGTGGTATAGATATTAATCTTTCGGAAGATGAAGTGTATTGGATTAATCAGTATCTTACAGAAACCAGGAAAATTACAGGTATGAGTTCTCCTGATGTGTATGGCTCTGGATATCTTCATCTGAATGGACTTCAGGCTACAGCATTTTGTAGAATTAGATATGCTACATTTAAAGATATTGATGGACAGGAATACCGTGATGATTACGGTCGTACAGCAAGACAGAGAAGAGTTATTCAGCTTATGGTTGAAAAAGCCAAATCTGCTGGTGTCAGCGAAGTAATGGATATAGCGGAAGAGATTTTCAATAGCGATCAAAAACTTATATATACAAGTATTCCATATGATGAAATTATAGATTTAATACCTACTTTGATGGAGTTCTCTATTGTGGGAACTGTTGGATATCCATTTACAAAAGAAGCCTACAATGAAGCAGGTGGCGTATCGTCTCCTGTATGTATAGCAGGTTTAACATATAACAACTATAAATTACATGAATTCTTATTCGATAATAAGAAATATTCGCCATCTCAAACAGTTAGTGATTTGAACGATGTATTATTTAGTAAATTTGGATGTCCGGAGAAGAGACTCGAGGGAGATGAAAATCTCAAGATTGACTAAAACATTACGATAGAGGTGTGTATTTAGATGGATAATGAAGCTTTACAAGAATTGTTAAAAGAGGTAGAAGCAACTGCTGCCACAGGTGCTTTTGATGATGATTCAGAAAAGTTAATAGATGAAGATATTAAACATGCAGATGAAGAAGAAATGGAAAAACACTGGATGTTTATGGAAAATGTCCGTCTTCAGCACGAACGCCAGGAAATCGAAGATGAATGGAACAAGCTCAACAGAGAGAAAAAAGAGTTTGAGATATTGAAGAAATCTAAGGAAACTGAGCTTGCTATAAAAGAAAAACAGCTCATACGTCAGAAAGATCTGTTTGATAAACAGTGGGGTGTGGTTGAAAAAGAACTTCACAGGATAACTGCAGATAAGGATAGAATTGCAAGAGAAAAGGCATATATAGATAGAGAAAAAGCAAATATAAGAATGGAACAGAATAAACAGAACAAGAATCACGTCGTTACAAACGGTGCATTCTTTGTGGGTGTTAATAGTGAAAGCTCTTTAAAAAGAAGATACAGAGAACTTCTTAAGATATATCACCCGGATAGCGGAAATGGTGATGAAGAAACACTGCTGTTAATTAATAGAGAGTTTGAAAAATTAAGGAAGATATATAATTGTTAAAGGAAAAAATGAGGCTATGCCTCATTTTTTCACATTCAGGACACAAAAGCTACACATTTAGGTTTTATACTAGCCACATAGTTGAAAAGGAGGAAGAGACTATGGACGAAAATATAATAAAAAATGATAGCAATAATAAAATATGTGAAAATAGTACAAACAGTGTGAATGAAAATGCTACCAATATAATGAACAGCGAAACATCATATACATCGCAAGGTGTATATGAATCTGTAAATTCATCAAATCCTGTATTCTATACAGCAAAGGAAGGTGAAGTACAGCCTGAATATGAGATGAATACAAAACAGAAGAAAGCTAAGAAGCAAAAGAAAGAAAAAATCAAGAAACCTGTTACAATGGGAAAGGTTTTTGCTACATGTGTGGCATTTCTGATTATAACTGTGCTTGTTAATACAGCAGTTATATATTGTCTTTTTGAATATACTGATTTAGGAATAAACATCGCAGAAGATAAAAGAAATGGTTCCAATATAAAGATTGGAACAACAGCAGAGGTTATTAATGGTAGTTCATCAAGTGGTACTTCAGGAGGAGCAACAGGTGAAAATACATTAGGTGATGAAGAATCAAATATTACAAATACATCAAGCCAGGTAAATGAAAAAACATACACAGTGGCAGAGATTGGACAGATGGTTATGCCATCTATAGTTGCTATTACTAACACAGCAATTGTTACACAAAATTATAATCCTTTTTATGGTGGTGGTTCGTATCAGGTAACAGGAGCCGGCTCAGGAATAATTATTAAACAAACAGATACAGAACTTTTGATTATTACAAATAATCATGTTATTGAGGATTCAACAAGTCTTACAGTAGAATTTGTCAATGGTACATCTACGGATGATGCATATGTAAAGGCTACAAGTCCTACAAATGATTTGGCAATTGTGGCAATTCCACTTGAATCAATAGATGGAGAAACAGCAGATGCTATAAAGATAGCTGTTCTTGGAAATTCTGATGAACTTGTTGTTGGTGATCAGGTGGTTGCCATTGGAAATGCACTTGGATATGGTCAGTCACTTACAGTAGGATATGTAAGTGCTGTTAATAGAGAAATAACAGTTGATAGTAAGAAGTTGACAGTTATTCAGACTGATGCTGCAATTAATGGTGGAAATAGCGGTGGTGCACTGATTAATATGAAAGGTGAAGTTATTGGTATAAATTCAGCTAAATCAAGCACATCAAGTACAAGCTCATCATCTGTTGAGGGTATGGGATATGCTATTCCGGTGTCACATGCAGGCGACATTATTGATACTTTATTAGAACAGGCAAACAAGACAAAGTATGATGATGATTCAAGAGGTTATCTTGGCGCAAACACAATTACAGTTGATAGTACTACATCTTCTCAGTATGGATTTCCAACAGGAGCCTATATCAGGGATGTTATTGATGGAAGTCCGGCCGATGAAGCAGGCCTCATTGCAGGCTCGGTAATAGTATCAGTAGAAGGAGTAGATGTGTCATCTGCCAGTGAACTTATTGATCAGTTATCATATTATACAGAAGGTGACACAATTACAATTACAGCATATGTGCCTTCAGGACGCAAATACACGCAGGTTGATTATGAAATAACATTGGGTTCTAAAGATATATTTGATAACTAGTGTTATAAGATACGTTTCTGAATTTTATATCATACAATGAGCATAGTAGTTTGCATAAGTTTTGTGTCATATAATAAGCATAATTGTTTGCATAAATTTTATATATATTCAGTTCACATAATGGAAAAAGTATTGTATAATAAAAATGTTTTTTACATTTTGAGAGAATGTACAATTGTGGAATTATAATAAAGCGAGGATATAATAATATGGGAAACCAGTATGATGATGACGAATATGAGAAAGTATGCTATGTATGCCGTAGACCAGAGAGTAAAGCTGGCAAGATGATTACTATGCCAGGTAATATGAATCTTTGTGTTGATTGTATGCAGATGACTATGAATTCTATAATGTCTTCTGGAATAGCAGACGATGCAATGTTTAAAGACATGATTGATCCTAGCATGTTAAATAATATGTCTTTTATGAACTTTCCAGGTATGGATTTTGGAATGCAGAAGAAAGATGAAAACAAGGCAAAATCAAATGATACTAGCAAAGAATCAAAAGTTGTTTTAGAAAATGGAAATGAAGTTTCATATGATTCTGAAAATGGCAGTAATGATTCAGAAAAGAAAGCTAACACCTCAGAAAAAGAAATCAATGTTTCAGAAGATGAGAGTGATGATTCAGGAGAAGAGAAGACAAAAGGAAAGAAGACCCCAAGTATCAGCTTTATCAATCTAGCTGATATGATGGGAGATTTTCCACGCAGGCAAAAGATTAAGAAGAAATCAAATAGAAAGCCCGGAGAGCCTATTATTGATTTGAAAAAGATTCCAGCACCTCACAAGCTTAAAGAGATGCTTGATGAATATGTTATTGGTCAGGAATATGCAAAAAAGGTAATGTCAGTTGCTGTATACAACCATTATAAGAGAGTGGCTACAAACAGTATGGATGACATAGAGATAGAAAAGTCAAATATGCTTATGATTGGACCAACAGGTTGTGGTAAGACATATATTGTAAAAACCCTTGCAAAGCTTCTTGATGTGCCACTTGCTATAGCTGATGCTACATCACTTACAGAGGCAGGTTATATTGGAGACGACATTGAAAGCGTACTTTCAAAATTGCTTGCTGCAGCAGATAATGATGTTGAAAAGGCAGAGACAGGTATTGTATTCATTGATGAAATAGACAAAATCGCAAAGAAACAGAATACAACTAACAGAGATGTTAGTGGAGAGGCTGTTCAGCAGGGATTATTAAAGCTTCTTGAAGGAAGCGAAGTTGAGGTACCTGTAGGTTCAAATAGTAAGAATGCAATGGTTCCACTTACAACTATTAATACAAAGAATATTCTCTTTATATGTGGAGGAGCATTTCCAACACTTGAGGATGTAATAAAAGAAAGACTTAACAAGCAGTCTGCGATTGGCTTTAATGCTGACTTAAAGGACAAGTATGATAATGATAAAGACCTTTTGAAAAAAGTAACTGTTGAAGATTTAAAGAAATTTGGCATGATACCTGAATTTCTTGGAAGATTGCCAATCATCTTTACATTAGATGGATTGACAACTGAGATGCTTTCGCAGGTTTTGAAAGAGCCAAAGAATGCTATATTGAAACAGTATCAGAAGCTTCTTGAATTAGATGAAGTAAAGCTTGAATTCGATGAGGATGCGATTACATGCATAGCTCAAAAGGCTGTTGAGAAGAAAACTGGTGCAAGAGCCTTAAGAGCTATTATTGAGGAATTTATGCTTGATATAATGTACGAGATTCCAAAGGATGACAATATTGGAAAGGTAACTATTACAAGAGATTACATTGAGCATAAGGGTTCACCATTGATTGAGATGCGCTCTATACCTCATGTTGCCGAAAAGATTGAAGAAAAAAATACAGAGAATGACTAATGCTCATGGCAAATTAAGAGGTACTTTAGGTCCGGTTTCTGTTTAATATATCAAAGGAATTATATAGATTTAAATATCCATATCCAATGTCTCTGTCGGGGTATTCTTTTGTATTAGGTCTGGATGCGCCATAGATAAGAAAACTTTTTATATCTCTGCCAGTCATTTCCGGAAAATTACCATCAACAATTCCCCATTGCAGAAGAATTGCGGCACATCCGCCACATAGTGCGGCTGCACCACTTCCTGAGAAAGTTGAATATGCAGAAATATCCGGTTTTATATTTCCATTTGGAATAAAACCTTTGCTATTTTCACTGTAAATACCACCTGTGGTTGGATTTATAGCGGATACGGTAAGCGCATCTTTTGCACATCCAGGTGTGGTGATGGTTGAATAAGGATCAGATGATAGAAAATAAGTATCTCTATATATTGCATCACTTTGTGGCAGCCATATGTTAAACAATGTATTACCGTTGAATATATCATCATTTTGCATATTTGCAATGGATAGCTTTAGTTCTATTCTCCAAACACCTTCAGCGGGAGTAGTAAATCTAAGCAATATCAGTGCATCATCAGAAGATGGTTCCAGAGGTTTACTTTCAACTAAAAGAATTGTTGAATCAAAAACAAAATTAAAGGTCTCACTTCTGTTAAGACGAAAAGATGCACTTTCTATTCTTTCGCCGGAAGGAGAGGTTATTAAAACATAAAAAAGAAAAGGGAGTTTAATCCAAATTTCTGCATATATGGCAGGTATGTTTGGACCTACCTTTAATTCACATAATGACGAATTGCCACTAAAATGCAGTCTCTTGTCGCCTTCGTTTCCAGCAGGAACACAAATGGAAACACCTTTGGCAGGAGCTGTATTTTTTATTGCATCAGAAAGATAGTCATTACCATTATGATCTCCTCTTGTGGAGCCAAGACCAATGATTATTGATAAAGGGATGTTCTCAAAAAGTGCAGTTCGTCTGACATATGTAAGAGCAAATAATATGTCACTTTCTTCGTATACTACAGCGTCTTCACGCATGCCATAATATTCTTTCAGATATTTTTTTGCAGGTTTAAGTTTTACAACAATTAGTTTGGCATCAGGCGCAACACCACTGAATGAGTTTTGAAAATCATCATTTCCCACGGCGATTCTTGCCAGTTCATTTCCATGATTCTGATAATCTATTCCAGGTGGTGGAGAAGTGATTGATGTAGGATTGCTTGAGTAATCCTTTATAAGGTCATTTATCATTTCTTCAGTATATTCAGTTCCATAGAATATATCTTCAGGAGGTATACCCGTATCATCTGTCTGATCCCATAATCTGTATATCTTTGTTCTTCCATCGGGGGTTATAAAGGCATCATCAAAAATGTTTATCCCGGTATCTATTATTCCAACGTAAACACCATTACCTGTTAAATTTAGATTTTTAATATTTGTAAGACGTGAAATACCACTTCTCTCAAGAATATCATAGTTCATTGGAGAATATAGAGATGGAATTGACAAATATGGAATCTGGTTGATATAGATGTTTTCAGGAATAGGAGCCGCATTTAACAGGCTTAATCGAATGGTCATTGTGGATTTGTGAAGAGAAGTTATATCATAAGATTCGAAAAAACGAGGAAGTGGTTCAATATCTACGACAATGTAGTCAGCATAATCTTCGCTTGTTATATAATTTATATCCAAGGCAGACCTCGAATTGGTAAAACTTATAAAAATATATGCAAGGAAAATAAAAAAAATTCTATTGAATGAAAAAAGAAAATAAATGCTATTGAATATTGAGAGAACAGATATTGGGACAAGGGCGGAATACCATATATTTGCAATTAGAGTGGAATGTTATATGTTTGCAATAAGAGTGGAATGTTATATGTTTGAGCAAGTGCGGAATACTATGTACTAGCGATAAGAGTGGAATATATTTGGATTTAGGTATAACTTTGTAGAGTATTACACAAAAGAGTAAGAGGGGGAGGATTTCTAAAGATTTCGGCTAGGACTCCAGAGATAGCAGGTTCAAAGCCGAAAATAAGAGGAAAAGTAAAGAGAATAGAAATAAGAAAAAAGCCTGGATATTCAAGAAATTCGGCTAAGCCTCCAGAAATAGCAAGAGTATAGCCGAAAATAAGAGTGAATGTAAGAAAAATCAAGAAAAAAGAACAAGAAAAATAGCAAAGATTTCGGCTAGGATTCCAGAAACAGCAGGGTCAAAGCCGAAAAAAGAGGAAAAGTAAAGAGAATAGGAATTAGAAAAGAGCCAAGATATACAAGAATTTCGGCTAGGACTCCAGAAATAGCAAGGGTATAGCCGAAAATAAGAGTGAATGAAAGAAAAATCAAGAAAAAAGAACAAGAAAAAGAGCAAAGATTTCGGCTAAGACTCCAGAAACAGTAGAATCAAAGCCGAAAAAATGAAAAGTGAAGGAGAAAAAGAACAAGGGAAAGAGCGAAGATTTCGGCTAGGACTCCGAAAACAGCAGGGCATAGCCGAAAACAAGGGCAAGAGAATAGAAAATCAAGAATAAGAAGAGAATATTCCCCCAAAATACTACATAAAAAATACTAGAGCAACAAATACTACAGCAAACAGTACTTTAGTCAACAAATACTACAGCAAATAGCACTTTAGTCAACAAATATATGCAATGAAAATAAAAATATGTGATGATTGATTAAATAAAATATATGTTGTATAATTTTATGGATAATGTAAACAAAGCATTTAGTATACATATAATTTCGGATAATGGAAGCTCCTTTATAAAAAGTTGCTTTATAAAAAGTTATTCTAAGGGAAGTTACTTTATAAAGAGTTACTCCATGGGAAGTTGCTTAAATCTGAGATTAATTTATTGAAAAGGAGAATAATGTGTTTAGTATAATTTTAAAAAATTTTCATCTGGAGAAAATACTCTGGATAATTAAAACAAAACTAATTTATATGATTCTTGTGGGTGCTTTGGCTGCAACGGCGGCTGCACTTGTAGGAACAGAGATTCAGTCATCAAGGTATATGGCAGAGGTTCAGTTTTATGCGTATACAAGTCCTGACTATGTTGATGATTCTGATGCAAGTCAGAGTGCAGCAGAAGTTTCGCAGGCAAGAACATTGCTTGCAAGTTATATGCAGATTATTAAAAGCAAGAACTTCTTGAACAGTGTATTAGAGAAGGCTGAATATGATATGAGTGTTTCAGAACTTTCAACTAATATTACTGCTGAAGCTGTAGAAAATACAGCAGCCTTTTATGTTAGGGTTTATAATGAAGATCCATTAATGGCAATGGAAATTGCTAATACTATTGGAGAACTTGCACCAGACGAAATCATACGTATTGTAAAGTCAGGTGGTATTGAGACAATTCAGTGGGCTGAGCTTCCAACTGAACCATTTGAGCAAACAAGTGTTATTAAGCTTTCATTGCTTGGAGGTATTTTAGGATTTGTATTAGCAGCTATGTTTTTCTTCTTTAGAGGACTTCTTGATACAAAAATCAGAAGAAAGTATGAGATTGAAGATTTATTTACAATTCCTATTATAGCGTCTGTTCCTAATATGTTACCACATAAGAAAAAGGAAAAGGTAAGGGTTGTACTTGATAATGACAGTCCTTTTGCTGTGAAAGAAGCATATAGTGATATGCGTGCTTCTATGATGTTTATGAGCAAAGGTGAAAAGTGTCCGGTATTTGCATTCACAAGTGCTGATCAAAATGAAGGAAAATCTCTTACAACCTTCAACACAGCTGTTTCATATGCAGGAATGGGTAAGAAGGTATTGTTAATTGATGCTGATATGAGAAAGAGCAGAATGAAAAATCTTGTTATTGAGAAGAATGAAATGCTCGATGGGAATATGAACGGACTAAGTGAATTACTCGCCGGAATAAATGAAGATAACAACATTTTCAATTGTACAGAGAATTTTGATATTATTTTATCTGGTAAGAATCCACCAAATCCTGCAGAACTTTTAGGCTCAGAAAGATTTGATGCATTTATTGAAAAATGGAAACAGGAATATGATGTAATCTTTATAGATTTACCACCTGTTGGTATGGTATCTGATGCACTTGCTATTATTAATAATGTTACAGCTTTCATTTTAGTCGTTAAGGAAAGAGTAACGAGATTTGAAAGAGAAGAGATGATAGTAAGAAAGCTTGAAAAGATGAATGCAAATATCGGTGGCATCGTATACAATGGTATTTCCGTAAAGTCACCTGATTATAACTATAAGACATATGGCGATGAAGCATATAATTGATTTTCATGCACATATTCTTCCAAATGCCGATCATGGATGTGATAGCATTGAAATGTGCAAAAAACAGCTTGAAATGGCAAAAAAAGCAGGGATAACACATATAGTTGCTACTCCTCATTTTTATCCAAATGAGGATAGTGTTGAGTCCTTCCTTTCAAAGAGGGAAAGAGCCTATGAGATGTATAAATCTATAAATGATGCAGATAAACTTCCTGTGGTTTTAAAAGGTGCAGAAGTCCTTGTTTGGAAGAATATGGATAAGATGAAAAATATCGAAAAGCTGTGTATTGAAGGAACAAATACAATACTAATTGAACTTCCGTTTTCAAAAAGATTTGGGCAGGAAATAATAGACACACTTATGGGAATCAGAAAAAGGGGACTGGAAATTGTATTGGCACATGTTGAACGCTATGACAAAAAAGAAATAGCAAAGTTAATTGAAAAAGGCTTCTTTGTGCAGTTAAATACATATTCTGTGATAATGCTTGGAAAGAGAAAGCTCTGTAAAGAATATCTAAGTTCAAATCAGGTTGTGGCGCTAGGAAGTGATATACATGGTTTAAAAAATCGATACAAGAGTTTTGCTAAGGTTATTAAGAAGCTTGGAAGTGGTGCAAATGATATTATGCAAGAGTCATATAAGAGATGTAATAGTGAGCAATTATAACTATAAGCAAGCAATGATAGGCATTAATGAACAAAGTTAAGTGATAACGAGTAATGATAAGTATTAATGATTAACATTATATTTATATGGGAGAAATTCTATGAGAAAAGTAAGTGTAATCGTACCTGTATATAATACGAAGGATTATTTACACAGATGTCTTGATTCGCTACTGAATCAGACTATTGATGATTTAGAAGTGATTTTAGTAAATGATGGCTCTACGGATGATTCTGTAGAGATTTTAAAAGAATATGTAAATAAAGCTCCACACAGATTCGTACTGATTGAGAAGGAAAATGGTGGACAGGCTACAGCCAGAAATCTGGGAATTAAATCTGCTACAGGTCAGTATATTGGTTTTGTAGATTCCGATGATAAAGTTGATATACATATGTTTGAAGAAATGTATAATCTTGCTGTTTCTGATGATTATGATATGGTGGAATGCCATTATCATTACATTCAGGAAACAGAAGATGGTATAAAAGAGTTGGCTACAAGAGGCAATATAAGACAATATAAAAATCAAAAGGATATGTTTATCGATCCACAGGCTTCGCCATGGAATAAGCTCTTCAAGAGAGAGGTAATTATTAATAATAATATAGTTTTTCCAGAGGGAGTCATCTATGAAGATACGTCTTTTTATATCAAATCAATCCCTTACGTTAAGAAAAGTGCATATTTAGATAAAAAATTTGTATATTATTACCTTCGTGGCAATTCTACAATGAATGCAAATAAAAGCAAAAAAGTTGGTGACATATTTAAAGTAATTGAAGACTATCTTGAATTCTATAAGAAAAACAACTTTTATGAGCAATATAAGGATGAGATTACATATTTTACAGTTAAGATATTACTTTTAAGTTCATTAAGCAGAATAGGCAGAATCAAGGATAAAAAACTTGAAAAAGAGTTCAGGTATAAAACCTTTGATATGATAAAAGAGAACTTTAGTGATTATAAGAAGAATCCATATTTCTCCGGTAAGATAGGTTTTTACATAAAACATATTGGGAGAAAAGGAGCGTATTTTTCAGGACATATGCTTGGAAAGATTATGAAAGGATAGTGCGATATGAGATTATCAGTTGCAATGGCTACATATAATGGAGCAGATTTTGTAATAGAACAGCTTGATTCAATAATGAAGCAGACAATGCCTGTTAATGAAGTGATTATTAGGGATGATAAATCAAAAGATGATACTGTTGAAAGAATAAATCAATACATTACAGAAAATCATTTTGAGAATATTATCAGTATAAAAGAAAACGATGTGAATTTGGGATATGCTTCTAATTTTATGGAGGCTTTAAACAATACCACCGGTGATTTGATTTTCTTTTGTGACCAGGACGATAAATGGCCAAATAACAGAATAAAAGAAATGACAGATTTGATGGAAAAGCATAGTGAGATAAAGCTTCTTGCATCTGAATTCTCGTGCTTTTCCGATTCTGATGATGCACTTAGTGTTCCAAAGTGGGAGATTAAGAAATTCAAAGGTGACAAGAGTGTGGAATTTATTCCTTTTAAGGCAAGTAATATTCCAATAGGTGCACAGGGTTGTACTATGTGTCTTAGAAGAACTTTTTATGATGAAATAAAATCATATTGGTTTAAGGGATGGGCACATGATGAGTTTTTCTGGAAATTGGCATTATGTGATGATGGTTTATATATGTATCATCAGCCAACAATAAATCGAAGATTGCATGCAAATAATGTTTCCCTTGGAAAGATGAGAAATCATGAAAAGAGAATAAAGTTTTTAAAAGATTTGAAGAAGAGTCATGAGGCAACATTAAAGTATGCACTTGATAAAAATATAGACAAAAAGAATATTAAGCTATTAGAGAAAAATATCAAAGCGACTCAGTTAAGAATTGAGTTAATGGAAGATAAGAAGTATTTTAATACAGTTAAATTGATACTTAAGTATTCAAACTGCTATCACAAAAGACGTGCGATTCCTGTGGAGCTTAAGATGGCTTTGACATATAAGAAATAACAGAAAGGAGATATAGTGTATGGAAAATAATAGCAGTAGATATTGTAAGCCATCACGCGAATATAAAATATACGATATGCTTTGTATCGTATTTTTATTCTCTCTTTTTGTAATGCCACAATATTTTGGCGTGCCATTACCTTTCTTTGATTTTACCTTGCTTCGTGTTATGATTGTTGCAATGTTTATTATGATTATTTCAAATGATCAGATGAAAGATGATTTTGTGTCTATTATCATTTCAAAAAAATACATTTTGGTGTTTGTTCCATATGTAATAGTTTTGACGTATACAATGGCTTTAAGAGCCGATATCAATGCTTTTCTTAATCCTATGCTGGAATTAATAGAAATGGTATTGCTTGTATACATTATAAAATACAGACTTGGCATTGAAAGAACGTTGAAGCTCATTATTTCTTTTATGTATATATTGGCTATTTTAGGATTGATAGAATATGCAATGGGTAAAACTCCTTTTGCATATTTGGAAACAATAAAAGGTATTTATACAGGTGCTTTTATAAGATCCGGTCAATATAGAATTATGGGACCATGTACACATTCACTGGGGTATGGACTTTTACTTGTAGCTATTGCTCCTTTAGGCTGCTATGATATAAAAAAGAAAAGTATAGACCTATTTACAAGACCATTTTTGCTAATAATGGTTGCAGCAAATGTATTTCTAACAGGCTCAAGATCTACTCTTGCAGTGTTCTTGTTGGAATTGGCACTTGTATTCATTTTTACTGACAGACAAAGCAAAAAGAAATGTATTTTCTTATTAGCTATAATAGGTATTTTTTTTGTAATGTTTTTAGTAGTATTTCACAATTCAAGTATTGGAAGATATTTTATGCTACAGATAACTACACTTATTGATTCTCTATTTGGAACAGAGTATTCAATAGCTTATGGTGCAAATAAGCAAAGCTTGACCAGCAGCTCAAATTATCGCGAGCAGTTAAAACAGATTTTCAAGGTTCCATGGCTTAATCCTATTCTTGGAATAGGTCGAAAAAGGGCGTTTTCGGGGATGGTAAATGGCTCATATATAAAATCAATAGATAGTTTTTATATTGCTGAATATGTAAGATATGCATATCCTGGATTGATTACATTTTGTTTTGCAATTGGTTACTATATTGTTAAGATGCTAAAGCATATAAAAGAGAAGAGTAATGCACTTGTCAAATGTTTGTTTATTGCTACTGGATGCTATATGATTAATTTAAAATGGGTTGATTCATTGCAGACACTGAAATATCTATATATTATTTTTGCAATATTTGTAGTAATTTATGATGATGATGAAACTACAAAATCATATATATTTAGAAAAGAAAGACATAAATCAAAATATATAAGAGGTTAGATTGTAATGGAAAGACAGGTATCTAAAGTAAAAAAAGTGTTGTATAAGATTCAGGATGGAATGCTGCTTGCATCGGTATACGATACTATTATGAAAAAAACTAAATATAGGGATAAAAGGTTAGCTCCGATATATAATACTATGATATCGCAGAAGCACAGAATGCATTATTACAAAAAATTCAAGAAGATTTTCCTCAAGAAATGTACACAAAATATGGACTATCTTAATAAAGAAAAAGTTATACATAATGATAAGGTATATGTTCTATGGTATGATGGCATTGAAAATGCACCGGACTTAGTAAAGATATGTGCAAAGTCATTAAAAGAAAATATAAAAAACAAAGAGATAATATTCCTTGATGACTCCAATATTTTTGATTATATTACATTGCCGGATTTTATAATGGAAAAGTATAAAAAAGGTATAATTGGTCCGGCTCATTTATCAGATTTAATAAGACTTGAGCTTCTGATTAATTACGGAGGATATTGGATTGATTCAACAGTGCTTTGCACTGATTCTAAGATGTTAGACATAATAGATAAACAAGGGTTATTTATGTATAGTTTCTATTACTTTGGATTTAATCCTGAGATAATGGAACTTAATAACTGGTTTATACATAGTGAGACGAATAATAATATACTATGTCTTATGAGAGATTTTATAATAGAGTATTGGAAAAGATATGACAGGCCTGTTAATTATTTCTTTTTTCAGATATTTCTTACGATTGCAACAGAGTATTTTGATGAAGAATATAAGAAAATGCCAATTGTAAGTCAGGTTGATTCGCATGTACTTGCAACATATATATTTGACCAATTCGACGAAGACAAGTATAATCTACTAAAACAGAGTACAGGTTTTCACAAATTAAGTACTCGTTTTGATGAAAATGGCAAGAAGCTTAAAGGCACATTTTATGATGTAATAGTAAATGAAGGACGTTATTAGAGAGGTTTAAAATGAGTAAAGAAAACAAGATTCCAAAGATAATACATTATTGTTGGTTTGGTGGAAAGCCAATTCCTGAGTCACTACAGAAGTGTATTGATTCATGGGAAATGCTTGAGGGATATGAAGTTAAGAGATGGGATGAGTCTAATTGTTCATTTGATGAAAATGAATTTGTTAGAAAAACATATGCTGAAAAACAGCTTGGATTTATTGGAGATTATTATAGATTAAAGGCTGTTTATGAGTATGGTGGAATCTATCTTGATACAGATGTTAAGGTTTGTAAGTCTTTTGATCCATTATTAGATCATGAATGTTTCCTTAACTTTATCTTTGATTGCTCTGTTGGTTCTGCCATTATTGGTGCAAAACCAGGTAATCCATTAATCAAGGCTCTTCTTGATATGTATGACAAAACTGTATTTGGTAAGAATGAGAGTGGAAAGGTATTTGAATTCAAGGATGATGCACTTGTTGTAGATGGTTATGCTACAAGTAACTATTACTATACATACTATATCCTGAAGCATTATCCTAACTTTTTACTTAACAATAAATTCCAGGACCTTGGTGATTTTGTAATATATCCAAAGGAAATGTTTGAAATTGGAAAACTTAGTGGAAAGCAGTATGCACTTCATTTATGTGCAGGTGAGTGGAGAATAAAGACTGGTGAGGGTAAGGGATTAAAGAATAAGATTAAGAATCTGCTTGCTAAGAACCAGTTTATATTCGATAAAGTGCAAATTATTGTTAGAAAAAGAAGATATAAGAAGTTGAAGAAAGATATTCCTTTCTATCCATATTATCTTGCACAAAAAAATCATAAGGAGCTACCTGAATTATAAATGAAAGAGGTTTTAGATTCTTTTCTTGAAAATGCATATAGAGAGCTGGCAGCAGTTCCGCTAAAAAAACTTCTTGTTTTTATGATTATAGCGGCTATAATTGTGCATATATCAGTTATTATATATACGAGGTATAAAAATACAAAGATAAGTATATTAGATGAAATCATGGCAATTGCATTTTGTTGTTATGTTGGATTCATATTAGCTGTATGCATTTTTTCAAGGAGACCGGATAGTCATGCTGCAGTTGTTCAGATAAAGCATTTGTGGATAGAGGAGAAAGTGGAACAGAATGTTACCAATTTGCTTAATATTATTCTGTTTATTCCATTTAGCGTACTACTATCAATAATAGGAGACAAAAGTAGAAAGTTTATGAAGTGCATAATAATTATATGTTTAACATTTCTTATGGGACTTTTTATTGAAGTGTTTAATTATATGACCAGAAGAAGCTATTTTGAAATTGATAATATTGAGGCAAATATACTAGGAAGTATAATTGGATTTTTAACTGTACTTGTTTTGTCAAAAATGTTTGGAAAGAAAGAGAAAGTTGTTACTACCTTAGAAAATGTGGAGGAACAAGAAAATGAAGAATAGAGAAATCAATCCATATAAAAAAATAACAATAAAAGAAATAGTTATTATTGCAATTACAATTATTGCACTTGTTGTGCTTATTTTTGTAATTTTAAATGCAAAAAAAGAGAGTAGTAATAAACAAAAAGAGCTAAATAATTTAAGCGAACAGCTTGAAAAAGAAACATATTTGATTGATGCATCACTTGGAGAACTCATTATTAATGAAGTAAGCTACGATGGAAAAGTTGAATTATATTCAAATGCCAATGGCGAGATAGATTTGACAGGTATTGGAATTAAAGTTGATGGTGAATTAAAATATACTATTTCGGAAGATGAAATTATTGAGGAACAGGATTTCTATGTAGTAGAAACAGAAACAGATTTTACTTCGGGAAGCAGATTAGTCGAAATATATAATTCAGAAAGCCAGTGTGTATATAGTATGATGATACCTAAGCTATCAGAGAATGAGAGCTATGGAAGAAACGCAAATGGTGCAAATAAGATGTCTAAAATGACTTGTACAATCGGAGAAGGAAATGAAAGTGCAACAGTAGCAGAGGTTACTGAATTGACGTTTTCAGTTCCAGGTGGATTTTACAAAGAAAAGTTTAGTCTTGAAATGTATGCTCCAGAAGGAAGTAAGATTTATTATACGACAGATGGTTCAAAACCAACTGTAGAATCAAATTTATACGAGTCAGCCATTGAGATTAAAAATGCCAGTGGAAAGATAGAAAGTAATAAAGAAAATGACTCTGAAGATTTGATATCGACAAGTAAAGCAACAGTCATTAAAGCTATTACAGTGTCGGAAGATGGAACAGAAAGTGATGTTTATACGGAATCTTATTTTGTAGGCATTGGTTTTGGAAAGGATTATTTAAATATTCCTGTAATTTCACTTTCAATTGAACCTGACGATATGTTTGGATATTTTGATGGTATATATGTAGCTGGTAGAACATATGAAGATTCTCTGGCACTTGGAGAAGGTAAAGATGCAAACTACTTACAAGAGTGGATTAGAACTGGATATATTGAATATTTTGAGCCAAATAAGTGTAGAACATATGCTGGAAATATTGATTTATCAGTAGATATTGACTATAGTGTATCATCAGCACAGAAAAGCTTTAACTTTATGTCAGATAGTATGAATATCAACAAGGCTTCAACATTATCAAATTACATTGGTATAGACAGTGACAGCTTTAAGTTAAGTACAAATCAGAGGGATAATGTTTATAAAATAAGGGATTATCTTTCAGATGAGCTTACAAAGGATTTAAATGTAGGACAGAATAATAATTATCCTTGTATTCTTTTTATAAACGGAGAATACTGGGGTGGATATATGATGAATGAAAAAAAAGATGCTCAGTACATCAAGCAGTATTATGGAATCACAGACGATGTTGTTGTGTATGATGGAAAGAACATAGAATGTGATGAAGCCATTCAAAAAGAGATGATGCAAGATATAGCATTCATTTTACAGGCAGATATGTCTGTAGATGAAAATTATCAGAAGTTTTTGGAAATAATAGATGTAGACAGTTATCTTGATTACTTCTGTTCTAATATGATTATGGCAACAGCAGATTATAATGAAAATGGAATGGTCCTCTTTAGAACTGTTTCAAAAAATGGTGAGGGTGTATCTGATGGAAAATGGAGATATTTCTATGGAAATATGGATTGCACAATGGCCAATGGAATGATAGGAAATTACTCAACATATAGTATTGATTCATTCTTAAGACCGGGTGTTAAAAATGATGTTATTTTCTGGTCACTTATTAAAAACGATACATTTAAAACACTATTTAAGGAAAAGATGGAATATCTGTTAAATAATACATTTAGTATTGAAAATGTTACAGAGGCACTTGAAAAGGTGGAGAATCTTACAAAGAAGTTATCAACATCAACAAATAAGAGATTTATTTCTGAATTTTCAGATGATTATTATGAGTCGGAAGAGAGAAAGATACTTTATTTCTTTGAAAATCGTGCTGAATATATAACAATTTATATGAATGAGGTGCTTGAACAGGGAATTCTTATTTATGGTGAAGAGGAAACAACGGTTGAAGGAGAAACAACAGCTGCAGGAGAAACAACAGCTGAAGTGGAAACAACAGTTTCTGAATGATAGATGACAGAAAGGGAAAGCAATGGCAAAATTTTATGCAGTTAAGGTGGGCAGAACACCGGGAATATATACAACATGGGATGATTGCAAGAAACAGGTGGACGGATTCCCCTCTGCGTCATATAAGAGCTTTAAAACTGCAAATGAGGCAGCAGAGTTTCTAGGTTTTGTACAGAATAATTCTCATAATGATGAAAAACAAGAAAGCGCAGATATTGACGAAAAGATAGATAGTATGTCTGAAAATGAGGCTATTGCTTATGTGGATGGCAGCTATAATATTGCTACAGGTGATTTTGGTTCAGGTGTTGTTTTTATACATAATGGACAGCTTGAAAAGATTTACAAAGGTTTTAGAGATGAGAATCTCAGTGCTATGAGAAATGTTGCAGGAGAGATTAAAGCGTCAGAGATTGCTATATCTTATGCAATAGAAAAGGGTCTTAAGAGCATAGAGATATATCATGACTATGAAGGAATCGCCAAATGGTGTACGGGAGAGTGGAAAGCAAATAAGGCAGGAACAATAAAATATCAGCAGTTTTATTTAGAGGCAAAAAAACTTATAAATATTTTTTTTATTAAGGTAAAGGCACATTCATCAAACAAATATAATGATATGGCTGATGAATTGGCAAAAAAAGGTGCAGGAGTAGAGTGAAAACTCCTCCTTTTTTTTGTGTTTCGATATTGAAAAATGCTTGTAATAGTAATATAATTTTCACTAAGTGTGCAATTATGACAAAATAAAAGGAAAGGAAACAGGTTATGTCTTCTAATAATGTTTCAAGAAATAAATCAAATACTACAAGAAATAGTTCAAATACAACCAGAAACAGAGCAAATGCTCCAAAGAATAATAGTAAGCATGCAAGAAAGAAACAGAAAAGCAATGCTTCTCATTTCTTTGCTATAATAGTTCTTTTAGCTGTAAGTGTATTTGGTATTATTGCTATTGTATTTCTTTCAAAAGATTTATTAAGTGGAGATGGAGTAGCACAGACAACAACTATTCCTTTTACTGCAAATATAAAAACAAAAGATATTGAGTGGCCTGTTGGGGTAGAAATAACAGCAGATGAATTCATTGACAATCCTGAGAATATTGAAGGAGCTAAATATGAATTCAAGGATAAAGTAGATGTTACAAAAGAAGGCAAAAAAACTGTTGATATAAAGATTACAACGGTAGATGGTGCTACAAAAGATTTTGTTTCGAACTTAACATTATATGTTGATAAGGATGCGCCTGTTTTTTCAGGAGTTACAGACAGACATTTCAATATTGGTGATAATATTACTTACCTTAAGGGTGTAAAAGCCATTGATGAAAAAGAGGGTGAAGTAAGTATAACTGTTGATAATTCAAAGATTGTTATGGATGAAACAGCAAAACCTGTTGAAGGAAGTTACGAGGTTGTATATACAGCAAAGGACAAGAGTGGTAATACAGCCACAGCTACAGCTACTTATTTCTTTGAAAAAGATGGTGTAAATGATGAGATGATTGAAGAGGCTGTTAATAAAGTTCTTTCAAACATTATAAAAGACGATATGACAATTGAGCAGAAGGGGTATGCAATATATAATTACACTTATGATAATATTGCATATACAGGAGATTCCCAAAAGGGAGATTATAGATTGGAAGCATACAGAGGTATTACTAATTTAAGTGGTGATTGCTATACATACTTCAGTGTGGCAAAGATATTGCTTGAGGCAATAGGTGCAAAGACAATTGATGTAGAAAGAGCACCAGGTGTTAGAAATGATCACCATTATTGGTTATTAGTAAGCTTTGATGATGGTGAGACATATTATCATTTTGATGCAACAAGACGAAGATATTATTTTAATGGATATATGGCGACTGATGCACAGATTGCAGAATATTCTTCAACTACTGTTATAGGTTTCTATAATATTGATTCATCACTTTATCCTGCAACACCTACAACACCATTTACATTTACTGAATATGCAGGTGCAACAAACTAATATTATGACGTTGAAATAAAATAATTGAGGCATAAATATGAAAAAACTAGGAATTATAGGTGGTCTTGGACCAATGGCTACAATATATTTTATGGAATTGGTAGTAAGAATGACAAAGGCAGATAATGATAATGGGCATATACCAATGATTATTTATAATTATCCGGATACGCCGGACAGAACAGAGTATCTGCTTGATCATAGTAAACCAAATCCACTGCCAAATATATTGGAGATGGGCGAAAATCTTAAAAAACAGGGATGTGAGTATTTTGCAATGCCTTGTATTACAGCACATTATTTTGGTAAGGAGATTACAGAGACAATCGGGTCAGGTTTCATAAATATGATTGAAGAAACGGCGAAATTCCTTAACAAAAAAAAGATTGATACTGTTGGCCTCATGGCAACGGATGGCACCGTAAAAAGCAAGGTATTTGAAGATACACTGAATGCATACGGAATAAATGTTGTTGTTCCATCTGATGAAAAACAAAGATTAGTAATGAAGGTTATTTATGACGAGGTAAAGGCCGGAAAAGAAGTATCAGTCAATGATTTGTATGAAGTAAAGGAAGAACTTAAATCAAAGGGCGCAAAGCTTTGTCTTCTGGGTTGTACTGAGCTTTCTGTTGTGAAAGGAAATTACACATTAGATGATGAATTTCTTGATGTGTTGGAGATACTTGCAAAACAGGCAGTATTGCTTTGTGGAGCAATGGTTAATTCAGAATATGATTATTTAATGTAATTATGGTTATATTATGATAGAACAGGAAAGGAATATTTAAATGAATAATATACTTGAATATCTTGAAAATACTGTTAAAAAATATAGTGATAAGGTCGCATATACAGATGGCGAGAACGGCATGACCTTTGGTGAGCTTTCGCATAATGCAAAAGCTATTGGTACAGCTATTGCAAAAACAGATTGCTTCAGGGAGCCGGTTATTGTTTTTATGGGAAAGACACCAGCTACTGTTGCTGCATTTATGGGAGTAATATATTCAGGAAATTATTATGTTCCAATTGATGAGGAAATGCCAAAGACCAGAATAGATTTAATCATCTCAGGTCTTAATCCAAGACAGATAATCTGCTCAAGAGATGTGGCAGATCATATTGAAGAATTTACAGACTGCAAGAACATTCTTGTATACGAAGATTTGATTGATGAAGAAATTGACGAGGAATTACTTCTTAATATCAGAAACAGGCAAATAGATACAGATCCTATTTACATCGTATATACATCTGGTTCAACAGGTGTTCCAAAGGGAGTTATTGCGTGTCATAGGTCTGTTATTGATTATATTGAGACATTGTCAGAGGTACTTGAGGTAAGTGACGAAACAATATTTGGAAATCAGACACCACTTTATGTTGATGCCTGTCTAAAGGAAGTCTATACAACAATGAAGTATGGTGCTACAACATATTTTATTCCAAAACAGCTGTTTATGATGCCTGTAAAGCTTGTTGAGTATTTGAATCAATATAAGATAAATACTATATGCTGGGTTGTTCCAGGGCTGACAATTATATCAGGGCTTGGTGCATTTAAAACTGTTGTACCAAAGTATCTTAAGGTTATTGCCTTTGGTAGTGAGGTATTCCCTGTTAAGCAGTTCAATCTATGGAAAGAAAATGTTCCAGACGCTAAGTATATTAACCTTTACGGGCCAACCGAGGCAACAGGAATGTCTTGTTACTATGTAGTGAACAGAGATTTTAGCGAGGGTGACGTTATTCCTATAGGACGACCATTCAGAAATACAGAGATACTGCTTATAAATGACAAAAATGAATTAGCAGGACCTGGTACTGAGGGAGAGATATATATCAGGGGCACAGCCGTAACACTTGGTTATTATAATGATTTTGAAAGAACAAAGACAGCGTTCGTTCAAAATCCTCTTAATAATAAATATCCGGAAATCGTATATAAAACCGGAGACCTTGCAAAGTATAATGAATATGGAGAACTTATCTATATTTCAAGACGTGACCATCAGATAAAGCATATGGGACACAGAATTGAGCTTGGTGAGATTGAAGCTGCAGTAAACCAGTTTGATGGTGTAAATGCAGTATGTTGTGTATACGATGAGGAAAAGAAGAAAATATATATGGTATATCAAGGTGAAGCAACAGTAAAAGATGTTGTAGAACTTCTTAAAGAAAAGCTTCCAAGATATATGATTCCTAGTAGTGTAACAGCTATGGAATCACTACCACTTACTCTCAATGGTAAGATTGACAGAGTAAAGATTAAAAATGAAGTAATTAAAAGAAAGTAGGTATATGAAATGAAAGCACTTTTAGAAATTTTACAGGGATTACATCCGGAAATCGACTTTGAAACAGAAAACGCATTAATTGACAACAAAATATTAGATTCCTTTGATATTGTTACAATTGTATCAGAAGTAAATGATGAATATGATGTAATGATTCCTGCGGATGAACTTATTCCGGAAAACTTTAATTCAGCAGAAGCAATCTATGAATTAATTCAGAGACTTGAAGAAGAATAAGATAAATTGGAGAAATTATGTTATTTACATCATCAGAGTTTATTCTGTTTCTTGTAGCAACTGTGATTTTGTATTATGTGGTACCAAAGCGTTGGCAATGGAAGCTTTTGTTAATTGCAAATATGCTCTTTTACTATGCTGCAGGTATTGAAGGCTTTTTATTTATTGGTGTCACAATTATCTCAGTCTACCTTATCAGTTTAAGAATAAACAAGTTAAATATTGAAGAAAAAGAACAAATCAAACTTAATAAAGCTGTATGGCAGAAAGAAGATAAAAAAGCATACAAGGAGAGAATGAAAAAAAGAAGAGGAAGATACCTTGTTTTAGGTGTTCTCATTAATTTTGGCATTCTTGCAGTTTTAAAATATGCTAATTTTGGAATTTCAATTGTAAATAGTATCTTCTTTAAGAATGAGCCATTAAGTTTTGTTAGTTTGTTTTTACCACTTGGAATATCATTCTATACATTCCAGATAATGGGATATCTGATTGATTTGTATTATGGAAAGTATGAGGCAGAAAAAAATATTTTTAAGCTTGCATTATTTACATCTTTTTTTCCACAGCTTATTCAGGGACCTATTAGCAGATTTGGGAATTTAAGCAAAACACTTTATGAGGAGCATTCATTTAAGTTTGACAATATAAGATTTGGACTTGAAAGAATACTTTGGGGATATTTCAAAAAAGTTGTTATTGCAGACAGAATTCTTGTTGGGGTAAAGACACTCATCGGAGATACAAATCAGTATGATGGTATATTTGTACTTTTTGGAATGGCATTTTATGCATGTCAGTTATATGCTGATTTCACCGGTGGTATAGATATTACAATTGGTATTGGTCAGATGCTTGGCATAGAAGTGACAGAAAACTTCAACAGACCATTTTTCTCGAAAAACATTGCAGAGTACTGGAGAAGATGGCATATATCACTTGGTGTATGGTTTAAGGAATACATATTCTATCCTGTTTCAATCAGTGGATGGATGATGAAACTCACGAAAAGATCAAAGAAACTTTTTGGAGACAAATTTGGAAAGAAAATTCCGGTGTATATAGCATCAATTATTACATGGGCTGTTACAGGTTTGTGGCATGGAGCTGCATGGAATTTCCTTGTATGGGGTCTCGGAAACTGTCTGGTTATTATTGTGAGTGAAGAGCTAAAGCCTCTATATGAAAAGTTCCACGAGAAATTTCCTTCTCTTAAACCTACATTATCATATAAGGTTTTCGAAATATTAAGAACATGTTTTATTATGAGTACTCTTAGAATGTTTGATTGTTATAGGGATGTTCCAATGACATTCAAAATGTTTTTCAGTATTTTTTCTGATTTTCATATTTCAGATATCACAAATGGTTCACTTATGCAGCTTGGACTGTCATCATACGATTATGTTGTAATTATAATCGGTGTACTTATTATGTTTATGGTAAGTATGTTGCAGAGAAGAAAAGGTATAAGAAAGAGAATCAGTGATAGAGGATTTGGATTTGAATGTGTTGTGTTTGCAGTTTTATTCATATGTATTATAGTTTTTGGTGCATATGGAATAGGATATAATGCAAGCCAGTTTATTTATAATCAGTTCTAGTGAATCATATTATTAAGGTTTTTTAAATGATATGATAGGATGAATTAGGAGACAGAAATGACTAGTAGAAAGAAAAAGATAATTATTCTGGCAGTCACGTTGGTGATTATGATTGTTGTTTTAGCAGCATTACAGAATCTACTCATGCCAAAATATATGTCCGGCATATATGAAGGCGCTATGATTGCGGAATATTATGATGATAGTGAGAATCATAATGTGATTTTCGTTGGTGACTGTGAGATATATGAAAATATTTCTCCTGTTACATTGTATGAAAAATACGGAATAACAAGCTATATGAGAGGAAGCGCACAGCAGCTTATATGGCAGTCATATTATTTATTAGAGGAAACTCTTAGCTATGAAAAGCCTGATGTAGTTGTATTCAATGTTTTATCAATGAAATATGGTGAACCTCAAAATGAAGCGTATAACAGAATGACGCTTGATGGTATGAAACTGTCAAAGTCAAAGATTGCATCAATTAAGGCATCAATGACAGAAGAGGAATCATTCTTATCATATATCTTCCCTTTATTAAGATATCATTCTAGATGGAGTGAACTTACAAGTGATGATTTTAAGTATTTCTTTAAGAAAGACAGAGTTACATTCAGTGGGTATTTAATGAGGGCAGATATAAAACCTGTTACAGGTACTCCAACTGCACCGGTACTTAAGGATTATTCATTTTCGGAAAATAGTTACAAATATCTTGATATGATGGTTGAGCTATGTAAAGAGAATGATATACAGCTTGTATTAATGAAGGCGCCGAGTATATATCCATACTGGTATGACGAATGGGACGAGGCAATGACAGAATATGCCAAGGAAAACGATTTGTTATACGTAAATTTTCTAGACCATATAGAAGATATTGGTATAGATTTTGAAAAAGATACTTATGATGGTGGTCTACACCTTAATGTGTATGGCGCAGAAAAATTAGCTGACTATTTTGGTAACATTTTAGTTGAAAATTTTGAATTTACAGATTATACTTCAAACAAGTCTGTTAAAGAGCATTGGGATAATATTACGGAAGAATACAATGCAGAGAAAAAGAAACAGGCAGATTTATTTGAAGAATATGGATATCTAAAAGGATATTGATAAAAGGAAAGGGAGAAAAGAATGAGAAAGAAAATTTTAGCTTTAGGACTTGCTTTATCAACAATGATGGTTTGCTTTACAGGTTGTGGAGAAGACGAAAAGGCACCTCTTACAACAAGAGCAACAGATGAGAGTGGTATGACGGTAAATGAAAAATATGTATTTATGGCATCAGTTCCTGGAACAACTGCAACAGTTCCTCTTAATATGGGAGATCCAGCATCTGTTCTTGAAGAACTTGGAGAGCCAACAAGTTCTTTCACAGCAACAAGTTGTGCATTTGAAGGTGAAGACCATATATACACATATGGAACATCATATCAGGTTACAACAAGCACAGTTGATGGCAATGAAGTAATCACATGTGTACAGCTTTTAGATGATATGGTAGAGACAGAAGAAGGCATCAGAATTGGTTCAACTAATCACGATGTATTTGAAAAGATGAATGTAGATGTTAATGAAACAGGAAATTATCAGTTCAAGGATGGTAAGACTGAACTTTCAATTGTTGTAAAAGACGAAAGCGTTATTTCAATTACATATTCTTATGTAGAATAATGTTATCATGAAATGCATAGCCTTTTGACCCTGGTATAATGTTATATAGAGTCTAGAATTTACATTATTACAATTTTGGATAAAATTATGAATGGTTTTAAAAAATTTTTAGTCAGAAACAGACATCTTGTAGCATTGACTACGTCTGTTTCACTCGCTTTTGTTGTCGTATTTGTTGTACTTGGTGTATTGTTATTAGACAGAGCCGGTGCCGCTACAAATACATCTGAGAATAGAACAGAAAAAAATGAAAGCAATAACAAAGATAATGATAAAAACATACAGACATCTCAACAGCCATCCCATTCTGAATCATCAGAAACTACATCAAGAAATGAAAATATTATTGATGTAATCGAGGAAGAGACATCAGAAAGGGAAACTGTTGATACGAATGAACTGCCATATCTTATTATGGTAAATAGAGCAATGAACTGTGTTACAGTATATACAAAGGATGAGACCGGACAGTTTACAGTTCCTGTAAAGGCTTTTGTATGTTCTACAGGTAGAGAGGGACATGAGACTCCTCTTGGAACATATACAACATCGGATATGTTCAGATGGGCTGTAATGGCAGATGGTACAAGGGCACAGTATGTGTATAGGTTTAAGAATTCATATTTATTCCACTCTGTGCCATATCTTAGCACATCAAAAGACTCCCTTGAAACAGAGGAGTTTAACAAGCTTGGAGAGGCAGCATCACTTGGATGCGTTCGTCTCTGTGTCAGAGATGCAATCTGGATATATGAAAACTGTGCTGTTAATACAACTGTAATATTATATGATGATGTTTCATCACCAGGTCCGCTAGGCAAGCCTGAAATGATAAAGATACCTGTTGATAGTCCATATGCAGGATGGGATCCAACAGATCCTGATGATGCAAATCCATGGAAGCAATTCAAGGCTGAAATAAAGGGTAATTCAAATAATATATCAGTATCTGCAGGCTCAAATGTAAATACAGTATTATCGTATTTTGTTGCAACAGATACCTGTGGTAACGATATTTCAGATAAGATGACTATAGAAGGTAATTATAATTTGGCTATACCTGGAGTATATACAGTGAAAGCAAAAGTAGTTGATGCAATTGGCAGTGAGGCAGAAATGGATTTTGTACTTAATGTTACCGAAGTACCAACAGAGGAAGTACCAGAATCCACAACAACTGTTCCGCAACCAACGAATTCGACTTTGGAATCGACGACAACAACAAACACAACAGACACAGCAGCAGGCACAACAACAAATACATCAAATATAACAACAAGTACAACAGAGGCTTTTGAGTCTATTACGAATAGTACTCAAGACACAAATGAAAGTGATAATGGAGTTTAATGTTCAGCAACATAAGAAACAACATAAGAATTTTCAAGAGGTAATTGACAAAAAAAAGCTATACTGTTAAAATTTGTTTGAATGCAAAGAGGCGTTATTATATACACTATAATAGCGCCCTTTTATGATATAAAATACTTTTTTAGGTAGAAAATGCTGAAAATGCATAGTAGGAGGAAAAATGAAATACACAAAGAAAGACATATTAAATCTTGTAGTTGAAGAGGATGTAGAATTCATAAGACTTCAATTCACAGATATGTTTGGTACACTTAAAAATATCGCAATCACATCATCACAGCTTGAAAAAGCTCTTGAAAATGAATGTATGTTTGATGGCTCATCAATTGATGGGTTTGTAAGAGTTGAAGAGTCGGATATGTTTTTGAAACCTGATTTAGACACATTTGAAATATTCCCTTGGAGACCACAGCAGGGTAAAGTTGCAAGACTTATATGTGATGTATATACACCTGATGATAAACCATTTGATGGTGACAGCAGACATATTTTGCAAAAAGTTATTGATGAGGCAAAAAGCCTAGGATATACAATCAATGTTGGTCCGGAGCTTGAATTCTTCCTTTTTCATACTGATGATAATGGTCAGCCAACGACTATTACTCATGAACAGGCAGGCTATTTCGATATAGGACCTAATGACTTAGGTGAGAATGCAAGAAGAGATATGGTATTAAACCTTGAATCCATGGGATTTGAAATTGAAGCGTCACATCATGAAAGTGCTCCAGCTCAGCATGAAATAGATTTTAAGTATGCAGAGGCTCTTAAGACAGCTGATAATATTCAGACCTTCAAAATGACAGTTAAATCAATAGCCAAAAGACATGGTCTTCATGCTTCGTTTATGCCAAAGCCAAAGTCTGATGTAAATGGATCAGGAATGCATATTAATATTTCACTTATTAAAGATGGTGTGAATGTTTTTGATGATGCTAATGACGAAAATGGCCTTAGCAAGGAAGCATATCATTTCATTGCCGGTATTTTAAAACATATTAATGGTATGTCTGTAATCACTAATCCTCTTGTAAACTCATATAAGAGACTGGTTCCGGGATTTGAAGCGCCTGTATTTGTTGCATGGTCAAATAAAAACAGAACACCTCTCATAAGAATACCGGTTTCAAAATCAGATGGAAAACGTGTTGAACTTAGAAGTCCGGATACTGCATGTAATCCATATTTAGCATTGGCAGTATGTATAGCAGCAGGTCTTGATGGAATAAAACATGAACTTGATTGTCCAAGTCGTGTAGATACGAATCTTTATGAATTATCAGAAGAGAGAAGAATGGAGCTTGGTATAAAGAAATTGCCGGGTACATTAAAGGAGGCAATCACTGAATTTGAAAAGGATAATTTTGTTCAGAGTGTACTCGGGGATTATATATCAACCAAGTATATTGAAGCTAAGAAAAAAGAGTGGGAAGAGTATTCATCAAAAGTTAGTGAATGGGAAATAAAAGAATATCTATATAAATACTAGGAGGCAGTATGGCTAATATTGTAGTAGCTTTTTCAAAAAATGAAGATGCTACTAACATAAGAAATCTATTGGTAAGAAATGGATATCCCGTTACCGCAGCTTGTACATCAGGTAGTAATGTGCTTTCTATTACGGATGATTATAATGATGGTATTATTATATGCGGATACAAATTACAAGATATGCTTTATGATGAACTTAGGAATAATTTACCGGAAACTTTTGAAATGATTATTTTAGCATCACAGGCGAAAATATCGGAAATATCTGGTAATGGTATTGTATCAGTAGTGATGCCACTTAGAATTCAGGATCTTTTGAATACAATAGATGTTATTTCAAATAATATCTACATTCGAAAGAAAAAAAGACGAGAACAGCCAAAGTTAAGAGACCCAAAAGAACAGAAAACTATTGATCAAGCAAAAAAGATTCTGATGGAGAAGAATAACCTAACTGAATTTGAAGCGCACAGATATTTACAGAAAAATAGTATGGATAGTGGGTCAAGTATGGTGGAAACGGCAGAAAAGGTTATTAGTATTATGATGACTTGATATGTTAGTGGCTATATGTTTATGGATAAATTGCGTTATATAAGACGTTAAAGGTCTTAAATATATAAGATAAAATAAGGAAGGACGTTTGAAATGTTTAAAATTAATGATAATTATACAAAATTACCGGGAAGCTATCTCTTCTCAACAATTGCCAAGAAGGTAAATGCTTTTACAGAGGCAAATAAGGATGCAAATATTATTAGATTAGGAATAGGTGATGTTACATTACCACTTGCTCCAAAGGTTGTATCTGCAATGAGAGATGCTGTTGATGAAATGGGAGTAAAAGAGACATTTAAAGGATATGCTCCTGATTTGGGATATGAGTTCCTTCGTAAAGCTATTGCTGATAATGATTTTAAAGCAAGAGGTGTTGATATTGCACTTGATGAAATCTTTATAAGTGATGGAGCAAAAAGTGATTCCGGAAATATAGGAGACATTTTCTCTGTTGATAATAGAATAGCTGTATGTGACCCTGTGTATCCTGTATATGTAGATACAAATGCTATGGCTGGCAGAGCAGGTGAATATAATCCTGAAACAGAGAAGTGGTCAAATGTTATTTATATGCCATGTACAGCAGAAAATAATTTTGCTCCTGAATTACCTACTGAAACACCTGACATTATATATCTTTGTTTCCCAAATAACCCAACTGGTGCAACTATTACAAAGGATGAGCTTCAGAAGTGGGTTGATTATGCAAATGAGAAAAAGGCTGTAATTATATATGATGCTGCATATGAAGCATATATTACAGAAGATAATGTTGCACATACAATTTATGAATGTGATGGAGCAAAGACATGTGCCATAGAAATCAGAAGTTTTTCAAAAAATGCAGGCTTTACAGGTACAAGACTTGGATTCACAGTTATTCCTAAAGAACTTAAATGTGGTGATGTTTCACTTAA
This sequence comes from Lachnospiraceae bacterium, assembly GCA_045126215.1. Classification (GTDB taxonomy): domain Bacteria; phylum Bacillota; class Clostridia; order Lachnospirales; family Lachnospiraceae; genus SVEL01. The sequence continues at coordinate 52,038 of JBGVOD010000006.1, read as the reverse complement.
CAGCTTATGGGCAAGAAGACATGGAACAAAATTCAATGGTGCACCATATATTATACAGAAAGCCGGAGAGGCCGTTTATACCGAAGAAGGAAAGAAACAGACAAAAGAACAGATTGCATATTATATGAATAATGCAAAGATTATAAGAGAGGGACTTTCAGCTGCCGGTTATACTGTATCAGGCGGTATCAATGCACCATATATTTGGTTAAAAACACCAGACAATATGACATCATGGGAATTCTTTGATTTCTTATTACAAAAGGCAAATGTCGTAGGTACACCGGGGTCCGGATTTGGACCAAGCGGAGAGGGATATTTCAGACTTACAGCTTTTGGAACATACGAAAAAACATTGGAAGCTATCGAGAGAATTAAGAGGCTGTAGGGGGAGACATATTTCACAGGTATATTGTTTTTGCTCCGGTTTTCAGATATAAGAAACTCTAATATCTTCCAAAGTCGCAAAAGACAATGTACTTGTGAAATATTGTCTGAAAACTCAAAAGAATATACCAATGAAATGTGGTCCGAGGGCTTGAAGAGAATATAACAATGAAATATAGTCCGAGAGCTTGAAGAGAATATACCAATGAAATATGGTCCGAGGGCTTGAAGAGAATATACCAGTGAAATATAGTCAGAAGACTTGAAGAGAATATACTTGTGAAATACTGTCCGAAGTTGTAAAATACTATACTAGTGATATATTAATAGATAATATTTGGATATGGAAGGTGAATTTTGTGCAGGAAATTAAGACAAGTGATTTGAGCGAAAATGTTTTTAAACAGATAGGTAAGGATTGGATGCTGATTGGGGCATCTAATGGTTCTAAGAGTAATGCTATGACGGCTTCATGGGGCGGACTTGGCGTTATGTGGGGACAGGATGTTGCTTTTGTTTTTATAAGAGAAAGCAGATACACGAAAGAATTGGTTGATTCAACAGATATGCTTAGTTTATCATTTTTTGGCGATGATGCGAAAGAAATGCTTTCATATATGGGAAGAGTATCAGGCCGCGATGAAAACAAGATTGAAAAAATGAATTTACATATGATCGATGGATATGACGTTCCGGTGTTTGAAGAAGCAAAAATGACATTTGTTTGTAAAAAACTTTATGTTCAGGAGATGAAAGAAGAGTGCTTTACAGACAAGGAACAAATTCAGAAATGGTATGCAGATGGAAACTATCATACAATGTATGTTGTAAAGATTGAAAAGGTTTTAAAACAGTAGCGGGAATAAGAGACCACAAAACAAGCAAGTGTGACAGCCACATACTTATTTATAAAATTAGGAGTGTCAAAAGATATTTTTATAAAGTATCTTTTGACACTCCTAATCTTATATATTAAAATATGCTATTATAAATCCTCATAGAAATGTTTGGTTTCTTCAATTTCTTCTGTGATTGTTCCATTAGCTCTGTTAATGGCAATAATTTGGTTATTAATCTCTTTTGTCTTTTTGATTTTTTCACGCTGGTACTTTGTCATGGCATCTGCAAAAATCGGTTGTGAAGCAATTTTTGCACGAATCTCTTTTGCAAAAGGACAATACGTTGCCAATATTCTTCTTGCAACCTTATTAAGCCTTATTGCACCGGCGGCTTCATATTTCATCCATATTAAGTAATCATAAACAAAGATTTCTCTTGTATTATTTCTACACCTCGAAATTTGATTTTTAAGAGCTTCCTTTTTCTCTGTTGTTAATTCCTTGTTTTTTCGATAGAACTGGATATAGTCGCAATATTCACTGGTAAGAGATGGCACCTGAATATTATTCCAGCTACCTCCATATAACGATTTGCATAATTCAAATCTGAAACGTCCAAATAAAGCCAGCAATACATCTTCAATATTTCCAAAGAAAAGCGATGGAAGAAGGAAACGACCACTGCTGCCTATTCTTTTACCTGCTGTTTCCTGCCACATTACTCCACCATTTCCCGCTGTTGGAAAGAGAATAATATTTGGATAAAACTGTTTTTGAATATAAGCTTTTGAAATTTTGCTCTTTTCATCTGAATACAACATTTCTCTATAAAAAATAGAATAATCAATTTGAAGTAATTTAAGTATACATTCATTTATTGTTTCTGACGTAAGAAGGAGCTTATTAATTTCTTTGTCAAATGAATCCATATGTAGCATTGGGAAGAATCCCAAAAGGTTTCCACTTAACAGCTTAAGATTATATCGGAATATATTTTGTATTTCAAAACGTACTTTCAATTCATTGTTTGAAAGCAATTCACGCTCTTTTTCAGGAGATATCGCTTCTGTTTTCTTTCTTTCTCGTATATAGTCAACGTAATCTAAATCAAATTCACTCTTGGATGGTGGCTCCTCGCCATTATATATACGAATTAACCAGTCTTTCATACGATATATATTGCATGGATAACATTTAGAAAGTTCTGGTATTGTAAGCAGATAATTAATCTGTGAATCTGTTAGCAATCTTTCATCGATAAAACTAAAATCCAGGAATAATTCAATAAGTTTCTTAAGATTTGAATCAAAACCCGAGTCATTAAGTATTCCAAGGTATTTTATAAATACTTCCTCATATAGTTCGAAATACAGAGTAGATACTGCTTTTCTGAACAAGCGAACTTCATCATCTGTTGAATTTTTATCAGGAATTGATAGGAATTTTATGATAGCATCATCATATACCTGATATTTGGAATCATCAAACCCCGCAAATGTACATAATTTTCTAAGTAAACCACTATAATCAATATAGTCTTCATCAAATGTTGTATCAGCCTGACTATCATCAAAGTCTGTTGATATAACATCGCTATCAGAGATAAACTCAGAATCATCATCATCTTCAGATGATGATGATTCATCCATATTTTCAACCATCATAAAATAGAAGCTAACACGATTATAATCAATATCAATTGTAAGACCTGAGTTGTTTCTGATGTCAGAATCAATGTTTTCAATAATTTGTTTCATATCTTTAAGCAGGTTTAAGATTTTATTCTTATATTTACCAGATGCCTTTTCAGCGAGACCTGCTGCTAAAGAGAATAGACATAATTCACTTTTGCTTGCAAATAGAGAAATGATTGTTTTTAAATAATAAACCATATCATCATAGGCTGTGTAAATATCTCTGATTAGTTCATTCTGAACCTTCAGAAACTTTACTCCATTTGCTTTTATAACAGTATGAGCTTTTGGTTTGCTTTTTGAAAGCTCAGAAAAAATCATATAGCTTTTATAAAAAGGCTGTTCACTGAACTTGTAGCTTTCTGCTGAATGTGGCTCTAAAAACTCTGTTTCTTTTACACCAGCATTCCTGCTACACTCGATGTATCTTTGATGCATAAGTATAATAGAATAGTAAAAATCTTCTATGTCATTATACAGCTCCTGATAAATATCATATAATTTGGTTGCAAAAACACATAACTCATATGATATATTCATCTGAAGTTCAGGATTGTAAGATAAAAAATCAAATAATTCAGATGGTGAAGTGGCAGGAATAATAAGAATCTCACTTCTTGCAGATGCCGTATAATCCCCATCATAAAAGCCATTATATAAATCTCTTGCACATATAAACTCACCGGCAATATATGTAGTATCTCCAGTTGAGCCCTCATTTAAAATACTACCGGATTTTATATATGCAATATATTCAATTTCATCTCCATCTTCAAATAACAATGTGGATTCTTCAAATGTATTGAGTTTTCCTGCTATTAATCCCATGTATGTACCTCTATATTCAATAAAATTTTATGATTTGACGCAGAATGCATGCTTGAAGTTTTCACAAACTAAATCAATATCTATAATTGTATATCAAATAGATAAAAAAAACAATAATAAGATGTAAAGGTCGGTGTTGTTATGTAGAAAAAAATATGGTAGTATTATTACATAGTTTAGTAGATGATACTATTGAGTTAGTGTGTGTAAGTGAATAGTTTAATTAAATGTTTTATGATTTTACGTGAATACAATATTGCAATAAATCTTAAAACACTTTGATGTTTACAAAAATGAAAAAACTAATTCGGAATGGAGGGCAATATGAGAAGAAAAATTTGGTCTCTTTTTTTGGTATTTACAGTTATTGTGAGCACATTTTTAGGATGTGGTTCAAATGATAATACGGTATCAAAAGAGGAATATTCAAAATCAAATAGGATAGAAAGTGGAACAACAAGTAATGAGAAGACAACGACTTCAACTATTTCGGATGGAAATAATAGTGGTGATGATTCTACTATATCAACTACTTCAGGCAGTAATAATGATGATGTAAATCCAACAGACTCAGATAGAAATAGTGATGGTATAAATCCGACAGACTCAGACAGAAATAATGGTGGTGAAAACTCAGCTGATTCAAATAGAAATAATAATGGTGAAAACACAACTACTTCAAATAGAAACAATGTTGGTGAAAATACTGCTGATTCAAACAGAAATAATGTTGGTGAAAACACAACTGATTCAAATAGAAATAATGTTGGTGAAAACTCAGATGATTCAAACAAGAACAATGGTGGCGATAATTCAACACAGAGTACTGAAGCAGTAGTAGAAGTGCCTTCACAACCTGTACTGAATGAGGAAATTGAAAAACCTGCAGATGCAGTGGCAGATGTGAAGAATACAGAGCAGGGAACAATTACATTATATATGTTCACTGAACCAACAAGTGCTGAAGAAAATACTGCAAAAAACATTATTAGTTCAATTATTACACAGGAAATGTCGGAATTTGACAAGGTAAAAGCTATACATGATTATATAGTTAATCAAAATGTTTATCCAAATCCTATTCCATATGAGGATTATAGTATTTTTACTGCATCAGGTGTATTTGCAGGAAATGCAGTATGTCAAGGATATACAGATGCTTTTTCTCTTTTGTGTTATTACGCAAATATTCAGACTGAAATTGTATCAGGAACTGCTAACGGCGGAGGTCATGCATGGAATCAGGTAAGAGTAGATAATGTATGGTATAATATTGATGTTACATGGGATGATCCTATATATACTTGTAATGGACAAAGGGAAAATGTAAAAACATATAATTATTTTCTTATCACAGATGAAGAAATATCAAAAGATCATATTGCAGATTATTATTCAAATAAGCATATATGCAATACAACTATTGCAAAGGATTCTGTAAAGAAAGAGGAATGTATAGATTTTGCAAAAAGCTATTATACTGAATATACAGATGTAATATATTATGCTGCAAGTGTTGCGGATGCTAAGAATATTATAAATGCACATATTGGTAGTGGAGAGTATGTTCTTACGTTTATTAAAAGTGATTCTTTTTCAATAAATGAAATACTGACATATATACAAAATGCAGGACGTTACTGGTCATATTCTTATGCATACAGTGGAAATAATGTTGCAATATGTATTAATATATCCTAGCTGAATTTATTAGGTCTGCTGATTATCATTATACTCCATAATAATTTTTAGAAAGAAAGTGAGAATTTACTTGACAATAATCTATCATAAAGGTATGATTTTCTATAGTTTAATAAATAAATGCAATGAAAGAGAGTCGTTCTATTTAGGACCGCTACAGGGAGTCGAAGTCGTGACTGGAAGCTTTGACAGATGGTTGATAAAACGGTAACACTCTGGAGCAGATATGTCGAGAGGTTTTGCCTATTAGGCATATACGTTACACGCGTTAAGTGGAAGAGAGCAAAGAGATTAGAGGCACAATATTGATCTTTTTGAATGCGGGTGGTACCGCGGATTAGTTGATAATTCGTCCCGGGATGTTAAGAAACATCCTGGGACTTTTTTGCTTTATATGAATATGTCAAGAAGTAGTACCAATCGATACCATTTGGCACCATAACCATATAAAGTAAAAAATCCCTATACAGGCTATATATTTCAAAGAAATGGAGAGAGAGACATGGCAAACATTTACAGAGATGTGACACTTAATAATGTTAATGAGAGCGATATTGGAAAGAATATCAAGCTTTCAGGATGGATTGAAAATATCAGAGATCATGGTGGTGTTTCATTCATTGACCTTAGAGATATGTATGGTGTAGTACAGGTAGTATTACGTGATACAGCACTTTTAGATGGTCTTGTAAAAGAAGATTGTATTATGGTAGAAGGTCTTGTAGAAAAAAGAGATGAAGAAACATATAATCCAAAGATTCCATCAGGAACAATCGAAGTAGAGGCACATTCTATAAAGGTTCTTGGAAAAGTATATACACAGCTTCCTTTTGAAGTTCAAACATCAAAGGAAATCAGAGAAGATTTAAGATTAAAGTATAGATATCTTGATTTAAGAAATCAGAAGGTAAAAGATAACATGATTTTCCGTTCAAATGTTATAAGATTCCTTAGAGAAAAGATGACAGATATGGGATTTATGGAAATTCAGACACCTATTCTTTGTGCATCATCTCCAGAAGGAGCCAGAGATTATATTGTTCCTTCAAGAAAGTACAAAGGAAAGTTCTACGCACTTCCACAGGCACCACAGCAATATAAACAGTTACTTATGGTGTCAGGATTTGATAAGTATTTCCAGATTGCTCCTTGTTTTAGAGATGAAGATGCAAGAGCAGACCGTTCACCGGGAGAGTTTTATCAGTTGGACTTTGAAATGAGCTTTGCAACACAGGAAGATGTATTTGCAATTGGCGAAGAGGTATTAACAGCAACATTTGAAAAGTTTGCTCCAGAAGGATTTGAAGTAACAAAGGCACCTTATCCAATTATTAGCTACAAACAGGCTATGCTTGAGTTTGGTACAGACAAACCGGACCTCAGAAATCCACTTAGAATAATTGATACAACAGAATTCTTCCAGAGATGTACATTTAAGCCATTCCATAAGAAGACAGTTCGTGCAATTAAGGTTCATGCTGAGATGTCAAAGGGATTCCATGAGAAGCTTCTTAAGTTTGCTCAGTCAATTGGTATGGGTGGTCTTGGATATCTTGAAGTATTAGATGATGGAACATTCAAAGGTCCTATTGATAAGTTTATTCCAGATGAAATGAAGCAGGAAATGAAGGATATTGCAGGCCTTGTGGCTGGCGATACAATTTTCTTCATTGCTGATAAAGAAGACAGAGCAAATCTCTATGCTGGTCAGATTAGAACAGAACTGGGTGAAAAGCTTGATTTAATTGAGAAGAATGCATATAGATTCTGCTATATTAATGATTTCCCAATGTTTGAATATAATGAAGAAGAAAAGAAGATTGGATTTACACATAATCCATTCTCAATGCCACAGGGTGGTTTAGAAGCACTTAATACAAAGGATCCACTTGATATATTAGCATATCAGTATGATATTGTATGTAATGGTGTTGAATTATCATCAGGAGCAGTCAGAAATCATGATATGCAGATTATGGTTAAGGCATTCGAAATTGCAGGCTATGATGAAGAGGTTCTTAAGAATAAGTTCGGAGCATTATATAATGCATTCCAGTTTGGCGCACCACCACATGCAGGTATGGCACCAGGTGTTGACCGTATGATTATGCTTCTTAGAAATGAAGAAAATATCAGAGAGATTATTCCATTCCCAATGAGTGGTACGGCTCAGGATCTGATGTGTGGAGCTCCAAATGAAGTTACAGAGCAGCAGCTTAGAGAAGTACACATTAAGGTTAGAGACTAAATAAAAGGGTTGGTGTAATAAATTTGCAATAAAGCGGGCATTTTACTGTCCGCTTTGTCTGCTAAGATACATTAACATATTGAAGAAAGGAGTTTATGTATTATGGCTAATGTTATTTCTGATGAAACAATTGAATACGTTGGTATCCTTGCGAAGCTTGAACTTAAAGATGAAGAAAAGGAGCAGGCTAAAAAGGATATGGAAAGAATGCTTGACTATATTGATAAATTAAATGAATTAGATACTAGTGGTGCAGAGCCAATGAGCCATGTATTCCCTGTGAATAATGTATTCCGTGAGGATGTTGTAACAAATGGTGATGACAGAGAAAATATATTAAAGAATGCTCCTGAAGAGCAGGATGGAATGTTCAATGTTCCAAAGACATTTGATTAAGGAGGATAGATATGAGCATTTTAGAATATACAGCATGTGAACTTGCAAAAAAAATTAAAGCAAAAGAAGTATCTGTCCTTGATGCAACAAATGCAGTATTAGAACAGATTGAAAAAACAGAGGAGAAATACAACTGTTATGTAACAGTTGATAAAGAAGGTGCGTTAAAGGCTGCAAATGAAGTGCAGGCGAAAATTGACGCAGGTGAATTAGATGGACCTTTAGCAGGTGTTCCTGTTGCTATAAAAGATAATATGTGTACAGAAGGTCTTCTTACTACATGTTCATCAAAGATTCTTGGAAACTTTATTCCAACATTTTCTTCTGAAGCAGTAGTTAATTTACAGAAGGCAGGAGCAGTTATTATCGGAAAAACAAATATGGATGAATTCGCAATGGGTTCAACAACAGAAACATCAGCATATGGTGTTACTAGAAATCCTAGAAATCCAGAGCACGTTCCAGGTGGATCATCAGGTGGTTCAGCAGCTGCTGTTGCAGCTATGGAATGTTACTATGCACTTGGTTCAGATACAGGTGGTTCTATAAGACAGCCAGCAGGATACTGTGGTGTTGTAGGTATGAAACCTACATACTCAACAGTTTCACGTTATGGACTTATTGCATATGGTTCATCACTTGATCAGATAGGACCTTTGGCAAAGGATGTTACAGATTGTGCTACAATTCTCGAAGTTATAGCATCCCATGATGAAAAAGACTCAACATCTGTTAAGAGAGATGATGCAGATTTTACATCAGCATTAGTAGATGATGTAGCTGGTATGAAAATTGGTATTCCAAGAGATTACCTTGGAGAGGGTCTTGATAGTGAAGTTAAAGATGCAATTTTAAAGGCTGCTGAGATCTTAAAGAGTAAAGGTGCTATTGTAGAAGAATTTGACCTTGGTCTTGTTGAGTATGCAATCCCAGCTTATTATACAATTGCAGCGGCTGAGGCCAGCTCAAATCTTGAGAGATTTGATGGTATCAAATATGGATATAGAACTGAAGATTTTACAGATCTTCACAGTATGTATAAGAAGACTCGTTCAGAAGGTTTTGGACCAGAGGTTAAGCGTAGAATTATGCTAGGTTCATTTGTTCTTAGTTCAGGTTATTATGATGCATATTATTTAAAAGCTCTTAGAGTTAAGGCTCTTATTAAGAAAGCTTTTGATGATGCATTTGCAAAATATGATGTTATCTTAGGACCGGTTGCTCCAACAACAGCTCCAAAGCTTGGTGAGAGTTTATCAGATCCTATAAAGATGTATCTTGGAGATATTTATACAATATCTATTAATCTTGCTGGTCTTCCGGGAATATGTCTTCCATGTGGGGTTGATTCAAAGGGACTGCCAATTGGTTTACAGCTTATTGGTGATTGCTTTAAAGAAAAGAATATTATTAAAGCAGCTTATTCATATGAGCAGGCAAGAGGCAAATTCGAAATGGAGGTAAAGTAAAATGAGTAAACAGTATGAAACAGTCATTGGTCTTGAAGTCCACGTAGAGTTGGCTACGAAAACAAAAATTTTCTGTGGTTGTTCAACAGCTTTTGGCGCTGAACCTAATGCACATACATGTCCAGTATGTACAGGTATGCCAGGCAGTTTGCCTGTACTTAACAAGCAGGTAGTTGAATATGCTATGGCGGTAGGTCTTGCAACAAATTGTAAGATTACACAGTATTGTAAATTTGATAGAAAGAATTATTTCTATCCTGACAACCCACAGAACTATCAGATTTCTCAGCTATACTTACCAATCTGTAGAGATGGTTTTGTAGAAATTGATGGTGAAAATGGCAAAAAGAAAGTTGGAATTCATGAAATTCATATGGAAGAAGATGCTGGAAAGCTTATTCATAATGAATGGGATGATTGCTCTTTGGTAGATTACAATCGTTCAGGTGTTCCACTTATTGAAATTGTATCAGAGCCTGATATGCGCTCAGCTGAAGAAGTTATAGCATATCTTGATAAGCTCAGACTTATTATCCAGTATCTCGGTGCTTCGGATTGTAAGCTTAATGAAGGCTCAATGAGAGCTGACGTTAACCTTTCAGTTAGAGAAGTTGGTGCATCAGAGTTTGGTACAAGAACAGAAATGAAGAACCTTAATTCATTTAAGGCTATTGCAAGAGCTATCGAGAATGAAAGACAGCGTCAGATTGATTTAATTGAAGATGGAGAAGCTGTTGTTCAGGAGACAAGAAGATGGGATGATAATAAGGGATACTCATATGCAATGCGTTCAAAAGAAGATGCACAGGATTATAGATATTTCCCAGACCCAGACCTTGTGCCTATTTCAATTTCAGATGAATGGATTGAAACAGTGAAGTCTCGTCAACCAGAACTTAGAGATGAAAAGAAAGCCAGATATCAAGAAGAGTTTGCATTACCAGAATACGATGCAGATATTCTTACATCTTCTAAGAAACTTGCGGATGTATTTGAACAGACTGTTGCGGCAGGTGCTAATCCAAAGAAGGTAAGTAATTATCTTATGGGTGAGACAATGAAGCTTCTTAAGGAAAATGATATGGATCCTGATGACATTAAGTTCTCAGCTTCAAATCTTGCAAAACTTATAAAGCTTGTTGAGGATGGAACAATCAATGGTTCTGTTGCAAAGGATGTGTTTAAGAAAGTGTTTGCAGATGACATTGATCCAGAAAAATATGTTGAAGAAAATGGTCTTAAGATGGATAATGACGAAGATGGATTACGTGCAGTAATAGAAGATATTGTTGCAAAGAATCCTCAGTCTGTAGAAGACTATAAGGCAGGCAAGGATAAGGCAATAGGATTCCTTGTTGGTCAGACAATGAAAGCTACTAAGGGTAAGGCAAATCCTGGTATGATAAATTCAATACTAAAAGAAATTCTTAGCAAGTAATGATTCAAAAAATTAATAAAATTTGTTAAAAATGCCCTTTGTATTTTTATAAAAAAATTTGATAAAATAGAATTAAACGAGTGGCAGAAATTGCGTAAATCCAGTTTCTGCTACTCGTTTTTTAAAGTTGTAGAAAAGGAGCGTTTTTAATGTTTCGAGAGGGCGAATATGTTGTTTATGGGACAAATGGAGTATGTCGAGTAGGTGAAATCACAAAATTAAATTTCAAAAATATCCCAAAGGATATAGAGTATTATGTACTTTATCCAAAGAATAATGGATGTAAGATATATGTTCCGGTTGATAAGGCAAAACCTAAAATGAGGAACATAATTTCAAAGGAAGAAGCAGAGGAATTAATAAAAAAAATTCCAAATATAGAGCCGGTTGTAGTGAAAAATGAGAAACTCCTTGAAGAAGTTTTTAAGAAAAGTATTCAGTGTAATAATTGTATAGAGTGGATACGATTGATTAAATGTATCTACTTTAGAAAACAGATTAGACTTTCAGAGGGTAAGAAAGTGACTGCCATAGATGAGAAATATATGCATATGGCAGAAGAATCATTGTATTGGGAACTTGGGACGGCTCTAGATATTCCAAAAGAGCAGGTTTTGGATTACATAATAAAAGAAATTGAAAAATCAAGTTCATAGAAAGGGAAAAAGAGATGTCACAAAGTAATAAAATGAAAGATAAGCCGGTAAATAAGTTGATGATTCAAATGGGTTTGCCGATGATTTTATCTATGGCGTTGCAAGCTGTATATAATATTGTAGATAGTGCCTTTGTAGGTAATATGAAAAATGGAAGTGAAGCAGCACTTAATGCACTTACCTTGGTATTCCCGGTTCAAATGCTTATGGTAGCAATTGGAATTGGAACTGGTGTAGGAACAAATGCACTACTTGCTAAAACATTAGGACAAGGTAACAAAGATAAAGCAGCAAAGGTTGCAGGAAATAGCCTGTTTCTAGGAGTTATCATATATATAATTTGTTTTTTATTTGGAATATATGGTGTAAAGGCATATATTTCATCACAAACAATAGACACAGAAGTTTTGGAAATGGCAACAAATTATCTTAGAATATGTTGCATAATATCATTTGGAAATATTTTCTTCGCGTTATTTGAAAAACTATTGCAGGCAACGGGAAGATCTCTGTATTCAACAATTGGACAGATTGTTGGTGCAGTTGTAAATATTATTCTTGATCCAATTCTAATATATGGTTTAGGACCAGTTCCAGAAATGGGAGTGGAAGGTGCAGCGTATGCAACTGTTATTGGACAGATTCTTTCAGCTGTATTATTATTTGTTTTCCATTTGAAATTAAATAAAGAGTTTGAACATAGTATTAAATTCATGAAACCTAGTGTAAGAATTATAAAGGAGATTTATTCAATTGGATTACCAGCAATTATAGCTCAGGCTCTTATGTCTATTATGGTATATGCGATGAATCTTATCTTGAAATTTGATTCATCGGTACAGACTGCATATGGTTTATTCTATAAGGTTCAGCAGTTTGTACTTTTTCTTGCATTCGGAATTCGTGATGCAATTACACCTATTATAGCATTTAGCTATGGTATGCAAAGTAAGAAACGAATTAATGATGGCATAAAATATGGCCTACTATACACAATTATTCTTATGATTTTTGGACTTCTCATTACAGAATGTTTTCCAGCAGAATTTGCCACGCTTTTTAATGTAGGTGACTCAAGAGAGTATTTTATCGGTGCAATGAGAATTGTCTCAATCAGTTTTATATTTGCGGGAATCAATGTTGCATATCAGGGAATTTATCAGGCATTAGATGGTGGTATAGAATCACTTGTTATTTCAATTCTTCGACAATTGATTATTATTTTACCGCTTGTAGGAGTATTTTCAATGTTGGTAAGAAATGGACAGGCAGAGGTTTCTCTTATCTGGTGGGCATTTCCTATTACTGAATTCTTATCTTGTGTTGTGGGATATGTGTTCTTAAAGAGAATAAAAAGGGCAAAAGTCAATATTTTAAGATAAAGTTAATATATTAGGATAATGTTAATATATTAGGCTAAAGAGGGATTTTCTATTTTTAACATAGTTTTTTCTTTGTCTCTTTGGTGAAGAGGAACGAAAATCAAGAATAAAACCGTAAATCAGAAAAAAGTCAAAACACAAAGCAAAAAACTAATACAACAGCCCCCCTTTATACTTTTTTATATATTTGGTATAATATAACATAAATGTATAAATATATGACTATAAAGGATGAGAAGAAATATGGAGAAGAGAGTAGAAAAATTAATTAATAATATTGGACAGGTTGTTATTGGTAAGGAAGAGACCATCAGGAATATTATTATTGCATTGTTGTGTAACAGTCATGTTTTGATAGAAGATGTACCGGGGGTTGGAAAGACAAGAATGGTATCTGCACTTGCGGCATCGCTTGATGGACAGTTCAATAGAATATCACTCACACCAGATATTATGCCATCAGATATTGTTGGATATTCAGTGCCTGATACTGTAAATGGTGGGCTTAGATATGAAAAGGGAGTAGCTTTTTGTAATTTCTTATTAGCTGACGAGATAAACAGAGCCTCTTCAAAATCACAATCTGCATTGCTTGAAGTAATGGAAGAACATCAGATTACAATGGATGGTAAAACAATGAAGCTTCCAGATCCATTTATGGTTCTTGCAACGCAGAATCATGTCGAAACATATGGAACATATCATCTTCCAGAAGCTCAGATGGATAGATTTTTAATGAGAGTATCTATGGGATATCCAAGTAAGGAAGAAGAAAAAAATATTTTGGATGTTTCTATGATTTCAGCAAAGCAGATAAGTGCTGTTATGAATACTTCGGATATTGTAAATATGCAAGAAACTGTTAAAAATATAAGAGTTGATGAAAAATTAAAAGATTATATAGTTGAGATTGCAAATTATACAAGAACAAATAAAAATATTTCGCTTGGTATAAGCCCAAGAGGAAGTATAGCATTGTATAATGCTGCTAAGGCGGTAGCATTTATAAATGAGAGAGATTATGTTATTCCTGAAGATATTAAGGGAATTGCAGTTCCTGTTCTGGCACATAGAATTATGTTTTCTGCAAGTGGTAGGGCAAATTTTGAAAATGAAATACAGTTTATTGAATTTACAATGAATAATGTTGAGGTACCAGTCAGATAATGAAAGTAAAAATATATTTTAAAGCATTATTGGGATATATCACTTTAAGTGCATTATTATTGTTCCTTGACTTATATGTAGATGCAAATTTTTCAAGAACATTGTTTGTTATTCTTGTATTGCTCATTGTGTTATCAATAGTTTCAATGATTTTAAGTGCTTTTTTTGTGGAGGTAAAAATAGATAATCCATCACTTAAAATAAAAAAGAAAGATACTTTTTGTTATATTGTAAGTGTTTTTTCAAGACTTCCAATAAGCTTATCATTAGTTGAAATTAAGATGAAAAAGCAAGAATATCTGTCAAATACCGGCAAAGATATCTGTATTTTTACAATAGATGACAGAAATCCTGCAGAAATTTGTTTTGAATATAAAGGAAATGTATTTGGGGAGGATATTTTAGAAATTGAATATGTCGCAATAAGAGATTTTATGGGTATAAGTAAGGTTCAGTTGAAGGTTGATGCGTGTAAGGCAAAGATTCAGACACTGCCTGAATATAAAGAAATTACGTACGATAAGAGTATTTTGCAGCTTAGTAATTATACTGCAGATTTTGATGATAGTGAAGAAGTGACAGGTACATTGCATTCAGTTACTGGATTTCCGGGCTATGAGCACAGAGAATATATGCCAGGAGATTCACTAAAGAGAGTCAATTTTAAATTATCTGCAAAAAAAGAAAAAATGTTAGTCAGGCTGGATGAACCTGTTGCTACTATGAGACAGGGTGTTATTCTTTCAAATCTTTCTTCAGGTGATAGATACAAGGATGAAATAGCCATTGAAGGACTCATGTCATATGTCGGATTTTTATTTGGAAATTCCATATCATGCGAAGTCTATTTTGATACTTTTGAGGGAGTAAAAATGTACAGCATATCATCGGACAAAGATTTTTCACAAATGATGGAAGATATTGGAAATGCTGTTTTTCGTACAAATAAAAGTTCCAAAAATAAGATAAAAATTGAAAGAGCTGACCGACTAAGTTCAGTTATTGTATTTACTTCAAACAGAGATTATAGATTTTGTTTATATGATATTCCTAACGTGCCTTTACATGTTGTTTCAGCAGACAAAACACTACATGAAGATAATGTTATGTATATAAATAAAAATCTAATGATAAGTATGGGAGGTGAATCCCATGAATAAAATAAAAAAGATACCTATAAATATTGGATTGGCATATTTGTATGCATCACTTCTTGTTACAATAATAATGCTTCCATATGTTCCAGATAATATATTTGCGGTTATATTGTCTTTTTTGGGTGAAGCAATGGTGTTTTTTCTACTTTACAAAACAAAGAATTCCTTAAAGAAATATGTAAGTTCTTTTTTGTTTTTAGCTTCGTTTCTGTTGGCATTTTATACATTTTCATTAAACATAAATGGTACACCATTTTATACCTGGTTACTGACAGGATATGATTTTGATCCTATGTTCAATGTGTATATTATGCTTATGTTTGTGATAGTATCAATTTTCTCAGGGGTAAGTTTATTTTATTTTAATTATTACTACTTTAGAGGATATATAATTATTGCGTTAATGTTGGTTCCTATCGCGTTATATTACAAAATGATAGAAGTTTTACCGGTTATATATATATTACTTACTGCAATTGTCCTGTTTGCTATGTATATATACCAGGTACAGTTTAGAAATATTACACAGGTTATTTTTATATCAGACAAAAAGAGAAAGAAAACACAAGAGGATGTAAATAATATTAAGTTTGTTGCTAATAGGTCTTTTTACAAAGCATTAGTTGCATTGATTTTGATTGTCACGCTGGCGGTTGCTATAACCCCTAAGTCTGAAGTTGCAAAATATAAAGAAACGTTTGATGAATATATTTCAATGAATCCATTCTCAAATAAAAATCTTAATACAATTTCAAGACAGGGAAATACATCGGCATCAGAGAATTATGGATACTTCAATAAAAACAGGGTATTGTTTGATGTGAATGCTTTTGAAGATTTATATCTTAGAAGAAGTTCATTTACAAAATATACTGGTAAGTTATGGGACACCTATTATCAACATCAGTTAGATTCTGATTGGGAAAGAAAAAATGCTTCAAAGAGTCCTTCAAAAATTATGGATACTTTTAAATATTTATATGATATGTGTCCTGAGGTCTTTGAAAAATACAATGTAAGTAAAGAAGAAATACCTGATATATCAGAAGAAAGCTATACGGCTGAGATAACATCTAAAAATTTTAGTACTGATTATTATTTAAACACAATAGGTACTTATAGAATTAACAAAAATAACACAGTTATGAATCAGTTTGGTTGTCTTAAAAATAATTCAAATGCAACAATAAGAAATTCGTATACAATTACTTATTACAGAGATATTGCAAGAAGTAACACTGATATTATTAATTTTGCATCCAAATTTACAGGTACACAATACATTGAATTTCTTAATGACTTATATAGTGCGTATAATGAGGATAATGAACAATACGATGATGTAAGCAAACTCCTTAGGATATTGTATTCTGAAGCATATCAGGCGAATCAGGAAATGAATGAAAATAAAAATTATTCGCCAAAGCTTAAACAGCTTGCAGAGGAAATAACAGCAGGACTGGAAACTGATTATGAAAAAGCGGTAGCACTTGAGAGATATTTTACTGAAAATGGGTATGTATACAATCTTACATATGAACCGGAAATAGATTCAATAGAGTATTTTGTATTTGAATCAAAGACTGGCTCATGTGGGCAATATGCAACTGCCATGACACTTATGGCAAATTCAATTGGAATAAATGCAAGATATGTTGAAGGATTTGCAATGACAAAGCATTATTCTGATGGGACATACTATATTTCAGCCGGTGATGCCCATGCATATGTAGAAGTGTATCTTCCGGGATATGGATATACTGTTTTTGAACCTACTGTCAGAAGTACGGAAAGTAGAACGGAAGGAAATATCTCGAATTTTATTTCAAATTTGAGTGGGGCAATTGAAATCGGTAAACATGCGTTTATTTATTTTGCAATTACAGCAGTCTTTGTTATTACGATTTTAATTCTTTTTAGAATATTCTTGTATAATAAGATAAAAAATATAATAATGATAAGAAAATGTAAGAAAAAAGGAATGAAGTCGGAGAATACCTACGTATATATTCAAAAGGCTGTTTCAAAGAACTCACCTATAGATCCAAAAAATATGACGCCATCTGAACTCAATAGTTATCTTAATGAAAGATATGATATTAATATAAAAGCTTTAGTTGATATATTGGAAAGAAAAGTATATGGTGGTGATGATGTTGAAATAGAAGATGAGTTTATAAATAAACTGCCGGATATTATTTTGACAATTAAAAATAAAGATAAAGAAGAAAAAAAGAAGGAAAAAAGAAAAGAGAAAGAGACCGTGCATTGGGGAATCTAATGGCCAATGCACGGCCTCTTTTATTCATAATAATAGAAAGTTTGCAGAGAGTACTTTCTTTTACTTGTCATTCTGTGATTTTTCAAAATCATCAAAGATAAAATCAAGGACTGGAGCTAAACCAATAAATTCACATCCATAATAGAATGTGTCATCTCTCTTTTCTGTTCTCATAATCTGAACGACTGTGTAAAGGCTTGAATCAGAGTTTCCTAAATCAATCTTTGCATTGAAATAATATCCAACCGGAAGTATAGCCTCAGACTGAAAACCTATACCATTCTTTGAAATGTTTACAACATGTATTGGTGCATCTATATTACCTATAAGTACATTATCCTGTTTGAATAAATTTGAAATGTTTAATTTCATGTCAACGTCTAAACGTTTGCTTCTTCTCTTGTCAACCAATTTTCCTTCCTCCTTTTGCTACATAATGTGCATATATATTCTTGATTATACAAAAAAATAAAGTGATTATCAAGATGGGAGTTTACAATTTAATATTTGATTTTAGAGGCGGTTTGATATATAATGTCATAACACAGATAAACTAAGTTTAATCATCAATATTAAAGAGAGGTTAGGTATTTATATGTACGACAGATATGTAAGCCCATTGTCAGAAAGATATGCAAGCAAGGAAATGCAGTATATTTTTTCACCTGATATGAAGTTTAGAACATGGAGAAAGCTCTGGATTGCTCTTGCTGAGACAGAAAAAGAATTAGGACTTAACATTACAGATGAGCAGATTGAAGAATTAAAGGCTCATGCAGACGATATAAATTATGAAGATGCAAAGAAAAGAGAAAAGGAATGCAGACATGATGTAATGTCACATGTATACGCATATGGACTTCAGTGTCCAAAAGCAAAAGGTATCATTCATCTTGGAGCTACTTCTTGTTATGTTGGTGATAATACAGATGTTATTATTATGACAGAGGCATTAAAGCTTGTTAAGAAGAAACTTGTAAATGTAATGGCAGAGCTTGCAAAATTTGCAGATAAGTATAAGGCACAGCCAACACTTGCATTTACACATTTCCAGCCTGCACAGCCAACAACAGTTGGTAAGAGAGCTACATTGTGGCTTATGGAATTAAAGATGGATTTAGATGATTTTGATTACATAATTGATGGAATGATGCTTTTAGGTTCTAAGGGTACAACAGGTACACAGGCAAGCTTTAAAGAATTATTTGAAAACGACACAGAAAAGATTAGAAAGATTGATCCAATGATAGCTGAAAAGATGGGATTCAAGAAATGTTTCCCTGTTTCAGGACAGACATATTCAAGAAAACTTGATACAAAAGTTGCAAATGTGTTATCTGGTATTGCTGCAAGTGCACATAAGTTCTCAAATGATATCAGACTTTTACAGCACTTAAAAGAAGTAGAAGAGCCATTTGAAAAGGGTCAGATTGGTTCGTCTGCTATGGCATACAAGAGAAATCCTATGAGAAGTGAAAGAATTGCTTCTCTTGCAAGATATGTTATGATTGATGCATTGAATCCTGCAATTACATCTGCAACACAGTGGTTTGAAAGAACACTTGATGATTCTGCTAACAAGAGACTTAGTATTCCAGAAGCATTCCTTGCAGTTGATGGAATTCTTGATCTTTACTTAAATGTTGTTGATGGTCTTGTAGTTTATGAAAAAGTTATCGAAAAGAGACTTATGTCAGAGCTCCCATTTATGGCAACAGAGAATATTATGATGGATGCTGTTAAGGCTGGTGGAGACAGACAGGAGCTTCATGAAAAGATTAGAACTCTTTCAATGGAAGCAGGCAAGAATGTTAAGGTAAATGGTTTAGATAATAATCTTCTTGAACTCATTGCAGCAGATGATGCATTTGGTCTTTCACTGGAAGAACTTAAAGAATGCATGGATCCAATTAAGTATGTTGGACGTTCGCCAGAACAGGTTGATGAATTTCTTGCAGAGGTTATTAATCCTGTTTTAGAAGAAAATAAAGATTTGCTTGGTATGACGGCAGAAATAAATGTATAAGTATTTGAGAATTGACTAACTCTTTGCACTGCATATTTACAGTACAAACTGAACAGGCCGACGAAATATTTGGAGCCGGGTTGCATTAGCAACAGTGGATTGTTTGATTGGTACATCCACGGGACAGTAGATTACTTCAGAAAGAATATTTGCTTTCTGAGGAAATACTGGAACGTGGGTGTTTTTGTATATTATTGGTATACGATAAAGAGTTTTCAAATTATAACTGATTTGATTACAATGGAGGTAACAGATTTATGAAGGAAAATTTTGAAAAAATAGCAATGAAGGTATCATTTACTAGTGTTATCTGGAATCTCATTTTATCAGTTGCAAAGTTATTTGCAGGTATTGTAGGAAAGTCCGGAGCTATGATAAGTGATGCTGTACATTCTGCATCAGATGTGTTTAGCACTTTTGTTGTTATGATTGGAGTAAAGATATCAAGTAAAGAGGAAGATGAAGATCATCCTTATGGGCATGAGAGGTTGGAGTGTGTTGCAGCCATTGTACTTGCAACTATTCTTGCAGCAACAGGTATTGGAATAGGTATTAATGTGGTTGAAATGCTTTTTGGTGATAATAGTGCCATATCAGAGCCAGGGATGCTGGCGTTATTGGCTGCAGCTGTTTCAATCATTGTAAAAGAGGCTATGTTCTGGTATACAAGACATTATGCAAAAATGATAGATTCAAGTGCCTTAATGGCAGATGCATGGCATCATCGTTCTGATTCATTATCATCAATAGGCGCACTTATTGGTATAGGTGGAGCAAAGCTAGGATTTGTAATAATGGAACCGATTGCAAGTTTAGTTATATGCTTATTCATTGAAAAGGCGGCATACGATATTTTTAAAGACGCTATAGATAAGATGGTTGATAAATCATGTGACCAAGAAACTGAAGAAAAAATCAAAAAATGCGCACTTGAAGTAGAAGGTGTACTTAGAATAGATTTACTCAGAACGAGAACATTTGGAAATAAAATATATGTAGATATGGAAATTTCTGCAGATGGCAATAAGAAACTAAATGAGACTCATGCTATTGCAGAAGAAGTTCATAATGCCATCGAAGATATGTTTCCAAAGGTAAAACATATAATGGTACATGTTAATCCTTTTTAAGAGTTTTGTATAATCTGGCGTGTAAATCTATGATTTCAGCCTGACCATGTGCTGTATAATAGTTGTAACCGAAGGTTGCGAATGCATATTCTTCAAAGACAGAACCAACTATATCAAGATAAGATCTATAATGATGCTGAGGAAGGTTGTTTATTAAATCCTTATATTTCTTCTTGTGGTCAAAGTTTCCGTAATATGCTTGAAATGCCCACAAAACTACAATCGACAACTTTATTTTTTCGTAGTCTTCGATTTTGTCGTCTTTTACACAATGAACAAGATAAGATAGTTTCTTAACATCATCTTCTGAAAGAGGAGCTGATGTTATTAACTTCTGCTTAGCAATGTCTTTCTGGTAGATATTATCAAGTGTATTTTCGGCTTCTGAAAGTGTAGTATTTTCATTGAAAATATTTAACATAAGCCCACCTCCTTAGTTCGCAAATTACTCTAATTCTATTATAAATCATTTTTATTGAATTTTCAAGGATTCAGGCTAATAGCAAAATATTAAAAAAAAATATTTTTTTATTTGCTAAATGGTAAAATATGATATATAATGAAAAGGATATGTGATTTTTTGTGCCTTTTTTAGGCAAATGAATGCAAAGGATGGAGAACAATGGCAAATAACACAGAACAAAACTATACACTTCTTGAGACTTGGAGAGCATATGCTTATGGTGCTGGAAAGAGCAAAGCAGATTATGACAAATTCTGGGCAGCATATTTTACTTTAGAACAGGGAATATATGAAAAGATTTTGGCAAATCCTGATGAAGTAGTTTCGGGTACTGTAAAAGAACTTGCTGAAAAATATGGAGTTGATCTTTATATTATGGTTGGATTCCTTGATGGAATTAATGATAGTTTGAAGAATCCAAATCCAATCGAAGAGATGACAGAAGATACAGTTGTTAATCTTGGTTATGATATTGAACTTTTATATAAAAATATGGTTGAAGCCAAGGCAGAATGGTTATATAATCTCGAGGCTTGGAATACATTAATACCAGACGAGGAACGTCGTAAAGAATTGTATAAAGAGCAGAAGTCTTCTCATACAGTTGTAAAAGATAAGAAAATCGGAAGAAATGACCCATGTCCATGTGGAAGTGGTAAGAAATATAAATTCTGTTGTGGAAGATAATATAATGTAATATGCCCTTTGTACAATTGGTGCAAGGGGTATTTTTACCAAGGTAGTAGATGGTGATAAAGGCGATGGATAAGAAATTATTATTTATATATAATGCCAAATCGGGTAAAGCTAAGATAAGAAATAAATTGGCAGATATCATTGACGTATTTATCAAAAGCGGCTACAGGGTTGAGTCATATCAGACACAGTGTCCAAAAGATGCAATTAGAAAGATAGAAGAAGATGGTTCGGATTTTGATTTAATTGTATGTAGTGGTGGCGATGGAACGCTAAATGAAACTGTTAGTGGTGTTATGAATCTTGATGAGGATATTGTTATTGGATATATTCCTTCAGGCTCTACTAATGATTTTGGAAAAAGCATCGGACTATATAAGGATATGGTTAAATCAGCGATGGTAGCTGTAAAGGGAGATAAGATAAAGATTGACGTAGGTGAGTTTATAGGTAATGGCTCATTAGGAGAAAGTAATAATTTTGTATACATAGCAGCGTTTGGAATGTTTACAGAGGTTTCGTATGCGACATCTCAAAGTCTGAAAAATATTTTGGGACATCAAGCATATGTGATTGAAGGAATCAAGAGTCTTTCATCTGTTAAGTCGTATAAGATGAAGATAGAATATGAAGATGGTGTCATAGAAGATGAGTTTATATACGGAATGATTTCAAACTCTGAATCAGCTGGGGGATTTAAAGGGATAACCGGAAAAGAGGTTGTTCTTGATGATGGACTCTATGAAGGGACATTTATAAAGAAGCCAAAATCACCTTTAGAATTGACATCTATTATAAATAGTTTATTAGCTGGCAATAATAAGAGTGAGTATATATATAGTTTTAAAACTTCACATGTTAAAATCACGGGAGATGATCCTGTTAAGTGGGTTCTTGATGGAGAGTTTGGTGGTGAACATAAAGAAGTTGAGATAATTAACCATATGAATGCTGTTACAATTATGGGAAATTGTCATAAAAATAATAATTAATGTATAATATACAAATTTTATAGAAAAATATAAATAATAAATTACTGTTAAACAGAGAGGATAATTTCAATGGAGAAAGATAAATTTTTAGAACTCCTTAACAAACTTGTAGACTTAGGAAATGCAAAAAAAGGTGTTTTAGAGATAACAGATATTGATAAGGCTTTAAAGGGGTTTGAACTTACAACAGAAGATATGGAAAAGGTTTATCAGTACCTTGAAGACAAGAAAATCGATGTGCTGACTGTTATGGATGACAACTTCACAAATGACGATGATATACTTCTCGAGCCATCTGATGAAGATTTTGAAAATGAAGAAAATATTGATTTAGATGCAATTGATTTATTAGATGGAATTGGTACAGAGGATCCTGTAAGAATGTATCTTAAAGAAATTGGTACAGTTCCACTTTTAAGTGCAGAAGAAGAATTAAAGCTTGCAAAAAGAAAGGCTGAAGGTGATCAAGTAGCCAAAGAAAGACTTATTGAGGCTAACCTTCGTCTTGTTGTTAGTATTGCAAAGAGATACACAGGAAGAGGTATGAGTTTTCTAGATCTTGTACAGGAAGGAAATCTTGGACTTATCAAGGGCGTTGAAAAATTTGATTACGAAAAAGGCTATAAGTTAAGTACATATGCAACATGGTGGATTCGTCAGTCTGTAACAAGAGCTTTGGCTGATCAAGCAAGAACAATCCGTGTACCAGTTCATATGGTAGAGACAATTAACAGAATGTCAAAGATGCAGAGAAAGCTTACACTTGAACTGGGCTATGAACCATCTACTGCAGAACTTGCTGCAGCGCTTGATATGACAGAAGAAAAAGTTTTAGAAATTATGCAGATTGCCAGAGAACCTGCTTCTCTTGAAACACCAATTGGTGAAGAGGATGATTCAAATCTTGGCGATTTCGTTGCTGATAATAATACTGTTACTCCTGAACAGAATATTGAATCTGTTATGCTTAGAGAACATATCGATATTTTGCTAGAAGATTTAAAGGATAGGGAAAAACAGGTTATAATTTTAAGATTTGGTCTTGAAGATGGACATCCAAGAACTCTTGAAGAAGTTGGTAAGGAATTCAATGTTACAAGAGAACGAATCAGACAGATTGAAGCCAAAGCACTTAGAAAACTTCGTAATCCTGTTAGAAGTAAAAAGATTAAAGACTTCCTAATGTAACATTACTACGTTCAAAAGTTTTACAACAAGAATGTGGATGTTCCTAATTAACCAGATTATTTTAGCTTAAAACGAGGGAAAATATGTCGTATAAAGATACAGAAAAAATGACAGTGGATGCAATGCAAAGGTATTATATGGGTGATCCAAGCCTTCTATTTGAATATGCGCATCCTGAAATAATAGTTTTGTCCATTGGAAAAGGACAGCTTATCAAAGGCAAAGAGGATATGATAGAGTATTTGTCAAATGATACAAAAGGCGAGATTCAGTATGAATTGACAGGAATTACTTGTAATGCATATCCAACAGGCGGAAGTAATCAGAACTGTATGACTGTACTGCAAATGGATGTAACAGCATATTATCCATCAGGCAGAGTTACAAGGGCAAACCAGAGAGTTACTGTAGATTGGAAATATTTCAGAAAGCCTGAAGATAAGTGGATGGCTATGAGTTTGCATATTTCTGTTGCATCAGAGCAGAAAAATGAAACAAATGTTGTTGCCCAGATTAATGAGAATTATCTTTATGAAACGACTGAGCTCATTCAGGAAGAAAGAAAGTATATGTTTAAGGATGTTCTTGGAAATAGCCATTATACTAGTGAGATGCAGATTGTGAGAGTACAGTCCGATATTGCATATTCAAAAATTTTTCTTCGTGATGGCGGAATGTTCAGGGTGAATAAAATGATTACTGAACTGGAAAAAGAACTTGGAAGCAATTTCATAAGAATACACAGAAAGCATATTATTAATACAAAGTATTTAATAAGTATGAAGAATTATAAATTGACCATGAGAGATGGAACGGAATTACCGGTTTCACAGAAAAACTATAGCGAAATAAAGAAAAAACTGGCAGCTAGGTAGAAAAAAACTTTATTCATTTGCTTTTAACCGTAGTTCATAAACAAGTTTCATAATTTTGTTGACTTAAAAAAAACAATATGTTACTATCAAAAAGTGGTTAAGGGATTGTAATCATATAGGCTTTGTAGGGCTGAGCGGATTATATAATGTTTAACTTGTTGATCGTGTGAAAAGCAGAGGATATCCTCTGCTTTTTGTGTTAATGGTAGTATTTTGTAAATAGATACTGAGGAGGACAAAATGAAAGACAGAATACTTGGATACAGAAATAAAGTGGATAACATATTAAATAATAATAGTGAAGAGACAGATTGGAATGACGTTATGGAGGAGCATCTTCATCAGATAGCTTTTTTTAGTCATGAAAGAATTGTACATTTGATTGTAACAATAACTTTTGCGTTACTTGAAATTATTAGTATTGGTATTTTTTTGATTACAGAAAAACTTGAGGTTATTGCGCTTTGTGCGGCAGTTATGGTTCTATTAGTTCCATATGTATTTCATTATTATCTTCTTGAAAATGAGGTTCAGAAGATGTACAAACAGTATGATATGATTTTGGAACATATTCGTGCTAAATAATAAAATTCACGTAAATAATGTAAATAGTTGTAATGTATCTGTGATATACCTTGTATAGGAATATATTTGTATGATATAATTGATGAAGTTTTTGAAGTTTATGATTTGACGCAGAGGCGTTTCGAAATTAAATAATTAGAAAAGATGGTGGCAGTATGTCAGACAACAAAATAGAAGATATTGAAAAAGTAGAAGATATTGAAATATTAGAAGATGTTCAAACAGTAGCAGATATTCAAAAAGTAGAAGATGTTCAAACAGTAGATGACTCTGATAAAGCAGACGAAATAGAGTCGGTAGATTATAAGGAAGAAGAAAGTATTGAAAAAGGTACAGAAGAGTATATTACAGAAAATGTGGAATATGATGACGAAGATGAAATAGAGATAGAGTCTGTAGATTTAAAAAATATTGAGAGATATAAAGACGATATTCAAAAAGAAAGTTTTGACTCTGATAAAGATGATTCAGAGGAAGATAGTATTGCAAAAAAAGTTGTAAAAGTAATTTGGGAATATGGAAAGATATTTATTGTTGCAGCTTTATTAGCAATATTTATTAATAGTTTTATTATTGTAAATGCACACGTACCAACAGGATCAATGGAAAACACCATAGATACTGATAGTAGAATAATTGGCTTGAGATTGTCATATATGTTTGGTGATCCTGAAAGAGGGGATATAATAGTTTTCAAGAATCCATTTGATGAATCAGAGAACTATGTTAAGCGTATTATTGGGATGCCTGGAGAAAGAGTAGAAATTGTTAATTCCGAAATATACATATATGACAAGGATGGGAATGTTGTTGAAGGACCTTTAGATGAGCCATATCTTAAGGAAGAATGGAAGATAAAGAATTCTGGAATTGTGTTTAATGTTCCAGAGGGATGTTATCTTACTCTTGGTGATAACAGAAATGGTTCATTTGATGCAAGAGGCTGGAAAGAAAAAGTTGAAGCAAATCCTGAAATGTACAATTATGATTATGATATGATTTATATTAAAAAAGAAAAGATACTGGGAAAAGTTTATTTTCAGTATTGGGGTGATAATGGATTTGAGTTTAACTGGCTTGATGGAGAAAATGTAAATTATTAGTTTATCTGGCTTGATGGAAAAAATGTAAATTATTAGTTTGTGTATTGCCAGTAATC
This sequence comes from Lachnospiraceae bacterium, assembly GCA_045126215.1. Lineage (GTDB taxonomy): Bacteria > Bacillota > Clostridia > Lachnospirales > Lachnospiraceae > SVEL01. The sequence continues at coordinate 25,281 of JBGVOD010000006.1, read as the reverse complement.
AATCTGTTCTTCACTTACAAATCCATGGTGTGAATACATATTATGTGCAGCAGTGTTTGCACCATTTACTTGAAGTAGAATCTTATGACATCCACTTTTGATAAGATGACGAAGAACTAACAGTAAAGTTTCTGTTCCAAAGCCTTTTCCACGTTGATTTGGCTCAACAACAAAACCGTAGATGGTTGCAACACCACGATTGTGTTCTATACATAAATGTCCAATCTCTTCATTTTCAAAAAATGAAGAGATTTCTTCTGTATTTTCGTTCTTTTTTACTTTTATAGAAAGTATTTCCTTTGGGATTGGAGTAATATCCATATTATATTTCATCAAATATTCTGAGTATGCAAATTTGACATTTGGGGAAGAATTTAGAAAATTAGTTCCCGATGTGCATGCAGGTTCGTTAACAATATAAATCTTTTTAATACCATAGTTTGATAAATTATTCACTGCTGATGATAAAAGTTTGCCAAAATATCCATTCATTCTTTCGGAAGGAATGGTAGAGGCATATACTTCACATTGTGTATCGTCAGGCAGAAATACAGAAAGAAGACTTACAAGAGTTGTTCCGTTATATAATAAATAGAAACATGGAAATTCTGGAATAGCATTCATTTCAGGCTCTAGAAAAGATATCCCTCTCGTACTGTCATTTGCTTTACATAGATTAATTAATGTCGCTGCATCATGATATTGATTTGATGTTAATGTATTAGTTATTATCAAATGCATAGTGTAACTCCTTTGTTACTAAAATATTTCACTAAATTAATACATATATTGTATCAAAAAAAATAGTGTTATTCAATGATAATTGGTATATTGCACAAAGCATATAGTCCTTTGCTCTTACAAAAGTCACAAATGCCTATATATTTTGTGCAATATGCAAAATAAGTTTCTAAGGCTGAGTTTTGACACTCTAACCTAATTTTCTTCGTAAAAAATTATAATAAATAATGATAATTTATATGTAAAAAAATGATAAGATTATAATTTAGTTATAGAAATAGTGGTAAATTAATATATATATATATAAATATTATGGTATACTAACTCTAGTGTTGGCGTGTTATCATTAATTTTGGCATTGATCTGAAAATTATGTGGATGGCTGTCGACGTATTTAAACAAAATACAGAAGGTGGAAAAGATATGTACAAAAACTATATTTTTGACTTATATGGAACATTGGTAGATATCCATACGAATGAAGGTAAAAATTATTTATGGAAGAAAATGCAAATTTGGTATGCAATGCATGGAGCGATGTACGAAAAACCAGTTCAGCTAAAAAAAAGATTTTTCTCTCTTATTATACAAACAGAAGAAGATATGAAGCACGAATATGCTGAAATTCAGATAGAATATGTTTTTAAAAAATTATTTGAGGATAAAGGTGTAGAGTGTGAAATGAGTTTAGCTGTTGAAACAGGTAAGATGCTCAGAATTCTTTCTCTTGAATATGTGAAGCTTTATGATGGTGTAGTAGAGTTATTGGAAAGACTACATAAAAATGGAAAGAAAGTGTATCTTTTATCGAATGCACAAAGAATATATACTGAGCCTGAGATGCGTATGCTTGGAATATATGATATGTTTGATGGAATTATCTATTCTTCAGATGCAGGAGTAAAAAAACCTTCATCTGATTTCTATGATGCATTATTTAAGAAATACAAACTTAAAAAAAGCGAATCTGTTATGATTGGAAATGATCACATATGTGATGCAGGTGGTGCTTTTGAGTATGGAATTGATAGCATGTATTGGTATACAAATATTTCGCCAGAACATCCGGGTAAGAAGAACCTTCCAAAGAATTGTAAGGAAATAAAAGATATAAAGGATGTATTTAAATAGATTTAGGTAAAACAAAGAGGCTATTGCATTAACTATTTTCAAATCATTAATGCAATAGCCTCTTTCTTACTGTTTTTTCAACATAGGTTTCTTTGTCACTGTTTTATTTTATTGTGCATTTATGAAATCAACAATTGCTTTAGCCATTGCCTTTGCATATTCGCTTTTCTTGGAATCTAAGTTGGCATTATCATCTGGAGCAGTGATAAATCCCATTTCAAGTAATACACTTGGCATTGAACTTATTGAATTAACGGCATAATCCTGTGAAGCGTTTCCTTGTGTTCCTGTTCTTATTCCTCTATTTCTTGAAATACCAACACCGTCAAGCACTGTAAGTATATCATTTGCAAGTTTGTATGAATTGTCAGCGTTCTGTGAACTTATCCATGCCTCAATACCATGAACAGATGAGTCAGAAGCATAACTATTACGGTGGATTGATACAAATACATCAGCTTTTACGCTGTTAGCATATAAAGGTCTGCTTTCAAGTTCAGGAAATGAATCATCTGAACGAGTTAAATATACAGTTGCGCCCAGAGCTTCAAGTTCGGGTTTAAGAGCAAGTGCAAAATTTAATGCATCTGTTTTCTCAAGTCTGTCATTTGGACCAACACATCCGCCGTCGATACCACCATGACCGGCATCTATACATACAATAATTTTTCCGTCATCATTTATTGAGTCTCCATAATATTGATGTAAATCGCCATAAGGGTCCACAGTTGTTGTCTCATCTTCAGTTGTTGTTTCTCCCTCACCAGCTGTCGTAGGAGTAACAGATTCACCATTTGAATCTGTTGATCCGGCTTCGTTATTTGTTGTTACATCCACAACTATAGGTGTTTCACCACCATCTGAATTGAACTTCTTAATAACTAACACAAGTACTATGGCGAATACCAATATTACCGTCAACATACCACCTAATCTAATAAGTTTATCCATCTGACTTCTTCTACGCTTTCTTCTTCTGGATTTCCTTGTTGTAGTATATGCCATATTTATACCTCCTATTACTCTCTATATATGTAAATAATATTGTTCATTTTTTGTACTGTGTTATCATAGCATAGTAAATATAAAATATCTATAACAAATATTAGAAAAAATATTTTATTTGCATATTATTCTATATGAATGTAAAATAGCATCTGAAATAGAAAAGAGGTAATTATTAATGGCTAAAAAGAAAAAGAAATTAAAAGTTGATATAGTAGTGGGATTATTAGTATTAGTAGTTTTTGTAGTGGGGCTTATTTATCTGATGACGAGGGATAAGTCTTCTGATAAAAATGCAACGACAGGTGTAAATACGACAGAACAAAGTAATACAGATATAACAAGTGCAAATAACGTAGATACAACGAGTGCAGATGGTGAGAATACTACAGAAGAAAACACAACAGGTTATGCAATAGATAATTTTGAAGAAGGGATTACTCTTTCTGATGAGATAATGAATTTGCCTTCTGACATCAAATCGCTTGGTTACAACAAGAACAATGTTGAACGAGATGAGTATAACAGACCAGTGATAATCGAGAGAATGCAGGATGAATATGGTAAATACAACACATACATGATAGGTGATGAAACTGAAAAGAAAATATATCTTACATTCACAATCGCATATGAATATTCATATGATGGTGTCTACAATACTGATAGAATAATGAATATTTTAAAAGAAAAAAATGTCCCTGCAGCATTTTTTATAACTGGAGAATATACAGAGCGATTCCCTGAAATGTGCAGGAAAATTGTAGATAATGGATTTATTATAGGTTGTCATGGATATAATCATCCTTCAGATGGTATAGCATCTCTTGATCCAAGCTTACAGATTGAGGATAATCAAAAAATATATAATGCAATATATGATGTGACAGGAGTTCATACAAAATATTACAGACCAGGTTCAGGAATATGGAATGAAAGATCAATTGCAATCTTAAACGAAATGGGATTTACAACTGTATTATATTCTTATACTTATTTTGATTATGATGTTAATAATCAGCCGGATGAAAATGAAGCATATGAAGCACTTGTATCAAATCTTCATAATGGTGAAATAATTTATTTGCATACAGTTTCAAATACAAATGTTGCAATACTTGAGAGATTTATAGATAAAGCAATTAGCGAAGGATATACATTTGCAAGTATAGATGAATTGGAAAGATAAAAGGTATATTATATGAAAAAAGTAGTAAATACAAAAAGAAAAGATACAATTTTCAGATTTAAAGAAGCGGTAGCAAGCAGACTTATGCTTGGAGAACCAAGAATGGTAGGATTCTTTCTGGGAAATTATTTTCAGTTCCAGCATTTGTTTGGAGAAAAAGCATTCTGTAAGTGGGATTTTTTAATACACATTGAAGCAGTAGGCTTTTTTAAAAAGAAAAAAAATATAAAAGATGGAAATAATGAAAAAGATATAAATTTTGAAAATAATGAAAAGTGTACAAAAGATTTAAATACTGAAAATAATGAAAATGAAATAAGAGATAATGAGGAAAGCACAGAACTTTGTTATAAGATAATGAGAGGATATTGGAATCCTATAATGATTTTTATGTGGTTTTCAGCATTTTTTGTTCCATTTTTTATGGTTGTTGCTGCAAATAGTTTATGGGATATGTTCCCTCCAGTATTATTGTTTGGATTGCCAGCAATACCAATAGCTACAAGAGTTATCGTAACATTTATCTGTTCAAGAGTCTGCAAAAAAGCAGATGAAGGAATTAAGCTTTTGGAGGAAGAAATTGATTATGAGATATCAAGAATCAATAAATATCCAAAGATCGATGTAAGAGAAAAGTAGTTAGCTAGGATGGTGAATTGCTTTTTTGGACACCATGGTGTACCCATTCAAGAAGAATGGTTATAGCAGTTATAGAGTAAAAAAACGAATGAATAAGATTTCCATAATAGTACAAAACTATTATAGAATGGTACTAGAGATTTATAGGGATTTCGTAGATAGATAACGTGTATTGAATGGGGATTTGCGTAGATTTCTTGTTTGAATAAACGGGGATTTGCGTTAAAATGCCTCATAAGAGGCGATAATATCATGGATAATCCAGGAGTGGGGATGGCATTAGAGAAAGATGACGGTCGATATAAACTGTTTACATCGGATGCTGGTCTGTTTGTGACACTTGCATTCAAGGATAAGAAGTATACTGAAAATGTGATATATAATAAGCTTCTTTCAGATAAACTAGACGCCAATTTAGGATATGTATATGAGAATGCTGTGGCTCAAATGTTAATAGCTAAGGGAGACAATATATTTTATTATACTATGGAAAGTGATACCTCAAATCATTTATATGATATTGAGTTTTATTATTTGGGGTGTATTTTTATTTTTTTGTTGACAGATATATTATCATATGATAATATATCTACTGTTCGACGAACGTCAAACAAAATGCGCGAGTGGCTCAGTTGGTGGAGCACAACCTTGCCAAGGTTGGGGTCGCGGGTTCGAGTCCCGTCTCGCGCTTCCTTTAAACAAAAAGAAGATATCCGAGAGGATATCTTCTTTTTGTTTAAACGAGGCCCATAGGGCCTCGAAGTTCGAGGTCTCCACTCCGTTCCGGTCGTCGCAGGGCAGAGGTCCACCGGACCTCTTGCGACGTCTCGCGCTTCATTCGAGCACTCACTGAACCCATGTATCACATGGGTTCGTTTCTCGCCTGCCGGCTCGGTCGGCTCGTACCACGGCGTCCACAGGACGCCACTCGCCCCGTCTCGCTTCTATAAAGATATAGGGCCTCGAAGTTCGAGGTCTCCACTCCGTTCCGGTCGTCGCAGGGCAGAGGTCCACCGGACCTCTTGCGGTCTCCACTCCGTTCCGGTCGTCGCAGGGCAGAGGTCCACCGGACCTCTTGCGACGTCTCGCGCTCTTGGTACTTGATATATGGAAATAAAAATATATAATTAAATAAAAATGATGTTAGGGTCAGGAGGTATGTCACAGTGATTAATAAAGTACATTTAGCAATGATAAACTTATATCAAGGCGACTCAAAAAGAATTCAACATTTTTGTAAAGTACATAGCTATGCAAAACTTATTGGTGAAATGGAGAATGTTGATGAAAAGACATTATTTATTATTGAAATTGCTACATTAACGCATGATATTGGAATACATCTGTGTGAAGAAAAGTATGGTAATTGCAATGGTAAACTTCAGGAAAAAGAGGGGCCTGATATAGCTAAAAAGGTGTTATCTGAATTGGGGATTGCAGCTGATGTTTCTGACAGGGTTCAGTATCTTATTGCACATCATCATACATACACGAATATAGATGGGATTGATTATCAGATACTTGTAGAAGCTGATTTTATTGTGAATATGCATGAAGAAGATTTATCAGCAGATGCCAAAGAGAAAACTTACAATAATATTTTTAGAACAGAATCGGGAAAGAAAATATGTAAAGAGATGTTTTCCATAAAAGGTTAGAGAAAAATATGATATATTAATAAATTTTATCTTATAGCATCTAACTATATTAAATAAGTGTGCAAAGTAAATACAGATTAAATACAAAGAAAAGTACAAAGTAAATACAGAGTAAAGTACAAAGTAAATAAAGAGTAAAGTATAAAGTAAATAAAGAGTAAAGTATAAAGTAAGTTACAAAGAAATGTTGACAAAATGTCTAGCTTTCTTGTATTTTAAAAGGGGAAATTTTATGATTGTGACCTGAGTCGTAATATGTCGCAGAACCATCATAGCTTTTGTTATGGTGAAAATGCGAGAAATATGTAAAAATAGTGTGAAAGGATAGCTATAATGAGAAAAACAAAGATTGTATGTACTTTAGGACCTGCTACAGATAAAGACAATGTTCTGAAAGAATTGATGCTTGCCGGTATGAATGTTGCCAGATTTAATTTTTCACATGGAAAGCATTCAGATCATAAGAGAAGATTAGAACAGGTAGAAAAGCTTAGAGAAGAGCTTGATTTGCCTGTAGCGACTATGCTTGATACAAAGGGACCAGAGATAAGGGTTTGTGATTTTGAAAATGGAAAGATAGTGCTTGAAAATGGACAGAAATTCACACTTACAGTTGATGATATTATGGGAAATGAGGAAAGAGTATCAGTTACTTATAAGAATCTGGTAAATGATGTTTCTGTTGGAACAGTTTTACTTATGGATGATGGTTTGCTTGAACTTAAAGTAATAGATGTCACTGAAAAAGATGTGGTATGTGAAGTTGTATGTGGGGGAGTTTTATCAAACCATAAGGGTGTAAATGTTCCAAATGTTGATTTATCTATGGCATATATTAGTGATGTTGACAGAGAAGATATTATTTTTGGAATAGAGCAGGGCTTTGATTTCATAGCAGCATCTTTTGTTAGAACAGCAGATGATGTTCGTGAAATCAGAAAGATATTTGACGAATACAACTGCAAGGATATTAAGATTATTTCAAAGATTGAAAATTTGCAGGGTGTTAAAAATATTGATGAAATTATTGAAGAATCAGATGGTATTATGGTGGCTCGAGGAGATATGGGAGTTGAAATACCTAATGAAGACGTGCCTGTAATGCAGAAAATGATCATTAACAAGGTTTATAACGCTGGAAAGATGGTTATTACAGCCACACAGATGTTAGATTCGATGATTAATAATCCAAGACCAACACGAGCAGAAACAGCAGATGTTGCAAATGCAATTTATGATGGAACAAGTGCTGTTATGTTATCTGGTGAAAGTGCAGCAGGAAAGTATCCTGTTGAATCTGTTAAGACAATGGTTAAAATTGCAGAAAGAACAGAGAGAGAAATTGATAATAAAAAGAGATTTAATGCATTATCAAGAAAAGAACAGATTACTGTAACGGATGCAATATCACATGCTACAGTTACAACTGCGCATGATTTGAATGCAAAGGTTATTATTACTGTTACCTTATCAGGTACAACTGCAAGAATGGTATCAAGGTACAGACCACAATGTGATATTATTGCTTGTACGTTAGATAAAAAGGTAATGAGACAGCTTAATTTGTCATGGGGCGTTACTCCTATGCTGATAGATGAAAGAAAGAATAAAACATCAGAGCTGTTGTCTAGTGCATTAAAATATGTTGAGGACAAAGGATATATACAAAAGGGAGATATTGCAGTTATGACAGCAGGACTTCCTCTTGGAATGTCTGGTACAACAAATATGTTGAAAGTTGAGCAGTTATAGTTTAAGAAAAATTATATTTGCATTTTTAGCTGTATCATATTATTATGTTATTGACCAAAGAATATATAGGAAAGAAAGGTTACGAATTATGAAGTCATTATTAAAAAAGGTTACATTGTTTGTTGCAATGTTGTCTGTTGTATTAAGTGTGAATTTGGTGGCATTTGCAGATGAAACAAGTGAGTCAGATGCAAAAGTTACTGTTAGAATTGAAGGTGTTGACAAGACAATCTACAACGACACTGTTAAGCTTGAAGGTACTGATGTAACTGTAAAAGATATTATTGAGAAGGTTGATGCAGACTCAGATGATGTTACAGTTGTTATAGGTAAGAGTGGAGATACATTCTATGTATCCGGCATAAATGATGTATATGAATATAGCTATGGTGGATATTCAGGATGGTTATACAGAGTAAATGGTGTAGAACCAGCAGTTGCAATGGATCAGCAGAAGCTTCAGGATGGTGACAGTGTAGTTGTTTATTTTGGAGATCCATATGGTGCTGGTATGCAGTATCCTGAAGTAAAGTATGAAGAGGGCAAGTTTACAATCACTAGCAAGGATGTAAGTTATGATGAAAACGGAAATGCATCAGAAGCTGTAAATCCTGTACAGGATGCTACAGTTAAGATTAATGATAAAGAATATAAATCTGATGATAACGGAGAAGTAAAGCTTGAAGAAGCTGATATCGCTGATGAGTATAAAGTATCAGTTGAAAAGTATGCTGAAAGCGGACTTCCTCTTGTACTTAGAACAAGCACAACAATAACAACAAAGACAGATGAGACAACAGCGGATGAAACAACAACATCAGCTGAAAATGTTACGGATGGTTCAAGTGTTACATCTACAGATGGTGACGTGGAATCGTCAAATAGCAAGTGGCAGAAGGCTATATTCATCGTTTCAATAGTTGTTGTATTAGGCGGTATTGTATTAATCTTCAAACAGCCAAAGAGATAGTATAAGTCGATGAATTAAATGTTAAAGATTGCTACAAAGTGGTACAAAAAAACACAGCCATTTTGTAGCTTTTTTGTGCAAAATTTCGTTTGATTATTATTGAGAATTATTGTATTATGATTGAACACGTAGTATTAATGATAATATATAATTGAATACATAAGAGAGGTAAAAGTATGTCGTATGATTATTTGTTAGACTTAGCTCTAATATTGCTATGTACTAAATTAATGGGACTTCTTACAAAACAGTTTAAAATGCCACAGGTAGTAGGTGCTTTATTGGCAGGTCTTGTTCTGGGACCGGCTGTGCTTGGAATACTGGAAGAAACAAGCTTTATAAAGATGACATCAGAACTTGGAGTTATTGTCCTTATGTTCTGTGCAGGTCTTGAAGCAGATGTAAAAGAACTTGGAAAGGCTGGAAAAGCTTCTCTTGTTATAGCGTTACTTGGTGTTATAGTTCCACTTGCAGGTGGATTTGGAGTGGCATATTTCTTTAACAAACCTGGAGTTATGGGAGATCCTGCTGCGACAAACAGAATGTTACAGAATGTTTTCATTGGAGTAATACTTACAGCAACATCAGTATCAATCACAGTTGAAACATTGAAGGAAATGGGAAAACTGAAGACTAGATCTGGTAATGCGATTTTAGGTGCAGCTATTATAGATGATATTCTTGGTATTATAGCACTTACTGTTGTAACTAGTCTTGCAGATACAAGTGTCAGCATTGCAATTGTGCTGTTAAAGATTTTGGGATTCTTTGTATTTTCGGCAGTTGCAGGCGTTGCCTTTTATTTCTTCTATAAATACTGGTGTGGAAGAACACAGTATGGCATGCACAGATATACAATAGTAGCATTTGTTTTCTGCTTATTGCTTTCATATTCAGCAGAAAAGTTTTTCGGTGTAGCAGATATTACAGGAGCTTTCATTGCAGGTTTAGTAATATCACTTACACACAAAAATGAATATCTTGAGGCAAAATTTGATGTTATTTCATATCTTTATCTGTCACCAATATTTTTTGCAAGCATTGGATTACAGGTTAAACTACCTGAAATGAATGGAACAATAGTATTGTTTGCAGTTATTCTTACCGTTGTAGCTGTTCTTACAAAAGTTGTCGGATGTGGAATAGGTGCAAAAATTTGCAGATATAAAAATTATCAGGCAGCACGTATTGGTGTAGGTATGATATCAAGAGGTGAAGTTGCCCTTATTGTAGCAAGCAAGGGTACGGCAGTTGGGCTGCTTCCAGAGAATTTTATGGGACCAATAGTTATTGTTGTCGTTATTACAACGATTATTACGCCTATTCTACTAAAAATAGTATTTAAATATGGTGGCACACCAATTGTTGAAGATAGTGCAATTGCACAGAATTTTGAAATGTTAGAAGATATCAGAACAGGAAATATCATTAACAAAAAGAAGTAAGTTAAAACTCTTGGAGCAAGAATATGACTAATTGTGATAATTGTAGAAACTATATATACGATGAAGATTATGAGTGTTACATATGTGATGTAAATCTCGATGAAGATGATATGATGAGATTTATGACAGGAACTAATGATAACTGTGCATATTTTCAATTGTATGATGAATATAAGATAGTAAGGCACCAAATGTAAAAATTAAAAAATATAAAAAAAGAAAAAAAAATGTTTGACATTTGGTAAAAAGAGGTTTATATTTTTTAGATAGTGATAATGATTAAGGTTTAAGACCTAATTTAGTGAAAGGAGGATGATTGCGATGTTTATACACGTGAGACATTATTACAGAGATTTAAAAACTGAATATTGTTAGTCGTATAAGCATTTGTAGTCATTTTCCCTATTTTTATTGTAATTTAAGGCATATGATTAGAAATACTCATATGCTTTTTCTTTATATAAAAGTCTTTCTTATTTTTTATAAAGAAAACACTCCGTGTATATTGATTCCTAGTTCAGGGTGATATTTGTTATTAATCGCATGTGGTAAATATACATACATAGTCAATCGAATAAGTAAGGTTGTGTAAAAGCATATGAATCGAGTAGGAATTTACCTGCTCGATTACTATTTTAATCTATAAGAAAGCTCTATAAGAAGCTCTTTCTTATAAATTAAAAGTATTCTGTGAGGATTGTACGCAGTAGAATAATGTTACAAATGCGATTGTACTTAACAATAGAGTTCTATTCAAAGAACTATTTCAGAAGGAAGTTTGAAAAATATTAGGAGGAGAATTTGTAATGATATACGTTGAAAATGTATCTAAAGAATTCAAAAAAGTTGTAAAAGACTCAGGTCTTAAGGGAAGTGTAAAATCACTATTTAACAGAAAGTACGATATTGTAAAGGCAGTAGATGATATATCCTTTCATGTTGAAAAAGGAGAGATTTTAGGCTTTATTGGAGCAAATGGTGCAGGTAAATCCACAACTATTAAAATGCTCACAGGTATCTTAACACCTACATCGGGTAAGATTGAGATAAATGGTCAAGTGCCATATAAAAACAGAAAGAGATATGTAAAGGAAATAGGTGTTGTTTTTGGACAGAGAACACAGTTGTGGTGGGATTTGGCTCTCGAAGAAACATTCTCAGTATTGAAACAGATATATCAGGTAGATGAAAAAGATTTTGAGAAGAGAATGGGCTTCTTAAATGAGGTACTTGAATTAAATGACTTCATTAAGAGTCCTGTAAGAACATTATCACTTGGGCAAAGAATGAGAGCAGACTTAGCGGCAAGTTTATTACATAATCCAAAGGTTTTGTTCCTTGATGAACCAACTATAGGTTTAGATGTAGCTGTTAAAAATAATATTAGAAAAGCCATAACAGAAATAAATGAACAAAACAAGACAACAATTATTCTTACAACTCACGATTTAAATGATATTGAAACATTATGTAAGAGAATAGTTATGATTGACAAAGGAAAAATCATGTATGATGGTTCATTAGCTGAAATGAAGTCAAAATATGGTAAATATCGTGAAGTTAATATGTCATTATTTGAAAATGATGATTTTGATAAGTTACACTTTGTTGAAGACTTCTGTGTAACTGAAGAGGATATAAAGATTGACAGAAATAAAGAAAAATCAACGGTAACATTTAACACGGATAAGATATCTGTATCTGATATGCTTTCATACATTTTAGGAAAGACACAGGTAAAAGATATTTCAGTAAAAGATGTAAATATTGAAGAAATTGTATGCCGTATGTACGGAAAAGAGGTGGCTATTTAGTGAAGAAAATAGCAAAAAGAATCAAAAATTTCGTTAGCATTTATAAGGCATTTGCAAAGGCCGGAGTTCAAAGTTCAATGGCATATAGAACAAGTTTTATGTGTTTTGTACTTGGAGAATCTCTTTATTGTTTCGTAATGTATTTCATCTGGAAAGCAGTTTTCGCTTCTTCAGGAGAGAACTTGTTTATGGGATTTACTATGACTGATATGACAGTCTATGTATTCTTGTCAAATCTCGTAGGATTCTTAACATCTACAGATTCGACAGATAATCTTGCAGATGAAATACATGATGGAAGCATAATAATGAGAATGATTAAGCCTGTAAATGTTGATCACAGTATACTTAGCTTTGAAGTTGGAAACAAGGTAATGATGATAACATGTATCTTTTTACCAGTAATGTTTTGTGTAGAGGTATACAGATATGTAGTACTTGGATATGTAGCTTTTAATATTGTTAATTTCTTGATATTTGTAGTAAGTGTAATATTAAGTTATCTTTTATCATTTTATCTTAACTTAATATTTGGATATCTTGCTTTTTATCTTTTAAATATTTGGGGATTTTCAATACTTAAGGGTTCTATAATTAAGTTCTTCTCAGGAGCACTTATTCCACTGGCATTTTTCCCAGGTATAGTAAGAACTATATTTGAACAGCTTCCATTTGCTTCCATGATATATGTTCCAACAATGATATATATGGGTAAGTATAATGTTTCAGAGTTGTTATTTGTTTTAGGAAAACAGGTATTCTGGTTAATAGTATTTGTATATATCAGCAAGGCAATGTGGGGCTGGGCACAGAAGAGACTTGCGGTACAGGGAGGTTAATATGAGATTTTTAAGATTATATAAGACTTTTGTAGCGCAACATTTGAAAAGATTGATGGAATACAGAGTGGATTTCCTTACCGGAGCGGTCAGCTTTCTTATCAATCAGATTACAAATATTGTATTTATCAGTATTATTTTTGGTCAGATTCCAAGTTTAGATGGATATTTGTATTATGAGATAATTTTCATTTATGGATTTTCACTTATTCCAAGAGGAATAGATCATCTTGTAACTGATAATCTCTGGAAAGTTGCGTGGTTTATAGTAAGAAAGGGCGATTTTGATAAGTATTTGACAAGACCTATTTCACCTCTTGCACATGTAATTATGGAATTTGTTCAGTTTGATGCATTAGGCGAACTTATAATGGGTGTAGTACTTATGGTAATTGCTTCTATTAAGTTATCAATCAAATATACATTCGTAAATGTTACACTTATGATAATTGCAATGATATTTGGTATATTTATCTATACTTCAATAAAGATAGCAGTATCGGCATTGGCATTTAAGATAAAACAGAGTGGTAGTATTCTTCAGATATTCTATATGTCAAGCGATTTTGCAAAATATCCGGTATCAATATATAATACTGTTGTAAAGACAATTATTACATATATTATTCCTTTTGCTTTTACAGCATATTATCCTGCAAGCTATATTTTAAGAGGAAATGATCCACTTTTCTGTATCGGAGGAACTGTTATAGCTGCAGTAGTAATGACTGCTATAAGCATCGTGATTTGGAATAAATGTTTAGCATCATACGAAAGTGCAGGTAGTTGATATGGAAAATTGCAAAGATATTTTAAAAATGCATCCTATTGCAAAAAGCTCAAATATTATTCAGGGTGAAAAATATAGAATCACAATGCTTACTGAGGCATTGGTGAGATTAGAATATAGCGAAGAGGGCATATTCAATGATGATGCCACACAGATTGTAATTAACAGGGATTTTAGGGAGACAGAATATAGTTTTTTTGAAGATGAGAAATCTATAAGGATAGAAACAAGCAATATAAAGCTTTTATATGATAAAAAAGAGTTCTCCTCAAATGGTCTTAAAATCAAGATATACGGTACAAATATGAACTACAATAGTGACTGGCACTATGGAATGGAAGACAGGGATCTTCGTGGTACTGCAAGGACACTTGATAATGTTAATGGAGCAGCCTTGTTAGAAAATGGTATTATAAGCAGATGTGGATTCGCAGTTTTGGATGACAGCAAATCATTGCTTTTATCAGAAGGATTTGTAAAGCCACGTGATTTAAAGGCAAAAGATATATATGTATTTTGCTATGGACATGAATACAGAAGAGCAATAAAAGATTTTTATTATCTTTGCGGAAATACACCTATGTTGCCAAGATATGCGCTTGGAAACTGGTGGAGCAGATATTATAGATATACTGATGAATCTTATAATGAATTAATGGACTGTTTCGAAAAAGAGGGAATCCCTTTTTCGGTAGCAGTTATTGATATGGACTGGCATCTGACTGACATTGATAAAAAATATGGAAGCGGATGGACAGGGTATACATGGAATAGGGAATTATTCAAAAATCCAAAGGAATTCCTTAAAGGATTACATGACAGAGGAATGCATGTTACTCTTAATGTACATCCGGCAGAGGGAGTCAGAGGCTTTGAAGAATGTTATGAAGAGTTTGCAAAATATATGGGTGTTGATTATGCAAACGAAGAACAGATAGAATTCGACTGTACAGACGAGAAGTTTCTGGAAGGATATTTTAAGTATGTTCACCATCCTCTTGAAGAGGATGGTGTGGATTTCTGGTGGATTGACTGGCAGCAGGGGATGGGCTCGAAAGTCCCTGGGCTTGATCCTTTATGGATTCTTAACCATTTCCACTTCTTGGATAATGGAAGAGATGAAAAAAGGCCTCTTACATTTTCAAGATATGCAGGTCCAGGAAGCCACAGATACCCTATTGGATTTTCGGGAGATACTCATATAACATGGGAGTCACTGGATTTTCAACCATATTTTACAGTAAATGCAAGCAATATTGGATATGGATGGTGGAGTCACGATATTGGTGGACATATGCTTGGAAAGAAAGATAATGAACTAGAACTTAGATGGTATCAGTTCGGTGTATTTTCGCCTATTATGAGACTGCATAGTTCCTGCAATGATTTTTCAGGAAAAGAGCCATGGAATTTTCCTCTTGAGATTCATGCTATTATGAATGATTTCTTAAGATTACGTCATAGACTGATACCTTATCTATATAGTATGAATTATCTTTCCTATAATGGAAGACCGCTGATGTCACCGATGTATTATGATTATCCAGAAGAATGGGATGCCTATGAGGTTAAAAATCAGTATTATTTTGGAACAGAGCTTATAGTTGCACCTATTACTACACCAAATATAAAAGGTGTTGATATGGCAAAAGTAAAGGTGTGGGTTCCAAATGGAACATACTTTGATATATTCACTGATACTGTGTATACAGGTGGCAGATATATTAATATGTACAGGGATAATTACTCAATTCCTGTTCTTGCAAAAGCTGGGGCAATTGTACCTATTACAGATGAAATAATGGGAGCAGATATTTTAAACAATCCAAAGAATTTAAGTATTAATATATACCCAGGTGATGATGGCAGATTCTTATTATACGAAGATGATGGTATATCTAAGGATTATGAAAAGGATATCTGTGTTAAAACATATATCGAATTTGAATATAATAACAGAAAATTACATATTGCTAAACCTCAGGGTGATATATCTTTATTACCTGAGAAGAGAAATATAAAGTTAGAATTTTTATGTACATGTGATAATGAAGCGGTAGTATATATGGGTAATTCTGTAGTTGCAGCAACATACGGATATGATGAAGAGATGCATACATTTATTGTTATTATTAAGGATTGGGATTATTCAACAGATATTACAGTAGAATTAAAAAATAAAATTGAAATTGTTAATAGAGACTATAAGAAGGCAATATTTGATATTTTGCAAAAAGCAGAGATAAAATATACAGACAAAGAGCATATATATCGTGCCGTAAAAGAGGGAAGAAGCAGAGAATATATATTGTCTGAAATATCTGCAAGAGAAATTGACTATCATACGGGAGAGGCATTAAAAGAAGTGTTGCTTTCATATATAGGTTAGAGTATGAAAGAAAAGTGAGTATAATGGTGATTAAGAAAGATATTTATAAGAAAGCTTTAAGGTTGGCCGTACCCATGATGATTCAAAATGGTATCACCAATATGGTAGGGCTGATTGACAATATTATGGTAGGGAGTATAGGAACTGAAGCAATGACAGCTGTCTCAATAGTGGGACAGCTGATATTTGTCTTTAATCTGGCTATTTTTGGCGGTATTTCAGGACCTGGCATATATGGTGCTCAGTACTATGGTAAGGGCAATGAAGAAGGATTTAAAAATACATTCAGAATCAAAATCTGGATATGTCTGTTATGTCTGGCAGCAGGAATATTAGCTTTTTCTTTAGGTGGAGAGCAGCTTATCAATCTTTATCTTAGGGGAGAAAGTGAAAATATTGATGCGTATTTAACTTTAAAATATGCAAAGGAATATCTTGCAATAATGATGATAGGTATGTTTCCATTTGTATTCACACAAATATATGCAAGTAGTCTTCGTGAAACGGGAAATAGCTTAAAACCAATGGTTGCAGGTGTGGCATCAGTAGTAGTTGACATATTATTGAACTATATTCTGATTTATGGAAAATTCGGCGCACCAAAGCTTGGAGTAGAAGGAGCAGCTATAGCGACAGTTATTTCAAGATTTGTAGAAGCTCTTATTGTTATAATCTGGGCACATTTGAAGAGACGTGTTCATACATTCTTAATTGGAATATATAAGACAATTCTTGTTCCAAAAGATATTACAATAAAGATGATTAAAAAAGGATTTCCAATCTTCTTAAATGAATTTTTATGGGCAGGTGGAATAGCAGTTCTTACACAGTGTTATTCGGTGCGAGGACTTGATGTAGTTGCAGGTCTTAATATTTCAAACGCTATATGTAATCTTTTGAATGTTGTGTTTGTAGCACTGGGTAATGCAGTGGGAATAATAATTGGACAGACACTTGGAGCTGGAAAATATGAGGATGCAAGGAAAAATGCATTCCATTTAATGTGGTTTACAGGAGCAATATGTCTTATATTGACAACGATACTAATAAGTGTTTCAAAAGCATTTCCGGGATTGTATAACACCACAGAGGAGATACAAGATATTGGAAGAACTTTTATAATCCTGACAGCTTTGTTTTTTCCTGTTCAAGGCTTCTTAAATGCGATGTATTTTACACTAAGATCTGGTGGAAAGACACTTATTACATTCGTCTTCGACAGTATATATTCATGGGTTGTTACAGTGCCAATTGCTACAACACTGTGTTTCCTTACAGAATTACCTGTATATTTAATTTATGTTATTGTACAATCAGCAGACATAATTAAAGTATGCATAGGATATATACTTATTCGTAAAGGTGTGTGGATTACGAATATTGTGAAGGAATGATATTTATTGCTCAATATAGTTATTCAATATAGTTGTTCCTTTGTCTTTTGGGGAAGAAGAGCGCCAGAAGATAAATCTCACTGTGGAAGTATAGCTTGATGAATTCTGCGAATTTACGGTATGAAAAGAGGAAATCAAGAAAAAACCGTAAAACAAGCAAGCTAAAAAAGATTAATCTAGCTTGCTTGTGCAATTACTGGTTGAAAAATTGTATCTAATTTGCAATAGACATACCTGTATATAACTGATAGTATTTACCGTGTTTTTCGATAAGCTCATCATGCGTACCACGCTCTATTATACGGCCTGCTTCAAGTACCATAATGCAGTCAGAGTTTTTAACTGTTGAAAGGCGATGAGCAATAACAAATGTTGTTCTGCCTTTCATTAATTTATCCATACCACTTTGGATAAGTTTTTCAGTATGTGTATCAATTGAACTTGTAGCCTCGTCAAGAATTAATACAGGAGGGTCGGCTATGGCTGCTCTGGCAATGGACAACAGCTGTCTCTGACCTTGACTGAGGTTTGCTCCATCTCCTGTTAGAACAGTATTATATCCATCTGGAAGTCTTCTTATAAATCCGTCTGCGTTTGCAAGCTTTGCTGCATTATATACATCTTCATCAGTAGCATCCAAACGTCCATATCTTATATTTTCCATTACGGTATTTGTAAACAAATGAGTATCCTGTAATACTATGCCAAGAGAGTGGCGAAGGTCGGCTTTCTTAATTTTGTTAATATTAATACCATCGTATCTGATTTTTCCGTCCTGTATGTCATAGAATCTGTTAATAAGGTTTGTGATGGTTGTTTTTCCGGCACCTGTTGAACCAACGAAGGCGATTTTCTGACCGGGAGTTGCAAACAAATCAACATTGTGCAACACAATCTTTTCTTCTGTGTAACCAAAATCTACATCATCAAATACTACATCACCATTGAGTTTTATATAGTCAGTTGTGCCTGTATCTTTATGAAAATGTTTCCATGCCCATGTTCCGGTTTTTTCAGTACATTCGATTAGTTTACCATTCTCTTCTTTTGCATTCACAAGAGTAACATAGCCATCATCAACTTCAGGCTTTTCATCTAAGAGATTGAAAATACGTTCAGCACCTGCAAGAGCCATAACAACAGCATTTAACTGTTGGCTTATCTGATTGATTGGCATATTGAAACTTTTATTGAAGGTGAGGAAACTTGCTAATTTTCCAAGTGTAAGACCTCCCATTTTGTTAAGTGCAAGAACACCACCAAATATTGCACATATTACATAGCTTACATTTCCAAGCTGTGCATTTATTGGACCAAGAAGGTTTGCATATTTATTTGCATTATAAGAGCTGTGATATAGTTCATCATTAATTGCATTGAATTTTTCTATACATTCATCTTCATGACAAAAAACTTTTACAACCTTTTGACCATTCATTATTTCTTCAATTTCACCATTCACCCTACCCATATCTCTTTGCTGGGAACCAAAGTATTTACCACTCATAGAAGCTGTTTTCTTAGTTGTATATAGCATAATAATGACCATTACTAATGTAGTAATAGTAAGTGGAATATTTAGAATAATCATACTGATAAATACACCAACGATTGTAATCAGACTTTGCAAAAACTGTGGTAAACTCTGAGAAATCATCTGCCTTAATGTATCAATATCATTTGTATACAGAGACATAATATCTCCATGTGAATGAGTGTCAAAATATTTTATAGGGAGACTTTGCATATGGTTAAACATATCGTCACGAAACCTCATAAGTGTACCCTGTGTTACGTAGACCATTATTTTTGAATATGCAAGTGTGGAAAGTGCACCAATAAAATAAAAGATTGCAACTTTTATGATTGCATTTAGCAATGGTGTGTAATCCGGTGAATCTGATAATAAAAGGGGAGTAATATAATCATCTATAAGCTTCTGGGTGAATAAAGTACCCTGTATATTTGCAATAACGCTTATAAAAATAAATAAAACTACAAATATAATATGAACAGTATAATTTTTCATAATATATTTCATTAATCTTTTAAATAGAACACCAGAATTAGCAACTTTTTTCTGACCCGGCATAACTTTGTTCATTGGACCTGCCATTCTTAAACACCTCCATTCTCATCAAAATCTCCACCGCCATTTGTCTGTGAATCATATACATCTTTGTATATTTCGCAATTCTTAAGGAGATTTTCATGTGTATCAAAATCCACAATATGTCCATCATCCAAAACTAGTATTTTGTCAGAATTCATAAGGCTTGATACTCTTTGAGAAATAATAATTTTAGTTGTATTTGGTATTTTTGTTTCAAAGGAGTTTCTTATCTTTGCATCGGTTGCAGTATCAACAGCTGATGTGGAGTCATCAAGAATTAGTATTTTAGGTTTCTTTAACAATGCTCTTGCTATACAAAGACGCTGTTTCTGTCCGCCTGATACATTCGAACCACCTTGTTCAATGTGTGTATTATATTGATCAGGAAATGTCATTATAAAATCATCTGCACATGCAAGTTTACATGCTTCAACACATTCCTCATATGTGGCATCTTTATTTCCCCATCTGAGATTTTCAAGGATTGTTCCGCTGAATAATACATTTTTTTGAAGAACAACAGAAACCTGATTTCTCAAAACTGTCAGGTCATATTCTCTTACATCTACGCCACCTACTTTAACAGAACCGCTAGTTACGTCGTATAGTCTGCTTATCAGATTTACGAGAGATGATTTTGAACTACCTGTACTACCCATTATTCCGATGGTTTCACCTGAATTAATTTTTAATGTAATATCATTTAGAACATTTTCATTTGCATCTTTTTTATATGCAAAACTAACATGATCAAACTCAATATCACCATTTTTTACTTCGTAAATTGGATTCTCTGGATTGTGTATATCAACGTCTTCGTTTAATATTTCTGCAACACGTTTGGCAGAAGCGGTACTCATTGATAGCATAACAAAAATCATTGAAAGCATCATAAGACTCATAAGTATATTCATACAGTATGTGAGAAGACTCATAAGATCGCCGGTTTTTAGTTCATCGCTGACAATCATTTTTGCACCTATCCAGCTAATTGCAAGTATACATGTATAGACAGTAACTTGCATCATCGGAGCATTACAAACAACAATGTTTTCGGCATTTATAAACATTTCATATACTTTTTTTGCAGCTTTTGTAAAACGTGTTTTTTCGTAATCTTCTCTTACATATGCTTTTACTACACGAATGGAAGATATGTTTTCTTGTACACTTGCATTTAAATCATCATACTTTTGAAAAACATTGTTGAAATATTTTGTAGCATTTTTAATAACAAATATAAGAAATATTCCAAGGATGATAACAGCGATAAGATATATTGATGCAATCCTTGCGTTTATAAAAAATGCCATACCCATAGCACATATAAGTGAAAAAGGTGCTCTTATACACATTCTTAAAAGCATCTGATATGCATTCTGAATATTTGTAACATCTGTTGTAAGTCTTGTTACAAGACCTGCTGTTGAATATTTATCAATATTGGCAAAGGAGAAGGTCTGAATCTTTTCAAACATTGCACTACGGAGATTTTTTGCAAAGCCTGTAGAAGCTTTAGCACCAAAGGTTCCACCCATAATGCCGGAAAATAGACTGAATAATGATATTATAATCATTAATACTCCTATTTTGTATATGTGATTAATATTTCCCTTTTCTATACCTTCGTTTATAATAGATGCCATTAAAAAAGGTATTAATGTTTCCATTAAAACTTCTAAAATCATAAAAATAGGAGTTGCAATGGAGGCTTTTTTAAATTCTTTAATATGTTTTGATAATGTTTTTAGCATAGGTAGTCTCCTTTACTTGATATTTTCAAATTTATATTTTATGTTTTCATCAACATTCTTTGTAAGCTGCTTTACAACTTTGTAAAAAATAGCAAGTTCATCTTTATCTATATTCCTAACTGCAGTAGAGTCAAGGAAATCTAAATCGTTAATTATCTGCTCATGTGTTTTTTCGCCTTTTAGTGTAAGAATTATTTTTTTAAGTCTGGCATCTTCTTTAATAGATATACGTTCTATGTAACCTTTTTGTTCCATGTTTTTTAGAACAGCAGAAGTGGTTGAGCGATTAATATCAAAGCTGTTTTCAATATCTTTTTGAAAGATATCTTTGTCTTTATTGTTGTATAGGTATCTCATAATCCACCCGTTTACACGAGATAAATCCTCAAATTTGTGAATGCTCTTGTATATTTCAAATTGAGCACCAAATTTATTGGCTAAAGTTCTGATTAAATAGCCTAAATGTTCTTCGTTCATTAGTATATGTTCCTTTCAAAAAAAAGTTCGGCTACAAACTGTTTGTGTACGAACAATTATAAAATGTTTATTTTGAGATGTCAAGAAGAACAGAGACTATGAAAAAATTTAATTCATACCTTGACACTAGGAAAAGTAGTGATATAATAGAGAAAAATAATTCATAGGAAAGAGGTAGGAAAATGAAAACGATATATTTAGATAATGCAGCAACTACAAAGGTTGACAAAGAAGTAGTGGATGTTATGTTGCCATATTTTTCTGAAATATATGGTAATCCTTCAAGTATATATAGTTTTGCTGGAAAAGCTACGAAAGCAGTAGCTGATGCAAGAAGTCAGATAGCAGCTTCTATTGGAGCAAATCAGTCTGAGATATATTTTACGGGTGGGGGAAGCGAGTCTGACAACTGGGCATTAAAAGCAATTGCAGAATCTTACAAAGATAAAGGAAAACATATTATTACATCAAAAATAGAACATCATGCAATATTACACACATGCGAATGGCTTGAAAAACAAGGGTTTGAAATCACATATCTTGATACAGATGAAGAGGGAATCGTTCATCCTGAGACACTTGAAAGTGCAATAAGAGAAGATACAATATTAGTTTCAGTTATGTTTGCAAATAATGAGATTGGAACTATTGAGCCTGTTAAGGAACTTGGAAGTATAGCCCATAAACATGGGGCATTATTTCATACAGATGCTGTACAAGCATTTGGTCATGTTCCAATCGATGTAAATGAAATGAATATAGATTTGTTAAGTGCTAGTGGACATAAGTTTAATGGACCAAAAGGAATAGGACTATTATATATAAGAAAGGGAATCAAAATAAAGTCATTTATTCATGGAGGTGCACAGGAGCGAAGCCTTAGAGCAGGAACACATAATGTACCTGGTATTGTGGGGATGGCAAAAGCGTGTGAAATTGCACATAACAAAATGCAGGAAAGAATAGAATATGAAACAAATTTAAGAGACTACCTAATAGAAAGAGTTTTAAATGAAGTGCCATACGCAAGACTCAATGGCGCTAGAGATACAAGATTGCCAAATAATGTAAACTTTTGCTTTAGATTTATTGAGGGTGAATCATTATTAATATTACTTGACCAGGCGGGCATATGTGGTTCATCAGGTTCAGCATGTACATCAGGCTCCCTTGATCCATCGCATGTTTTACTGGCAATAGGGTTACCACATGAAATAGCACATGGTTCTTTGAGACTTACATTGTCTGATGAAACCACAAAGGAAGATATTGACTATACTATTGAGAAGGTCAAGGAAATTGTTGAAAGATTACGAAAAATGTCTCCTTTATATGACGACTTTATTAATTCATAAGGTTCTAGCGTCAAAAGGATTTTTAATTTTTCCAAGGAAAAAAGTATAGATGCATAAAACAAGAATATATAAAACAAGAATATATAAGATGAGGTAAAAAATATGTATAGCGAAAAAGTAATGGATCATTTTAATAATCCAAGAAATGTTGGTGAAATAGAAAACGCAAGCGGTGTTGGTACTGTAGGAAATCCAAAATGTGGAGATATAATGAGAATATATCTTGATATTGATGAAGAAACAAAGATTATTAAAGATTGTAAATTCAAGACTTTTGGATGTGGGGCAGCAGTTGCAACAAGTAGCATGGCAACAGAGCTTGTAATGGGAAAGACAATTTATGAAGCAATGCAGGTAACAAATAAGGCAGTAATGGAGGCTCTGGATGGCCTTCCACCTGTAAAGGTACATTGCTCTCTTCTGGCAGAAGAAGCAATCCATGCAGCTTTGTGGGATTATTGTCAAAATAATAATATAACAATACCTGGATTAGAAGAACCAAAGGAAGAGATAGATTAGTATAAATAAACCACATATCAGAGAGATATGTGGTTTATTGTGTCTACGGCACCGTCATAGTCAAAATTGTCTAATTTATCAGTTGCGTCTTCAAGAAGCTCAAAAATATCATTTGAGATATTGTGTTTCTTCAGGTTGTTTAATAGTTCTAACGCAACATCAATTTCGTAGTCAGCTATATTTTCTTTTGCAGAATTAAGGCTTAATGAAATCTCAGCAGGGGTTATAGGATTTTTCTTTTCAATTTGTTTTTCATTTTTATCTATGTCGTAGCTTTTTACAATATCCTTAACTGCAAGGGCAAGATGGTGAATGCGGTTTACCAGTTCTAGGTAGTTCTTTTTAACAACCTCCAAGTTTCCTTCCTTTGCTTTGAATTCATGTTCTTTTGCATAATCTGAAAGATTCTTTGCGCCGATGGATGCAAGAGCACCTTTGGCGCCATGGGAAAATATACCATAATTTTTTAAATCACCTTCATTACATGAGTTTACAAGATTTTCTACATAAGTATCGCTTTCTTTAATAAATGATTTAATTATTTTGATGTATCCATCCATATCATTGCCTGTATATGAGAGACCTAAGTCGATATCTATGCCCGTTTTTTCAAAAGCAATTGTAAATTTGTCTTTGAATTTTTCAGTTCTTGAAGTATCCTCTTTGGTTGAAATCTTTGATTTAGGAAGCCATTTGTAGAGAATATCATTGATAATATCTTTATCAATAGGCTTTGACATATAGTCAGTAAATCCATGCTCCATGAACATATGCCTTGCCTCATCTGTAGCATTTGCAGTAAGTGCTACGATAGGGAGAGATTTGAAATATGAGCCTTTTTTTGCTCTGATTTTTTCGGTTGTTTCGACACCATCCATATCAGGCATCATATGGTCCATAAATACTAAATCATAACGTTCTTCTTCAATCATTCTGATTGCATCAAAACCATTGGTTATGGTATCTGCATCAATATCAAATCTTTTCAAAATATTTGTAGCAACAGATAAGTTTACTTTGCTGTCATCTACAATCAGTACCTTTGCTGTAGGTGATGTAAGTATTTTGGATGAATTACGCTCAATTTGATTGATAAAGTCAAGGGAAAGAGGAGTGTTACTGATTACTTTCTGCTTAATTGAACATAAGAAATTGGTTCCTTTTCCGTACTTGCTTTCAAAAGTGATATATCCATCCATCTTTGTTGCGTAGTAGTTTGAAATTGTTAATCCAAGACCTGCTGCATTGGTGATCAGTGATTTTGCTGGATCAAAGTTATCTATGGCTTCTTTGATTCTAGTTATATC
>JBGVOD010000005.1:0-50489 GCA_045126215.1 Lachnospiraceae bacterium | reverse complement strand
CTAATACGTCTAATAATGATACAATAGTCATGAGAGTAGTCTCCTTTATTATGTTTTTTTAGTCGAATCCATTATATCAAAGGAGTCAAGACTACTCTCTTTTTTATTTTCTATTTAACTGACAAAATCTTTACTCTATTGATTCAGGCAGAAACCTTTCACTTATTCTATGTTTAGTGGCCCATTCCATTTGAATTTACCACTCCTGCAGTAAATTCGATTTCATTTCCATTCATATTTAAAGTATATTCTTTACCTTCGCTAAACTTATCTGAAAATACTACAATATTTGAAATCCTCTTTGTAGCTTCAAATTTAATAATTTCATCATTACCATCAAGTACATTGATTATATCTCCTGCATTTACATTGGTATTTACTGATGTACCATAAACTGTTGAAGAACTGCTTGGAGCCATAGCCATTCCAGAACTACCAATAGCAAGTAATGTACCACCTGTCATCGTATAGCTTCCATTATAGTCAAGAGCACCATTACCATTATCAGATGGCCCCTCAACTATGACGATTCCGCCAGTCTGAACTACACTTCCATTACTATCTATGCCGTCACCTTTGGCATTTACATATATTGTTCCACCATTAATTGTTAATACACCATCAACAGTCTCAAAACCACCCATGCCATTTTGCTTTTGCTTATTTCCTCCTCTACCAATCATTTCTGACTCATTTCCATTTTCTCCGCTTGGCATCTCTGGTCTTTGACTGTCCATATCACCGTTTTGTTCTCCACCCATATCCGGACGCTCCTGCCACTGACCACCATTAAAATTATTATCCCTCATATTTTGGAAGTCTTCAGGCATTTTATTACTATCTGTATCCGTGTTATTAATATTGTTTGTATTATTTGTTCCCATAATATTTGAAACATAATCAGATAGAGAAACATTTATGCCATCATCGTTTGAATATATACTAATATCTCCATCATTTATAATAATATTTTGTGCCTCAATTCCTTCATCACTTTCAGTAATTTCAATTTTTCCATTTTCAATTTTTATCAGCTTATCAGCATTAATACCATCACCTGTTGCTGCTATCTTAATATTTCCATTTTCAATATAAATATAGCCCTTTTCACTATCTTCATCATTATCAGATTTTATACCATCATCATCACTTGTAATAGTGATATTTCCATCTTTAATTCTAACTGAATCTTTACCTTTAAGACCATTATTAACAGCTTCTACACAGATTGTTCCATTTGTAATAATCAAATCATCTGTACTTGCAATACCATTATTATATTTACCATCAACATATAACGTTCCATTTCCTGTTATAACGAGATCACATTTTGAATAAATTGCACTCTTAGGTGTTATATCATCATTTTCATCAAGTTCATATTCCGGTCCATCACATACATAGTTTTCGGTGTCATCGGCAAGAATTATTCTCACCTTATCTGCATTTTTTACTACGACAGGTGAATTATTGTCACATGTAATTGAAACTTCTGCAAATACCAGCTCAACTTTTGCATCATCGGTAGCATCAACAATTACACGTCCATTATCAATTGAACCTGTAAGTATATACCTTCCCTCTGATGTAATTGTGATGATATTTTCAGAAACCGTTGCACCAGAACCCTCATATGTAATTGAATCATTTGAAAATCTTATTATATTTTCTTCAGAATAATCAACACTTACAGCTACATCATCTGCCTCTTTAAATTCTACAGATACATCTGTCATAATAGATGTATCACTATTTTCTATAGATGATTCACCCTGTTGCAAAGATATAGTTGTTTCATTTTCAGTTTCAGTATTACCCGCTCCACAGGCACAAAGCTGTAATGCAAGGGATGCAGAAATAATCAGTGTACCAATATATCTATATTTTTTCCTCATGTTATCCTCCTGAATATAGTTGATTTTTTCTTGCTTACACTATATATTTTAAATATAAATGTGTTTGTTATGTGACAAAACAAAAAAATATCCGTGATAATTATTTTTCGGAATAAAAAAGAGGCAAGTATGAAGACTGTAGGTATAATAACAGAATTTAATCCTTTTCACAAAGGTCATGAATATATAATAAAAAAAGCTAAAGAAGTAACAGATGCTGACTATTGTGTAATTATCACAAGCGGCAACTTTGTCCAGCGTGGCGAGCCATCCTTTATTGATAAATATACTAAAACAAAAATTGCATTAAATCATGGTGCCAATCTTGTAATTGAAATGCCTGTACAATTTTCTACAGCCAGTGCTGAACACTTTGCTACATGTGGAGTTTCAATTTTAAATTCCCTTGGCATAATTGATTATCTTGCATTTGGTGTTGAGAATGAAAATCTTGAAGTTATTGGCAATATTGCAAATATTCTTAACAATGAACAAGACGATTTCAAAAAGCTTATCAAACAGAATTTATCAAATGGCGAATCATTCGCCCTTGCAAGAGCTAATGCTCTAAAACAGGTAATCAAAAATGATAATATTGATTTTTTAAACAAACCTAACAATATTCTTGCACTTGAATATATCAAAGCCTTAAAGAAAATCAATTCAAAAATCAAACCTATTGGAATCAAACGTATTGTAGCAGACTATCATGAAGACTTCACAGACTATAATATTTCACATAATAGTGAATCCTCTTCAATTGACAATGCCAGATTGTATTCTGCATCAAATTTGAGAAAGCTTAAAAATAAAGAATTAGAAGATATCTTAATTGATATTGATATAAATTATAAAAAAGAATTGTACAAATCATATCCTTTACGATTAAAAAACAGTTTTTCAAATATTGCAGGCTCGAAACTGCTTGATGCAACAACAAAAAATAACAATGTTTACTTCGATGTACCAGATTTTCTTTGGGATAAAATATGTAATAATATCAGCAATTATACTGACTTTACATCTTTTATTATGTCTATTAAGACAAAAGAAATTTCATATACATCTATTAGTCGTGGACTTATGCATATTATTTTAAATATAACAAAGCATGATGTTGAATATTTGAAAAATAATAGCTATGGCAACTATATCCGCATTTTAGGTTTCAGAAAAGACTCATCCTGTCTGCTTACTGAAATTTCAAATAATACAGATTTAGCTCTAATAACTAAAGTTTCGGATTATAAGGATGTGCTACCAAAACAGGCTATTCCGTTTTTTGAAAAGAATTTATATGCTGATGGGGTATATAGATTATGCCTTCAGGAAGATTTAAAGCAGGTACTTCCGACGGAATTCACGAGGAAATTCATTACTGTTTAAATATGGGGGACAAAAGGTATATTGAGTGTGTGATTGACATATTGCATAAGATATATAGTCCTTTGCTCCGGTTTTTCGGATATAAGAGTTTCTAAATGTTCTTATATAAAATTTTATAACTAATACGCCACCGGCTGAAATTCGCCATCCATGGCTCAGTTCAGCCTTTTGTCGGCATCCATGCCGACAGATGGCTATTTTACTAAAGAACCTTAAGAAACTCTAATATCCTCCAAAAGTCACAAATTCCTATATAACTTATGCAATATGCCCTAAAAATCTTAAAATATACTTTTTGACTTTCCTAAATTTAAACATTATAAATGAATTTCCTTAGGCCAAAAGTGCTTGACACTTTTTGTGCGGAAGTCACATCTTAAGGTTAATATATTTTAAAATGATTCTTATAGATAAAAAAGGCAATACCATTCGTATTTAACGAGGTTATTGCCTTTAGTATTTCTATACAAAAATATAATTTATTAGTTTTTGAAACTATGTATTGGAGCTGGGATTCTTCCACCTCTATTAACAAATGCATCACATGAGAATTTGTTAACAGGCATTACTGGAGCATATCCAAGTAAGCCACCAAATTCAACAGTATCTCCAACGTCTTTTCCAATAACAGGAATAATTCTTACTGCTGTTGTCTTCTGGTTAATCATACCAATCGCAGCTTCATCTGCTATGATACCGGAAATAGTTGTAGCTTTTGTATTTCCTGGAATAGCAATCATATCAAGACCAACCGAACATACACAAGTCATTGCTTCAAGCTTTTCAAGTGTAAGAGCACCTGCAACAACTGCATCAATCATACCTTGATCTTCACTTACAGGAATAAACGCACCACTTAAACCACCAACATATGAAGATGCCATTACACCACCTTTTTTAACCTGATCATTTAATAATGCAAGAGCTGCTGTTGTACCTGGTGCACCTACAGACTCAAGACCAATCTCTTCAAGAATCTCAGCAACACTATCGCCAATTGCAGGTGTTGGTGCCAAAGATAAATCTATAATACCAAATGGAACTCCAAGTCTCTTAGATGCTTCCTGAGCAACTAACTGACCAACACGAGTTACCTTAAATGCTGTCTTCTTTATTGTTTCACAAAGCACTTCAAAGTTTTCACCTCTTACCTGTGAAAGAGCTGTCTTAACAACACCAGGTCCACTTACACCAACATTGATAATACAATCAGCTTCTGTAACACCATGAAAAGCACCAGCCATAAATGGGTTATCGTCAGGAGCATTACAAAATACAACCAACTTGGCACATGCTGATGAGTCAGTATCCTTTGTAAGTGTAGCAGCTTCAACCACCACTTCACCCATTAACTTAACAGCATCCATATTTAAACCTGTTTTTGTTGAACCAACATTAACTGATGAACATACTCTGTCAGTACAAGCAAGAGCCTTTGGAATTGATCTAATCATCAACTCTTCAGCAGGTGTCATACCCTTTGAAACTAATGCTGAATAACCACCGATAAAATTAACACCAACCTCTTTAGCAATCTTATCAAGATTTTTGGCAATTGAAACAAAATCATCAACTGTCTTACAAGCTGTTGCTCCAACTAAAGCTATAGGTGTAACAGAAATTCTCTTATTTACAATTGGAATACCAATTTCTTTTTCAATTTCCTGACCTGTAGATACGAGATTCTTTGCCTTTGTTGTAATCTTATTGTAGATGTTTTCATTTAATTTATCGATATCACTATCAATACAGTCTAACAAACTAATACCCATTGTGATAGTTCTGACATCGAGATTCATATGTTCAACCATCTTATTTGTTTCATTTACTTCAAATATATTAATCATTATAATATCCTTCCAATATATCTTATTTACGCATACAGCGTGATAATTTACTAACCAGAATGCTTAGATTCTGTGCATAATATTGAAAATATCTTCAGACTGAACCTTAATCTGAACACCAATTTCATCGCCAACTTTTGCAAGATCGTCTGCGATTTCGCCAAAATGTTTGCTTGACTTATTTATATCAACTATCATAACCATATTGAAATAATCCTGTACTATTGTCTGAGAAATATCAAGAATATTGATGTTTTTATCCGCTAAATATGTACATACCTTAGCAATAATACCAACTGTATCTTTTCCCACTACTGTAATAACTGTCTTCTTCATCTGACTACCTCATTTCCTATTTTCAATCATATGTTGTTCTTTTATAACACACTACATATAATTGTCCTTACATTATCTGCCAATAGACGACAAATCAATCTTATTATATTGTAACTCTATTAAAAATTCAATCTATTTTTTTAAACTGTTACAATTTTAGAAGGTCTGTCTCTATGAGCAACCATAATATCAAAATCTCTTGATTTGTATGTACTTTCACTCATATCAATTTCGTTCTTAACACTCTGATATGCTAGGTCTGGATAATTATTTTCCTGACTTAAGTGTCCAAGGAAAATCGACTTAAGTGATGGACATAATATCTCATCAATTAATCTTCCACACATTTCATTACACAAATGTCCTCTATTGGATAGAATTCTTTGTTTTAAAATATATGGATATCTTCCTAACTGCAGCATTCTGATATCATGATTTGCCTCAACTAATAATGCATCGAGATTCTTTAAATTATCAACAATGTACTCATCGTAATATCCCATATCAGTTGCAACAGCCACAGATGATTTTTCATCGCTTACTCTGTATGCGTATGGTTTTGCAGCATCATGCGATACAGAGAAAGGATTTATCTTAAGTGTTCCTAATTCAAATGTAGTATCTGCCTCTATTGGAACGAATAAGTCCTCATCAATTTTTCCAAGCTTTTTCTCATTCAATATACTTTCAATTGTTTCCTTAGACGAATATACTGGAATATTATATTTTCTTTGAATAACACCCAGTGACTGTATATGATCTGAATGCTCATGTGTAACAAATATCCCATCAATATCACTTAATGATAATTCAACTTCGTTAAGTCCTTCTTCTATTCTTTTTTTACTTATTCCTGTATCAATTAAAATATGTGTATCATCATTTCCCACATATATGCAGTTTCCACTGCTTCCACTTGCAATACTTAAAAGTCTCATATTTTATCCAACCTTATATTTTTTCAAGTAATGAAACAACAAAATCATACACTCTCTTTGTTGATTCAATATCAAGTCTTTCATCAGGTGTATGAATATCATACATTTGAGGGCCAAGTGATATTATATCAAGGTCTTTCTTTTTTGAAACAAAGAATCCACATTCAAGACCCGCATGAATAATATTGATTTCAAAATCTTTATCATACATCTCTTTATATAAAGAAACAGCAATTTCCTGAAGTTTTGAGCCTCTCTTATATTCCCATTCAGGATAATCACCCTTGATTACAGATGTTGCATTTGCTCTATTTGCAATTAACACTATCTTGTCAACTATATTTTGCTTTCGTGAACCAACTAAACTACGTACAGAAACAGATATTTTAAGACTATCTTTATTTGTCTCAACTATTCCCATATTTAAAGAACTTTCAACAATCCCCTTAAAATCCATTGAATAGTTAATCACACCATATGGTACAGCATTTATAAAGAACAATACATCATTTATATTTTTTGATGAAATTACTTGCTCTGTTACATTTTCTTTTAAAAGATTCATGTCAATCTCAATATTATTATCAGCAACATAATATTCATTTTTAACAATATTTAAAACATTGTTGACTATGCTTAATACACTATTTACATCACACTTATTTATAATGATATGAGCAATTGATTCTTTAGTAATTACATTGTCTTTTGTTCCACCATTTATATCTTTTATTTTTACCTGAACATTATTACTGATTTGTTTTAATAGTCTTCCCATCAAAATATTGGCATTTGCACGCTCTTTATCTATCTCACTTCCAGAATGTCCACCTTTTAATCCTGATATTTTTATCTCATATAAATCACCCAGTGTTTCTTCATATTCCAATGCAAATGTATTCTCAATAGTTGCTCCACCTGCACATCCTGCAAAAGCCATTCCATCATCTTCACAGTCAAGGTTTAACAGATATTTCGCATCTATATCTGATAAATCAAGTTTCATAGCGCCTTCCATCCCAACTTCTTCATCTACTGTAAAAATAACATATAACTTAGGTATAGAAAGTGCATCATCTTCTAATATCGCAAGCCCCATAGCCACAGCAATTCCATCATCTGCGCCAAGCGTAGTTCCATTAGCTTTCACAAAACCATCCTCTACTATCAGTTCAAGACCATCTTTTGTAAAATCATGCTTGCTACCAGAAACCTTTTCACATACCATGTCCATATGTCCCTGAATGATTACAGCATCATCCTTTTCTCTACCTTTTGAAGCTTCTTTTTTTATAATAATATTATTTACTTCATCCTGAATAACAGAAAGATTATGCGATACTGCAAACTGTTTTAAATATTCACTTATCCTCTTGGTATCACCAGAGCCTCTTGGAATCTTTGAAATTTCTTCAAAATAATAAAAAACTCTGCTTGGATTTAATCCTTCTAAAACGCTCATATTTCCTCCAAATAATAATATATTATTATAAATACTTTCAAAACGGTTTTTTATGAAATGGAATTTTTTTTATAAAAATAAAAACTTACAGGATATTTTTATATTATCTATATTTTTATTTTTATTATTCAATATACAAACCACAAAGAATGCAGCTGCTCTTGGTTTTAACAACTTCTGTAATATTATTTTACCAACTCTATTTCCATTCATTTTAATCACTAATATTATAATCTATTTTAATTCATTTTCAATACTTTCTTCTCTGACATTACCTCTAAAAAAGCTAAAATTAAATGTATCAACTACAAATCTTTTTTGCATAACAATCGGCTTCTTATGTGGTTTTCCTGTTGGCATAAAAACAGTTTCAGATTTGTACCAAAAAAATGAAATAACAAAATATACTGCAATAAAACTTGTTTTTATATGTCATAATATTTCTCCTGCATTTAATATAATAATCATTAACAAAATAAGTGACTATTTTTACTTAACTATAACTAAAAAATTATACATATTTTTCATACCATATATTTCATCTCTATTACTATATTTTATTGTAATAAAAGTTTTTAAAAATAGAGACAAAAAAAAGGTCGAAAATAAGGACATTCAAAAAGAATGCCCTTTAAATCCAGCAAACTCATACAAAAATATAGTTGATAATACCATACATACCCTTTGCTACATATGCTTTTATATTGTAATCTTTTCAATAATTTCATCATTAATCTCAAAGTGCAATCTTCCTGATACTATTTATATGATTATATGCTCTTTAATCGATGTCACAAATATACTCATATATACTTTTGACATAAATATGTCCTTTTTTTATTCTGTTATCACTTTTTTAATGTCTTTTGGTGGCATTTCAGCATTATTTCAGAGTATGCAATTACTTGATAATGTAAAAATCCAAAAAAGGTATCTGATATATGCAAAAATATTATCAGCATGTATCAGTGTACTACTGTCTGTGGTTCTCTACCTTCTTTAAAAGCCATCATCATTGCCCTTGTTAATGTTATACCATCATCAAGTATATCATCCATTTCATCTCTTTTTATAAAGCGCGCTTCCGATAATTCTTCTTCATCAAGGACTATTGTATCTTCACCATCAAGATCTGCAAAGACACCTATCAAAAGTGTACTTGTAAATCCCCAAGGCTGACTATTAAAATAACGGATGTTTTTTACTTTTAGATGCACCTCTTCGAAGACTTCTCTTCTAACAGTATCTTCTATTGACTCACCAACCTCCACAAATCCCGCAAGAAGAGCATAATTCTTATAATCCCTTCCTGCATATTTCGAAATACAAATACTATCCTTTTTAACAAGCCCAACAATAACTGCTGGAGAAATAGTTGGATAATTTTGCATCTTGCATTCCGGACATTCAAGCATTCTCTCTTTCTTTGAATGAATGAGAGGTGTTCCACACCTTGAACAATAATTATGAGACATATACCAATTCACAAGTTGAAATCCTGTTATACCAATAAAACGATTTTCAAATGGATACGCCGTTCTAAATATATTCTTTTCTACAAATTCAAAATCATTTGATTTCATAGTAACATTTAATGCCATAAAATATTTGTCATCATTTATTTTAAAAAGGAATCTAATATTATCGCATTTCTCTATATCCTTATACATAGGAAAACTTATCATATTATCACTTTGTTTAATAAGTACTTCCCTTGGAGTTGCAACTATAATATAGTCATTATCCTGTATATCATATTCAAAATAGTCATTATTATATTTTTTATTTATATTTTGAATCATTTCAACCTCCCAGTTCTATAACAGCCATACCGTGTGGTCCATCTGTTACAACTGCTTTTTTTGCTTGTGATTCTTTTATGAGATTCATAATTTCATCTTTGTTTTCAAGTTTTTTATAGATGTATTGTCCCATATATTTGAATCTGTCAGTATATAAAAGATAAATTATACCATTTCTGTTTATAAGATTTCCGGTTTCAGGATCTAATAAAGTAAATACATTCTCAGATTCAAATATTTTATTTTTTATAACATTTCCAAGTATGTGAGCTACTGATTCAAAATATGCAATATCATCCTTTTTATTTATTGCATTTGCATGTGGAATCATAGATGTTACAATATAATCCATAACATAACAATTTTGAAAAATTGACTGTTGATTTGTAAAATGCTCTCTAAAATCTTCAACTGAACTATATGCGAACACACTTCTAAGAAGTTTTTTTGCTTCTTCATCATCTACTTCATATGGATTGTAAAAATTCAAAAAACTAATAGGATTAAACTTAACTTCAAGCTTTCCAGCACCTTGAATAATTTTATTGTATTGTTCTGATGTCAGAAGCATTGACATTTCGTCATCTATGCCGGATACATTTAAAATCCATTCAATATATGCACCTATACTATTATCATTTGTACAAACATTAAAATCAAGAAATTTAATCCCCATAGCTTTTGCAATCAAAAGAATATTTGTAATATTATTAAATCTATCATTTTTTTCTATCTTACCAATTGGAAGGATACCATCCAAAATTTCAAAATTGTGGTTTAATAAATACTCTTTTGCATATTCTTCTTTTGAAAAAGCAATTAATCCGGTAATTTTATCCTGAACTTTTGCTATATATGGAACACTGACACCTTCGTTAAGATTTGCATTTCTGAAAGACAATACAATGTATATTTCGTCATATTCAAATATTTTTTTCGCTCTATTAACAGCTTCATCTGTTGATATTTCGTTTTTCTCCATATTGAATCTCCTTAATGTTAATGAAGTATAATATCACAAATTAAAAACAATCGAGCAGAATGGCTCCACTCGACTGTATGTAAATCTCTTAAGAGATTAATTATTCACCCATATCAGACATATCAACTGTATAGTCTTCTAAGTCTTCAAAATCAGCTGTTTCTGCGCTCTTTAATCCTTCTTCTGTTGCTTCTGGAAGCAAGTCCTCATTCAACTCATCTGTAGGATTCAACTCTTTTCTATTATCAATAACAATCTGAAGACTCTGGTTTAATGACTTCATATAATTTTCATACTTTACAGTAATATCCTGCATTTGATAAGAAACGGCATTCTGAACATTTTTTAGAATATCATCAACATACTGCATTGCACTCATTCTAACTTCATTAGCTTCCATTGTAGCATTATTG
The DNA here is from genome assembly GCA_045126215.1 of Lachnospiraceae bacterium. Classification (GTDB taxonomy): domain Bacteria; phylum Bacillota; class Clostridia; order Lachnospirales; family Lachnospiraceae; genus SVEL01. The sequence goes on along the minus strand of JBGVOD010000005.1, from coordinate 39,428 downwards.
ACAATCTGATTTGCCTCAGCAGTAGCTTTTGAAACAACTTCATTGGCTTGGATATATGCCTGTTGCATAATCTCATGTTCGCTAACAAGCTCTGATGTTGTAGCATTTGCCTGTGCAATCATGCTCTCTGCACGTTCTTTTGCTTCGTTTAATATAGCCTCTCTATTGCTGATAATCTTTTGATATTTCTTAATTTCATCTGGTGTTCTAAGTCTAAGCTCTGCTAGTAATTCCTCAATTTCGTCTTTATTTACAATAATATTATTAGCAGAAAGTGGAACTTTCTTACATCCTTCAATTAAATCTTCAATTTCTGTAATAATCTGTTCAATCTTACTCATAAAACATACCTTCCTAATTATTATATATTGCTTAGTTTGCCATCAAGGTTAAATTTCTCATATACTTTTTTGGCAACATAATCTGGAACAAAGTTTGAAATATCTCCACCAAAGCTTGCAACTTCCTTAACAGTGCTTGAACTCAAATACGAATACTCAAGATTAGATGTCAAGAAACATGTATCTATCTCACTATTCAATATGTGATTGGTCTGAGCCATCTGTAATTCATATTCGAAATCAGTAATAGCTCTAAGTCCTCTAATAATAATTTTTGCATTTATCTGTTTTGCAAAATCAACCAGTAAACCACTAAAAGCAACAACCTCAACATTTTCAATATGCTTTGTAACTTCCATTAACATATTAACACGATTTTCAACAGAAAACAACGGAGATTTTGAACTATTCATCAAAACAGCAACATAAAGTTTATCAGATATCTTTGAAGCTCTCTCAATGATATCTATATGACCATTTGTCACTGGATCAAAACTTCCCGGATATATAGCAATACTCATATTCTACCTTCCTTCCCAAACTATAAACGCATGATAATTACTCTTATATTCTTTTTTCTTTTCAAGTCTATATCCTATATCATGTAAATAATCCATTTTTGTTTCCTTGGATGCCTCAACTATAATAGTAGTATATTCGTCAACCAGTGATGATTTTGAAAGATATTCCAAAACATCCCTTTCTATTTCATGGTTATATGGTGGATCCATAAAAATGAAATCCATTACAACCTTTTTGCCATCTTCATATAATTGTTCAATTTTATTTAAAGCAATAATTACATCATCCTGATATACTTTGCTTTCTTCTTCGAAATGTGTATTCTTTATATTTTCTTTAATACATTTTATTGCATCATTATTTTTTTCAACAAAATAGCACTTTCTTGCTCCCCGACTAAGTGCTTCTATTCCAATCCCTCCACTTCCACTAAACAAATCAAGGAAAACAGAATCATATAATTCATTATTAATCATATTAAATAAAGTTTCTTTAATCCTGTCTTGTGTAGGTCTGGTATTATCTCCCACCGGAGTCACTAAATTTGTTCTTCTAGCTCTTCCTGCAATAACTCTCATATTTATTTCCTTCTTTCACATAGAGACTTCCACTACCTCTACATATGCTATTGTCCTTCCCTCATATAGAGCCCTCCACTATCTCTATATGTGCTGTTGTCCCATTTTCATCCCCTCACATCCTATTTGATTGCCTATTAAGGTAAGAATGCCAAAAGGTATCCTATAGCATTCTTATTGGCATATTGCGCAATGTATATAGAAATTTGCGACTCTTGTAGGATATTAGAGTTTCTTAAGGTTCTTTAAAGAAATAGCAAGCTGTCGGCACGGATGCCGACAGAAGGCTGAACTGAGCCATGGATGGCGAATTTCAGCCGGTTGCGTCTTTGGGTAAAGAAGTAAATTAAGAACATTTAGAAACTCTTATATCCGAAAAACGGAGCAAATACCTATATACATTGTGCAATATGCAAATAAATTTTCAAACTACCTTTTCACATTCTACCCATAATAGCAATCCAATAGTACTTTCTTTTGATGTGAAAATAGGACAAGCACTGCCTGTCCTATTTAATTACATAATAAATATCTTATAAATTAATTCTTTGTATAGAAGAATGATTTCATTGAAGAATAATTCATATCTTTGTAGTTAATAATCTGTTCAGTACTTCCAACAAACAAATATCCACCAGATTTAAGTGATTTATTGAATTTTCTATAAATCTCATCTTTTGCTTCATCTGTAAAATATATAAGTACGTTTCGACATACAATCAAATCAACATTATCCGGATATGCATCCCTAAGCAAATTATGCTGTTTGAAGTCAACACACTTCTTAATATCTTCTGATATTTGATAATTTGAAAGACCAATCTTTGTAAAATATTTATCTTTCAAATCCTTTGGAAGACCTGCAAGACTCTTTTCATTGTATAAACCTGCTTTAGCTTTCTCCAAAACCTGCTTATCAATATCAGTTGCAATTATCTTAATATTTGACAGAGGCATAAATCTTGATAACAACATAACTAGTGAATATGGCTCATCACCTGTAGAACAGGCTGCACTCCATATCTTTAATGTTTTTCCAGATTTTTTAATGAGATCAGGTAAAACATTTTTCTCAAGAATATCCCACTGCTCTGGGTTACGCCAAAATTCAGAAACATTGATTGTAAGATAATTTACAAATTCCTCAAAAAGTTTTGAATCCTTCTTAAGTCCTTCAACATACTCACTATAGCCAGGATATTTATTTTTTGCTATAAGAGCATCTATTCTTCTTTTCATTTGTTTCTCTTTATAAGAGCTTAAATCAATCTTTGTAAGATTAAAGACCTGGCTTTTAAACTGTTCGTAATCCAAAATTACCTCCAATTATTCTTCTGTTGTTTCTTCAACTACTTCCTCAGCTGGTTCTAATACTTTCTTGCTTAAGCTAATCTTCTTTTCGTCTGCATTGAAATCAACAATCTGAGCTTCTACTTCGTCACCTATTTTGAATACATCAGCTGGTTTTTCAACATGTTCTCTAGAAATCTGTGATACATGTAATAATGCATCGATACCTGGCTCTAATTCAACAAAAGCACCAAATTCTGTCATTCTTGCAACTTTACCCTTTACAACATTACCTACTGCATACTTCTCTGCAGCACCTGTCCAAGGATTTGTCTCATCAAATTTAAGACTTAATGCAATCTTTGTACCGTTAATTTCTTTAACGATTGCCTTTACAGGATCGCCAACTTTAAATAACTTCTTTGGATGTTCAACTCTTCCCCATGACATTTCAGAAATATGAAGTAATCCGTCAACACCACCTAAATCAACAAACGCACCAAAATCTGTAACATTCTTAATTGTTCCTTCTACAACAGCGCCTTCAGAAATCTTTGATAAAACTTCTTCCTGAGCAACCTTTTTAGCAGCAACTAATAACTGCTTACGATCACCAATGATTCTTCTCTTCTTTGGATTGAATTCTGTAATAACAAATTCAATTTCCTGTCCGTTGTACTTTGTAAGATCCTTTTCGAAAGAATCAGATACAAGACTTGCTGGAATAAATACTTTACAGTCATCAACAACAACTGTAAGACCTCCAGCCATAACCTGAGTAACAGTAGCCTTTAATACTTCCTGATTTTCAAAAGCTTCTTCAAGTCTCTTGCTTCCCTTTTCCTGTGCAAGTCTCTTGTATGTCAATAACACCTGACCTTCACCATCATTAACCTTAAGGACCTTAGCTTCCATTGTATCGCCTACAGCAACAAGTGTTGTAAGATCTACATTAGGTGTGTTGGTATATTCGTTTCTTGTTATGATACCGTCAGCTTTGTAACCTATATTTAACACAACTTCATCTTCTTTAACGCTGATAACTGTGCCTTCAACGATTTCTCCTGTTCTTATAGTTTTAAATGATTCTTCTAACATTTGTTCAAAACTTAATTCTGACATAATTTTTGAACCTCCTCAATAATATTTTTTGGGGTTGATGCCCCTGCTGTAATACCTATCTTTTCAGATGGTAATAACTTTTCAATCTCTAAATCTGCTGCTGTTTGAACATAAATCGTTTTGTCACATTTATCTTTGCAGATTTCATATAGTTTTTGTGTGTTTGAGCTTGTCTTCCCACCAATGACTACCATCATATCCACGCTCTGTGCTATCTGTGCTGCTTCTAATTGTCTTTCATTAGTAGCATTGCATATAGTATTAACAACTATTATATCATATAACTTTTTGCCAAGAATTTCAACTAATTTATTAAATTTATTGTAATTAAATGTCGTCTGCGAAACAACACATATTTTTTTGTTTTCAGATGTTTCAAAATTCATTGCTTCATCTTCATTGTTTATAACAGTATTTTTTGTTACACACCAACCTTTAATCCCCTCAACTTCAGGATGCTTATCATTTCCAATAATGATTATCTCATATCCTTCATTTCCTTTTTCCATAACAGTTCTATGAATTTTTTTAACAAAAGGGCATGTACAATCAATAATATTATGACCACTTGCTGTAAGTTCATCAAATATTTCTTTTGAAACTCCATGTGATCTTATAATAACAGTTCCTTTTTTAAGTAAACTAAATTCCCCTACAGAATTCACAACAGTAACACCTTTATTTTCTAAATCCATAACTACCTGTTCATTATGAATAATAGGTCCAAAAGTGTATATTGGTTCACCATTTTCTTTACATTTTTCTATTTCTTTATAAACTGTATCAACAGCTCTTCTAACACCAAAGCAAAAACCTGCTGATTTTGCTAATATCACTTCAGCCATTAATTATCTCCATTATTTTGATTTTTTTATATTAACTAAATTTATAATTGCCTCAACAACCTGTTCAATATTCATATCAGATGTATCTAATAATTCTGCATCTTCAGCCTTTGTAAGTGGTGATATCTCTCTATGCATATCTCTATAATCTCTGTCAATTATATCTTTTTCGATTTCATCAAGACTACATTCCACACCTTTTTCAATAAGCTCTTTATATCTTCTCTCTGCACGTTTTCTTGAACTTGCTGTAAGATATATCTTTAGAAATGCATCCTTTAAAACGAAAGTTCCTATATCTCTTCCATCCATAATAACATCTTGTTTTTTTGCTATACTTCTCTGTAATTCAACAAGCTTCTCTCTTACAGGCCCATATACAGAAATTGCCGATGTCATATTTGATACTTCTTCTGCTCTAATATATCCATTTACATTTTCACCATTCAAAAATACCTGCTGGGCACCATCAATATAATCAATAGTTACTTCACACTTTTTACATGCTTCAACTACCTTTTCTTCCTCTTCAGCTTTAATTCCATTTCTAATGCAGAATAAAGCCATCGCTCTATACATTGAACCTGTATCAACATAGATATATCCCAATTTTTTTGCTACAAGTTTTGCTATTGTACTTTTTCCCGCTCCTGCTGGTCCATCAATTGCTATATTATACATAATCCTGCTTTCCGGTGCTGCCACCTTATTTATTCTATTTTAATATACACTAATTCCTGCAAGATAGCCAGTAGAATAAGCTATCTGTAAATTATATCCTCCTGTGAGTGCATCAATATCAAGCACTTCTCCAGCAAAGAACAAATGCTTAATCAGCTTTGATTCCATAGTCGATGAATTAACCTCTTTTACATCAATTCCACCTCTTGTTATAATTGCTTCATTAAATCCTCTCGTAGAAGCAATCGTTAATTTCATACCTTTTAAAAGACTTACAAGCATATGTCTTTCTTCTTTTGTGATATCATGTACTTTTTTAAATTCATCTATACCAGATAGATTTATTATAACAGGAATCAATTTTTTAGGTAATAAATCATTCAAAGAATTTCTAAAATCCTTGTTAATATTTGCATTAAAATCTTTTGTTACCCTATTATCAAGTTCTACAAAGGAAAGTGATGGTTTTAAATCAATTTTCATTGTAACATTTTTGTTATCTGATATACTTTCAGTAAGATAACTACTAGAAGAAAGAACTATTGGTCCACTTACTCCAAAGTGGGTAAACAGCATTTCTCCAAACTCTGAATAAACTTCTTTGTCATCTACATAAAATGTACCTTTTATATTTTTTAACGAAAGGCCTTGCAATTCCTTTACATATTCTTCTTTAACATTAAATGGTACTAAAGACGGATAGATTTTTGTAACATTATGTCCTATCTTTCCCGCCATTTTATAACCATCACCATTTGAACCTGTGGTCTGATATGAATTTCCACCTGTAGCAATAATTATATTATCAGTTGCAATTTTTTTGCCATTTACAAGTTCAATACCTACAGCAATATTGTCTTCTTGAATAATAGATTTGACGCTTGAATTATATTCAACGGAAATATCTAACTCCTTGATTCTCCTGCTAAGTGCCAAAATAACATCTGAAGATTTATCAGACATCGGGAATACCCTATTGCCTCTTTCAACCTTTGTCTCAACACCCATTCTATTTATCAGTTCAACAATACTGTCATTGGTGTAAGTATAAAATGCACTATATAGAAATTTATTGTTTTTCACAACATTTTTCAACAACACATCCATTTCTGATGCATTGGTTATATTACATCTGCCTTTTCCTGTAATATACATCTTTTTTCCAAGCTTTTCATTTTTCTCATATATGGTTACATTATGTCCACATTCAGCAGCGCCTATAGCTGCCAACATTCCTGCAGCACCACCGCCTACTACTACAACCTTGCTCATACACTTTTCCTTTATATTTTATTTATTTCATCCTGGGAATATATCTGATAATCTTCCCATACATTTTCTACTTCATTTAGATTTTTAATTACTCTGTCATTATTTTTAACGCTTAATGCTGTCACTATTGCATTTATAAGACTAAGCGGTGCCGTAAGTGAATCAAAAGTATTAGTCATTTCAGTTTTTGCAATAAGATTACATGACGAATATAAACACATAGGCGAACTCTTCGAATCAGTTATGGCAATAACTTCTGCATTTTTATTATTTGCAAATTCCATAGCTTTAAGTGTTCTCATGGAATATCTCGGAAAACTTATTCCTATGAAACAATCTTTATCACTTATTCTGATTATCTGTTCCAATATTTCACTAAAACTGTTGGTAGAAATAACAATAACATCATCATATATATTTTTCAGATAAAAGCCCAAAATTTCTGCCAAAGCCTTACAACTTCTAAGTCCACATATGTATATCTTTTTTGAATTATTAATAGTATTGATAGCTGTTTCAAATGTATCATTATCTAAAATATCCAATGTTAATTTTATCTTTTCAATATCAGATGATAAAACCTTTTCCAAAACAGGTTGTTTTTTTGCTACATTTGACGAGATATCTATTTTATCAATGGATGATAACCTTTTTGAAGCATATTCAGTCATTGCTTTTTGAAATTCAGGATATCCTGGAAATCCAAGCATTGTTGCAAATCTTACAACTGTTGACTCGCTAACACCTGTAATTTTACCAAGTTTTGCAGCCGTTAGAAAAACAGCTTTGTTAAAATCTCCCATGATAAAATCTGCTATCTTTTTCTGTCCTTTACTCATACAAGACATATGTTCTTTTATATTTTCAAATAAATCCATTTTAATCCGCCTATCTGTATTTCTCTTTGCCCTCTTTAATGTCAAATATCAAAAAAGAATCCCTATCTCTTTCAAAATATTTACCCCAACATCTTTTACATTATACCAAAGATAGAGATAAAAGAAAATAATATAATAAAAACCCAGTCACAACGACCGGGTTTTCATTATATTATATTGATTTTTAAAATGCAATAATACTATACAGGATATGTTCCATTTTCTGTATCTGCTTTATTTAAATCAACTTTATCTTTCTGAGCTTTTCTATATTTGAAGAATTCCATAGCTACCTGTGGGAATAAAGCATATGATAATACATCTTCATCCTGCTCTTTCCACTCTGACATTTCAGCTTCAATCTTATCTAATTCGTTTTCAATAAGATCTGCTGGTCTGCATGTAATAGGCTCTTTATCTCCAATAACCTTCTTCTGCACTTCTTTATTGAATGGCTTAACTGTCTGTCCATATTCTCCGCTGAGAACTGCCTTACACTCTTTAGTAGGTGTCTTATATCTTTCACCTGCAATAACATTAAGAACTGCCTGAGTACCAACAATCTGTGATGAAGGTGTAACAAGAGGTGGTTCACCAAGGTCTTTTCTAACCTCTGGAATCTCTTTAAGTACATCATAATACTTATCTTCTGCCTTCATATCCTTAAGCTGTGATACCATGTTTGAAAGCATACCACCTGGTACCTGATAAAGAAGTGTCTTAATATCAACACCCATAACCTTTGGATTAAGAAGTCCTGATGCAAGAGCCTCATCTCTAATTGGTCTGAAGTAATCAGCAATTTCAGCAAGTAAGTTCTGATCAAGGCCTGAATCATATTCTGTTCCCTTAAATGTTTCAACCATAACTTCTGTTGCTGGCTGAGATGTACCCATTGCAAATGGTGACATTGCTGTATCAATAACATCAACACCAGCTTCAACAGCTTTAAGGTATGTCATTGAAGCAACACCTGAAGTGTAGTGTGTGTGTAACTGAATTGGAATACTTACCTCTTCTTTTAATGCAGAAATAAGTTCTGTTGCCTTGTAAGGTACAAGTAAACCTGCCATATCTTTGAAACAAATTGAATGTGCACCCATATCTTCAATTCTCTTTGCAATATCTTTCCAATATTCAAGAGTATAAGCATCACCTAATGTATAAGATAATGCAACCTGTGCATGACCGTTTTCCTTAATGGCTGCTTTAACTGCACATTCAAGATTTCTAATATCATTAAGACAGTCAAAAATTCTAATAATATCAATACCATTTGCGATAGATTTCTGAACGAAATATTCAACAACATCATCTGCATAGTGACGATATCCTAAAATATTCTGACCTCTGAATAACATCTGAAGTTTTGTATTTTTGAATCCATCACGAAGCTTTCTAAGTCTTTCCCATGGATCTTCTTTTAAAAATCTAAGAGATGCATCAAATGTAGCACCACCCCAGCATTCTACCGAATGATAACCAACCTTATCCATCTTATCAATGATTGGTAACATCTGTTCAGTAGTCATACGAGTAGCAATAAGCGACTGATGTGCATCACGTAATACGGTTTCAGTAATTTTAATAGGTTTCTTTTCCATAATACTAATGTCCTTTCGTAATAATTACATCTTATAAGAATATAGCCATAAATGTACCCGCTGCTACGGCAGTACCAATAACACCAGCTACGTTTGGTCCCATAGCATGCATTAAAAGGAAGTTTGAAGGATCTGCCTCTTTACCGACCTTTTGTGAAACTCTGGCAGCCATTGGAACCGCAGATACACCTGCCGAACCAATAAGTGGATTAATCTTTCCACCTGTAAGCTTACTCATAAGCTTACCAATAAGAACACCTGCCGCAGTACCAAATGCAAATGCAATAAGTCCTAATGCTACGATTTTTAATGTGTCAATGTTAAGGAATGCTTCAGCACTTGTTGATGCACCAACAGATGTACCAAGTAAGATAACTACAATGTACATAAGTGCATTTGAAGCTGTTTCTGTAAGCTGTTTAACAACGCCTGATTCTCTAAAGAGGTTACCAAGCATAAGCATGCCAACAAGTGGAGCTGTTGAAGGTAAAATCAGACAAACAACTATTGTTACAACGATTGGGAAAAGAATCTTTTCAAGCTTTGTAACAGGTCTAAGCTGTTCCATCTTGATTTCTCTTTCTTTCTTTGTTGTAAGTAATCTCATAATAGGTGGCTGAATAATTGGAACTAATGACATATATGAATATGCTGCTACTGCAATAGGTCCCATTAAACTAGTCTGTCCAAGCTTACCAGCAAGGAAGATAGATGTAGGGCCATCTGCACCACCAATAATTGAAATTGCCGCAGCCGCTTTATCATTAAATCCCATAAAGATTGCTATAAAATATGCTGCATAAATACCAAACTGGGCTGCTGCTCCAAGTAAAAAGCTCTTTGGATTTGCAATAAGTGGACCAAAGTCTGTCATTGCACCAACACCCAAGAAGATAAGTGAAGGTAAAATACTCCATTCATCTAAAACATAAAAATAATGTAATAAACCACCAACGCCGTTTGATGACTCTTCAGGACTCATCATAATATCTGGATAAATGTTTACAAGTAACATACCAAATGCAATTGGAACGAGTAAAAGTGGTTCGTATTCTTTCTTAATAGCAAGATAAAGGAAAACACATGCAACTGCTATCATTACGTAATTTCCCCAAGTCAAACCAAAGAAAGCTGACTGGTGAATAAGGTTTTCCAACGTATCTATAACGTAATCCATCTTTTAACCTCCTAATGTTTTTTGTTGATTAACGCCATTAACGAACTAGTTAAGTGATGCTAAAACGTCACCTGCTTCTACAGAAGCGCCTTCGTTTACGTTAATGCTTGCAACAGTACCATCAGCAGGAGCACTTACTTCATTTTCCATTTTCATGGCTTCAAGAACTAAGATAACGTCACCCTTCTTTACCGAAGCACCAACATTTGCCTTGATTGAAAGAATCTTTCCTGGCATTGGAGCTGTAATCTTTGTAGCACCTTCAGCACCTGTGCTTGCTGCCTTTGGAGCTGCCGGAGCTGCCTTTGGAGCTGCCACAGGAGCTGAAACAACAGGAGCACCTGCTGTCTGTCCCATTTCTTCTACTGCAACATCATATACATTTCCATTAACTGTAATTCTATAATTCTTCATATTTGCCTCCATTATCTACTTCTTTTAGCTTTCTTAATTGATCTAACAACAAATCCATCAGATGAAGTTCCTGTAGTTGCCGCAATAGCTGCAGAAATAACTGCTACAAGCTCAAAATCATCAGCTAACTCTTCTTTTTCTTCTATCTGAGCAATTGCTGTATCAACAGCCTTATCAGTTTCACTTGTTTTGCCTTTGTTCTCAAATTTTTTCTGAATCTTTGGAATATATTTGAATAATGAAATGATCATTGAAATAAGCAACAATACAACAACAACAGTAAAAATACCCATTACTGTATTAAGAGCTGCATCTTTCATTTTGTCGCCAAATGACTTTTCTACACCTGCTGATTTAGCAAATGTTATTTCATTTGGATAATATGTTCCATTAAAGTTTGTAAGAACACACTTAGCATCAATATCCATTTTTTCAAATTTCATTACAACAGAGATAACTACATTATTATCTTCTCTTGTAACGGTTTCATCTGAAAACTTAAGGAATTTACCTGTTTCATTTCCATCTACAATGCTTATATACGAATCAATTGCATCCTGTAGTAATTCACTACTTTCAGCCTTTTTTTGATATTTCAGAAATTCAACATCTGAATTTTTGAATGTTGAAAGTATATTATTCTCAGCATACTGAATAAATTCCAAATCAGAAATAGTTTTTTCTGTACTCTCCTCTTCAGCAAATACTGACATTGAAAATGCCATGATGCAAACGAGTAAGGCAATTAAATATCTTTTAATCTTTTTCATATTAGCTCACCTCTCTAGACTGTACCATGTTTCTTTACTGGACGATCCTCTCTTTTTGTATAAAGCATTTCAAATGCACCAATAACATATTTTCTAGTATCACATGCTTCAATAATGCTGTCTACATAGCCTCTCTTTGCAGCAGACATAGCTGAACTCTGGTTTACTCTGTATTCATTTGCTTTTTCTTCAATGAAAGCATTCTTATCTGATGCATTTTTTAATTCATCAGCATACATAATTCTTACTGCTTCCTTTGGACACATAGTACCAATTGTTGAATCAGGCCAAGCATAAACAACATCAGCACCGATTGATTTTGAGTTCATTGCCACATAAGCACTTCCGAATGCCTTTCCAACAACAACATTAACCTTTGGAACTGTTGCATTTGCAAAAGCATATGTAAGTTTTGCAACGGCCTTAGCAACTGTCTTCTCTTCTTCAACTGTAGCAATAAATCCCTTTGTATTTGTAAACGAAAGAACAGGAATGTTGAAAGCATCACAGAATTCAACGAATTCAGCTGCTTTTGTTGCACCTGCAGTTGTAAGAACTGCTTCAAATTCATCTGAAACTTTCATTTCATCATCGTAAACTTTTGTTCTGTTTGCAACAGCACCAACTGTCTGTCCATTTAACTTAATAAATCCTGTAACCATTTCCTTTGCATATGAAGCTTTTACTTCAAAGAAGAAATTGCCGTCAGAAATATTATTTAATAAAATCGATGTATCTTCTGTACAGTTTTCAAGTCCTGCACACACTCTATTTAAATCATCTGCACATGTATTGATAGGTGTTTCTTCATCGTTACATCCTGGAAGAATAGAAACAAGCTCTCTGATATTTGAAAGTACTTCTTCTTCTGTACCTGTAAAATCACAAAGACCTGTTGTTTCACTCTGATACTTAGCTGAAGCAGTATCGCACTTCTCTTCTCTGTTTCCTGCAAGAGTATTAGGAGCATTTACAAATAACTTTCCATCATTTGCCATAAATGTGAAATCTGTAAGTGTTGGAACTACTGAAAGACCACCACCACAATTTCCAAATACTGCAGTAATCTGTGGAATAACCCCAGAAGCCATAACCTGTTTTGTATAGATTTCTCCAAATGCATTTAACGCATCTGTAGCTTCCTGTAATCTAAGACCTGCACAATCAAGCAAACCAATAACTGGTGCGCCCATTTTCATTGCCATGTCATAAATTTTTGCGATTTTCTTTGCGTGCATTTCACCGATTGAACCGCCAAGTACACTTGCATCCTGACTATATACATAGACAAGATTGCCATCAATAACACCGTAACCAGTCACAACGCCATCTGCAGTTGTATCTTTTGTCTGCATGCCGAAGTCTGTGTTTCTGGCATTAACTAATCCGCCGATTTCGACGAAGCTGTTCTCATCAACTAATGCATTAATTCTGCTCATTGCTGACTTTTCTGCCATATTACTCATTACCGAGCCCTCCGTTTTTTAGTATTGTGCAATGATTTATTGATTATATCTAAATCAAAATTTTTGCCGATTATAATTTTATATCCTTATACCAAAAATATCAAGTTATTTTTAGAAGAAAAATATTAAAAAACTTGTCAAAACACCATTCATATGTATATTTACTTATGTTGTTATTTATTTTTATCTCTTCAACCCCGATACAATCATTGTTTAAGTAGTATTTTATTGTTCCAATTGTTGTTCCTTCATATGTTGGAGCGTTAACAAACTCCGGAACATCAACTATTACATCTATAATATCTGTTCCGTTTTTATTATTATAATAAAAAATATCTTTTTTATCTATGTAAAGTTCAGAATATACATTGCTTTTATGTCCAGGCACAGCCTCTTTTACCAGTATTCTTTCCGGTACATTGTCATATATATTTGCTCTCTTTTTTTCAAAGTCACTTATTCCATATTCAATAAGCAATTTAGCATCATGCCATTTATATGTTTTATTATTGGGCCATCCACATCCTAGCAATGCTAGTGTCATAGTTCTTCCATCTTTTTCATAGGCGCATACATAACAATATCCTGCCTCACCAGTAAAGCCTGTTTTTCCAGACAACACCCCTGACATCATATTTAAAAATGCATTTTTATTATATACATGAAAATTCCTTTTACCACTTATATCGTAAAATGAATATTCAGGTGTCCTTGTTATCTCAAGAAATGTTTCATTTTTTATGCAGTACATCATTATTTTGCATAAATCTTTAGCTGTTGTATGATGCTTGTATTCTACGCCATCTATTTCCTTTGTAGAATCAAGACCATTTGGTGTTATAAAATATGTATCATCAAGATTCAGCTCTTTAGCTTTATCATTCATGAGTTTTGAAAATCCGTCAACACTTCCACCTATATGTTCCGCTATTGCTACTGCAGTATCATTATGTGATTCTAGCATAAGAGAATACAAAAGATCCCTTAATCTGTACTGTTCCCCCTCGTTAATATTTAATTGTACATCAGGCATAGATGAAGCGTATTTTGAAACACATACATTTTCATCCAGTTTTCCACTTTCAATAGCAATGATACAGGTCATTATTTTTGTAGTACTTGCCATTGGCTTTGGTTCATTTTCGTTTTTTCCAAAGAGCACTCTTCCTGTTTCACAGTCATATAGGCAGCAGTTCAGTGAATACAAATCCTTTTGCTCAAGTGAATCATTGTATGGTATGCTTCCCATCAGAAATGATGATAAAAAAATTCCGACCAATATCTTTAGAAATATATATGGTCGGAATTTGTATATCTTTATAATTTTTTTCATACTACTTAACCTTAAATATAATATCATTACATTATATTCAAAATAAGTAATTTTATACTTTTCTATACCTGAAGTTTAAGTTGAGCCTCTTCTTCAGCTTCATTTTTGAAGTCCTCATATTTTTCTGAAGTAATCTCAGGCAATTCTTCTATGGACTGTACACCAAATTTTCTTAAAAACTCCTCTGTTGTACCAAACAATAATGGTCTTCCCGGTGCATCCATTCTTCCAACCTCAGTTATAAGGTTATATTCTATAAGCTTATTAACTGCATGATCGCATTTTACACCTCTTATATTTTCAATTTCTGCTCTGGTAACAGGTTGCTTATATGCAATAATTGATAATGTTTCAAGCATTACATCTGTTAATACCTGTTTTTTAGGCTGACTGGCAACCTTAATAAGATAATCATAAAGCTCTGTTTTTGTGCACATCTGAAAAGCATCTTCAAGTTCTATAATTTTTATACCTCTGTCCTCTTCTTCATATTTATCCATCATATTTTTAATGATTTTTCTTGTTGTTGCTTCGTCATGTTCTATCGCTTTTGCAATTTTACTAACTTCAACAGATTCCCCCATCGTAAACAAAATAGCCTCTATGGCCGCTTCAAGTTTTTTTATTTCCATTAAATTTATCTCCATATTGTTTATGCCTCATTTGCAGTAATCATAATATCATCAAAAGTATTCTCCTGAACAATATTAATTATGCCCATTTTCATCAATTCAAGAATCGCCAAAAAAGAAACTATAATATGCATTTTGGTATGCTGTGTTTCTAGTAGTTTTCTGAAACTGAATTTCTTATGAGTCAGTGCATAATCCTTAACAAAATCAATTTTATCTGGAAGACTTACTTCTTCTTTTTCAATCTTTCCGAATTTACTTCTAATAGGGTCGACCTTTTCTTCCTGTTTTTTCATAACCATATTGAAAATGTCATTAAGCTTACGCAATGTAACACCATCAAGAAGCCTGTCCAAATCAATTGGGGGCTCATATTTTGCTACCTCTTCCGGAACGGTTGCTACCTTATACATTGATTTAGATGCATCAATCTCTCTGTCTTTTAGTTCCAAAGACATATATTTATACATTTTGTATTCAAGAAGCTTCTGAACCAGTTCATCTCTAGGATCCTCTTCAATCCCTTCTTCATTAACTTCTTTTGGCAAAAGCATTCTTGACTTAATATCAAGTAATGTTGTAGCCATAACAAGAAATTCACTGACCACATTCAAATCTTCGTCTTCCATCGCATTTACATATTCCATATACTGATCAGCAATCATCGCAATAGGTATATCATATATATTAACTTTATTTTTATCAATAAGATGCAAAAGCAAGTCCAACGGACCTTCAAACGCCTCTAGTTTAACTGAAATTCCCATATATTTCCCATCTTTATTTTATTCTTATGTGCCAATGTATTATGACTCTCTGGTTATAACACCATATCATATATTACAAAAAGAATTTTCAAATTGCAAATACTATTTAAATTTCAAAACCATAATTTCAGGTTTATTAAATAATCTGAATTTAATTGTATGAGTTCCTAAGCCCTTTGTAAGTGCCATCTTTGTATCCTTTTCTCTGTATATACCTGCAGAATACTTTGGAAATGGCTTTCCACTTGTAGAAACAAGTCCTCCGATTACAGGAAGCCTTACTATTCCACCATGATTATGACCTGACAAAACAATATCCGCACCATATTCCGAAAAATATTTAAAGAAATCGGGATTATGACACATCACTATTGTATATTTATCTTGTTTCATTCCTATTTTTTCATTTATAACATTAATATCTGGTTTTATCTTTTTGAAATAATATGCTTCCTCAAACAGAATCCCTGATAAACATACAACGCTCCCTCCTAGTTGTATTTCAATGGTTTTATTATTCACCAAATGAAATCTTTCATTTGTTTTCTCCAACTCTTCGAAATAATTATATAAATAATATTGTTCTTCTATCCCTCTTTCAACAAGACGTGATTCATGATTTCCATATGTAAAATATACTTCATGCATATTCAAATCCAGTATTTTCTCAAGAAATGAAACAGCATATCTATTATCATACCCTTTTTTCCCAACAATCAGATCCCCACAGATAAATATTTTCTTGCTATCTATACATTTTATTTTTTCAATTATTATATTAATATATTTTTCATTTGATATATTGTGAAAATCAGCGAAAAATATAACTTTTTCATCTTTGCAGAATACTTTGTGCTCTATATCTATAGTATTTACTTCTAACATATACTGTTCCATGAATCCCATTATTCCAAACACTATTGCAAGAATGCACAAAGCAGAAACTATATATATCATTATATTTCTCCTATATATAATCTATTTGTCAACTGGTATATATAATAGCACATTATTGTCAAAAAACACACAAATTCTTTTGTATTCTCACTATTGATTTTTAAATAAATGTGCATTAGTATACTTATATTAGAATATAAATTCATTTTAGGAGGCTCTTTTGAAAAATAAAAAAGCTGCATCTATATTATTTAGTTTTTTTACAGCATTTGTTGTCTGTTTAATTACAATTGTGCTAATCAATTATATATATGGTGCTGAAAATTCATTTAATTTACAAAAAAAAGAAGAACAGTCATCTATTGAAGGTTTAACATTTGATGATGTCGAAGAAGAAACGACAATTGATATAAATACTATTCCTCTCAATGAACGTTTATATACAGTTGATGAAAAGGTATATACAAATCAGGATATTTTCGCTCCCTGTGAAAGCTACAACAGAGCAATTATGGAAATGAGAATTACAGCTCTTAACGATGCCTTTCCACCATATGTTGTTTCATATATGCTTGATAAATCAGGTTTAGCTTCATATACCAGATTTATCTCAGAACTTAATCTTGCCTTCAAGAATGTTTTTGGTAATAGTTTTAATTTCAAAAATACTCTTGTAAATACAACTGTTCTTACAGATAATGATATAGACAATATGAACCATTTTTTTAAAGACACATATAACTATGAGACAGATATCCAATATGCAGTCCTTGTAGAAACATTGTGCACAATAGAATCAATTACTGACAATGAAGAGATTGAATCAGAAGATTATTCTGAAAACGAATCATCAACTCCACCATCTTTTAACTTTATTGTAAAAGATGACACTGATGACACGAATAATTCAGGTAATGATAAAACAGACCCAGAAAAAACAACAGAAAAATTTGAAGAAACAGAATATTTTATATCTTACTATGTTTCTGGAAAATGGTATATAGATTATGACTATATGAATTATTTAATGTATAACTAATATTAGAGGCTATCGCTTTAACGAATAAACCTAAAAAATCGTTAATGCGACAGCCTCATTTTCTTATCTGAAAAACATTTCAATCACTTTAGATATATAGTTCTTATATTCTTTCTTTTCAGCATTCTCATTTGCTATTATTTTTACTTCTCCAAGCAATTTCTCCCCATAAAAATATTCTGCTTTTCCAATTACATCATATTTTTTTACCGGCAAATCAATTCCTTCATATATTGTTATTTTCTTTGTAATATCAGTATCCTTTATATTTTTTTCACATAAGAACTGGAATGATGTTTCATATACAATTTCCAGTTCATCTTTTACTGCTCCTTTTATTTTCAGTGGTTCTAGTTTATCTTCATTTAAATCCTTATATACATAATAATTATTATACCCATATTCCAGAAGATTCCTAGCTTCCTTAAACCTGTCTTTATGATTCTGTGCACCCA
The DNA here is from genome assembly GCA_045126215.1 of Lachnospiraceae bacterium. Taxonomy (GTDB): domain Bacteria; phylum Bacillota; class Clostridia; order Lachnospirales; family Lachnospiraceae; genus SVEL01. The sequence goes on along the minus strand of JBGVOD010000005.1, from coordinate 21,345 downwards.
TAATTACTGCTATCATTTCCACGTCCTCTTTAATGGCAGTGGCTGACAGACAATATTTTGCCTTGCTTGTTGAACCAGTTTTTAATCCCGTTGTATATTCATAACTTTTCAGCAATTTGTTTGTATTAGATAGTCCAAAAATACTTTCTCCTTTTTTTGTTTTATGTACAATATTTTCGGTCCATATTTTGGAATAATTCTTAATTTCCGGATATTTTGTAATAATTTCTCTTGTCATTATGGCAACATCATGGGCAGATGAATAATGATTATCATCATCACTTAATCCTGTACAATCCATAAAATGAGTGTTATTCATGGACAGTCTTGCAGCTTCATTATTCATCATATTTACAAATTCACCTTCACTGCCTGCAATATATTCTGCCATTGCAACACTTGCATCGTTCCCTGACGATACAACAATACACTTTATAAGGGTCTCAACACTTTGTATTTCCCCCTCTTCCAGAAAAACTTGTGAACCTCCCATACTTTTTGCATATGCAGATGTTGTAACCTCATCTGATAGTGCAATTTTCCCTTCGTCAAGTTCCTCAAATATAAGCAGCAATGTCATAATTTTCGTTATACTCGCAGGACTAACTCTTTCATCACTGTTTTTTTCGTATATTATTTTTCCTGTTGAGGCTTCCATAAGTATTGCAGCATTTGAATTAATTTCTAGCATTGTATCTTCTGCTAATGTAACAATATAACCATTAAAGATAATCGTTGCAAAAAATGATAACAGTAAAAAATAAGAGATGATTCTTTTAATATATCTCATATTTATTCCTAAATATTCTTTATATATTCTAGTAATCATCTCTTAAAAATATTACTCTTCTGACGAACTTTCTTCTTCAATTGGCGGTTCAATTATATCAGCCTTGATATAAATAAAATCTTTTGATTTGCTTAATATTTTTCCCTTATAATACTGTTTTACAACAAAGGAATCTAATGAATTCAAATTACTGATTTTAACACGAAGCTTTGTCTCATCAATATATTCTGTGTTATACATTTCACCATTTATATATACTCTGCTGTACTTTGTAAAATGCTCTCCGCATACAATATAATAATCTTTATATTTTTCTTCTTGTGAATCTGTCTCATCTTCAGTTTCGTTTTCTAAAGTTTCACCTTCGATGTTGTCATCTTCCTCAATTTCATCATCTTCTAGACTTTCCTGATTATTCATATCCTCTTCATCTTCAGGTTCACTATCAGAGTACTGTATCTCTTCGTCATCTACTATATTATCAAACTGACCTTGATCCTTTATAACATCCGAAATCTTAATCTCATACGTACCCATCTGCATATCCGTTGCAATATAAGGAGATGGTCCACCATAAACAATAGGCTCATTATTATATAAAATATCGTATTCTATTGCAGAAAGATATTCTAAATAATTTTCGTCTTCTCCATATACCTGATGAAACTTATTTATAAAACCACCGTCTATATTAAGAGCTTTCATTATTCTTGAACCGAGTTCAAAACTTTCGATATCTTTATCTTCCAGTTCAAATCCAAAATTGCTCCATATAATATATTCTGTTTGGTACACGTCACCATTTTTCAGTTCATCTTCTGAAATATCAAGACTTGGAAGATGATCACCATACATAACAAGAATTATATCCTCATCATATTCTGAAAGAGCTTCAGTAAGTTCTCCAATAAAATCATCCATTTCCTTTATCTCATTTACATAATAAAGGAACTTAAACATTCTATCCTCATCTGACAGGCCATCCACCTGAATCTTAGGATCATCAAGAATATTTGATGTAGGATAACTGCCATGACCCTGCACAGAAATAGCATATATATAATCCTGCTCTTCTGTTGAATCAAGTACCTGAATTATCTCATCTGTAAGGATTTTATCTTTAACCCATTTTTTAGGAGTGTATTCCATACCATGCATATATTCAACAGATGTAAAAGTATCAAAGCCAAGATTTTTAAATACTTCATTTCGAGAATAAAATGTACCGGTATTATTATGCATTGCATGTGTTATATATCCATATTCTCTAAGTATAAAGCTCATACTCTCACATGTATTTTCATTTAATACTGTTTTATAAGGAAATTCGCCTGGTCCAAAATCTTCAAGATTCATCCCTGTCATCACTTCAAATTCAGTATTAGCTGTTCCGTAACCAACATTATTTACTGAAAGGAAACCTGATGGATACTCCTTTTTCAAGCTATTAAATATAGGTGTAGCTTCTTCAGATAACTCCAATCCTTTAACGTTGTTTACATCAAAAAATGATTCAAGCTGTAAAAAAATAATATTTGGTGTCTGTACCCCATCTTCATTTACAGTTTTTGTATTATTTACTTTTTTTACAATCTCTTCTAACTCAGCAGAACTGATTTTATCTGGTTTTTTTACTCCAACATTTACAACACTATTTGCAAAACAATAAGAAAATCCATAATCCTTGTATGCTATTGTCAAATTAGGGAACTTTTCGGATACCCAGCCCTTTGAAAGTCCTAATTTTATTGTTCCTGACATAATAAAGAAATAGATAATAATGTATATTATATTTCTTACAATATTTCTTTTATCATCATATTTTGGAACCTTTAAAAAGAGTCCTACTATTGCAAGTACTGCTAATATTATCATCACAATTATAAGAATAAGACTAAATGCATTAAGATATTTATTTATTATATCACCAACTGAATCCGCAAGTCTTATATCATTAAAAGAAAATGGTGTTTCTCGAAATGATTTTATAATAAAATTCGCTATTCCAAGGCCAATCCACACTGATGATAATGCTAAAATACCTGCCAATCTCTTTTTCATCAAAAGAATAAATGACATTGTAAATAACACAATAATATAATTTATCAGGAATGTAGGAAATTTTCCTGCTAAAAAACCAAGGCATGCAAAAAAAGACCTTTTATTTAATGTTTCTATAATTAAATTAACAACTAACGGCGCTAAAAAAAAGGTAATAACAGTTATTTTTTTTACCTTGTTTTGCTTTATATCTCTAAAATATTTTATGATTTTTTCTTTCATTTTTCCTCCAACTCTAATCATAAAAAACCTTTTGTTCATCTATAATATTGAATTTATTTTCTCTGTTTTCATCGTAATCAAGTATGATAACATTGCAATTTCTCTGTAGTCCACCTGACCAGAAATTCTCCATTGGATGATTTTTTACATACATCATTATTGCTTTATTTAAAGCCCCATGTGCAACAATCATAATTCTTTGTGATTTATTTTTATGTTTTTCTATTACTTCACAAATAAAATCCTTTGCCCTAATACACAAATCCTCAAGAGACTCCCCTTCTTCTGCTGGCGAATATACCTCTGGATGGTCAAAAAAATTCTTAAAAGATGTACCATTTTCAATTAGTTCATCCATACATTGCCCTTCAAATATCCCAAAAGAAACCTCTTTTATTCTATCATCTTTTATAATGTCTATATTTCGGTTTCCTCTAATAAGGCAAGCTGTTTCAAAAGCACGTTTAAGGGGACTTGAATAAATTATGTCAAAATGCACATCTTTCAATGCTTCACCTGTTTTAATGGCAAGTTCCCTTCCATATTCATTAAGTTCGATATCGGCTCTTCCCTGAATACGTTTCTCTTTATTCCATACAGTCTCACCATGTCTAACTATATATATCTCCATATTATCACACTCTATTTTACTATATTTGATTATCGCCGCTCATTATACACCATCAGTTTGTTTATTTCAAGTGGTGCTATACCTTATAAGATGTAAATATATTCCTTATGAATCTATATGTAGAAAGATTTATTTTAAATAAAAAGAACTGTATTTTTTCTGACATTCCCTCTGCTTTTACATATCCTTTTTTCAATGCATCTTTATATGTTCTATACAGATCTTTTATCCGTTTCATTTTTGATTTATCGTGTTTTCTATAATATCTATAGCTACAAATCAATTGAACGGTTCCTCTTTTAAAAGCCTGCTTTGCAAAAGAATATTTTCCTGCTTTTCCAAGATAATTTACCATTATGGCTCTTGATTCACAACTGTCAATTGATGCGAATGTTTTTTCATCATCCATAATGCTTCCTTTTCTTTGTCTGTATGAAATAGTAATTTCATTAGAAAGTACAATTTTGTTACATAACCTGACTGTATCTGTTAAAACATATAAGTCTTCATTTATCTTTCCTTCAGGATATCTAAGCTCAGACCATATCTTTCTTCTGTATAGCTTGGTCCACACAACTATCTTATATATCTCGTCCTTTTCTAAAAACTCTCTCCAGAATTCATCTTCATTTATAACTCTTATATCACTATTTTTTTCGATTACTTCATCATCTTTACTTACTTTCGTTACATCATAATCACTACTTTTATTTTCTTCGATTACATTACCATTCTCGTCAATTTTTATATATTGTGTAATACACATATCAGCAGCTTCATTAGATTCAAGAAGATTATACATATTTTCAATAGCATATTTGCTATAATACATATCATCACTATCAAAAAAAGCAATGTATTCTCCTGTTGCAATATCAAGACCTGCATTTCTTGCACTTGATATTCCTCCGTTTTCTTTATGTATAACAATTATTCTGTTATCTTTTTCTTTGTAATTATCACATATCTTTGAGCTGTTATCTTTTGAACCATCATCTACCACTATAATTTCAAGATTCTTATATGTTTGTTCAATTATGCTGTCTAAACATTCTTCTAAATACTTTTCAACCTGATATACCGGAACAATGATGCTAATCTTTTTGTTATCCATTTTTTTCTCCTTGCACAAAATAATTCTAAAAACATCTCTACCAAATTATTTATAATACACGTCCCAAATCCAAAGAATAACCTCTTAGCTTCTACCTTATACACGCCATATATTTTACTCATATATTTTACACTATAAAAATTATAGTGTCAAAGAGTCTATATAACTCTTATAAAGTAAAAAGAGGTTGTTTACACATAATTTTTATGCAACAACCTCTCCTTTTATCGCTTAAATACTATTTATAGTCTGCTAAGCTTTTCGAGATATTCGTATTTATCCTTTGCCTGTTTTTCGGCTTTGTCAAACAGATCATTTGCTCTTTCTGGATTTGATCTTGCAAGAGCACTATATCTTACTTCATTATTCAAGAATTCTTTATACTCAGTTGAAGGAGCCTTACTATCGAGAACGAATGGATTCTTTCCTTCTTCTTTTAGTCTTGGATCGAATCTGAATAAATGCCAGTATCCTGAAGTCACAGCCTTTTTCTCTTCTGCCTGTGCACCAGTCATACCACCTTTAATACCATGATTAATACATGGAGCATATGCAATAATAATTGAAGGGCCATTATAACTTTCTGCTTCTGTAAATGCTTTAATACATTGATTCATATCTGCACCCATTGCAATCTGTGCTACATACACATATCCATAACTCATTGCAATCTGTGCAAGATCTTTTTTCTTAACTTCCTTACCACCAGCAGCAAACTGTGCAATTGCACCAGTTGGAGTAGCTTTAGAAGACTGTCCACCTGTATTTGAATATACTTCTGTATCAAATACAAGAATGTTTACATCCTGTCCGCTTGCAATTACATGATCAAGACCACCGAATCCGATATCGTATGCCCAACCATCTCCACCAAAGATCCACTGTGATTTTTTAGATAAGAAATCTTTGTATTTAAGTATTTCTTTACCACACTCGCAACCACATTTCTCCAATACACTGATAAGTTTATCTGTTGCAGTTCCATTCGCTGCACCTACTTCATAAGTGTCAAAGTATTCCTTGATTGCATCCTTTACTTCTGCATTATCTGTACTTTCAGATAATGCTGCAAGTTTATCCTTAAGTCCCTTTCTCATAGCATTCTGTGCAAGTTTCATACCAAGACCAAATTCTGCATTATCTTCGAATAATGAATTTGACCATGCTGGACCTTTACCTTCACTATTAACAGTATAAGGTGTTGAAGGAGATGAGTTGCCCCAGATTGAAGAACAACCTGTTGCATTTGCAATATATGCTCTGTCACCAAACAACTGTGTCATAAGCTTTGCATATGGTGTTTCACCACATCCTGCACAAGCACCTGAATATTCAAGCAATGGCTGTTTAAACTGGCTTCCCTTTACAGTTGTTTCCTTAAATTTCTCTAATACATCTGGCTTCTTTGGAAGCTTTTCAGCATAATCAAATACTGCCTGCTTATCAAGCTGTGTATCAAGTGATTGCATTGTAAGTGCCTTTTCACCTTTTTTGCCAGGGCAAACAGCTGCACATGCACCACAACCTGTACAATCAAGTACAGATACATTTACAGCAAATTTCTTATCTGGCATACCCATCATATCCATTGATTTTGCACCTTCTGGTGCGTTATTTGCTTCTTCCTCTGTCATTGCAACTGGTCTGATACATGCATGTGGACACACATAAGAACAGAAATTACACTGTATACAATTATCAGGATTCCATTCCGGTACATCAATAGCAATTCCTCTCTTTTCATATGCAGCTGCTCCTGATGGTGTTGTACCATCAACATATGGTTGGAATGTAGAAACTGGAAGGTTTTTACCTTCTTGCATATTGATTGGAACCTGAACATTGTTTACAAAATCAACAACATCCTGTCTGTCTCCAGTAACAACTTTTCCAAGCTTTTCTTCTGTTGCATCTTTCCAGTTTTCTGGAATCTCAACTTGAACAACATCTTTAGCACCTCTGTCAATAGCATCGTAATTCATCTGAACTATAGCATCACCTTTTTTGCCATATGCATATTTTGCAGCGGCCTTCATAAGTTCAATTGCCTTATCAGATGGAATTATATTTGCAAGTTTAAAAAATGCTGACTGTAAAACTGTATTTATTCTTCCACCAAGACCTATCTCTTTACCAATCTTTATACCATCAATTGTGTATAATTTAATCTTGTGATCATAAATATATTTTTTAACCTGTCCTGGCAAATGTTCGTTTAGTCCATCTGTATCCCAGCTACAGTTAAGTAAGAATGTTCCACCATCCTTTAAATCCTGAACCATGTTATACTTTCTGACATATGCCGGATTATGACATGCTACAAAATTTGCTTTGCTGATTAGATATGTAGATTTGATAGGTTCTTTACCAAATCTTAAGTGCGAAATAGTTACACCGCCTGATTTCTTTGAATCATAATCAAAATATGCCTGTGCATACATATCTGTATTATCACCAATAATCTTAATTGAGTTCTTATTTGCACCAACTGTTCCATCAGCACCCAGTCCCCAGAATTTACATCTAATAATAGATTCAGGAGCTGTATCCGGATTTTCTGTAATTGGTAAAGAAAGATGTGTAACATCATCCTCAATACCGATTGTGAATCTCTTCTTCTCTGTATTCTTATATACAGCAATAATCTGGGCTGGTGTTGTATCTTTTGAACCAAGACCATATCTTCCTGTGTATACAGGAACATCATTAAACTTTGTTCCCTTTAATGCAGCCACAACATCAAGGTACAAAGGCTCACCAAGTGAACCAGGCTCTTTTGTCCTATCAAGGACACTTATCTGTTTAACGGTATCAGGAATAACATCAAGTAAATGTTTAACGCTAAATGGTCTGTACAAACGTACTTTTATTACTCCGACTTTCTTTCCCTGTTTTACAAGATAATCAATTGTTTCTTCAATAGTTTCACATACCGAACCCATCGCAATAATTACATGTTCTGCATCTTTTGCACCATAATAATTAAACAGTTTATAGTCAGTACCTATCTTTTCATTTACTTTATTCATATATTCTTCAACAACAGCTGGAAGTTCATCATAATATTTATTACAAGCTTCTCTTGCCTGGAAGAAAATATCAGGATTCTGTGCTGAACCTCTCTGGCAAGGATGATTTGGATTTAAACAATTATTTCTATATTCCATAATTGCATCCTTATCAACCATATCTTCCAAATCTTCATAATCCCAAACTTCTATTTTCTGTAATTCATGTGATGTTCTAAATCCATCAAAGAAATTAATAAATGGAACTTTTCCTTTGATTGCAGAACAATGTGCAACCGGTGTTAAATCCATTACTTCCTGAACTCCAGAACTACACAACATAGCAAAACCTGTTTGACGACATGCATATATATCTGAGTGATCACCGAAAATAGATAACGCATGAGACGCTAATGCTCTTGCAGAAACATCTATAACGCCCGGTAATAATTCACCTGCAATCTTGTACATATTTGGAATCATAAGTAACAGACCCTGTGATGCAGTAAATGTTGTTGTAAGTGCACCTGCTGCAAGACTTCCATGAACTGCACCCGCTGCACCTGCTTCTGACTGCATTTCCTGTACCATTACTTCCTGTCCGAAGATATTCTTTCTTCCTTCTGTTGCCCATTTATCAGACAACTCTGCCATAACAGATGAAGGAGTGATTGGATATATAGCTGCAACATCTGAATATGCATATGATACATGAGCTGCTGCTGTATTACCATCCATTGTTTTCATTTTTCTTGCCATTTTAATAAAGCCTCCTATATCCTTTATAATTATTAAAGCTAACTTTAAAGTTATTAAAATTAACTTTCTATAATACCTTTAATTATTTCTGGTTTTTTTATTTTCACAGATGATACACAAACTGATTCAATCAGTCGTCTCTCTGCTTCCTCAAGTTTTACTTCATCGTTTGCAAAAACTGTAAATACTGCAGTGTCGTTACTAATGTACTCACCTACCTTTTTATTAACAATAACACCTACATATGGATCTATTATGCTTGTCTTTGTTTCTCTCCCACCTCCAAGTATCTGCACAGCTCTGCCTACATCTTCAGTTTCAAAGGATGATATATATCCCTCTTTGTTTATTGCTATTTCTTTCACATAAGCAACTTTATTCTTTGCCGAAAAATTATTTGTTGTACCACCCTGACGCATTACAAATTCCATAAATTTCTTGTAAGCCTCTCCATTTGCAATACTTTCTTTTATCATTGCAACAGCACTTTCATAATCTTCAGCTTTCCTTGCAAAAACTAACATCTTTGCACCGAGGGCATATACTACCTCAAGAACATCCTCACTCCCTTCTCCTTTCAATGTTTGAATAGTTTCTAATACTTCTAAATAATTACCAACACTTCTTCCTAGTGGCTGATTCATATCGGTAATTATACAAGACATATTTTTACCTGCACTTTTTCCAATAGCAACCATTGTCCTTGCTAATTTTTCTGCATCCTCTTTTGTTTTCATAAATGCACCATTTCCGCATTTAATATCTATAACAATGCAATCAGCACCGGCAGCCAGCTTTTTACTCATTATACTACTTGCGATAAGAGGAATGCAATCAACTGTTGCCGTAACATCTCTAAGCGCATATATTTTTTTATCCGCTGGTGCCAGATTTGCGGTCTGTGAAGCAATTGCAATACCTATTTCATTAACATTTCTTATAAATTCACTCTTCTTAAGCTCTGTTGTGAATCCATCAATACTCTCTAACTTATCAATCGTTCCACCTGTATGTCCAAGTCCTCTTCCTGACATTTTGGCAACTTTTACACCAAGCGATGCTACTATTGGAGACAATATAAGTGATATCTTATCCCCAACACCTCCAGTACTGTGTTTGTCAACCTTTATACCTTCAATTTCCCCTAAATCAAGAATATCTCCACTATCCCTCATAGCCATTGTTAGTTGAAATGTTTCCTCATCATTCATTCCCTTTAAACATACAGCCATTAAAAATGCTGACATCTGATAATCAGGTATCTCACCATTTGTAAAACCATCTACCATATATTTAATTTCATCTTCACTAAGTGTCTGGCCATTTTTCTTTTTAGAAATAATATCATATGCCTTCATGACAAGCCTCCCTAATGATTCTTAAGAAAGATTTACCAGCAGGTATTTCTTTCATTCCAAAATTTTCTCCTATTGTCTGACCAATATCTGCAAATGAATTTAATACTCCCAGATTTTTGGAAGTCTTCATTTTCTTTGAATATGTCAAAATAGGAATGTATTCTCTTGTATGATCTGTGCCCTTATATGTTGGATCACATCCATGATCTGCATTAATAATAAGCAAATCATCTTCATTCATATTGTCAATTACTTCCTGTAATCTAATATCAAAGTCTTCAAGACCTTTTTTGTATCCCTGCAAATCTCTTCTATGCCCCCATTTAGAATCAAATTCCACAAGATTTGTAAATATCAGTCCTTCCTTTACTGATTTCATATAATCAAGCGTCTTATCAATTCCATCTTCATTATCTTTTGTATGTACAGCCTTTGTAATACCTACATTCGCAAATATATCTTCGATTTTACCGACAGCTGCAACTTCATATCCGCTTTCTTTTAAATATGATAAAACATTATTCTCATTAGGCTTCAATGAGAAATCTCTACGATTGGCAGTTCTTGCAAAAGGATAAACACCTTCAAAAGGTCTTGCAATAACTCTCGCAACACTATTATCCCCTGTAAGAATTTTTCTTGCCACCCTGCACATTTCATACAGTTCTTCCGGTGAATAAACATCTTCATGACATGCGATTTGAAATACACTATCTGCTGAAGTATAGATAATTGGCTTTTTTGTCTGTATATGTTCTTCACCTAATTCTTTTATTATTTCAGTTCCTGATGCAACACAATTTCCCAGTACCCCTGGAACTTTTGTTTTTTCAATAAACTCATTAATTATCTCAACCGGAAACCCATCCTTGTACGTAGGAAATGGCTTTTCATTGATTACTCCAATCATTTCCCAATGTCCTATTGTAGTATCTTTTCCAGACGACAATTCCTTTGCCTTACCATATACACCACTTTTAATGATTTCCTTGTCCTTATCTTCAAAAGATGTTCCATCTATAGAAAATAAACCAAGCTTTGTCATATTAGGAATGTGAATATCTGGTTCTTCCGAAATAATATGACCTAATGTATCAGCACCTTTATCAAGAAAATCTGCCGAATCAGGAGCCTCACCAGCACCAACACTATCTAAAATTATCCAAATCACTCTTTTGAATAATTTATTTTTATTTATATTAATACTTATATTATCCATATATCAATATCCCCAAACACATATACCTATATGTTTCCTTTCCATATTTTCAAGACCAACTTAACTGATTTATATTTTACTACATTTTTTATGATTTTACTAGTTTTATAAGTATATTTTTTATTTTTTAATTTTATTTTAATATCCCAATATTGCCTTTGCATCCACAAAAAGTGTTTTTATGTTAATTGAAGTACTTATCCCAAATTATATCTCACCCCACCAAAGTAAAAATTTTATAAAATCTTTGAAAACCTAACCTTATAACGCAAAAAGGTAGCAAAACTATGCCACCTTTTCTTTTGTATTTTTTTCTTCAGACAACTTTCATACCAACTAAAAAGATTAATAAGTGCCTGTCCCTATATTTTAAACAAGTTCTGCTACTTCAAGAAGCAATCTTTCCGTATCGTTCCATCCAATACATGGATCAGTAATTGATTTGCCATATATATGCTCACCAATTTTTTGCGAGCCTTCTTCAATATAACTTTCAATCATCATACCTTTTACAAGATTCTTAATTGGTTCAGAATTCTTTCTGCTATGAAGAACATCTTTTGTAATTCTAATCTGCTCCATGAACTGCTTATTTGAATTTGAATGATTAGCATCAACTATAACTGCTGGATTTAACAATCCTTTCTGTTCATATAATTTATGAAGAAGAATTAAATCCTCATAATGATAGTTTGGAATACACTGCTCATGTTTATTCACAGCACCTCGTAAGATTGTATGTGTCAAAGGATTTCCTGATGTTTTCACCTCTTGTCCCCTGTACAAAAATGTATGTCCACCCTGTGCTGCAACAACACTATTTAACATTACTGATAAATTACCACTTGTTGGATTCTTCATTCCACATGGAATATCCATTCCACTCGCTGTAAGTCTGTGCTGCTGATCTTCTACTGATCTGGCTCCAATTGCAACATATGACAAAATATCTTCAAAATATGTGTAGTTTTCAGGATATAGCATTTCATCAGCTGCTGTAAGCCCTGTCTGTTCAATTGAATTAATATGCATTCTTCTAATTGCAAGTAAACCTTCTAACATATCCGGCTTCTTTTCAGGATCAGGCTGATGTAACATTCCCTTATATCCTTGTCCTGTTGTACGTGGCTTATTTGTGTATATTCTTGGAATAATAATTACTCTATCCTTAATTTTTTCCTGAACCTTGGCAAGTCTTGATACATAATCCAATACAGCTGGTTCATTATCAGCAGAGCATGGACCAATGATCATAATAAACTTATCACTCTTTCCTGTAAATACATCTGCTATTTCACTATCCCTCTGTTTCTTGAGTTCAACAAGATTTTTTGGCAAAGGATATTGTTCTCTTATTTCTGCTGGTGTAGGTAATTTTCTAATAAATTCAAAACTCATAATATTCTCCTATCTCTTTCCTCTTGGATGTGCCTTTTCATATACACTTCTAAGATTTTCGCTTTCCATTCTTCTATATACTTCAGTAGAAGCAATATCAACATGTCCCATCATTTGTTGGACAGATTTCACATCTGCACCATTTCCAATAAGATGTGCCCCAAAAGAATGTCTGATTGTATGTGGTGATATTTCTTCCTTAATTCCTGCTTTGTTTGCATATTCCTTGATAATTTTCCAAAAGCCCTGCCTACTCATTTGTTTTCCAAAACAATTTACAAAAAGAAACATATTATTATCCTGCATTAACGCTGGTCTGGCTTTTGATAAATATTTAGATAAACTCTGCTTAGCTTTATTTCCAAAAGGAATAACTCTCTCTTTTTTTGCATTTCTGCATATTACATAACTAAGCTGTAGATTGATATCATCAACATTAAGGCTGATAAGTTCACTTACTCTCATTCCCGTTGCATAAAGTAACTCTAACATAGCTCTATCCCTGATACTCTTTGGATCACTTCCATTGGCAGCTTTAATTATATCTTCAATCTGCCCCGCTGTGATGACCGATGGAACTTTCTTCTCAACCTTTGGCATTGTTATTTTTTCAGTAGGTTCACCTTTAATAACACCATGTATAAGTAAATATCTAAAGTACGCTCTCATTGACGAAATACTTCTTGATATTGAAGCAGGTGATTTGCCATTTTTCTCAAGAAACAAAATATACGAATTAATATTTGTAGAAGTTACTTTTTCCAATGATTCAATTCCCTGTTTTTCAAAATAAGACAACATACCCTTTAAATCTCTTCTATAAGAAACAACGGTATTCTCAGACATCTTCTTTGACTCTTTTACATATATTAAAAAATCCTCAACACTATTCTCCATAAGGATATTATTCCTCTCTAAAATCTGATAGGTATATTTACATAATTACAATTACTGTAAACAATCATCAAAAATGTATTGCTATTATATACAATGATTTTCTTTAAATCAATAGTTTTTTTACAACAAAAATATTGATATAGCTTCCCATTAGGCCAAGAAGACAGCAACTAAGCAAAATTAAAAACATTTCTTTTGCCATATATAATAATGTTATTTCAGATTCCACATTCTTTTTTCTTCTAAGCATCACTAGTAATATAAAAATATATATTAATTCATGTGGAAATACTGATATCAGAAACATAATATTACCATGCAGTCCAAATTTCAATATAAAAACACATTGAACATAAAACAGTAAAACAAACTGATATCCTATAAACAACACACCAAATAGTCTGCTATGTTTTAACATAAGTAACACATTAAAAAAAACAATTTTCTTCAAATACTCAATAAAGAGATATACAAAATATCCATTTATGTCAAATGTTGATATTGAAAAACTAAACATATACCTGTCAAAAATTTTTTCAAAATCAACTTTAAAAAAATATTTTGAAATCAAAATATGTAAACATACAAGTATTTGGATAACCCAAAGGCAGATTATTTTTTTTATTTCTAATATATTTCTATTATTTCTTCCAATAGTTTTAAATTTTTTTCTAAAAAAATAATCATTTGTGGTCCTTGTTTTATTTTTTATATAACATATTTTCATAGAATACCTCTCTTTTTGTTTTGATATATTCTATGAAACAAGCATCATAAAAATGTTATTATTTTTTTAGTACATATTTATTATAATATGCAAGTAACGCACATACAGTCTTTGAGTCTTGTATTTTTTGGTCATATATCATTGATATCAATGTTTCAATATCATACAATTCAACATCAATAAACTCACCTTCATCAAGATTTTGTTTTGAAGGAACAAGATTTCTTGCAACATATATATCGATTGCTTCGTTGCAAAAAGCTACTGTAGTTCTTATGCTAATTAAAAATTCAAGATCTTCAGACTTATATCCTGTTTCTTCTTCAAGTTCTCTTGCAGCACAAACAATCCCCGGTTCTTCAACAGAATCCTTACCACCTGCCGGTAATTCTAATGTAAAACGATCAAGAATATTTCTATACTGTTTTACCATAAATATTCTTCCATCATTATTTACAGCAACAACTGCCGCCGCTCCTTTGTGAATTATGCTATCATATGTCTTTACAAGACCATTTTCATCCCTTACCTGGTCTTGATAATAATCAATTACAGCACCATGATGTATAAGCTTTCTATCTATTCTTTCTAACTTTTCCATATCAATTCCTCTTTATGAAATATTATTTTTTAAAACCTTCTGCAACTTTATAACACTCATCACATGCTTTTATAATACTATTTCTAAATCCATATTCTTCAAGTGCTGCAACGCCTGCGATTGTTGTACCACCCGGAGAACATACCATATCTTTTAAAGCCCCTGGATGCTTATCTGTTTCAAGAACCATCTTTGCAGCACCAAGAACAGTCTGTGCAACCATTTCATATGCCATATCTCTTGGCATACCATGTTTCACAACACCATCAGCCATTGCTTCAATAAACATATAAACATATGCTGGCGAACTGCCACTTGCACATGTTACAGCACTCATAAGGCGTTCATCTACTATTCTAAACTTTCCAAAGGAACTAAATATTGATGCAATTACTTCTTTTTCCTCGTATGTAAACTGCCCCGCATCATAACATACTCCCGTCATTCCTACACCTAAAAGTGCTGGTGTATTTGGCATTGCACGTACTATTCTTATATCATATCCAAGTGAATCCATAATATTTTCTCTACTGATTCCAGGTGCAATCGAAATAACTACATGATCTTTTGTAACAACATTTTCAATATTCTTTAATACACCTGAGAAAAACTGTGGTTTAACAGCTATAATAATATATTTTACACTGTTTGCAAGTTCTGCATTTGAATCTACATGATTTACACCAGTTTTTGATGTAACATTTTGCATAACTTCACAATTAACATCTGTAAATAAAATATCATTTTTTTCAAATTTATTAAGCGCACCCTTTAGCATTGCACTTCCCATATTTCCCATTCCAATAAAACCAATCTTTGCCATAGTTATTCCTCCTAGTATTTTATTTTTCAAAAAAATACAGCCTAATATCTCTATTAAGCTGTATATATACGAACTGGATTTATTTCGCGTAATCAATAACTCTTGATTCACGAATAACATTTACCTTAATCTGTCCAGGGTATTCAAGCTCGTCCTCAATCTGCTTAGAAATATTTCTAGCCATAAGAACCATATCTGCATCTGAAACCTGTTCTGGAACTACTAAGATACGAATCTCTCTTCCTGCCTGAATAGCAAAAGACTTATCAACACCTTCATATGAATTTGTGATGTCTTCTAACTGTTTTAATCTGTTTGTGTATGTTTCAAGAGTTTCTCTTCTGGCACCTGGTCTAGCAGCAGAAATAGCATCTGCAGCTTGTACAAGACACGCTATCAATGACTGTGGTTCTACATCTCCATGATGAGCTTCTACTGCATTTATAATTAATGGAGATTCTTTGTATCTTCTACACAAATCTACACCAATCTGAATGTGTGAGCCTTCAATTTCATGATCTACAGATTTTCCAATATCATGCAATAAACCTGCGCGTTTTGCCAATCTGACATCAACACCAATCTCTCCAGCTAACAATCCTGCCAAATGAGCCACTTCAATTGAATGTTTAAGTGCATTTTGACCATAGCTTGTTCTAAACTTCATTTTACCAAGAAGCTTAATAAGCTCTGGATGAATGCCATGAACACCAACTTCAAGTGTTGCAGCTTCACCTTCTTCACGCATCATTGTTTCTACTTCTTTTTGTGCCTTTTCAACCATCTCTTCAATACGAGCAGGATGAATACGACCGTCAACAATAAGTTTCTCGAGTGCAATTCTTGCAACTTCTCTTCTTATTGGATCAAAGCTTGATAAAATAACTGCTTCAGGTGTATCGTCAATAATCAAATCAACACCTGTCATAGTTTCAAGAGTACGAATATTACGTCCTTCACGTCCGATAATTCTACCCTTAATTTCATCTTTTGGAAGCTGGACTACTGAAATAGTAGTTTCAGATACATGATCAGCTGCACATTTCTGTATAGCAGTAACAATGTATTCTTTTGCCTTCTTAGCCGCTTCTTCTTTAGCTCTTGTTTCCATTTCCTTGATAAACTTTGCAGTATCAAGTTTTACATCCTCTTCAACAGATTGTAATAACAATTCTTTTGCTTGTTCGGAGGTTAATCCTGAGATTCTTTCCAGTTCCTGTGTTCTTTGCTCATTAAGTTTCTCAACCTCTGCCTTAACCTTTACAAGCTGTTCTTCTCTTGTAACTAAAGCGCCTTCCTTCTTTTCAAGCTGTTCTGCTTTCTTATCTACAGCTTCTTCTTTTGCAAGGACACGTTTTTCATATCTCTGTAATTCAGCTCTACGTTCCTTTGTTTCTTTTTCAAGCTCATTTTTAGTCTTTAAAGACTCTTCCTTTGCTTCAAGTAAGGCTTCACGCTTTTTGGTTTCAGCAACCTTCAATGCTTCATCTATAATCTCTCTTGACTTAGTCTCAGCACTTCCAATTTTTGCTTCTACAACTTTCTTTCTGTATGTAATAGCACAAATCCAAGAAATAGCGCCACCGACTAAACAAGCAGCAACGATAGCAATTATAGCCATAGTTGTATCCATAGCAAGTATAGTTGTTGTTTCCACAGGAGCACCTCCTTATTTAGTTTTCATTGTACAAAATACAACAGATAAATTGTATACTTTTTTTGGTTCAATGTCAAGCAAAAGCTTGTATATATTTACGTAAAAGACCACAATATTTAGTACTTTTATGTGAATTTTTACCATACATTATTATTCAGCAAATTCTTCCCTAATACAACTACATATGAGTTCATAACTATATCCCCTTCTAAGGATGTATGCAATTATTTTTCTTCTTTCATTTGGATTACCAGATAAGGTTGAATACTTCTTTTTAGTCAGAAGATTAATCACTTGAATTCTCTCATTCTCTTCATTATCAATCTCACATAGAGATTGTGATTCTTTCTTCATTTCATTTAAGTTAATCCCCTTTTTCAATAAATCCCGAGAAATAATTTTCATACTTTTACTTGATTTATATAGATTTATATAGTTTTCTATATATCTTATATCATCGATGTAATTATATTTTTTTAAAAAATCAATCGTTTTTTCGATAACTGAAGCTTCAAAAAATTTTTCTCTAAGTTTTGTACGAATCTGGCATTCTGTCTTATCAGATGATTCTAACAAATGCAAACAATATTCTTTACATCTCTTATATAATATCTCATCCTTTATATAAGCAAATTTCTCATCCGAAATATCAGAACCTGTCTCAATAGACAGGTTCTTCAATTCAGAAATATACAAAGAAAATACAACATTATCTTCACATAAAACCTTATATTTAGTTTTATTAATCTTTATAATTTCTAATACTTTCATAGAGATTATTCTTCATCATCATTTTCTGATGGTTTTGTCTCATCTGTTTCTTCTAAGCAGAATCTTTCACGAATCTGTGCTTCAATCTCATCTGAAATAGCTGGATTGTTTTTAAGGAACAGCTTTGCGTTTTCTCTTCCCTGTCCAATCTTTTCTCCATTGTATGCATACCATGCACCACTCTTATTAACCACATCAATACTTGCAGCTATATCAAGGATATCTCCATATTTTGAAATACCTTCTCCAAACATAATATCAAATTCTGCTTCTTTAAAAGGAGGCGCAATTTTATTCTTAACAACTTTAATTCTTGTTCTACTTCCTACTACCTCTCCACCACTCTTAAGAGTTTCAATCTTTCTAACATCCAATCTAATTGACGAATAGAACTTAAGCGCTCTACCTCCTGTGGTTGTCTCTGGATTTCCGAACATAATACCAACTTTTTCACGAAGCTGATTAATAAATACAACAATACAGTTTGACTTGCTAATAACTGCAGTAAGCTTTCTAAGAGCCTGTGACATAAGTCTTGCCTGTAAACCAACATGTGAATCTCCCATTTCTCCATCTATTTCAGCCTTTGGTACAAGTGCAGCAACAGAGTCAACAATTATGATATCTACGGCACCTGATCTGACCATAGTTTCTGTAATTTCAAGTGCCTGTTCACCATAATCAGGCTGTGATATATATAAATTATCAATATCAACCCCAATATTTTTAGCATATACAGGATCAAGTGCATGCTCAGCATCAATAAACCCTGCTATACCACCCCTTTTCTGAACTTCTGCTATCATATGTAATGCTACAGTTGTTTTACCACTCGATTCAGGGCCATATACTTCTATAATTCTTCCTTTTGGTATACCTCCTAAACCTAATGCAATGTCCAGACTGATTGAACCAGTTGGAACTGTTTCTATATTCATATTAGCCTTTGAATCACCCAGTTTCATAACTGAGCCTTTTCCATGAGCCTTTTCAATTTGTGCCAACGCAGCTTCCAATGCTTTTAATTTTTCATTACTTGCCATATTCTTCTCCTCTTCAAACATTTGTTCGATTTAATGCTTATATAATAATACACATCAAATATAATGTCAATACATTTTTCGAACATATTTTCGTTTTGTTTTATAAAATTATTTCCGGGCGTTAATTTGAATATATCAAAAGAGATTTAGACTATAAAATGTATATCAATTCTTTTATCATCAATTTACATTTTTGTCAACATATATATACACATACAAATTGCATCATATGTCGCTTGCTTTCTAACAGCCGTTCTATCTCCTTCATATATTTTTTCTGAAGTTTTCACATTTCCTTTATACGAAACAGCTAAATAGACTAAGCCTACAGGTTTATCCTTTGTTCCTCCACCTGGTCCGGCAATGCCACTTGAGACAACAGATATATCCGCACCCGTTGCTCCAATAACGCCCTTTGCCATTTCGATAACAGTATTCTCGCTAACTGCACCATATTGAGACAATGTTTTTTCTGATACACCTATATATTTTTGTTTTGCATTGTTCGAATATGTAACAAATCCCTCGTTAAAACAATTTGAAGCATTTGGTACATCTACAATTGATGATGCAATCATTCCACCTGTACAAGATTCTGCTGTAGCAATGAACTGTCTTTTTTCTATCAAAAGATTAATCAGTTCAATAGACTTGCTGTAAATTTTTTCATCCATATCCATCTTTTTTATTCACCTTCCTAGTAATTTTATGAACTCGCATGGTTTTATCTCCTCACACAGAGTGTCAAAAATTACTTTTATATATTTAAAGTATATTTATACTAGCATATTTTACAAAGTGTATAGACATTTATGACTTTCGTAGGATATTAGAGTTTCTTAAGGTTCTTTAAACACACAGCGAGGTGTCGGCAAGGATGCCGACAACAGTCTGAACTGAGCCATGGATGGCGAATTTCAGACGATTGCGTCCCTTTATCAAAAAAAAATTAAGAACATTTAGAAACTCTTATATCTGGAGAACGGAATAAATGAGTATATACTTTGTAAAATATGCTAATTAGAATATTAAAAATTCCTTTTGACACTCTAACCTTATAAATCCAAAAACTGCCCATATTTATTTGCCATATATTATGATATATTCAAGGTTTCCCTCTTCATTATATAATACATCACTCAAAGACCAATAAATAGGACAGTTATTATTTATTTATTATTATTTTCTTTTAAAACATCCTTATTTTTGTAGAAATAATCAATCATAGATACAACGGTTAATACAAGAGAAACCCAAATCAATATGTAACCAATGATATCGTAAATTGGTAAATCAATTATATATTTTTCGACAAAACTATTTAAATCAAGAATAAGCCATATAATCATTATCATCTGGAAAACAGTCTTAACTTTTCCCCAATAGCTTGCTGAAATTACAATGCCATTATCCGCAGCAATAATTCTGAATCCACTTATAATAAGCTCTCTACTGATAATAACAACTACAATCCATTCAGGTATTCTTCCTGTAAGACATATAAGTGCAGCAGAAACAAGCAATTTATCAGCTAACGGATCCATAAACTTTCCAAAATTCGTTACCAGATTGTATTTACGTGCAATATGACCGTCAAGTGCATCTGTTATGCTTGCAATAATAAATAAAAACACTGCAATAAAATTTCCATATTCAATTCCTTTAAATTCCATAAAGAACACAAAGAAAGGAATTGTGCATACCCTAAAAACCGTAAGTTTATTTGGTAAATTCATAGTGACCTCCTAAAAACAATATATATATTTATTTAGTTTATTATCTCTCCAATCAAATCATACTCATAAGAACCTGTAACTTTAACTTTGCAGAAATCTCCACTCATAAGTTCTTCTGAAGTATTGATAAATATATTTCCATCAACGCCTGGTGCATCCATATATGTTCTTGCAACATACGCATTTTCAGCAGGTATTTTCCCCTCAATAATAGCAATTAACTCTCGTCCTATCATATTCTGTGATTTTTCAAAAGCTATTTCCTGCTGCAATTCCATTATTTCATCTCGTCTATTTTCTTTTATTTCATCATCTACCTGTTCGTCCATTGACGCCGCCACAGTGCCCTCTTCTGGAGAATATGCAAAAACACCTAATCTATCAAATTCCATTTCATCAACGAAATCTAACAATTCATTATGCGCATCCTCTGTTTCTCCAGGAAATCCGGAAATAAGTGTTGTTCTAAGCACAATATCAGGTATCTCTTCCCTAAGTTTATTAATCGTATTTATAAGCTTTTCTTTATT
>JBGVOD010000004.1:0-14616 GCA_045126215.1 Lachnospiraceae bacterium | reverse complement strand
TTTATACCTGTGCCTGTATCTTTGACAGTAAAGTTTAATGTAGCAATTTCATCTTCAACTGACGCCGAAACATCGAAAGAGACATAGCCTTTAGATGTGAATTTAACAGCATTTTCAAGAATGTTATATATGATTTGGTTTACATGTGATATATCTCCAAACAACCAGCTTGGAATATTGTTGTCAATATGAACATTAAGCTCTATATCTTTTAAATTTGCTTCTAATTCTATGGTGTGAACTAAAGTTTTTATCAATGTTTCAACAGAATATTCACGCTCGTTAAAAAAAGCCGTCTTAGTTTCAATGTTTGTTAAGTCAATCAAGTCTGTGATAATATGTAAAACCTTATTTGAAGCGGATTTGATAGACTTGGCATATTCTAACAGCTTCTTATCTTCAGCTTCATATAATATCAAATCAGAGTAACCAAGAAGAGAATTCATAGGAGTTCGTATTTCATGGTTAAGATTTGAAAAGAAAGTGCTTCGCTGGCTTTTAGATAATTCAAGCTCTGCCTTTAAGGAGTCATATGATGATAAAGCAGTGTTTAACTGTTTTCTAAGAAACTTAATCTCTTTTTCATATTCTTCCGGAGTTTTAGTTGTATTTTTATCTGACATATCTGCCTCCATAGTGTTAATAGGATATTATTTTACACGTAATAATAATACTTCTATTATATAGTTGATTTTGTTGCCTTACAAGAGGAATTTTATTATCTTTGCATTACTTTACCTTGAAAGAAATATACCTCTTTGGTATAATTAATAATGGTTTATAATGCAAACAGGTTAAAGTCCCTAGGCTTTTATCCTGTAGTGGAAAGGAAATAATATGACAATACTTATTAAAGGTGGAAGAGTTATCAATCCGGATAATAAAATGGATGAGATAATGGATATTCTTGTGGATAATGGAAAGATTGCCTCTGTTGAAAAAGACATAAAGGGCGAATTCGACCAGATAATTGATGCAAGTGGAAAGGTTGTAATGCCGGGACTTATTGATTTGCATGTTCATTTAAGGGAGCCGGGATACACTCACAAAGAAACAATTGAAACCGGAAGTAAGGCAGCTGCAAAGGGAGGATTTACATCCATCTGCTGTATGCCAAATACAAATCCGGTTACAGATAGTGTAGAGACCGTTGAATATATTTTAAATAAAGCAAAAGAAGTTTCACCAATTAATGTTTTGCCCGTAGGTGCCGTTACAAAGGGACAGGCAGGCAAAGAATTAAGTGATATATATGGAATGAAAAAAGCAGGCATTGTTGCAATAAGCGAGGATGGAAAGTCTGTTATGAATTCAGGGATATATAGAGAGGCAATGACAATTGCAAAGGAACTTGACATACCTGTTCTGGCACATTGTGAAGATATCAATCTTGTACAAGGTGGCTCATTAAATATGGGTAAGAAGCAGGAAGAACTTGGTGTTAAAGGTATTTCCAATGCTGTTGAAGATATAATTGTTGCAAGAGATATAATGCTTGCAAAAGAGATAGGCGTTAAGTTGCACCTTTGTCATTGTTCAACATATGACAGTGTAAGAATGCTTAAAGAAGCAAAGGAAGATGGCGTTCGTGTAACAGGAGAGGTTTGTCCACATCATTTTACTTTATGCGAGGATGATATAAAAGAAGATGATGCAAACTATAAGATGAATCCACCTGTTCGTTCAAGGGAAGATTTGAATGCATTGATTAAAGGAATTTCAGAGGATATATTTGATGCAATTTCAACAGATCATGCACCACATCATGCAGACGAAAAGGCAAAGGGGATTGCAAAGGCGCCTTTTGGAATAGTAGGAAGTGAAACAGCAGTGGCACTTACAATGACAGAGCTTGTTCATAAGGGAAAGATAACTCTTATGCAAATGGCAGAGAAAATGAGCTATAACCCGGCAAAGGTTTTAGGTATAGATAAAGGAACATTAAATGAAGGTTCGGTTGCTGACATTACAATAATTGATCCAGACTATGAATACGCAATAGATGTTGATAGTTTCGTATCAATGGGAAAGAACACACCATTTAACGGATACAAGGCAAAGGGTGATGTGGTAGCAACTATTTGCAATGGTAATGTTGTATATAAAAATATAAATATATTTAAGGAGAAATAATATGATAAACAAATTAGTCGAAAAAATTAAGAAACTTAATGCACCTGTTGTTGTTGGACTTGATCCAATGCTTGATTATGTCCCAGCACATGTACAAAAGAAGGCATTTGATGAATTTGGTGAAACACTTGAAGGTGCAGGTGAAGCAATATGGCAGTTTAATAAGGCTATACTTGATGCAACTGCAGATATTATTCCTGCAATTAAGCCACAGATTGCAATGTATGAACAATTCGGTATTGAAGGTTTAAAAGCATTTAAGAAGACTGTTGATTATGCAAAATCAAAAGATATAGTAGTTATCGGCGATATCAAGAGAGGCGACATTGGTTCTACATCTTCAGCCTATGCTATTGGACATGTAGGTAGTGTAAAAGTTGGTAACAATACATTCAGAGGTTTTGATGAGGATTTTGTTACAGTAAACCCATATCTTGGAAGTGATGGTGTAAAGCCATTTATAGATGTATGCAAAGAAAATGACAAGGGTATATTTGTTCTTGTGAAGACATCAAATAAGTCAAGTGGAGAATTTCAGGACAGATTAGTTGATGGTAGACCATTATACGAAATCGTTGGTGAACAGGTGGCAAAGTGGAGCGAAGAACACATGGGCAATGAATATAGCTATGTTGGCGCAGTTGTTGGTGCTACATATCCTGAAATGGGTAAGGTTCTTAGAAAGGTTATGCCAAAGTCATATATTCTAGTACCTGGTTATGGCGCACAGGGAGGAAAGGCAAGTGACCTTGCACCATATTTTAATGAAGATGGATTAGGTGCGATTGTAAACTCTTCAAGAGGTATCATTTGTGCATACAAACAGGAAGCATATGCTAAGTTTGGACCTGAAAACTTTGCTGATGCATCAAGAGCAGCAGTTGAAGATATGATAAAGGATATTACTACAGCAGTAGGACTTGCGTAGATTGTAGTATTTTGAAAGGTTTGGTATAAACAATGAAATTTCAAGAAAATGTTGAGATAATTAGTCAGGAAAAAATAGCTACCGGAATATACAGTATGTGGCTTAGAAGTCACAATATGGCGAAGGAAGCTAAGGCAGGACAGTTTTTGTCAATCTATTGTAAAGATGGAGCAAGGATTCTTCCAAGACCAATCAGTATATGTGAAGTTGACAAAGAAAATGATGCCCTTCGAATTGTGTATCGTGTTGTTGGTGGTGGAACAAATGAGTTTTCAGCATTTAAGGAAGGCGATGTAACACAGGTGGTTGGACCTTTGGGAAATGGATTTATGCTCAAAGAACAGACAGCACTTCTTATTGCAGGTGGTATTGGAATACCTCCAATGGTGGAAACAGCCAAGAGATTAAAAGCAATGGGTGTTAAAGTTTATATTGTAGCAGGATATAGAAATAGTGAGATTTTCCTTGAAGAAGAGCTCAAAAAATATGGAGAGCTTTATGTAGCAACAGAAGACGGCAGTGTTGGAACAAAGGGTAATGTTATTGATTGTATCAAAGAAAATAATATCAAAGCAGATGTAATATATTCATGTGGACCAACACCAATGTTACGTGCGATTAAGGCTTATGCAATGGAAAATAACATTGTTTGTGAAATTTCTCTTGAAGAGAAAATGGCATGTGGTATTGGAGCATGTTTGGCATGTGTATGCAAGAGTAAAGAGGTTGACGATCATTCACATGTACATAATAAGAGAATATGTGCAGATGGACCTGTATTCTACGCTGAGGAGGTAGAACTATAATGAATATGTCAGTAAATATTGCAGGAGTTGAGTTTAAAAACCCTGTTATGGAAGCTTCAGGAACATTCGGTTCAGGAATGGAATTTAGTGAATTTGTTGATTTAAATAAACTTGGTGCAGTAGTTACAAAAGGTGTGGCAAATGTGCCTTGGCCAGGAAATCCTACACCTAGAATTGCAGAGACATATGGTGGAATGCTTAATGCAATAGGGCTTCAAAATCCCGGTATCGATGTGTTCTGTGAGAGAGATATTCCGTTTCTTAAAAAATACGATACAAAGATTATTGTGAACGTATGTGGAAAGTCTACAGAGGATTACTGTGAGGTTGTGGAAAGATTAGCAGACGAACCTATAGACATGATGGAAATTAATATTTCATGTCCAAATGTAAAAGAGGGTGGTATTGCTTTTGGACAGAATCCAAAGGCAGCAGAAGACATTACAAGAGCTGTTAAGAAGTATGCGAAACAGCCTGTTATTATGAAGCTTAGTCCAAATGTAACAGATATTACAGAAATGGCAAAGGCTGTTGAAGCAGGTGGCGCGGATGCGGTTTCGCTTATTAATACACTTACAGGTATGAAGATTGATATTCATAAGCAGACCTTTGCAATTGCAAATAAAACAGGTGGTATGTCAGGACCAGCCGTAAAACCAATTGCTGTCAGAATGGTATATCAGGTTGCAAATGCTATAAAACTCCCTATTATTGGTATGGGTGGTATTATGACAGGTGATGATGCAATGGAATTTATTCTTGCAGGTGCAACAGCAGTTTCTGTAGGAACAGCTAACTTCATGAACCCATATGCAACACTTGATGTTATTGATGGTATAGAAAAGTATATGGTACAGCACGGTGTAAGCGATATTAATGATCTTGTTGGTATTGTGAAATAAAAATGCTTCATTGACATAACGCCGTAAAAAAGATAAAATATATCTAGCATTTTACGTGACTAACATTTAAATACTGGAGGAACTAAATTATGGCTAAAATACTTGTTTGTGATGATGCAATGTTTATGAGACAGTCATTAATCAGATTAATTAAGTCAATGGGGCATGAGGTAATTGCCGAGGCAGAGAATGGGATTGATTGTATAGATAAGTATCAAAGGAATAGACCGGATCTTGTTCTGATGGATATTACAATGCCTGATATGAATGGTATTGATGCTACAAAGAAAATAATGGAAATTGATAAAAATGCGAGAATCATTATGGTGTCTGCCATGGGGCAGATGGATATGGTTGTTAGTGCTGTTGAGGCTGGGGCAAAGGATTTCGTGGTAAAACCATTTAAAGAAGAAGTCCTTACAGCTTGTATTGATAAAAATTTAAAATAAAACATAAAAACTACGTGAGGATACTTTTCCGGTATGATAAAATATATAGAGTACTACGATAAATGGAGGCAGAATATATGGCTTTAGTTTGTAGAAACTTATTAAAAGTTCCCTATGCAAATAAGATGGAATTAGTTACAGGAGAGGTGGGACTTGGAAATATAATCCTTAGAACTCACGTGGTTGAAATAGCGGATTACATAGATTTTGTGCAAAAAGGTGACTTAATAATTACAATTGGATATGTACTTCTGAATAATAAAGATAAATGGGAGGAATTCATCTACCAGTTGTGTGAGAAAGAAATTGCTGCCATTGCAATAGATGTGGAAAGACTACATAAGGACACAGTGGAATTGATTAAGAGAACCTGCATTGAATGTGAATGTCCGCTTTTTATTATGCCTGTTGAGATGAGGACTCCGGATTTACAAGACAGCATTTCGCGTCTTATATATGAAGAAAAGCTGAAGTCAACGATGGCAGAGCAGTTTTTTCTTGAATTGATGTATAGCAATGTTCCGATTAGCTTAAATAAGATAAAAAAAGCAGAAAGATACGGATTTGATTCTTTGGCAGAATATTATTTTATTGATATAAAGCTAAATCTGGATAAAAATGCAGACATAAAAACAGATTCAAAATGTCAGCAGATATATACAGGAATTAGTGGAAATACATATACTATCTTTGAAGAAAATCCAATAGAACAAATCAAATCAATATTATATGGATGTATAGATGTAACAGACAGGAAGTCATATATTATTGAAAATGGAGATAATCTAACAGTATTGGTATCGCCGGAGCCATTTGGAATCAATGATATGGCTGAAAAAATATTCAAAGAGCTTAGAGAGCTTGATATAGAATATATAGCAGGTGTTAGTAGCAAGGTTATAGGATTATCAGATATATATACTTGTTATGAGCAGGCATTGTTTTCAAGAAAAGAAAACAAAGACATAAATACTTGTCTGTTTTTTGAAGAATTTGGTATAGAAGCCATTATACATAATAGTGTTGATATAACATTATTAGAAGCTGTATGCGAAAATATTCTAGGACCGGTTCTTAATATAAGTGATGAAGAAAAAAAGAATGAGATAATCAATACTTTAAGTAAATATATTGAAAATAATTGCAGCTATGAAGAAACTGCAAAAGTACTGTTTTGCCATAGCAACACTGTAAGAAATAGAATCAGTGATATCGAGACAAGGCTGAAAATAGATCATACAAAGTTTAATGATATGTTTAATGTTAAATTGGCATTAGAAATATATAAGAATATAAATAACAAACAATATAAATAATAAAAAATATAAATAACAAATTGTAAAAAAATACAAAAATAGCATTTTACATTGTGCCAGACATACAAAGAAAATATATATTTTAATATGTATATTTACTATTGTGTGTTGTTTGTTTAGGCTGAAAAAGCAAGGAAAATCAATTATTTGTTTAAATAAAATTATGAAACTATAAGCTCAAAAAATTATAAATAGAATTTTTTGAGCTTATTTGTCAATTTAAAAGTAAAATGATATTATACGGTCATCAAACAAAGGCGTTTACCTATTGGTATAGGTAAGCGTCTTTCTTACATAAATAGAATATTTTTGGAAAGAAGGTAGCTATTATGAAATTAAAAGACACAGGACTTAGCGTACAGGATATTAAAGATAAGGTTAATAAGTATATGATTGAAACCTATGAAAGATTTGATTTTCTTGCTGAGACAGCAGAGGGTATGTATTTATACGATGAAAATGGTACACCATATCTTGATTTTTATGCAGGAATCGCTGTAAACAATGCAGGTAGCAGAAATCCAAAGGTTGTTGAGGCGGTTAAAGATCAGGTTGATGATATAATGCATACTTTTAATTATCCATACACAATTCCACAGGCTTTATTAGCTGAAAAGGTATGTACAACAATAGGAATGGATAAAATCTTTTTCCAGAATTCCGGTACAGAAGCAAATGAAGCAATGATAAAGATGGCTCGTAAGTATGGTATTGAAAAATATGGTCCAAACCGTTATCACATTGTAACAGCTAAGATGGGATTTCATGGTAGAACCTTTGGAGCAATGTCTGCAACAGGACAGCCTGGAAATGGATGTCAGGTTGGTTTTGGACCAATGACATACGGTTTTTCATATGCTCCATATAACGACTTGGAAGCATTTAAAAATGCATGTACAGAGAATACAATTGCGATTATGGTAGAACCTGTTCAGGGCGAGGGCGGTGTTGTCCCAGCCACAAAGGAATTTTTACAGGGATTAAGAAAATTCTGTGATGAAAAGGGAATGTTATTACTTTTGGATGAGGTTCAGGCAGGCTGGTGTAGAACTGGTGCTGTAATGTCATATATGAACTATGGCATCAAGCCTGACATTGTTTCAATGGCAAAAGGTCTTGGTGGTGGAATGCCAATAGGCGCAATATGTGCAACAAATGAGGTTGCAAAGGCTTTTTCTGCCGGTTCTCATGGAACAACCTTTGGAGGACATCCGGTTAGCTGTGCTGCAGCACTTGCTGAAGTTACAGAATTGCTTGATAAGGATCTTGCTGGAAATGCTAAAAAAGTTGGAGATTATTTCGCAACTAAGCTTGAAACACTTCCACATGTGAAAGAAGTCAGACATCAAGGTCTTTTAGTAGGTGTTGAATTTGATGATTCAATTAATGCAACAGATGTAAAACATGGTTGCCTTGATAGAAAATTGTTGATTACAGCAATTGGAGCCCACACAATTAGAATGGTTCCACCACTTATTGTTAGTGAAGAAGAGTGTGATAAAGCAGTTGATATCATTAGGGAAACTGTTAATTCATTATAAAAATCATAAACGCTTCGCAGCAAAAGTAAGAGGTATATATTATGAATGATTTTAATTTTTCAATTCCACAAGATATTATATTTGGAAAGGGCAGTTTAAAAAGATTGCCGGAAATTGCAAAAAAAGCAGGTGGCAAACATGCACTCGTTATATCAGGAAAAGTATTGAACAAAATGGGTTTGGTAGATAAATGTATTGAATATATGAAAGAGGCTGGATATGAAGCTGATGCATTTATTGAAACGGAAGCAAATCCTTCTGTTGATACTGTAAATAAGGCCGCTGATTTATACAAGAAGTGTGGAGCTGATATGATAGTTGCTTTTGGCGGAGGTTCACCAATGGATGTTGCCAAGGCTGTTGGTGTAATTGTAAAATATGGTGGTGAAATAACTGATTATGAAGGTGGCGGTAAAGTACCAGGACCAATTGTACCATTGATTGCAATTCCAACGACAGCAGGAACAGGTTCTGAGGTTACAGCTTTTTCTGTAATAACAGATCATAGCAGAAACTACAAATTAACAGTATTCAGTTACGAAATATTACCAAAATATGCAATACTTGATCCAGAACTTATTACTACAGCACCTGCATCTGTAGCCGCTGCATGTGGTATTGATGCGATGATTCATGCATTGGAAGCATATATATCTACAGCGGCATCTCCTTTTTCAGATGCTATGTCAGAAAAAGCACTTGAACTAATCGGTGGAAATATCAGAAGATATGTTGCCAACAGAAAAGATGAAGAGGCAGCATCGGCAATGATGGCTGGTTCATTATTTGCCGGCATTGCATTTTCTTTTGCAAGACTTGGTAATGTTCATGCTATGAGTCATCCTGTAAGTGCTTATTTCAATGTGGCTCATGGTGTTGCAAATGCAATACTTCTTCCTTTTATTTTAGATTACAATAAACTTGCTGATAATGGAAAATACAGGAAAATATATCAGTATATTAGTCAAAAAAATATTGATGGTATAGAATTTAATCCTGATATGCTCGTGGATGAGGTTAAAAAGTTAAATAAATTACTTGGTATTCCAAGCTCTTTATCAGAGGTTTCAGTAACGGAAGATAAGATCGAGGCAATGGGTGAAGATGCCATGAAGAGTGGAAATATTTTGGTAAATCCTAGAAGTTCTACGTTAAATGACATTATAGAGCTATATAAAAAAGCTTTGTAAAAAATTTTAAAAAAACAAATTATATAGTATAAAAAATTATATTTTTTTACAAAGATACAAAAAGTAAGTTGACAAAGGTTTAAACCTTTTGTATACTCTCTGACGTAGACAGAGAGGTCAATGGAAAAGACACTATGTCTATATTTTTTTATTAATATTAGTTTAACTGACATACAAACAAAGGCGTTTGAAATTATATTTCAAGCGCCTTTATTGATTTTAAAGAAGTTTTTCAAAGAAAGTTTTTTGAAAGAAAATAGAAAATTCCTAATAGGAAATTTCTTATTTACCAGTTAATACTAATAGCCAGACAGGAGGAAATGATATGAGAAAGAATGTTATTAAAAAAGTAGTTAGTGGAGTATTATGTGCAACAATGGCTATGGGTTTATTTACAGCTTGTGGAAGTAGCGATACAAGTAGTAATGATAAAGATAAGAGCTACGAAGAAAAGAAGGTTTTAAGAGTTGGTATGGAATGTACTTATGCACCATTCAACTGGACACAGGAAAGCGAAGAATTATCAAATGGTGATAAAGCAGTTCCAATTTACGGAACAAACTTATACTGTTATGGATATGACGTAATGATGGCTAAAAAAATAGCAGATGAGTTAGGATGGGATCTTGAAATACATAAGGTTGAATGGGATTCGATAGGAATTTCAATGGATGCAGGTGATTATGATTGTATCATTGCAGGTATGAGCTGGTCAGAAGAAAGAGAAGCTGCATATGATTTCACAAGTGAATATTACTTCAGAGATCTTTGCCTGACTGTAAAGAAGGGAAGCGAATATGAGAATGCAACAAAGCTTTCAGATTTTGAAGGAAAAAATATAACTGTAACAACTCAGCTTGGAACAGCATACATCAACTTAATCGATCAGATTCCAGATGCAGAAAAAGCAGCATTTTATGAGACAACTTCAGAAGCATTTATGGCAGTTTCAAGTGATGTAGCAGATGCAGCTCTTCTTGACAGACCAACTGCAGAGTCAGCATTACTCACAAATAAAGATTTAGAGATTCTTGATATTGAAGACCTTGATTCAGGTAGCTCTGTAAATGTATGTATAGCAGTTCGTTCGGGTGATACAGAATTACAGAAGCTTATTCAGGATACAATGGATAAGTTAAATTGGAATGAAGAACATAAAGCAGATATGGATGCTATGATGAGCGAGGCAGTAAAATTACAGCCAGCGGCAGAATAAGATTATCAGCTGATTACAGTTGAGATAACTATTAGCTGACAAATGAGTAGAAAATTATCAGCTACTGACAGTAGAGAAGACTATAGGTCAGTAGCTGAAAATATTAGATATCACAGTAATAGAAAACTACAAGGAAGGGTGAAACAATATGAATTTTGATAATCCAACAACAGCATTTGAATGGACAGTTTTTCTTGCTAAAAAGTTCTCATCATTATTTATAGAAGGTATGTGGGTTACATTATACATAGCTGTTATAGGTACGATTTTAGGATTTATTTTAGGATATGCAACAGGAATCATACAGGATACAAAGATAAATAAAGGTGATAATTTATTTAAGAAAATCTTATTAAGAGTATTAAAAGTAGTTTTGACAATCTATGTGGAAGTATTCAGAGATACTCCTATGATTGTACAGGCAATGGTTATATATTATGGACTTAAAACAGGCTTTAATGTTAATATGGAGCCAATAGATGCAGGTATTCTTGTTACAGTACTTAATACAGGAGCATATATGGCAGAAACGGTTCGTGCAGGAATTAATTCCATTGAACTAGGACAAAGAGAAGGAGCATATGCTATGGGAATGTCACAGTTCAAAACTATGCTGTTTATTATATTGCCTCAGGCATTTAAAAATGTTATTCCTGAAATGGCAAACACCTTCCTTACAAATTTAAAGATGACCTCAGTTCTTAATGTAATTGGTGTATCCGAATTATTCCTTATGGCAAAGACAACAGGTGGCACATATTACAAATATTATGAATCATATTTGGTAATTGCAGCAATTTATTTTGTATTATGTTTCATATTTAATAGATTGTTCCTGTTTATGGAAAAGAAAATGGCTGGCAAAAAAGATTATGCATTAGCAGTTGAATTTGCTGAAGACAAACAATAGGAGGATACTTATGGAAAATAAAGAGGTAGTAATTAAAATAGAAGATTTAAGTAAATCCTTTGGAGATCATGAAGTACTCAAAAAGATAGATTTTGAAGTAAGAGAGGGCGAAGTAATTTGTATTATTGGCTCATCTGGTTCAGGTAAATCTACATTGCTTCGTTGTATAAATAAGCTTGAAACTCAGACTTCCGGTAAGATTTACTATCGTGGTAAAGAAATAAGTGATAGTCAAAAGCAAATAAATGAATACCGTGCTAAGGTTGGTATGGTTTTCCAGTCATTCAATCTTTTTAATAATAAAACTGTTCTGGAAAACTGCATGCTAGCCACAAGAAAAGTATTACATATTTCCAAAGAAGAAGCTTATGAAAGAGCAATAGATCATTTGAAAAAGGTTGGAATGGTCCAGTATATTAATGCAAGACCAGCACAGCTCTCAGGTGGTCAGAAACAGAGAGTTGCTATTGCAAGAGCTCTTTGTATGAATCCAGATGTATTATTGTTTGATGAACCAACATCTGCACTTGACCCTGAAATGGTTGGTGAAGTATTAAATGTAATGAAGGACCTTGCAAAATCAGGACTTACAATGATTATTGTTACTCATGAGATGGCATTTGCAAGAGACGTATCATCACGAACAATATTTATGGATAAGGGTTTGATAGCACAGGATGATGAACCGGATAAAATGTTTAATGTAAATAATCCGAACGACAGAACAAGAGAGTTTTTAAGCAGATTTATTGCAGAAAAAACAGACGGAAAAGAAAAAGAAGTAGTAGATACTGCAAAGATTACAAATACTATTAAAAAGAAATTTGTCCTGACTTTTGCCCGTGGATTTGGAACCGGAGGAAAAGAAATTGCATCAAAGCTTGCTAAAGACTTAGGAATACATTGCTATGAAAATCGTATCTTAACATTGGCATCAGAGATGAGTGGAGTTCCAGAGGAACAGTTTATTGAGCGAAATGAGAAGCTGGCTTCAAAACAAAAGGGATTTGCAGGTCTGCTTGGTGGAATGAATAGAACAAAGAGTTCAACATATCTTGCAAAGAAAAATTTCGTTTCAGATGATATGCTCTTTGAATGTCAGAGTAAAATCATCAAAGAATTAGCTGACTCAGATGAATCATGTGTTATTGTTGGTAAATGTGCGGATTTCGTATTAAAAGATCACGAAGATGTAGTTAGTATATATATTGAAGCACCTAGAGATTTCTGTGTAAAAAGAACAATGGAAAATATGAAGTGTGATGAAGAAACTGCAAATCGAACAATCGAGGAGACTGATAAGTATCGTGCAGATTACTACAGATATTACACAAAAGGAAACTATTGGACGAATCCAGTAAACTATGATATGACTTTAAATAGTGAAAAAATTGGTATTGATGGATGCGTGGCACATATTAAAGCTTTACTTAAATTAAAAGGGTATATTGAATAACATATACTGAATAGAACATATACTGGATAAAAATATAGTGAATAAAACAAATCAGTGATGCCTCTGCATATTCTGTAAAAAGAGTATGCGGAGGTGTTTTTTGTTATAAGATTAGGGTATCAAAATGTTTTTTTGTATTGAAATCAGCATATTGCACAAAGTATATTGTTATTTGTAGTGCTTAAATGTACCTTTTGATACCTTAATCATATAAAGTAAAAACACTCTGTGAGGATGTGGTTGGTGTGTAGGTGAAGAGGTAGTAAATGTTGTACTGTCAGATATATAAATATATTCTTACATCTAGTTATAATTTCTATAATAGTAAGATTACGGCTAAGAGAAGAAATTTTGGGGGAATAAAGCCGAAATCTTGTTATGTGCAAGAGAATTTACATATTAAAAAAGTGTGGTATAAGCAGGAATTACAGCTAAGGACATGAATTATTGAGGAATAAAGCCGAAATCTTGTTCAAAGTAAGTAAAATTACGAATGAAAATATGTTGGGAATAGCCATAAATTACGGCTAAGGACATGAATTATTGAGGAGTGAAGCCGAAATCTCGTTGAAAGTAAGTAAAATTACGAATGAAAATATGTTGGGGATAGCCATAAATTACGGCTAAGGACATGAATTAATGAGGAATAAAGCCGAAATCTTGTTTTATACAAGTAAATTCATATATGAAGAAAAGTGGGTGTAAGTTGGAATTATGGTTAAGGGTAAGAATTCTTTAGGAAAGAAATTAAAAGAGATGAAAAAATTACATTAAGTTGTATGATAATACGTAGTTCCAATAAATATATGTTGTACGAAAGGGTAAATAAAATATGAGTTCATTTCGAGTTGATTTAAGGAAAGTAATAGATGATAGTTATGATATTGAGATAGGATACGAATTATCTGAAAAGCTAATAAATGATATTAAAAATGGTCTAGTTGGTAATATTAAAAAATTTGTAGTTGTTACAGATAGTAATGTTAAAGAACTTTATGCAGACAAAATCTTAATGTTACTACAAAATAGTAGTTTTCATGCGGATTTGATTCCATTTCCGGTCGGAGAGAAAAGTAAAACAAGACAAACAAAAGAGTATGTAGAAGATACAATGTTGGAATTAGGATATAGGAGAGATTGCTGCATTATTGCTGTTGGTGGTGGAGTAGTAACAGATCTGGCAGGTTTTGTAGCAGGTACATTTGGAAGAGGTGTTCCGTTTATAAATTATGCGACAACATTATTAGCTGCTGCAGATGCATCTGTTGGAGGAAAAACAGCGGTAGACACTCCTTTAGCAACAAATCTAATTGGAGGTTGGAAGAGCAATTGAAACAGTAAGCGATTATAGATTATTACATAGTCAGGCATTGGCTATCGGAATTATGGCTGAAGTCATAATGGCAAATAAATTGGGATATTGTACAGAACAAGATGTTACATTAACAAAAGATATATTAAGTAAGGCAAAATTGCCTGTTGAAATTCCTGAATATATTGAACGAGAAGTTCTTGTAAAAAACTCTATACCGATAAAAAAGTGAAAAATGGTAATCTTCGTTTTGTATTCCAGAAGGGTATAGGAGATTTGATGTTTTTTGAAAACGAGGAGTATGCACAGGCGATACCTGAAATTGAACAAAATCGCTGCGCGATGGCCTGCCAAGGCTGTGGCGCAGTTTTTCTACTTTTTCTAAAAAAGGCAGTGACAGGATTGTCCCAAGATAGTATTGTTAAAGTACGACCAATAACAAACTTCAAACACGGGC
>JBGVOD010000003.1:0-4213 GCA_045126215.1 Lachnospiraceae bacterium | reverse complement strand
CTATTCGTGAACAGATAAAAATATTGTAATAATGTTTTGACAAGAAAATGAAAGATATGTAAGATATAAAGAAAAAAGTTAAAATCTAGATATCTAAGGGATTCCCTGATTACTCCTAACTGACAGTAAATTTACTCTATCCGAATGTTTCTGCCATCTTGCAGATAATAATAATGTTTGATATAATGTATATACGAAATTGCAAGTGAAACGGAGGTAAATCATGAAGAAGATATTATTTGTGGCATCTGAAGCAGTTCCTTTTGTTAAAACAGGTGGTTTGGCAGATGTTGTTGGTTCTCTGCCTAAGAACTTCAATAGAAATGAGTTTGATTGCAGAGTAATACTTCCAAAGTATAGATGTATGAAGTGGGAATATGTTCAGAAGTTGGAATATATTACACATTTCTATATGAAACTTAATTGGCGAAGTCAATATGTAGGTTTATTTAAATTGCAACATGAAGGTATTACATATTATTTTATTGATAATGAATACTATTTTGGCGGTGACAGACCATATTCGGGTGATACAAAGCGTGATATTGAGGTGTTTGCTTTTTTCTCAAGGGCAGTTCTTTCAGTATTGCCAACGCTTGGTTTCAGACCAGATATTATTCACTGTCATGATTGGCAGACAGGTCTTGTTCCAGTATACTTAAATGATTGTTTCCAGCAGGGAGATTTCTATCGAGGAATAAAGACAGTTATGACTATTCATAATCTTAAGTTCCAAGGTGTATGGGATATAAAGACTGTAAGAGATCTTGTTGGACTTTCAGATTATTACTTCACATCAGACAAATTGAAAGTGTATGATGATGCCAATTTATTAAAGGGTGGTATCGTGTATGCAGATAGAGTTACAACTGTTAGTGAGACATATGCAGAGGAGATTAAGACACCGTTCTTTGGTGAAAAACTTGATGGTCTTATGAGAGCAAGAAGCAATTGCCTTAGTGGTATTGTGAATGGCATAGATTATGATGTATATAATCCGGAAACTGACAGATATATTTACCAGCAATACAATATTGATAATTTCAGAAAAGAGAAGGCTAAGAATAAAGTGGCACTTCAAAGAGATTTTGGACTTGAGGTTGATTCACATAAAATGATGATAGGTATTGTTTCAAGACTTACTTCTCAAAAAGGATTTGATCTTATCAATTACGTTATGGATGAAATGTGCCATGACAATATTCAGATATTTGTACTTGGTACAGGTGACTCAAACTATGAGAATTCATTCAGATATTTTGACTGGAAGTATGGAAATAAGGTATCTGCGCAGATTTATTATTCTGAAGAGTTATCACATAAGATTTATGCAGCATGTGATGCCTTCCTTATGCCTTCGTTATTTGAACCATGTGGACTTAGCCAGTTGATGGCACTTAGATATGGTACATTACCAATTGTCCGTGAGACAGGCGGTTTGAAAGATACAGTTATACCATATAATGAATTTGAAGGAACAGGAACAGGCTTCTCGTTTAAAAATTATAATGCTCATGAAATGTTAGCTATAGTAAGATACGCTGAAAGGATTTACTATGACAGAAAACGTGAGTGGAATAAGATGGTAGATAGAGCCATGATGGCAGATTTTTCTTGGAGTGTTTCTGCTAGAAAGTATGAAGCGTTATATAATAATCTGCTTGGATGGTGGTAAAATAGCGTATTACGAATGCATTTAGAATAGTGAGATTTACGTTGTAACAAAGAAAAATATCCAGCAATTAGATTAATCTAATTGCTGGATATTTTTTATATCTGGAGAGATAGCCATAGAATAGTTTGTATGATAGATTACAAAGCCAGGTTTTGAACCTGCAACTTTTTTTACGTGTTTTCTTTCGATATAATCAATTTCTACTTTGTCCTGATCACATGCTTTAGAGTAATGGGCTGCTAATCTTGCGGCTTCTTCAAAGGTTTTATCAGGAAGTTCTTTTCCTTCTGTCTTCACTATTACATGAGAACCCGGAAATGTTTTTGAGTGAAACCACCAATCGCCACCATTTGCCAGCTTAAATGTAATTTCTTCATTTTGAATGTTATTTTTGCCCACATAAATATGAAATCCATCGGATGACAAAAAGTGTAGAGGCTTACTTTTATACTTGGATTTTTTGTCATATGATTTACGTCTTATATATGAAGATAATATCATTTCCTCTTTTATTTCTTTTAAATCATCTTCATTTGTTGCAATATCTAAAGCATTCATTATGGACTCTAAATGGTCTATTTCATTTTTCGTTTCTATAACAATTGTTTCAAGAGCCGTAGCAGTTCTCTTTAATTTGTTATATTTATCAAAATATTTTTTTGAATTTTCCATTGGTGTAATTGTAGGGTCAAGTGGAATTGTAATCTGTTCGTTTGTATAGTAATTTTCACATGTCAGTGATTTTTCACTCTCTGATACAGAATATGCATATGCTGTAATTAATTCACCATATAATTTATATTTGTCTTTTTTTTCTGTGTCTCTTAATTGCTTTAGCTGCAAATCATACTTTTTGTAATCTTTTTCAAGAAGAGTAGAGACAATTTTTCTCAAATCAACAGATTTTTGTCTGATGCGGGTATATGCATTTTTTTCCTTATAAAAATCTTGCAATAAAGAAGAAATTGAATCATACGTCTTGCTAGATAAATCAGCATATATCGATAAAGGAAATGCAGAAAAATCTTTTGGACTTTCTCCGTTATATACAATAACAGGAATAAATTTACTTAAACGGACATTATTTATGATTTCAAAAAAAGCATTATAAAGCTTTTCAATATCTTGGTTTGAAAGTGCATTGGCAGGGATAGAAGAATCTATATTTGCTTTATAACAGATTTCTTCTGCAATAATTGGACTAATACCTGTGAAACTGTTTAATATTGCTTTGGACACAGGTTGTGCAATCGTCTGTATAGTATTTTTAAAAAAGTCTTTCGATGTATCCAAAGGGTTGGATTTATTGGTAGTTTCAGGAATGAAATAATTTCTGCCAGGCAATACCTCACGAATTGAGCTGACATTTGCAGATATTCTCTTGATAGAATCAATGATTTTATTGTTATTATCAACAAAGATGATGTTACTATGTTTTCCCATAAGTTCAACAATAAGAGTCTTTGTGCATAAGTCACCCATTTCATTATAGTGTTCAAGTTCAATATTTATTATTCTTTCAAGTCCTGGTTGGGAAATATTAAGAATCTTTGCATTATTTAGATGCTTTCTTAAAACCATACAAAAATTGGGTGCAGTAAGCGGACTTGGCTTATTTTCATCTGTAAGATACATAATAGGAAGAGAAGCATCAGCTGAAATTGTAAGTCTGTACTGTACATTAAAAACTTTTATAGTTAATAACAGCTCATCTGTTTCAGGCTGTGCTATTTTTACTATACGTCCTGTCTTTAGTTTTGAGTTTAGTTCATATGTTAATGCAGAAACTGCAAATCCGTCAAAAGCCATAATAATTTACCTTTCTGTTAATTATCTATATCATCATATTTTATACTTAAAAATCTTAATTAGCAATAAATATATTTTTAAGTTGCTTTTTGATGATATTTGCTCTATAATTTGTCTATGTATGGTCTAAAGTTATACCCATTAGGAGGGGAAAGCAATGATTAATAGCATGACAGGATTTGGCAGATATGAAGTTTCAGATGAAAATCGTAAGATAACAGTTGAAATGAAGTCTGTTAATCATAGATATTTAGATGTAAATATGAAAATGCCAAAGAAACTTAATTTCTTTGATTCAGCAATAAGAGTACTTTTGAAAAAATATGTTTCAAGAGGAAAATTTGATATTTTTATATCGTATGAAGATACATCGGAAAATACAGTTTCATTAAAGTACAACAAGGAACTTGCCGGTGAATATCTGAATTATATAGAAGATATAGAGAAATCTTTTGGATTGCCTGGTGAAGTAACTGCTTTATCGCTTGCTAAGATGCCTGATGTTATATCTATGCAGGAACAGAATGTAGATGAAGAAGAGTTATGGAAACTTTTGGAAAAGGCAATTTCCGGAGCATGTGAGAACCTGTTGGAATCTAGAAAAAATGAGGGAGAGAATCTTAAAAATGATTTACTTGGAAAGCTTGATGTAATGCTTGAAAAGGTAGATTTTATCGAAGAAAGATATCCTTCATTATTAGATGAATATAGAACAAGATTGACAGATAA
>JBGVOD010000002.1:0-52349 GCA_045126215.1 Lachnospiraceae bacterium | reverse complement strand
TTCGTGAACAGATAAAAATATTGTAATAATGTTTTGACAAGAAAATGAAAGATATGTAAGATATAAAGAAAAAAGTTAAAATCTAGATATCTAAGGGATTCCCTGATTACTCCTAACTGACAGTAAATTTACTCTATCAATTATATAAAAATAGTTGTGAATATCACACTTGAGTGATATAATATAGATGTTCGAATCTAGGTGAAATTCTTATTTATTTAGTTGATAATGTTTCGTAATTATCCAATTAAGTAGAAATTTTTAAAATCGTTTTGTAATTTAGAGAAGAAGCGTTCTTAAAAAATAGTGTGAAAATAAAATGAAAGAAACAAGTAAACAAAGGGGAAAACGATATTGAAAGGTAATAAGATGAAAAAAAATGAAAATGTATTTACATTGAATTTCACAAACAGAATGGTAGAAAGCATTGGAAAAGTTAAAAATAATATTTCTATCATAAAGCATTATGGAACATATCGTATTACACCGGAAATACATAGAGATGTTATCATAGCTTCTAAAAACGTAAAAGTAATATATCATTCTTTTAATGGAAATGAGATGGTACATACTTTGGAA
Organism: Lachnospiraceae bacterium; assembly: GCA_045126215.1. Classification (GTDB taxonomy): domain Bacteria; phylum Bacillota; class Clostridia; order Lachnospirales; family Lachnospiraceae; genus SVEL01. Next base: position 51,770 of record JBGVOD010000002.1, on the reverse strand, counting down.
CCATTTCTAAGTACTATTAACAGCTATTATAGTTTATATTATTCAAATATGACAGTAGATGAATTCTTATCTGAGTTTGAAATTTATCCAATTCAGAAAATAGTGTTCAAATCATATTTGGAAAAGGGCTATTGCTATAGGGATGAGCCATATATTCTTGATGAAATTTTGTATGAAAAGAAACGTATTGTTGAATCTGCTGTAAATATACTGGTGAAGTTAAGCAAAAAGGAACCTATGCTTATTATGATTGATAATCTTAATGCAGCACCTTTATCAACAATTAGAATGATTCTTTCTATACTTGAACATGATGATAATGAGAATATAGCAATATTTGCCGCATATAACGATATAAACCCTATACTTCCATTTATGGTTGATGAGTGGAATGAGTTGTTAAACAGTCTTGAACAATGTGGAAAGGTTTACAAAGGTGGAACATACAGACTTTCAAATGATGAAACAGAGTCTGGAGGATTTATTTTTGATAAGAACAATATTGGTTCATATATTGTTCTGTTGAATTCAATGTATTACGCAGTTGATTTTGAACAGGCATTATATTATTTTGGTATTATCTACAATAAAATTGAACAGGAAAAAATATTCGTGGATTTTGATAATAAATTTGAACTGTTCAGATTATATACGTTGACATTGATTTTTTCTGATGATATACAACACGCTCTGTTATTGTGTGACGGTATAAAGGCTTTGAATGATAAACACCCAACAGTGTTAGGGGAATATTATTATTTCTATTTACTCTCGTATGCGCAAATGTATCGTGGTAAAATAGACGATGCACTTGAAAGTGCCAAAAAGTGTAGAGAAATATCGAAAAAACTTGGGGATGAATTTACAGAGTTTAAAGCAGAGATGTTATATGTTATAGCTGAAATGTCCGGATGGCATCAGGTGTTCTTCTTCTTGTCGGACATGAGTGTTACTGATGAACTTATCGAAAAGGCAGAAAATTATGGATTTTATAATCATTTGGCACACATATACATATATGCATATGACAATGATTTTGAAAATTACAAGAAGATTAAGGGAGTTGAAGACGTAGAGAAAAGATTAGTTACATTTTCAGAAGGAATCGATCTTGCAAAAAATATTGGAAATACGGATCTTGTTATTCAAGGTTATGCAAAAAATACAATGCTTACATCTACACAGGGAAGATTTGATCTTGCAAATATTTTCAATATGATGGCACTTGATGTGATTAATGATCCAACTAAGAGTGAGTATGCTGATATATGTAATGGTATTGGTTATGTTAACTGTGCAATGGCAAAATACAGAAAATCCATTGAATATTATAATAAAGCATTAGATGTATTTATTAAGAATGGCAAAATAGATTTTGTAGGCGAAACACTTTATAATATGTCTATTGCATGTATACTTGCGGGAGATAATGAAAATGCATACAGCTACCTGCTTGCAGTTGTACGAATAATTGAAAATTTGAATTTAAACAATCTTAGAGTATGTAATATTTCAAAGATATATGGTCTGTTGGCACTGGCAAGTATCAATCTAAACCTTGAGTACAACTGTATAATATATCTTGAAACTGTAAAGAGATTCTTAAACTATTATATGGCTGATGATTCTATGAGAATCAAATTGTATAAAAATAAAACTTTTCTGGGAAATGATGATGAATTGTTCCTGTATCATTATGTAAGTGGAATCATTTCTGTGAATAATGAAAGGTATGATGAAGCAAATAAGTTTTTCAAACAGGCCGAAATTCATAGTAATAATTCAAGTGGAAATCTTTTCTTTAGTTACATACAACTTCATATCAAGAGAGCTCAATTATTTGATTTGACCGGTAATACAATCGAAAGAGATAAACATTATGAATTGGCATATGCCTTTGCCAAGAAGAATAAATATAAAGACCATATCACAATGATTGAAGCTCTTATGAGAGGCGAGAAAATAAAAGAAAACATATGTAGCCTGCCAATTACAAATCATACAATGACAGAGATTAATGTAGCTATTAAAGAAGCAGGTATGAATAAGAAATATATTGATTTGCAGAATAAGATGGATTTCTTGGGTATATGGCAAAATATCCTTGATATAAATGATAAATCAAAAGAAGATATTATTATGACAGCTTCAAATACTTTTGTTTTGAATTTTAATCTTGATACTTTTACATATATTAAGTTTGATGAAGAAAAAGATGGTACAATTCTCTACACAAATGCAGAGATAGAGCTTAAACAAAACGAAATGCAGATACTTAGAGAATACTTTGAAAAGAAGCATTCAGGATTTTGTATTTCTAAGCTTAATAAGAACTTTTATGAATATAAAAAGGTTATTGGGCTTTTTGGAAATGATTATGTTTGTTCATTAATATGTAATCCATATTTTGTTGATGAGAAATTAGACAGTCTGTTTATTGGTTGTATTTTTATCAAAGATAATTGGAATGTGAAAACAGCCAAGTACTTCTTAGATGAAGATGATTTTAATTTATTTAATCTAGCACTCAGACAGCTTATATCCGCTGTTGAAAAGAAAGAGAATCTTGAGAAGATTTCAAAGATTAACGATAAGCTTCAGAAATCTTCAATTACGGATTATCTAACAGGACTAAAGAATAGAGCTGGTTTCTACGAAAAGATAAATAGGATGATTAGAAAAGAGAAACATAATGGTAATGAATTGCCTATAGCAATATTGTACATTGATCTTGATAATTTCAAATTCTACAATGATACATTTGGTCATGATGTGGGGGATTTGATCTTGAAAGAAATAGCTTTAATTTTAGGTGAGATGGCGGGAACTGATGGATTCGCAACAAGATATGGAGGAGATGAGTTTATCATAACACTTATAAATTGTGATGAAGTTACTGCTATGGCTACTGCCAGAATGACACTTGATACAATTCTTTCAAAAAACGGATATGTTAGTCAGATAAGTAATTTCCTGGGACAAAAGGTAGAGATACCAAGGGATAAATCTGTATCATGTTCAATAGGTGTTGCAATCAATTATGATGTAAAGACAGATACGGATTTGCAGGAACTTATTAATCATGCGGATGATGTTCTGTATTCAATAAAACATACAACAAAGAATGATATAAAGTTGTATACTGAAAGTTAATAAAAGTTTTTTATAAGGTTAGGAACAAAAAGCATTTTTAGTACTATAACTGACATATTGCATAAAGTATATCGTCATTTGCAATATGTTAAGATACAATTATGAAGATACTTTTAGCGCCCTAACCTTATTATGTAAAAACATTTTGTGAGGATGTTATATGCGTGCCATTCAAGTCTTTTATTTGAGTGGGATTATTTATTCTCTGCAACATTTATTGCGTCAAGGGACATTTTCATGACTTCTCTTACGACATCTTCAGAGAGATTTGTGTATTCACATACTTCTTCGATAGTTGCTTCTCTGCCTAATTTCTCGGCGAGGTGAGTGGTAGCGTTACTTACCATATTTGCTCTATCTGTGATATGAGTAAAGACTCTGCTGGCACCTATTTCCTGGTTTATGGCTTTTTCAATTGAATAACGGATTACATCGGTAATGAAAATATCCATATTGGAAGGGTGATTCTGAAGAAACATTATTGCTTCAAAAAGACCGAGATTACCAATGGCAATGATGTCAGAATGTTTAAGACCTGATGAATTATAGTCCTTTGAGATTTCGACAACCATTGGAAGGTATGCTTCACAAAGTGCATTAACAGCTTCCTTGTCTTTTGATAATACTCTTTCAACAAGTTTATCAATTTCTTCGTCTGTTATTTTGTTTAAATCTTTAACTTCATCAAGATACATTTCAACAAACATTTTTTCTTCATCTGATTCAATAGCAGGTTTGATAGGAGAAAAATCAATAACTGATTTATTATCTGTATTGTCATCTTTAGAATTATCTAATGGGCTTTCAACCTTTATGTTTCCTTCATAATCTGATATTTTTATGTTATTCTCTAAAAGATACGCATATACGGCATCATATTTTGATGAATCTTCAATAATATCTTTGAAATGATTTTCAACATCCTGTTTTTTTACTGTATTACCATTTACTGTAGCATATTCAACCAGTGCTGAAAGTGCTTCGAAAAAATCTGATTTTGCTTCCATAGCGGACCTCTCAATATAATATTTTTATTTAATTGATTTTATCATAGCTGTTTCTTTACTGCAATAAATGCTTGCTGAATCAGGTTAAAAAGTATTATAATGTTTATGCAAAATTGCAGGAGGATACTATGAAAAGATTAAAAAAAATATTTGCATTATCAGTTATGACTTTTTTATGTTTAGTGGGATTATCGATAGATGCAAAAGCAGAAGAAGCAACAAGAGTAGATGGGGATATTGTTATTTCAAATGGTGGAAGTACAGCATACATAACAGATGGTTCGTATGATACGTCAGTTCTTTTAAATACTGGAGATAGTGTAAATGTAAAGACGAGTACACCAATTAAGGGCGTATATATAATATGGGGAAAACCTGTTAATAAATGGACACTTGAGTATGGCCAGGCATCAAAAGAATATGGACAAAACGGATTTTTACATGAATACATTGAGTTTGAACAAACTATAAATGAATTTACAATTAAAGCAGATGAGGGAAATACAATTACAGATATAAAGCTTTTTACGGAGGGAGAATTACCATCTGATATTCAGGTATGGGAGCCATCTTGTGAAAAAGCAGATATATTATTACTGTCAACACATGCTGATGATGAAATATTATTTTTTGGTGGAATTTTACCATATTATGCAGGAGAGCTTGATCTAGAGGTTCAGGTTGTATATTTTTCACAATATTGGACAGGTGCAAATATAAGAGAACATGAAAAGCTTGATGGATTGTGGCATGCAGGAGTAAAACACTATCCTGTTACCGGCAAATTTGATGATTTGTATGCAGATAATCTCGATGCAGCAAAAAATATATTTGATGAAGATGAAGTCATCGAGTTTGTTGTTGAAATGATTAGAAGATTTAAACCACAAGTTACCGTTGCTCAGGATGAAAATGGGGAATATGGACATGGAACACATATGCTTACATCATATGCTATGAAACAGGCTGTGGAAATCAGTATGGATCCGGAAAAATATCCAGAATCAGCACAAACATATGGCGTCTGGGATGTGAAAAAAACATACCTTCATTTGTATAACCAGGGACAGATTGTACTTGATTGTAGAAGTCCTCTTGAAAGATTTGGTGGCAAGACAACTTTGGAGGTAGCATCTGAAAGTTATAAGCTTCATGTGTCACAGCAATGGTGCTGGTTCTATGTAGATGATGAATATGAATATAGTTGTGCAAAATACGGCTTATATAGAACTACAGTTGGCGAGGATACAACAAATGACATTATGGAGCATATTGTAGACTATAAAACACAGTATGAAGAAGAAAGAAAGAGACTTGAAGAAGAAAGTATCAAAGAGAGCGAATCCATAAGAGAATCACAAAGTATAGCCGAATCACAAAGTATTAGTGAGGCAGAAAGCATAAAAGCACAGGAAGAGCATGAAGCAAAGAATTCTTCAAGAAAACAGGTACTACTAATAATAGGTATTATTGTATTAATATTTTTGGCAGCAATTATTATATACTATATTATACTTATTAACAGGGCAAAAAAGAGGAAAAAAAGAAGAAGCGCTACAAAAAGAAGAAATGCTAAAAATTCAAAGAAAATTTAAAAGTAAAAATAAGAGGAAAAGGTATGAATATAATCGCACTTATTGGAATAGGGATGGGAAATCCTAAAAATGTAACAATGGAAGGCATTGCATATATTAAAAATTCAGATTTGATTATAGGAAGTAATCGTTTATTAGAACCTTTTAGAACTATGATAAAGTCTGAAGCAAATATTATTAGTGCAGAGAGTGCAAAAGAAATTATATGCCTGATACAGGACCACATAGTGGGAGATAATATTAATATAGCAGTATTGCTTTCGGGAGACTGTGGCTTTTTCAGTGAAAGTGAAAAGATAGTTGATATTTTTGCACAGGACCCTGATTATGAGGTTAAGTGCATATCGGGAATTTCATCACTTTCATATTTTTCAAATAGGATTAATGTTCCATATCATGATACAGTTAATATTAATCTAAAAGGACAAGAGGAAAAAATCATTTCATACATTATGAATAATAAAAGAGTCTTTTGTGTAAATGGAGGGGATGTAGAAAAGCTTCTTGGAGAGCTTATAAAAGCAAGAGCAATAAACCAGCTTTCAGAGAATGTTAGAATATATATAGGTGAAAGACTTTCATATGATGATGAAAAGATTATTGTGAGTTCTCTTAAGGATATACATAGATATAAAAACGAAATTTCAAAGATGTCATCACTTTCTGTATTTTTATTTGAAAATGATGACGCTAAATGTAGCGAAATATCTTGACTTTAGCATAAAATATAATAAAATAATTATGAATTAATTTAAAATACTACCAGGAGGAAATTTTTGTGGTGACAACAGGTGCTGGAAGCAGCCAGAACAGAGACGGAGATAAACAGAGAGAATATGGCAAAAAGCCATACGAAGCCAGAGGTAAGAAAGAATACAAGCCTAGAAATGAACAGGGTGACAGAGACAATAAGTCATCAGACAGACCAAGAGGTGAATACAAGCCAAGAGGCGATTTTAAGCCAAGAGAAGATAGACAAAAAGGTGAGTATAAGCCAAGAGGTGACTACAAACAAAAAAATGATAATCAGTCATACAGACAGAACAACAACTTTTCTAAAGGCTTTGATAAGGATAAAGATGAAGAGCAGACACCAGTTAGACGTTCAAAAGCTTCATCAAAAGATAATAAACCAAAAGAACAGCAGTCTGATAAGTTCGATATCATCAATAGATTAGAAAAAGAAAAGAAGGCTATGAAGAAGAAACAGGCTGAAAAGAAAGAGCAAAAGCCTGCAAAACATCAAGTTAAGCCTAAGAGATCAGGTAATATTGATTGGACAAGAGCGTATGAAAACGATTCTTACGATGATGATGATCTTGATATGTATATATAATATAGCGGGCGATTTTATTTCGCCCGTTTTTTGAATTGATATTTGAAATTCTGCCCTTTGTATCATCATAAATACAAATAAAAGTGTAATAATATATTTATTAGAGTATATACTTGAAAAATAATTTTTAGTATGGAGTAGAAAATGTGCGTAAAAAATCAAACAAATATACTTACATATAGATTAATATATTTGGGATTATGTGGATATGGAATATTGCGTCATTTAAGCATATCTGATTCTGTAAGAAACATAAATATGCTTTCGTATTTTACAATACAAAGTAATATATTATGTTTTATTGTAATATTTTTTAGCGCCATTCATACCATCAGAAATATATGTAATAACGAGGTTAGGGAATATTCAAGGGCATTGATGTTTTTTAGAGGAATGTCTTTTCTTGTTATAACAATAACCTTTTTAACATATAGTATTGTGCTTACAAGAATGGGTTTTTCTATGGACTCATCTTATAGGAGAAATCTTACGGTAAATGATGTATTTGTTCATTATATGATTCCTGTAATGACTATAATAGATTTTCTCTTTTTTCAGCCTAAACCATCATTTAAATTAAAGGATCCATTGAAATGGATAATAGCACCACTTGTTTATTTTGTTTTTATTTTGATAAAGGGAAAGTATATGTATGAGGGACAGACATTAGTTGGATTAAAGAGATATCCGTATTATTTTCTGGATGCACAGACATATGGATATCCTTTTGTATTCAAGTACGCTTTTGTATTTTTAGTTGCAAGTCTTGTTATTGGATATATGATATGGTTACTTGATTTTGTATTGGGGATAATTTATACTAAAATCTGGTTGCCGTTTAGAGAAAGAATGAGGAAAACAAAGTGATAGAGATAAAGGAAAATACATTGAATGTTGAAATATATTTAGCACTCAGAAGAGCTGTTAATTGGAAAAAACTGTCACAAACCCAGGCAGAAAGGGCACTTGCTGGAAGCTTATATACAGTATTGGCATATGTGGATGAAAAGCCCGTTGGTATGGGAAGAATTGTTGGAGATGGGGCTGTAATATCATATATTCAGGATCTTGTTGTTTTGCCGGAGTACCAGAAGATGGGCATTGGAAAGGAAGTAATGAAGAAACTCAAGCAGTATGTAGAGAGTATTCGTGAAGAAAATACAGAGATGATGTTATGTCTTATGTGTGCAAAAGGAAGAGAAAAGTTCTATGAGGGATTAGGGTTTATTGGAAGACCTACTGATACTCTTGGACCTGGTATGATAATGTATCTGAATGAGAATAAATAAGTTATGTAATAAATCTGAAAGAGAAAAATAACTTATGTAATAAATAGAAGGAGTTAATTATGTCTTCAAAAGTAACGAAAGCATACGATGCAAATAGTATATCAATATTAGAAGGACTTGAAGCTGTAAGAGTTCGTCCGGGTATGTACATAGGAAGTGTGTCAACAAAGGGTTTAAATCATTTGATTTATGAAATAGTAGATAACTCTGTTGATGAACATTTGGCAGGATATTGTAATGAAATTACAGTTATTCTTGAAAAGGATGGAACTGCAACTATCAAAGATAATGGTAGAGGTATTCCTGTAGGTATAAATGAAAAAACAGGCAGACCTGCTGTAGAAGTTGTATTTACAGTTTTACACGCTGGTGGAAAGTTTGGCGATGGAGGATATAAAATATCAGGTGGTTTGCATGGTGTCGGTGCATCTGTTGTAAATGCTCTGTCTGAGTGGCTTGAGGTTACTGTAAAAAAAGATGGTATTGTATATAATCAGAGATATGAAAGAGGTAAGCCGGTTTACGACTTAAAAGAAATCGGAAAATGTAGAAAGGGAGATTCAGGAACAAGTGTTACATTCCTGCCTGACAATGAAATATTTGAAAAGACATACTTCAAGGCTGATGCAATCAAGAGTCGTTTGCATGAGACTACATATCTGAACCCTGAGCTAAAGATTCATTTCATAAATAAACGTTTTGATGAAGATGAGGATGTTGTTTATTATGAGCCTGAAGGAATAAAAGCATATGTAAAAGATATAAATGAGGGAAAAGAAGCAGTACATGATGTAATTTATTTCAAGAGAAGTTCAGACGGCATAGAGGTTGAAGCAGCATTTCAATATGTTGATGAATTTCAGGAAAATATTATGGGATTCTGTAATAACATATACACTCAGGAGGGTGGAACTCATATTACAGGATTTAAGACAAAGTTTACAAATGTAATTAATCAGTACGCAAGAGAAATAGGCGTATTAAAAGACAAAGATTCAAACTTTACCGGAACAGATGTAAGAAATGGTATGACAGCAGTCGTTGCAGTAAAACATCCTGAGCCAAGATTTGAGGGACAGACAAAAACAAAGCTTGATAACGTAGATGCTGGTAAAGTTACATCAGAGGTTACAGGTGAAGAACTGCAACTTTTCTTTGATAAGAATCTTGAAACATTAAAAATTGTTATTGCCTGTGCAGAGAAAGCTGCAAAGATTAGAAAGGCAGAGGAGAAGGTTAAGACTAATCTTCTTACGAAACAGAAATTTTCGATAGATAGTAATGGTAAGCTGGCAAATTGTGAGAGTAGAAATCCAGAGGAATGTGAAGTATTTATTGTGGAAGGTGATTCTGCCGGTGGTTCTGCAAAAACAGCCAGAAATAGGAGAACACAGGCTATTCTTCCTATAAGAGGTAAGATTTTGAATGTTGAAAAAGCAACAATGGACAAGGTACTTGCCAATGCCGAAATAAAGACAATGATTAATTCTTTTGGCTGTGGATTTTCAGAAGGATACGGAAATGATTTTGACATATCAAAGTTAAGATATAACAAGATCATAATCATGACAGATGCCGATGTGGACGGGGCTCATATTGCCACATTGCTTTTAACATTTTTTTATAGATTTATGCCAGAGCTTATTAATGAAGGACATGTATATCTTGCAACACCACCGCTTTATAAGGTTGTACCAAAAAAGGGTGAAGGCGAATATTTATATGACGATAAGGCGCTTGAAAAGTATAGAAAAACACATCAGGGTAGTAGTTTCACCCTTCAAAGATATAAAGGTCTTGGTGAAATGGATGCAGAGCAGTTATGGGAGACAACACTCAATCCGGAAACCAGAATTTTAAAGCAGGTTGAAATTGAAGATGCAAGAATGGCATCTGAAGTAACAGGGATGCTTATGGGAAATGAAGTAGGACCAAGAAGAAACTTTATTTACGAACATGCAAATGATGCAGAGCTTGATGTATAAGCATATTTGTATTGATAGAATCTATAAAAAGCATCTTTGATTAAAGATATTATGTTTAACAATAGAAAGCATGTTTAACAATAGAAAATATGCTTAGAAATAGAAAGGTTGTTTGGAAATGGCTGAACAGATTATTAAAACTGAATTTTCAGAAGTAATGCAAAAATCATACATAGATTATGCAATGAGTGTAATTTGTGCCAGAGCACTTCCTGACGCAAGAGATGGTTTAAAACCGGTACAAAGAAGAGTACTTTTTGCGATGGACGAGCTGGGGTTATCATATAATAAGCCACATAGAAAGTCGGCACGTATTGTTGGTGATACGATGGGTAAATATCATCCACATGGTGACAGTTCTATCTATGAGGCTCTTGTAGTTTTATCACAGGATTTCAAAAAGGGTATGCCATTAGTTGATGGTCATGGAAACTTTGGTTCCATTGAAGGCGATGGCGCAGCTGCTATGCGTTATACTGAGGCAAAGCTTAAGAAATTTACAGAGGATGCATTTTTGTCAGATCTTGACAAAGATGTAGTAGATTTTACACCTAACTTTGATGAAACAGAGAAGGAACCTGTTGTTTTGCCTGTAAAGGTGCCAAATCTTTTAATAAATGGTGCTGAAGGTATTGCAGTAGGTATGACAACAAGTATCCCTACTCACAATCTCGGTGAAGTCATAGATGCAGTTGTTGCATATATGGAAAATGAAGATATAACCACAAAAGAGCTTATGAAGTTTGTGCAGGGACCGGATTTTCCAACGGGTGGACTTGTAGTTAATAAGAGCGAACTGTCTGATATATATGAAAGCGGAGTAGGTAAAATAAAGCTTCGTGGTAAGGTTGTTTTTGAGCCAGCAAAGAATAAAAGTGAAAAGGATAAACTTGTTATTACTGAAATACCATATACGATGGTTGGAGCAAATATTTCCAAATTCATTTCAGATGTTTGTGACCTTGTTGAAACAAAAAAGACACAGGATATTATTGATATTTCAAATGAATCTTCAAAGGAAGGTATAAGAATCGTACTTGAACTTAAGAAGAATGCAGACGTTGAGAACATCAAAAATATGCTATATAAGAAGACAAAGCTCGAGGATACATTTGGTGTAAATATGCTTGCCATTGTAAATGGAAGACCGGAAACACTTGGGCTTAAAGATATAATCAAGCATTGTGTTGATTTCCAGTTTGAGATAAATACAAGAAAGTATACAACTTTATTAAATAAAGAATATGAGCAGAAGGAAATTAAGGAAGGTCTTATTAAGGCATGTAATATAATTGATCTGATTATTGAAATCCTACGAGGTTCAACAAGTCTCAAGGATGCAAAAGCATGTCTTATAAATGGAGATACATCAAATATCAAGTTCAAACATAAGGAATCAGAACTTTATGCAAGTCAGTTGCATTTTACAGAAAAACAGGCGCAGGCTATTCTGGATTTAAGATTATACAAATTAATAGGGCTTGAGATACTTGCACTTGAGAAGGATTATGCTGATATTGTAAACAGGATTTCAGAATATGAGGAAATTCTTGGAAGCAAAAAAGCAATGGCAAAGGTTATAATAAAAGAACTCAAGGATATCAAGAAAGAATATACTGTTGCAAGAAAGACTGTAATCGAAGATGGTGAAGAGGCTGTATTCGAGGAAGTTAAGTTTGTAGAACAGGAAGTTGTATTTATTATGGACAGATTTTCATATGCAAAGACTATTGATGTGTCTACTTATGAGAGAAATAAAGAGACTGTACATAATGAAAACAAATATATATTCCAATGCATGAATACAGATAGAATATGCGTATTCACAGACAATGGAAATCTTCATCAGGTAAAGGTGATGAAGATACCTTTTGGAAAACTAAGAGACAAGGGAACACCTCTTGACAATCTTGGAAATTATGACAGTAGTGGCGAAAATATAGTATACATATGTTCAGCATCTTCAATAGTTGGAAAGAAGCTTCTTTTCACAACTATGGGAGGAATGATGAAACTTGTTGATGCAAGTGAGTTTGATGTTTCAAAGAGAACTGTGGCTGCTACAAAGCTTGCAAAGGATGATAAACTTTTAAATATAACAGTTACAGATGCAACAACGACGGCACCTGTTATAGAAGATTTATCCGCTGGAGTGATTTCAGGTGGATTTGATGATGGTATGGGTGGAGGATTTGATGATGCATTTATGGATACAGGATTTTCAGATGTATACGAAATGAATCTCTCAGAATTTATGGATATGGGTGGAGATATTATTACTTCGCCAGATGATAATGTCGTACAAGGTGATGAACAGACTGATGATACAAGCAGTAATGAATCATCAGTAATATATACTAATTCGATAGTAGTATTACAGACTGCAAATGGAATGTTCTTAAGATTTGCACTTAGAGAGATACCTGAAAAGAAGAAGGGTGCTATTGGTGTAAAGGGTATTACATTAAATCCAGATGACTATGTATCAAATGTATATGTAATGGATGCAGGTGATAATGAAACTGTAGAAGTAAAAGGTAAACAAGTTGAGCTTAGAAGCCTTAAAACAAACAGACGTGGTGGAAAAGGTACTAAGAAATCATAAATAATTACTGGGAAAATAAAAATGGATTTTATAGCTGCAAAGAAATATGTCGATGGACTGAACAAGTTTGGTAGTGTTTTAGGTCTTGATAATATTTTTAAATTACTTGAAAAATTAAATAATCCACAAGATAAACTAAACGTAATTCATGTTGCGGGAACAAATGGAAAAGGCTCTACTATTACATATATGGAGTCCGTTCTGCGTGTCGCAAATTATACAACAGGAAAATATACATCTCCTGTTGTATTTGATTATCTGGAAAAATTTCAGATAAATGGAAGAAATATTTCTGAAGATGATTTTGTAGATGCATTTGTTATTGTAAAAGATGCATATGAAGAGCTTTTAGCAATAGGTATAACTCCTACAATATTTGAATTTGAGACTGCAATGTCTTTTATTATTTTTGAAAAGAAAAATGTAGATGTTGCAATTATTGAAACAGGTATGGGTGGAGATACAGATGCAACAAATGTTTTTAATAGGGTTCTTCTGTCCGTTATTACATCAATTAGTATGGACCATATGTCATTTCTTGGAAACACTATTGAAGAAATAGCATCTCATAAGGCAGGGATTATTGTAGATGATTGCCCTGTGGTTGTAAATGCCTTGAATAGTGATGTTTTAAAAGTGATAAAAGATACAGCAAAAAAGAAAAATGCAAAGGTATATGAGGCCACTACAGCAGAAGAATGGATTGATAAGCACGGAAACTCTTATTTAAAATATTCTTCTGCTTATGATGATAATATATTTGAGTATATTGAAACTTCTATGAAAGGAAATTATCAGAGAGAAAATATTGCACTTGCTATTGAAGCGATATTAGCGTTAAATAGAGAATATAGCAATATATTTAACATAAGAATGGAGGATATATATTCCGGAATAAAAGAGGCATGTATACAAGGCAGATTCGAAATGATAAATGAGAATCCTGACATATATATTGATGGTGCACATAATCCGGATGCTATTATAAAACTAAAGGATACAATACTTAAGATAAAGACGAAAAAGAAATATAAAAATACAATATTTGTAATGGGTGTTCTGGCGGATAAGGATTATAAAAGCGAGAGTGAAGTAATTGCTCCTCTTGCAGATTATATCTATACTGTTACTCCAAACAACATACGAGGATTAGATGGTGAAATACTTAAAAAAACCATAGAAAAGTTTAATTCAAATGTTGAGTTTGTGTCAGATATGGAATCCCTTAGAGATATTATATTAGGTGGAGATGATTATAAAGATAATCTCGTAGTTATATTTGGTTCTCTGTCGTATCTTAATGATATAAAAGAAATAATAGGACAGGTGGTATATTAAAATGATAATAGGTAATAAGAAGTTTGATTTGGAAAATGAATGTTATATTATGGGTATCTTGAATGTTACTCCTGATTCATTCTCTGATGGCGGTAAGTGGAATGATATGGATAGTGCAAGAAAGCATGTTGAAGCTATGATTAGTGAAGGTGCAACAATTATAGATGTAGGAGGGGAATCTACAAGACCAGGATATATTCATGTTTCAAAAGAGGAAGAAGTAGAAAGAGTAGTACCAATCATTGAAATGGTAAAGAAAGAATTTGATGTTCCGGTTTCAGTTGATACATACAAAGCATATGTTGCAAAGGCAGCAGTTGATGCAGGAGCAGACCTTATTAATGATGTATGGGGATTCAAGGGTGATGCAGATATGGCAAAAATTGCAGCAGATTGTGATGTGCCATGTTGTATTATGCATAATAGAAATGTCTTAGAAAATCCATACAAAAACTTCCTAGAGGATGTAATGAATGATTTACGAGAATCTATTGATATGGGGATAAAAGCAGGTGTTAAGCCTGAAAATATTATTACAGACCCAGGCATTGGATTTGCAAAAGATTTGAATGAAAATCTATATATGATGAATCATGTTGAGAAACTTCTAGAACTGGGTTACCCTGTACTTCTTGGAACTTCCAGAAAATCTATGATTGGTAAAACACTTGATTTACCTGTCAATGAAAGAGTGGAAGGTACAGTTGCAACTACTGTAATGGGTGTAATGAAGGGATGTAGCATTATCAGAGTACATGATGTAAAAGAAAATTACAGAGCTATGAAGATGACTCAGGCTATTTTGAACAGTAGAATATAAGCTATAAAGAAAAGAGAAGGATATGAAGAAAAAAATTATTGCCGCATTAATTGCAATCGTTGTAATAGTATTGGGTGTAGTTTTATATTTAATGAACAGATTTGAATATAATGATGAAGGTGTAGTAGGGAACACACCTGGAAATTTATATAATGAAGGTTTGTTTTGCGAAACTGATGAATATGTTTATTTTGCAAATCCTTATGATGATTATCACCTGTATAAAATGACTCATGATGGTAAAAATGCAGAAATGTTATGTGGTGATGTTACATCTTATATTAATGTTTATAATGACTACATTTATTATAAAAGATTTAATTATAACAGTAGTGTTGAAGTGGTCTTTAAGGGAACATTATATGGTATTTTCAGATTGAAAGATGGCGACTCAAAACCGGAAGAACTTCACACAGGTATTGTTGATGGAATTAGCCTTCTTGGTAATTCATTATACTACAGAAGTTTTGAAGATAATAGAATATTCAAACTTGCAATAGTAGGCGTTGATGGAAAAGATGATAAGATAATCAGTCAGAAAGATTACAATCCCGTAGCATCTTTTGATGGAAAATTCTATTTTGCTGAAACTGATGGAAATCATAATCTAATGGTTATGGATCCGAAAAATAATAGTGTATCAACATACAAAACAGGTAATTTCTATATGCCTATAGTAACGGAAAAATACATTTATTATATTGATCTTGATAATTCAAGAAAATTATCACGTATAAACAAAAAGACCAATGAAATTGAAGTGTTAACGGATGATAAATGTATCAATTATAATGTTAACGAAGAGTATAATGTGATTTTTTATCAGGCTGAAAATTCTGTGGAGGATCATAAAATAGCCAAAATGGCTGTAGATGGTAGTAATCAGGTAGATATTATCAGTGGAGATTATAGAAATATTTCGATTACAAAAGAGTATACATATTTCATTGGAACAATTGGTGAAGATGATTTGCTTTACAGAGTAAGCACATCAGGTATATCAATAGCAGAAATATTCAGACCTGAAATAGTAGATTAAGAAGAGGTTTATATGGCGTTTTCAATTGTTGAGAAAAAACAACTTAATAATTGTGTTGATATGGTGCTACATTCAAAGGGGAATACTGTTCCTGAAAACAGCATTCTTGAAATGACAATAATTCTTGATGAAAGCCTTTCAAAAGATTATTTAAAGGATGTGGCAAAGGATATTGTAGTAACATTAAAGCAGCATAATAAGGTCTTTGAAAATGTTAGAAATAATATTGTATATTGGAAAGTAAACGGAGATATTAAAACAGAAATTGTTCCAATGTCTTTTATTATCCTCGGAAGATTATTTAATGATGATAGTATTTCAGAAAACACTGATATTACAGTGGATGCTTGTAATCGGAATAAAGCTATAAAAGATGATATGATAAATAATCAGAGACTTGAAAATTTATACGGATATTTAAAGCTTTTTCATGCAAGAAGCAAGCTTATTATTCTAATAACAGGTGAGAAATTTTCAATTGAAAATAACAGCCTTCTAAAAGAGAATATTAATCCATTCCTTAAAACAAAGCTAATTGTTATAAATGAAACTGAAATAAAGAGTGGAAGAAACTACGGAGTAGTATAGAAATGGAAATATTAAAAGATGATAAAAATTTGGTAAAGCATTTGCTGGACCTTGCCAACAAATCATATAGTCAGAACATATTTACATTTAGTGAGTTTTTGTCAGAAAGTGAAATAGGCGTATTTTATAATTATGAAAGAGAATTTGATTTTATAAAGTATAAAATATATGGTGGTATGGATGATTCCGAAAGATGTATGATTAGATTTGGAAATGAAGAGGAATTAGGTTACGAAGAGCTATTTCCAATTACCTGTTTACAGATTAAGCCACTTATTTATAAGTTTGCAGATGATTTGTCCCATAGAGATTATCTGGGAGCAATTATGAATCTTGGTATAGAAAGGAATACAACTGGAGACATTATTGTTCAGGACAAGAATGCATATGTATTCGTCAGTGAAAAGATAAAACAGTTTATAATAGATAATCTTGATAAAATAAAGCATACAAACGTTAAAATTGAAGAGGTTGCACCTTATGAGAATATAAGGAATAAAGAGCCTGAACAAAAGGATGTGATGGTTCAATCACTTAGAATCGATTCTATTATTTCAAAAATATATAACAAATCTAGAAGTCAGAGTATTGAACTGTTTAGGGAACATAAGGTTTTTGTGAATGGAAAAATATACGAAAATAATAGCGGAACACTTAGGGAAAATGATATGGTTTCGGTAAGAGGCTATGGAAGATTCAGATATATCGGGATTCAAAGAAATACTAATAAAGGAAAGATAGTTATTAGTGTGGAGATATTTTAGAGTAGAGATACTTTGTGTAGAGATATTCTAGAGTAGAGATACTTTAGTGTAGAAAAATTGGGGCTGTTGCCTTGTCTCTTTGCTGAAGAGGAGCGAGAGAAGATAAATCTAGTTGTAATTTGTGAAATTACGGTGTGGAAAAAGGAAATCTATAAAAAACCCGTAAATACAGAAAGAAACAAGAAAAAACAAGCTAGGTGTCAGAGAAATTTACGGTGTGGAAAAAGAAAATCTATAAAAACCCGTAAATCCAGAGAAACAAGCTAGACGTTTGAGAAAATTACGGGTAGAAAAGAGAAAATTTGAAAAAACTAGGCAAAAAAACTGAGAGAAAAAAATTGAGATTTACTACAAGTAGTAAATCTCGATTTTTTATTTATTAATACTTCTACTATTTCCCATAAAGAAAAGTGCAATAAGACCTGGTCCTGTATGAGCTCCAATTGTCTGGCTTGCATATGAGACAATAACTTCTTTTACTCCAAATTTTGTTTTAAGTTCTTCGGCAAGGGCATTTGCCTCATCTTCACAGTCTCCATGAGTGATTATACAAATATCATTATCAACAGGAGGCTCTTTTGTTGAATCTTCCATTGCACTAACAAGAGCCTGAAGAGATTTCTTTCTGCCGCGGACATTGAAAAGTGATACAAGCTTTCCTTCATCATTTACATGAAGAACAGGTTTAACATTTATGAGTGTGCCTACGATTGCAGTGGCTTTTGATACACGTCCGCCTCTATGTAAGTGAAATAAGTCGTTTACAGTAAAATAATGACATATGTTTAGTTTAATGCTCTCAATATATTCTGCAAGCTCTTCGATAGTTGCACCAGAGTCTCTCTTAAGTACCGCTTTATAAAGCAATAGTCCTTCGCCACCAGAAGCACACAGAGAATCAACGATGATAATTTTCCTATCTGGGAATTCCTCTGATAATTCCTCTGCTGCAATAACAGAATTGCTGTAACTGCTGCTTAATCCGGAACTGAAAGCAAGATATATAATATCTGTTCCTTGCTCAAGGTATTTTCTAAAACCATTCATATAATCTTCAGGATTACATGCCATTGTGGTAGGCATTTTTCCGGCTCTGATTGAATCATAAAAATCTTTGAAAGAAACAGCGGTTTCCTTTGTATATACAACATCATCAATAGAATATGGAAGCATAAGAGTTTCTATATGATTTTTTTCGTAGAAACTATCTTCCAAATCACAAGTATTGTCACTAATTAGTACATAATCGCTCATGTATAAGATATCCTCCTTTAAGATGTAGTTTTGAAAACTACGTATAAAGATATACTAACATATGGGGATATATAAAGCAATTATTTTTTGTTTTAACGAGAAAAAGAAGAGATATGTGATATAATTAATATGTACTAGGAGGCATTCGATGAAAAACACAAAAAAGCATTATTTTATAATAGCTTCCATTCTGATTCTTCTTTTTATCGCAGTAATATATTACTTAATTACTGTAAATAATTCTAATGAAAAGAATACAGACAAAATGGGAGATGATAAAGTGGAAGAATATAAATCTATTACAATGGATGAAGCAAAGCAAATCTTTGAAACAGAGGGGGATTATATTATTCTTGATGTAAGACGAGCGGATGAGTATGCAAGTGGGCATATTCACGGAGCAATAAATGTGGCAAATGAAGATATTTCATCAGTGCCACCAGAAGAGTTGCCAGATAAGAATCAGTTTATATATGTATATTGTAGAAGTGGAAGACGCAGTAAAGAAGCTTCTGCAAAGTTAGCACAGATGGGATATACAAATATCATCGAGATTGGTGGAATATTGGATTGGACTGGCGAAATAGAGAAATAATCAAATTCTGTCGGAGCAGGTGATTCTATTGTGCAGGTTTTTATTGCGGGATATGTTTCTACAAGAAAGTTTTGAATAGTATAAAAATGTGATTGGAAAGTATATCAAATAAAGTGTTTATTTGATATACTTTATAACTGTATAGAAAGTGCTTTTTTATAAAGGAGAGAGTTTATGAATAAGAAAATAGTAATAGGAATAATAACATTTCTTGTAATTGCAGGTATTGCAACGGGCATGTTTCTGTTTTTGAACAAAGATAATAATAATGATATAGAAATGTGGGACGAACTGAAAATTGGTATGAATAAAGATGAGGTGGTTGAAAAGATATACTACAGGTTTGGAGGGGATAACTGCAACAAGGGTGAAATGGGAGACAAGCAATATTATATTTTTGAAGTTGAAGATTTTATGGGATATGATGGTCAGAATGCAAAGATATCATATTTCTTTGATAAATCTAATAAGTTAACAGATTATTCTGTAAGTATTCAAGCATATACTAGTGTGGATTATCAGAAGAATGTAGGTGAAATAACTGAAAAATTAAAAGAACATTTTAATAATAAGGCAAAAGATGCAGGTACAGATGATTTATCATTTTCTGATGATAAAGTAACAAATTATACATATGTATACATAGTGGAAGATGAAGTGTACAGTATTAGTATGACAAATGGTATGTATTTAGTATCATGCACAAGTTTTTCAGATTTGTTAGGTATACAGTAATGAATAGTTGCGTCATTTCGTATAAGTAAAACGAAGGAATGCATAAAAGATCAAATAAAAAGTATTAGTGAACATATTAGAAGGGGGAGAAATGAAAAAGAGAATTATAATTAGTATAGTAATAGTTTTTGCAATTGCAAGTATAGTAACAGGAGTATTTTGATGAAAAATCAATAAATGCAAAAACTTATGAATATTCTCAATTATTTAATATTTCTATGTCAAATGATGATATAATTTATATTATTGGAGACGAAATGGTTATTGTATATAAGTCTAGAGAGCGTATAAGCGTAAGTTGTAATAGTGTACCAGAAGATATAAATTCATACTTTGAGTGATATAGAAAAAATTGGGCTGTCGTGCTAGTTTATTTTCTTCCTGGATTTACAGTTTTTCACTGTTTTCCTCTTTTCGCACCGTAAATTTGCATAATTCATCAAGTTATAAAAGAGGCCTCGTCCAACGATTTATCCAGTTTATTCGTTAATGCGATAGCCTCTTTTTTCTATTGAATTTTGTTATTTAAATTCGTTATTGAATTTCATTATTAAATTTTGCAATTGAGTTTTTATTGACTTTCGTTACTGAATTTCACTATGAAGCTGCTGAAGTGATTTTACTTCTGCATCACCATGTTTTTGTACATAAAGGATTCCCTTTGCTGTAGCTCTTGCGGCAGCGATAGTAGTCATATATGGGATACGTGACTTAATTGCTGCTTTACGTAAGTAGCTGTCATCGTGTACACTGTCTTTTCCGACAGGAGTATTGATAATTAAATCAATATCGCCATTTGTGATTAAGTCTAAAATGTTTGGACGACCTTCATATAATTTCTTTACAAGTTCTGCATTAATACCTGCCTCTTTTATAAGTTCGTAAGTTTTACCTGTTGCGATAATCTTAAATCCGGCTTCATCAAACAATTTTGCAATTTCTACAACTTCAGGCTTATCTTTCTTGTTTACAGATATAAGAACTGTACCAGAAAGAGGAAGCTTTGTCTGTGTTGCTTCCTGTGCCTTATAGAAGGCATCACCATAGTATGTTGACAAGCCTAATACTTCACCTGTTGAACGCATTTCAGGTCCAAGAACAGGGTCTACTTCAGGGAACATATTGAATGGGAATACAGCTTCTTTTACACCATAGTATGGAATATTCTGTTCTTTAAGGTTTGCTACAGGTGATGGACGGTTAGTAATCTCAGATGTAATTATATCTGTAGCTAAAGGAACCATTCTTATGTTACATACCTTTGATACAAGTGGAACAGTACGAGATGCACGAGGATTAGCCTCAAGTACATATACTTTTCCATTTTCAATTGCATACTGCATATTCATTAATCCTTTAACATGCATTTCTTCAGCAATTTTCTTTGTGTATTCCTTAATTGTTGCAACATTTTCTGGAGTAATGTGAACTGAAGGGATAATACAGGCAGAGTCACCTGAGTGAACACCGGCAAGTTCGATATGTTCCATTACTGCAGGTACAAATGCATGTGTTCCGTCACTGATTGCATCAGCTTCACATTCTAATGCATGATTGAGAAAACGGTCAATTAATATAGGTCTGTCTGGTGTAACTCCAACAGCAGCATTCATATAATTTGTCATACTGTCATCATCGTAAACAACTTCCATACCACGTCCACCAAGAACATACGAAGGACGAACCATTACAGGGTAACCAATTTTATTTGCTATATTGATGGCTTCTTCAACTGTTGTTGCCATACCAGCCTCTGGCATTGGAATCTCTAACTTATCCATCATAGCACGGAATAAATCGCGGTCTTCAGCAAGGTCGATAACGGCAGGAGAAGTACCAAGAATCTTTACACCATTCTTTTCAAGTTCTGCAGCTAGGTTAAGTGGAGTCTGTCCACCAAACTGTGCAATAACACCAAGAGGTTTTTCTTTATTGTAAATGCTTAATACATCCTCAAGAGTAAGTGGCTCAAAGTAGAGCTTATCAGATGTATCATAGTCAGTTGAAACCGTTTCAGGATTACAGTTTACAATGATTGTTTCAAAACCTAATTTTTTAAGAGCTAAAGCGGCATGTACACAACAGTAGTCAAATTCAATACCCTGACCGATTCTGTTTGGACCACCACCAAGAATCATAATCTTCTTTGTATCTGTATTCACAGCATTCTTATCTTCTGCATTGTATGTTGAGTAGTAGTAAGCACTGTCTTTTGTTCCGCTTACATGTACACCTTCCCAGGCTTCTTCAACACCGAGAGCAATTCTTTTGTTTCTGATTTCATCTTCTGGAATTTCAAGAAGTTTGCTTAAGTATTTATCTGAAAAACCATTCTTCTTTGCAGAGATTAGGTCTTCATCTGATGGAAGAGAACCTTTAGACTTAAGTAAGTTTTCTTCTTCTTCAACAAGTTCTTTCATTTGCTCAACAAAGTAGTGTTTAACCTTTGTAATATCGAAGATTTCATCTACAGTAGCACCTTTTCTAAGAGCTTCGTACATAATGAAATGACGGTCACTTGAAGGATTTGCAAGCATAAGAAGAAGTTCTTCCTTTGTCTTTTTGTTATAATCTTTTGCAAAACCAAGACCATATCTTCCGATTTCAAGGCTTCGAATAGCTTTCTGGAAAGCTTCTTTGTATGTTTTACCAATACTCATTACTTCACCAACGGCACGCATCTGTGTACCAAGCTTGTCTTCAACACCTTTGAATTTTTCAAATGCCCAACGAGCAAATTTGATTACAATGTAGTCTCCATCTGGAACATATTTGTCTAATGTGCCATATTTGCCACATTCAATATCCTTAAGTGTAAGACCGGCAGCAAGCATTGCAGAAACAAGAGCAATAGGAAAACCAGTTGCTTTTGATGCAAGTGCAGAAGAACGTGATGTTCTAGGATTGATTTCAATTACAACTATTCTGCCTGAAACAGGATCATGAGCAAACTGAACATTTGTACCACCGATAACTTTTACAGAATCAACAATACGGTATGCCTGTCTTTGGAGTTCTTTTTGAACATCTTCAGAAATTGTAAGCATAGGTGCTGAACAGAATGAATCACCTGTATGTGTTCCAAGAGGATCAATGTTTTCAATGAAACATACTGTAATCATATTTCCTTCAGCATCACGTACGATTTCAAGCTCTAATTCTTCCCATCCAAGGATTGATTCTTCAACAAGAACCTGTCCTACCAAGCTTGCCTGTAAACCACGGGCACAGACAGTTTTTAATTCTTCTTTATTGTATACAAGGCCGCCACCTGCGCCGCCCATTGTGTATGCAGGACGAAGTACAACAGGATAGCCAAGCTTGTCAGCAATGGCAAGAGCTTCGTCAACAGAATAAGCAACTTCACTACGAGCCATTTCAATTCCGATAGCATCCATTGACTTCTTGAATTCAATACGGTCTTCGCCTCTTTCAATAGCATCAACTTGTACACCGATAACCTGAACATTGTATTTATCAAGAACACCTTCTTTTGCAAGCTCTGCACAAAGGTTGAGTCCTGACTGACCACCAAGGTTTGGAAGAAGTGCATCAGGTCTCTCTTTTGCAATAATCTGCTCTAAACGTTTAACATTTAAAGGCTCAATATATGTTACATCTGCAATTTCAGGATCTGTCATAATTGTAGCCGGATTTGAATTAACTAAAACTATTTCATATCCCAGCTTACGAAGTGCTTTACATGCCTGTGTTCCTGAATAGTCAAACTCACATGCCTGTCCAATAATAATAGGACCCGAACCAATAATTAAAATTTTGTTGATATCTTCTCTCTTTGGCATAAAAATCTCCTTTACATTATACATATATTATACATTTAACAGTTATTCATATAATCAGAAAATCCAACTATATAAATCTGTTTATTTCTCGTAAACTGCTTCATTTGTAAGGTCAATACCTAACTTCTTGAAGGTCTTTATATCTACATCAGAAAGTATTACAGTTGTATGCAATGAGCATCCTGATAGTTTTGGAAGCTGTTCTAAAGCGATACGTGCATTGTCATCTGTAGCTGCACACATTGATAGAGCAATCAGGACTTCATCTGTATGAAGTCTTGGATTCTTACTTCCAAGATAATTTGTTTTGAGCTTTTGTATTGGTTCAATGAACTGAGGTGAAATCATATGGATTGAATCATCAATACCACCAAGAACCTTAACGGCATTTAATAAAACTGCCGAAACAGCGCCAAGTAATGGACTTGTCTTTCCTGTAACAATTGTGCCATCAGGAAGTTCAAGAGCAGCGGCAGGAGAACCATTTTTATTAGCAAGTTTATTTGCCACAGGTACAACAGCTCTATAGTCTGTAGTGATTTTTGCCTGTTTCATTAATAATTCAATCTTGTATACTTCTTCATCTGAAGCTTCATCTTTAACAAGTCTGTTCATTGAATGATAGTAGCGTCTAATTATTTCCTGTCTTGATGCATCCCTACAAGCTTCATCATCTATAATGCAGTTTCCAGCCATATTTACACCCATATCTGTAGGTGATTTGTATGGACAGTAACCATATATTCCCTCAAACATAGCTGAAAGAACAGGGAAAACTTCAATATCACGATTGTAGTTTACGGTTGTAACTCCATAAGCATCTAAATGGAATGGATCAATCATATTTAGATCATTTAAATCAGCAGTTGCGGCCTCATAAGCCAGGTTTACTTCATGCTTTAGTGGAATATTCCATATAGGGAATGTTTCAAACTTGGCATAACCTGCTTTTATACCACGTTTGTTTTCGTGGTAGAGCTGTGATAAGCAAGTTGCCATCTTACCACTTCCCGGACCAGGTGCAGTTACAACTACTAAAGGACGAGTTGTCTTGACATAATCATTTTTTCCATATCCTTCATCACTTACTATGTGTGAGATGTTATTTGGATATCCTTCAATAGGGTAGTGGAAATATACATTGATTCCCATATGCTCAAGCTTTGTTTTGAATACATTTATTGCAGCCTGTCCAGTATATCTTGTGATAACAACACTACTTACATATAGTCCTTTTTCACGATATACCTGTATTAAACGCAAAACATCTTCATCATATGTAATGCCTAAATCATGGCGAATTTTGTTTTTTTCAATATCGGCAGCATTGATTGAGATAATAAGCTCTGCCTGATCCGCAAGCTGAAGTAACATCTGTAATTTACTGTCAGGTGCAAATCCCGGAAGAACTCTTGATGCATGGTAATCGTCAAAAAGCTTTCCGCCAAATTCAAGATATAATTTGTCACCGAACTGTGCAATACGTTCACGAATATGCTCAGATTGCATAGATAAATATTTTTGATTATCAAATCCGATTTTCATTTCTTTTCCTCACAATGTAAAATCTATGATAGAAATATAGACACAATTTTCTACCTTATAAGAGTTTATCATATAAAAAAAGATGCGTCACTAATAAATTTAAAATATTTTTAGCAATATTTTATGGTTTAATAATTTTTTATGGTAAAGATATTTCTTTGTGCTATAATGACCAAAAGAGAACAAAAATATACGGGAGAAATAGCATGAATGACGAAAAGATAAATGGAAATAAGAGTACAGATAAAAATACATCCACTTCAGATAAAAATGCGGTGAATACAGGAAAAAATTCTAAGAATAAAACAAAAAATAAGAAGAAAAATAATAGAGCAACAGGATTTATACTGTGTATTCTAGTATTTATAATTATATCAGGAACTGCTCTTATAATATATATGGGAAGAGATTTGTTTGATAATGGAAAAGAAGAACCAGATACAACAAATAATGTGACACAGGAACAGACGACTAAGCCTATTATTAAAGATTTTGTCGGTCTTAGGGATGTCAAAGGCACAATAAGTGGTGTGGATGCATATATTTATGGAATATCACTTTGTATCAAGGGTGAAATACAGATAAATGATGTAAATGATACAAATAATACAAATGATACAACAGACACAACAGACACATTACCACAGGATCAGGAGACTGAAACTACAAATAATTATAGTGTAACAGATTCAGATATATATGAAAAAATGTCTTTTATAATCAGAAGAGCGTATACAAATGAGGATGGCTCAATTGCAGATGATTATAGAGAGTTTCCTGCATATTTTCAAACAGAGGGAGATGTAATAACATTTTCTTCATATGATAAGATTAACAATGGATTATGTCTTGAGTTAAGAGATGAAGAAGAATATGTTTTGGTGTTGAAAGCAGTAAGAGCAGATGGAGTAGAGGAAATCTATTCATTATCTTTTGAAGATACTGTAGGTGAATTAAAGTATTATACATTAACAAAGAATAGCGAAAACTATCTGGTAGATATGAAAAATATGAAATCGGCTGATGGAATATCATATTGTGCTATAGATATAGAAAAGACGTCTCTTCCTGAAGATGTTTATGATATTGTCCTTGACCCAGGGCATGGTGGAAATGATCCGGGAGCCGTAAATGGTGATTATTGTGAATCAGTGACAATGCTTGATTATGCAAAAGATATAAAGGCTGAGTTTGAAAAGCTTGGCTATAAGGTACTTCTTACAAGAGATGGCAGTGAGAGCAGCGATGAGTGGATGGCATATACAATGTATGATGAGAATGGCCGAGTTAATGTTGCAGCAGGTTCAAATGCAAAGTATTGTTTTTCTTTACATTTAAATAGTAATGAAGTGAAACTGTCATCAGGTGGTATTCAGATATATCATAGCTGTAGAGCAGATAAGTCAATTGCTAAACACATAGTGGATACAATTGTTGAAAAAACAGGAACACACTATTCACCTATGTCGGCATTTAAGGAGGTAGATGGTGTATATTATAGAGCATATTCAGAGGCTGACATTAGTGAAAACAAAGCGGGTGCACAGAAAAATGGATATGAACCATATAATATTACAACAGATACAGATTATTACTTTATGATTAGAGAATTGGGGGGAGTTGCCACAAATGCATATGTAGACGGAAGAAATCCCAAATATGGTTCAAACAACTTTAGAAATAGTAGAAACGGTGTGGAAACTCTTATATGTGAACTTGGCTTTATTTCTGTAGATGAAGACCTTGAACATATACTGAATAATAAAGAACTATATGTTAAAGCGATTGTTGAAGGATTTGAAACATGGAGAAATATAGATGAATAAAGGTATAGATTTAGTGAACGGCAAAGTGTTCAAATCTTTAATCTGGTTTGCGTTGCCATTTTTATTCTCAAACTTATTCCAGCAACTTTATAATACGATTGATACATATATTGTTGGAAATGTCTTGAATGAAGATTCCCTTGCTGCAATAGGTGCATGTGCAGCTGTATATGAGCTATTGGTAGGATTTGCACTGGGTGTTGGAAACGGGATGAGTGTTGTCATTGCAAGATATTTTGGAGCAAATGACGAGAAAAATATAAGGAAATCAATAGGTGCATCATTTATAATAGCAGTCATTATCACAGTGTTTATAATGTTTATAGCTGTATTTTTGCTATATCCTTTACTTGAATTATTAAATACTGACCCTGATATTATTGATGAATCTTTTTCGTATATTTTTGTAATTACAATATTCGTTGGAGTTATGATGGCGTTTAATCTGTTTTCAAGCATAATGAAAGCAATGGGAAACAGTATGATGCCACTTGTTTTCCTTATAATTTCAACAATTGTAAACATTATCCTTGATTATATATTTATTGCTAATATTGGTATGGGGATAAAAGGTGCAGCATATGCAACTGTTATTGCACAACTTGTTTCAGCGGTGTTATGCTTTATTTATATTTTGAAAAAATATAGAAAATATTTGCCAAATAGAAGTGAGTATAAAATAGATATGCACCTGTACAAAGAGCTTTTTGCACAGGGAGTTTCAATGGGACTTATGACTTCAATAGTTTCTATTGGTACCGTTATCTTACAGTTTGGTATTAATGGTCTTGGAAAATATATTGTTGCAGGACATACAGCGGCACGAAAGATTTTTGCATTTTCCACATTGCCAATTACAACAGCAGGTCTTGCAATAACTACATTTGTATCACAGAATAAAGGAGCAAATAAGCCTGATAGAATAAAAGAAGGAATTAAATATTGTATAGTTATAACAACAATTTGGAGTGCAATTATTGCTGTATTGATGAATGTTATAGCAGGACCGTTAATTAGGATTGTATCAGGATCTGAATTAGATGTTGTACTTACAAATGGAACAGACTATTTGAAGTTTAATGCTCTTTTTTATACTCAATTAGGAGTTTTGATTGTTTTAAGATGCGCTCTTCAAGGACTTGGACAGAAGGTGATACCACTTGTTTCAAGTATTATAGAACTCGTAGGAAAAATTGTATTTACATTTATATTTATCCCTATGATGGCATACAAAGCGGTAATAATATCAGAACCGGTTGTATGGACTGTGATGGCAATATATTTGCTTTTTGCATACATCAACGTATGGAAAAAGGAAAGAAAAAAATATTATTAAAATTGGAAATACCAGTTATAATGTGATTGACAATCGTAGAATGGAATATTATTATATTACACGTGAAAAATAAATATCTGTAAAATATGGTCCTATAAAAGGTAATTGGGAATCCGGTCAGAATCCGGAGCAACTGTCATTACTGTATTTGAAGAAATTTTTTTGTTTTATTCATAAGCCAGATTACTCCCATATTTTAGTTGGTACGCTATCTTGGACAAGAAGAAAGCACAAAGGGTAGGATTGGTGCGCCTTTTATCTGAGATTACAGATAAGAGGCGTTTTTTACTTTGTAAGAGTGGCAAAAGAGATATTTTGTACTCTTGTTGGCACATTGCACAAAGTATATAGTCCTTTGCTCCAGTTTTCGGATATAAGAGTTTCTAAATGTTCTTTTTGTTATCTTTGGTAAAAGACGCAACCGGCTGAAATTCGCCATCCGTGGCTCAGTTCAGCCTTTTGTCGGCATCCATGTCGCCAAATTGCTATTTTATCAAAGAACATTAAGAAACTCTAATATCCTTCAAAGTCACAAATGACTATATACTTCGTGCAATATGCAAAAGATATCTATAGAGATATCTTTTGCACCATAACAAAGTAAACAACACCCTAGAGGATAACTAAATTTAAGAAAGGTTAAACTTATGCCAGAGGATATTAAAAGAACTCATGCTATAGAATTGCTCATAGCAAAGAAAAATGAATTAGGAGATGACATGCTTCCTAAGAAATCTGATTTTACAGAGCAGGAGGTGAGCTTGATTAAACAAAAGCTTGGCCCATGGCCAAGGGCATTAGAGGCAGCTGGATTAAAGGAAAAACCTGCTGTTAGCTCTAAGGAAAAAAATAGAATTAAAAGAGAGAGAATAAAAAAAGCACATAAGGAAGAAAAATAAGAGGCGTTATTGGAGTTAATAAGCTTTGGAAAAATTTTCTTAATTATGTGTTTGGAAAGGTAGAAAAATGAATATTAAGAAGATTTTTTCATTTATATTATCAATTATTGTAATAATTACAGCTTTTCCGGGTGTTAGTAATGTTTATGCTGCACAGGAGAATAAGGTAAGAGTAATTATAAAAAATGATACAATAACATGTGAAGAAGGTGCTGCATGGGAAGAAACAATTAACACTATGTTGAATGGTGGTGCTCCTTGTGTTTCGTCTGTAAATGGCGAATGGCTAGTTATTGGACTTGCAAGAGCAGATATGATTTCGGAAGAATTTAAAAATACATATATTGAGAATGTCAAGGAGTATGTCACTAACATTGCATCAAATAAATTACACAAAACAAAATCAACAGATAATTCAAGAGTGATTATGGCACTTGCGGCATTAGGAGAAAATCCAAAAGATGTGGCAGGGTACAATCTGTTGCAGCCACTTAGTGATTTTTCATATGTAAAAAAACAGGGACTAAATGGTCCTATATTTGCTCTTATTGCTCTTGATACATGTAAATATGATATTGAAGAAGTATGTGATGAAGATGAAATTACTGATATAACTACAAGACAGAAACTTATTGACTATATTCTTGATAAACAACTGGCTGATGGTGGATTTGCATTATTTGGCTCTAAGGGTGATGTGGATATAACAGCTATGGCGCTTCAGGCACTTGCACCATATTATGATGATGAAATCGTAAAAAATGCAATAGATAATGCGGTAGAATTTTTATCAGCTTCACAGAAGGCAGATGGAAACTTTACAAGCTGGGGATCTTCAAATTCAGAAAGTAATTCACAGACAATAATTGCTTTATCAGCTCTTGGAATTGATGTGAGAACAGATGAAAGATTTATAAAAAATGGAACATCAGCTCTTACAGCATTGTATTATTTTTATAATGGTAATGGCCAATTTAAGCATGTATTGAATGGCAAAGCAAATGCCATGGCAACAGAACAGGCTTTACTTGCACTTGATGCTTACATAAGAATGATTGATGGAAAGACATCATTATATGATATGACGGATGTATTAAATAATCAGCAGGTTGATAATGATGATGAAAATAATTCGGATGAAGAAGGTAATCAAGATAAACCATTAGAGGACGATAACCAAAATGATCCGGGTAAAGAAGATGAACAGGAGAAACCATCAGAGGATGATAGCCAAAGTGATCCTGGTAAAGAAGATGAACAGGTAAAACCATCAGAGGACAATAACCAAAGTGTTCCAGATGAAGAAGATAATCAGATAATAACATCAGATAATAATCAGACGGGTACTATTATAGAAGATAATGAAAATCCGCTTGAGGATGGTTATGGTGTAGGAGATGTTAGAACTGCTGATAACACAAATGTAATATTTGCTATATTTATTTTTGCAGTATCAGCAGCAATGTTTTTTGTAACAATTAGAAAAAAAGAAAAAGCAAGCAAATAATTATGAGAGATTTTTATAACAAAGTAAAGAATATAAACATAAAATCATTACTCATTGCCGCAGGAGTATCAGCTTCTGCGGTTGCTTTGCTTATTGTAATATGTGTATCTTTATTGAACAATGATGATAATAGTAATGCAAATGAAGCAAAGAGCGAATCTACAAGTATAGAAGTTGCAGTATACAATGATAAAGAAACAACTACAATAGGCAAAAATAATAATGAAGTTGAAAATTTTAAAGATTATGAAACTGAAAGCGGAAATGAAACTACCAGAGCTTATTCAAATATAGAGGAAGAAAATAAAGTAGAAACTGTAAATACAGAGGAAGCAGAAAATAGAGTAGAAACTGTAAATACAGAGGAAACAGTAAATAAAGATAAAACGGAATCATATAATGAAAGTGATTCAGAAGAAATATATAGCACCACTACTGTGCCGGAAGTTGAGACATCAAATATAGTAAAAGGATATTGTAATATATCAATAGATTGTTTAAATATATTAAATGATATGTCCGAATTCGATACGTCATTAACAGAATATTTACCTGCTGACGGATTTTTTTTACATAATACCCGTGTAGAAGTATATGAAAATGATACAGTATTTGATATACTTGACAGAGTGAGTAAGTCTAACAATATATTACTTCAATATTCTTTTACCACAGAGTATGGAAGTGCATATATAGAATCCATAAATAACATTGGTGAATTTGATTGTGGTCAGTTATCAGGATGGATGTTTAGCGTCAACGATGTTTATCCTAATGTTGGATGTTCATTGGTTAATGTAGATAATGGTGATGTAATAAAGTGGAGATATACATGTAATCTTGGAGGAGATGTTGGTGCAGACGTGTACCAATATTCTGTAGAATAAAATGAAGAATATTAAAAGAATTATTTTAAAATTAAATATATTATGTGTGTTGATAATAGCTGTATGTATGGAATACTGTATTGATGTGGGGGCGATATGTTCAGATATGGAATATAAGGATACAAGATATCAGGATATGACATATCAGGATACAACATATCAAGATACGACATATTTAGATATATTCAGTATTGTCATGGACATTGTTAAGTGGAAAAAATCAACATACAATAGAAGTGAAAATGAATCGCTTATATCTGGTGATTATATGGATTTAGCAGCAACAACATCAGGAGACTGGTTTGTGATAGGAATTAGCAGACTTGGATTGAAGGATGATTATGATGCATATTATTCAAAAATAGAAAATATTGTTAAAGAAAGATATGAGTCTGAAGGTACTTTACACAAAGTAAAGGCAACCGAGTATCATAGAGTAATCTTTGCTGTACTAGCTTCAGGTGGAAATCCACAAAATGTTGCAGGTGTAAATCTTATTAAGGATGGTATATATGATAGAGCAAACGTAGCAGCACTTGATAAGCAGGGGATAAATGGTTATATTTTTGCTTTGATTGCAGCAGATGCAAATGCTTATGAATTTCCGGAAAATGTGTGTGATACACGAGAAGATATAATAAATGGCATTTTAGAAAAAGAGCTCACTAATGGAGGTTTTAGTCTTACAGGAACAGCTTTGGATGTGGATGTTACAGCAATGGCGATACAGGCTCTAAGTAATTATTATGATAGGGAAGATGTAAAGTGTGTTGTGGATAGAGCGCTGTTAAAACTTTCATCCCTTCAACAGGATGATGGGGATTTTGTTTCTTACGGCTATGCAAATGCAGAGAGTACAGCACAGGTGGTAATAGCTCTTACATCGCTTGGAATAGATCCATTAACGGATGAAAGATTCATAAAGAATGGAAATACACTATTTGATGGTATGATGAAATATAGAATGGAAGATGGTGGATTTGCACATTGTTTTGGAAATCCATCATATAAAGAAGAATCAAATTCTATGGCATCAGAACAGATATTACTGGCAATGGTTGCAATGCTTCGTGAACACAATGATATGAACAAATTGTATGACTTTGGACATGAAGAGAAGAACTTATATGATATATATTGTGGCGAGTATAACAAGATAAAAGGTAATTTGAATAATAATGTTTTAGAAGGAGATGAAACAGAACAAATCTCTTTTGAAGAAATAAGTAAGTTTGTAAAGGAACATGGAGATGAAAAAACAACACAGTATCAAAATGAAATAATAAAATACCAATCATATATGGTAAAGATTAAGGAAGAACAATATGTTTTAGCAGAAGAAATTGACAAAATAAATGACAGCTTGTTAATCATGTATGAAAATATGAAAAGCGCTGAAAATGAAATTAAGTCATTAGTAAATGATATTAATAGTAGTGTTTATCCTATAGAGGATATATCATTAAAGGATAAATCCATAATTGCTGGGCTAATCGACAGATATAATAGTTTGTCAGAATATGATAAGGGCAAGATTACAAACTATGAAGATTTAAAAAGAGCAGATACAATTATCAAGACAACCATCAGAAGATATATAATATTTGCAGTAATATTATGTGTTGTTATTGTATTATCAATATCTGTTATTTTAAAAAAAAGAAATAGAAAAAAGCAAGATGAGATGTTTCAATATGAAGATGAATAGAAAGAAAGATTTTTTAATAATATTTTTTATATTATTTTTGATTACTGTTCTCATAAAAGGAACTGATATTCAAAGTGTTGACGAATATTACCTTACACATATAGATGATATAAAGGAAGATTCAAAAACTGTATACCTTACTATTGTCTGCGATTCTGTACTTGAACATATGGAAGATTTGGATGAGGGAATAAGAGAGATGGATGTAATAGGAGATGGAACTATTCTTGCACGAACAGAATATGTTTTAAGAGATGGGGATACAGTGTATGATATTCTTGACAGGGCGTGTAGATATAACAAAATACAGATGGAACATCAGGGTGCAAAGGAAAATAGTTTTGGAACAGTATATATAAAGGGTATAAATTATTTATATGAATTTTCATGTGGTAATTTATCAGGATGGATGTATAAGGTAAATGGAGAGTTCCCAAAGTATGGTTGTTCCAGGTATGTACTAGAAGATGGGGACGATATTGTGTGGGTATATACATGCAACCTCGGAGATGATATAGGAGGAAGTTTTAACAACTATGAAGAAAAAGATTAGAATATTTGAAACATATCATCCATTTTCACTATTTACATATTTTATCTCAATGCTTGTTATTTCAATGTTTACAGTACATCCTGTAATGTTGTTGATTGCTCTTTTGGCAGGAATAACATTTTATATATGTATTGCAAATGTAAAAGAATTTTTTTGGGGATTATTATTTCAGATTCCATTTTTTATTTTAATAGCTCTTACAAACCCATTATTTTCGCATAATGGGGCAACACCATTGTTTTTTATGAATGGAAATGCTGTTACATTAGAGGCAATATTATATGGTGTTGATATAGCTTTGATGATAATAGTTGTTATTTATTGGTGTAAGTGTTACAGCATAATTGTCGATAGTGAGAAATTTATATATCTATTTGGAAAGGCTATACCAAAGCTTTCAATGGTTCTTTCAATGGCGCTTAAATTTATTCCAATGTTTAAAAAGCAGATGAAGAAGATTTCAAAAGCTCAAAAGACACTAGGATATTATTCAAATGACAATATGGTTGACAGATTAAGGAATATGATGAGAGTATTTTCTTGTATGGTTACCTGGTCACTTGAACATGCCATTGCATTATCAAAGTCCATGAATGGTAAGGGGTATGGATTAAAAGGAAGAACACATTTTCACAACTTCAGATTCAGAAGAAAAGATAGTGTATTATTATTAGTTACTATCATAATGGATGTGGTTGTGGTTAGTATGATGATGATTGGAATATCTGTATTCAGATTTTATCCTATGATAAGTGAGATAAAGTATGATACAGGAAATATTATTATATATGCAGCATTTGCTATTATGGCTTTTACACCTGCATTTTTGGAGATTAAGGAGAATTTGAAATGGAAATATTACGTGGAGAGAATTTAGGCTTTAAATATGCTTCACTTGAAAATCAAAGTGAATATGCCATTAAAGATATTAATTTTTCTGTAAATTCAGGTGAATTTGTTGTGATAATGGGCGAGAGTGGATGTGGAAAGACAACACTTCTAAAAATGATGAAAAAAGAGATGACACCATCTGGAGAAAGAATAGGAAAGCTTGTATTTGACGGACAGGATGTAGCAGAGATGAGTGATCGAGATTCTGTATCAAGGATTGGGTATGTTATGCAAAAGCCCGAGGAACAGATAGTCACTGATAAGGTATATCATGAACTGGCATTTGTGCTTGAAAGTCTTTCATATAAGACAGATGAGATTCGCATAAAAGTAGGGGAAATAGCCAACTATTTTGGTATAGAAAAATTATTCAGAAGTAATACAACAGATTTATCAGGTGGTGAAAAACAGATAATTAATCTGGCATCGGTAATGGTAACATCTCCAGATGTTCTTATTCTTGATGAACCAACAAGTCAGTTGGATCCTATAGCTGCGAGTGAATTTATTTCCACACTTACCAAGATAAATAAAGAACTAGGGCTTACAATAATATTGGTAGAGCATAGGCTGGAGGATGTTTTTTCTATTGCAGATAAGGTAATTCTTATGGAAAAGGGAAAGATTATCTGTGAAGATACACCTAAAAATGTTGGAAAGTTTCTTTCAACACATAAGATGATTGCTGGTGCTCCAAAGTCAGTTGTGCTTTATAAGGAAACTAAATTATCAGAGGACTGCCCTGTCAGTGTAAAAGAGGGAAGAGACTATATTGTTAAATGTGGTATTGAAAATAAAATAGATGTAGATTCTTTTAGAAATATGTCACAGGAAATAAAAGATAAAAATATAGAAGTTAATGAAACTATACATTCTACAGAGGAAATGAAAAAAATATTAAAAGAAGATAAGGATATAATCTCTGCCAAGGGCATCTGGTTCAGATATGAAAAAGATGGAGAAGATGTATTACGTGACCTAAGTATTAGTATCAAAGAGGGAGAGATATATAGCCTTCTTGGGGGAAATGGTAGTGGAAAATCAACATTATTGTCTATCCTGTCAGGAGTAAATCGTGCATATAAAGGTAAGATAAGTATAGATGGAAAAAAGATAAGGGACTATAAAGGAAATTCGCTATATAGAAATATGTTGAATCTTTTGCCACAAGATCCAAGTACGGTATTCGTAAAGTCAAAGGTAATAGATGACTACATAGACATTTTAAAAGCACATGAAATATCAGATAAGAAAGTGATAGATGAAAAAATACAAGAGGTCGCAGATTTACTAAGTATATCACATTTGCTCGAGAGACATCCATATGATTTAAGTGGAGGAGAGCAACAAAGATGTGCACTTGGAAAGCTTCTGATACTATCACCAAAAATCCTGTTACTGGACGAGCCTACAAAAGGTATAGATGGTCTTGGAAAAGAGAATATGATAAGAATATTAAAAGACCTGAAACAAAAGGGTATTACAATATTAATTGTAACACATGATGTGGAGTTTGCTGCTGAAGCCTCAGACAGGTGTGGAATGTTGTTTGATGGCGAAATAATATCGTCAGCTGTTCCAAATGAATTCTTTAGAAGAAATAATTTTTATACAACAGCGGTGAATAGAATGTGCAGGGGGATATATGATGATGTCATATATCTCGATGAACTGGTGGAGATAATTAAGAATGGAAAAAAGTTATAGTGATAAAAATAATAGAAATGATAAGAGATATACAAATGATAACAGATATAGAATCCTACAGGTTATAAAATATCTAGTATGTCTAATTGGAATACCTACAGTTGTAGTTGGTGGTACTATAGCATTTGATGGAAAACAGTATGCTTTTTTATCTATTGTGGTGATAGTGCTGGCAGCAGTTCCTTTCATAATATCATTTGAGAAAAGAAACGTTTCTACAGAAAGACTTGTAATTCTATCAGTATTGGTTGCTTTATCAGTTTTTGGAAGATTTTGCTTTTCACCATTACCACATTTTAAGCCAGTGACAGCACTTGTGATAATTACAGGAATGTATATGGGCATGGAAATGGGATTTATGTGTGGGGCTTTATCTGCAGTGTTGTCAAACTTCATGTTTGGACAGGGACCATGGACACCATTTCAAATGTTTGCGTGGGGAATAATAGGATTTTTGTCCGGAGTATTTGCAAAAATGCTTAAGAAGAATATGATTGCATTGCTTGTATATGGGGCATTATGTGGAATAATCTATTCATTATTCATGGATATATGGACAACAATGTGGCAGGATGGATATTTCAATTTGTCAAGATATATGGCATATGTAACATTCGCAATTCCAACAATAGTAGTGTACATGGTATCTAATGTTGTGTTTCTCCTTGTACTGGCAAGACCGATAGGGAAAAAACTGGAGAGGGTATTGGTGAAGATATAGGTTAGAATGTCTAGAGATATCTCATAAATTTATGATGGTATATTGCGCAATGTATATAGTCATTTGTTTAGTTTTACGGATATAAGAGTTTCTAAATAAACTATTGCTGATTACGGCTAAGACAAGTAAACAATAGAAATAACAAGGAAAATTCGGCTAAGACAAGTAAAAACAAGAATGTAAAGCCGAAAAACAGGAAATATCAAGTAATGAAAAAGTGAAAATAATGGAAAAAAACAAGGAAATTTCGGCTTAGGGAAGAGAGAATAAGAAGGTTTAGCCGAAAAAAATATGAAACATCAAGTAATGAAAAAGTGAAAACAATAGAGAAAACGAGGAAAATTCGGCTTAACGAAGAGAAAAAAAGAAGCTTTAGCCTAAAAAACAGGAAATATCAAGTAATGAAAAAGTGAAAACAATGGAAAAAACAGGGGAATTTCGGCTAGGGAATGTAAATATAAGAATGCAAAGCCGAAAAAACATGAAACAACAAGAAATTAAAAAGTGAAAACAATAGAAAAACAAGGAAAATTCGGCTATGACAAGTAAAAACAAATATGTAAAACCGAAAAAAGGCTATTTTATGTAAAAACAGATAATAAAAAATTGGCTGTGCCTTAACGACATCTATTTGGGATAATGGAATCGTTAGGCAACAGCCTTTTATTTAGTAACTGATTTATAGGCATATAATGTTATTTACATTGATTTGTATGGTACAAAATATACTATGCCACTTAATTTTGTTTTTACAACATCAAGACATAATCCAATGACAGAAAGTACATTTAGAGCTATTATCAATGGTATTGTAAAAAAAGAATAAATTAAATACTAAGAAATTGTCATACTTTTCACCACATCCAATACGTCATACTTTTACAAGTCTTGCATATGCAGCAGGAATAGACATAAAACTCACGAGTGAAATACTAGGTCATGCCAATAGTCAAATTATACTTAACAGATATACACATATTACCAATAAAAAATGAAAACGAAATTAAAAAAATCAAAAAATTATATGATGCTCTAGAAACTACAATAAAAAATACAACAAATGAAAAATAAAATAATTGTCAAATAAATTCCATTTATTTCAAAAAAGGTTCCAACAATTTACATTGTTTCCGGTAAAAATATTAAGATAAAAATACGCTTATGTGAAAAATGTCTAAAAAAATTCCTTAATACCACCTATTATTGTTGAATATTTCATAAATACTCTTGAAAAATTACCGGGAATTGATTATAATACGTATGTTTGTAACAGATTTACTTATAAAAATAATTTAAAAGAAAGGGAAAATTAAAAATGAGAAAAATTTTTAAGAAAGTTATTACAGCAGTAGCTTCTATGGCTATGTTAGCTGGAATGGTTGCTGGTGTTCCTAGTATTGAGGCGAAAGCAGCTCAAAATTATTATGTGGTAGGAAATGATGAGGCATTCGGTAACTGGACTCCAGGAAATGCTGCACAAATGACATACTCAAATGGAAAATATACACTTACATTTAATGCTGTAGCAAATAAAACCTATGAGTATCAGATTCTTCCAACAAATACAGGTTGGGATGGTCAGATAGGAGCAGAGGCGGGTGGAAATTTTGGTATATTCTGTTTTGCAAATTGTACAGCTACTATCACATTTGATCCATCATTGTCTGGTGATGCAAGAGTAACATGTACTGGTACAGGTATGGGTACTCCAAATCTAGCAAATACATTTTATGTTGTTGGTTCGATGAATAGTTGGGGTGGCGAACAGATGACAGCAAATTCCGATGGTACATTTACTATAGTCTATGGCTCTAGCCTTGCAGCCGGTGATTATGAATTTAAAGTTGCTCAAGATTTTCCAACTTATGGATGGTATAAACAACATTCAAATGGGGATGGAAATGATGGAAATACAAAAGCAACAAAAGTTGCTGATAAGGATTTAAAAATTACTTTTAACCCTTCTGAAGAAGATGGTTCTAAAAAAATAAAAGTTGAAAATGTAAATGTAAGTTCTTCAGGTGAAAATCAGTCAGAAACTTCTGAATCACAGAATAACTCTGAAAATGCAACAACATCACCAGCAGCTACAGAAGCTACAACAGCTGACTCTTCATTCGTTGCAAAAGATATCAAGGTTAAAGTTAAACTTGATGCAGCTGTAACATGGGATAAAGTTTACTTATACTCATGGAATGGTGGCGATAAGATGTCTGGTGATTGGCCAGGAACAGAAGCTACAAAAGAAGGCGATTACTATGTAATCACAATTAATGCAAAGACAAAATATGTAAATATGATTGCAAACAATGGTTCTGGCGAACAGACAATTGATATCGAAAACATTGATTGTTCAGGTGACGAAGTTATTCTTAACGTTTCAGGTGAAAAGAATTCAGATGGTAAGTATGTTGGAACATCTCCAGCTCAGAAGACAACAACATCTGGTGATACAACTCCATTTGTTGCAATTGTAGCAGTATTAGCAATGCTTGGTTGTGCATTTGTTGCATTGAATTCAAAGAAAGCTAGAAGATAATTTATAAGTGAACAAGAATACTTATGAGTTTTTTGAAGTAAATATGTAATTATCAATAAGTCGGGTATTGAAATTCAGTACCCGACATTTTTTTCATAAAAAAAGAACATATAAAAGGTATAATGAATATTGACTAGTTTTTTTTAAATTGATAGTATATTTTTATACTATTTTCATAAATGTCTTATATATCTAATATTCTTTTAGGTATAGTATGTTTATGCAGTAAAAATTTAAAAGAGGAGGAACTATTTTCATGAAGAAGATGAAAAGAAGAGTTCAGGCGTTGTTTCTTGCAATGCTTATGGTTGTAACTGCTTTAGTGAGTGACTTTACACCAGTTACAGACGCATATGCAGCAGGTTCAACAAAAGTTACATTCCATTATCAGCGTACAGATGGCGAATATGATGATTGGGATCTTTGGGTATGGCCAGAAGGTGGCGATGGCGGTGCAGTAGCTTTCACAGGTTCAGATAGCTATGGTAAGATTGCTACATATGAAGTTAATAGCGATGTTTCAGAGGTAGGCTTCATAGTTAGAAAAGGTGGCGACTCATGGTCAGACAAGGATATCTCTGATGACAGAAAGATTACTATTGAAAATGGTGTTGCAGAAGTTTGGTTAAAGCAGGGTGATGCAACTATTTACACATCAGTTCCTGATGGTACTATTTCAGGTACAGGTGATTCAACTAGTACAGGAAATAATGATTCTACAGCATCAGAGTCAGAGTATAAGACAACAGTTGTACTTCATTATACAAGACCAGATGAAAACTATACTGGTTGGAATTTATGGGCTTGGAATAGCGGTGCAGAAGGAAAGGCATACAAGTTTGATTACGAAGATGACTTTGGTAAGGTTGCAGTTGTACAGTTAAAAGATGAGTGTTCAGAGTTAGGATTTATTGTTCGTTTAAATGAATGGGAAGATAAAGATATCTCTGATGACAGAACTATTGCTGTATCTGATGGATTTGCAGAAGTATGGATTACAAGCGGTGAATCAGATTTTGCTACAACAGCTCCAGCAGGTGCAACAGCTTTTGATTTGTCACAGGTAAATACAGGTTCATCATCAGGTGGTTCAACACAGCCAGCAGAGGGTGAGGTATTACTTAATCTTCATTATCACAGATATGATGAAATATATGATGATTGGAACATATGGTTCTGGCCAGAAGGTGGCGATGGTGCTGCATACACATTCAATGGAAAGGATGACTTCGGTGTAGTTGCTTCATATGCTTTTGATGCATCTGCAAAATTAGGTTTCATTGTAAGACTTGGTGAATGGCAGTTGAAAGAATGCGATGCAGATAGATATATTGATTTAACAGAGGCAGTTGATGGTGTATTAGATATTTATCTTGTGCAGTCTGATATGGAATTATATAAGTCTATTGAGGAGGTAGATTTATCACCAAAATTCCTTGGTGCATCACTTACAACTGTTAAGAGAATAGCATGTAAAGTTACAGTACCTTTAGATACAGCAGCAGATAGTGTTGTGGATGACTTTAAGGTTGTTGATGTAGATGGAAATGAATATCCGATTGCAAGTATAGTTTCAACAGGTTCATCAGAAGTTTCAAGTACATTCAATATTAACTTACAGTCAGCTCTTGATTTGGGCAATAGCTATAAGGTTGTATCTGAAACATATGGTGAAACATCTATTGCATTTAGTGCAGTATTTTCTACAGAGGAATTTGAAGAAGCATATACATATGAAGGCGACGATTTAGGTGCAGTTTGGACAGCTGACAGCACAACATTTAAAGTATGGGCTCCAGTAGCTTCAAAGGTTGTACTTAACTTGTATAAAGATGGTAAAGACGGAGACGCTTACTCTACAGTTGAAATGACAAAGGGAGAAAAAGGCGTTTGGTCTGTTACACAGGCTGGTGATTTAAACAAAGTATATTATACATATACAATCACAAACAATGGTGTTGAAAATGAAGTAGTTGACCTTTATGCCAGAACAACAGGTGTAAATGGTAAGCGTGGTATGGTTATTGACCTTGATTCAACAGATCCTGAAGGATGGGCTGATGATAAGAGACCTACTACAAAGAATGCAACTGATGCATGTATCTATGAATTACACATAAGAGATTTTTCAATTGATGCAAGTTCAGGTGTAGAAAATAAAGGTAAGTACCTTGGTCTTGCAGAAAAGGGTACAAAGAATACAACAGGACAGTCTACATGTCTTGATTATCTTAAAGAGCTTGGAATAACACATGTTCAGATTTTACCAATGTATGATTATTCTCCAAACTCAGTAAATGAAGATAAACTTGATCAGGAACAGTTTAACTGGGGTTATGATCCTTATAACTACAATGTTCCAGAAGGTTCATATTCAACAGATCCATATCATGGTGAAGTAAGAGTAAACGAAGTTAAGCAGATGGTTCAGGCATTACATAATGAAAACATTGGAGTAGTTATGGATGTTGTATATAATCATACAGCAGAATCAGGTGGTTCATACTTCAATCTTACAGTACCTGATTATTACTACAGACTTACAGAAGATGGTAAGTTCTCAAATGCTTCTGGTTGTGGTAACGAAGTTGCTTCAGACAGAGCGATGGTTAGAAAATATATTGTTGATTCGGTAGTTTACTGGGCAACAGAATACCATATTGATGGTTTCAGATTCGATCTTATGGGTATTCTTGACATGAAAACAATGAACGAAATCCGTGCAAGATTAAATGAAATTGACCCTTCAATTCTTGTATATGGTGAAGGTTGGACAGGTGGCGACAGCGTGCTTGAATCAAGCTTGCGTGCAATGAAGTACAACACATACCGTATGGAAGGTGTAGGTGCTTTCTCAGATGATATCAGAGATGGTATCAAGGGAAGCGTATTTGATAAAGCTGACAAGGGCTTTGCAACAGGCGCTGAAGGAAAAGAAGAAAGAATTAAGTCTGGTGTGGTTGGTGCTACAGATTATAAGGGCATCAATTGGTCAGCAACAGGTACAGATATTTCAACATGCTGGACAACAGCTCCAACACAGGCTATCAACTATGTATCATGTCATGACAATTTAACTCTTTGGGATAAGATTAATTCATCAAATGCAGATGATACAGAAGAAGATAGAATCAAGATGAATAAACTTTCTGCAAGTATTGTATATACAGCACAGGGTGTTCCATTTATGTTAAGTGGTGAAGAAATTCTTCGTACAAAACCAAAGGGAGATGGATTTGATGAAAATAGTTACAAATCATCAGATGCTACTAACTCAATTAAATGGGATACATTGAATGATGAAAAGGTAGCAGATGTTCTTAAGTACTATAAGGGTCTTATCGCATTTAGAAAGGCTCATGCAGGACTTAGAATGGCAACATTAGACGAAGTACAGAAAAACTTAAATTTCATCGATGTTGAAACTGCAAATGTCGTTGCATACACAATTGACAATGAGTCAAATGGTGTGGTTGAA
Organism: Lachnospiraceae bacterium; assembly: GCA_045126215.1. Classification (GTDB taxonomy): domain Bacteria; phylum Bacillota; class Clostridia; order Lachnospirales; family Lachnospiraceae; genus SVEL01. The sequence goes on along the minus strand of JBGVOD010000002.1, from coordinate 8,267 downwards.
AAGATTTGTGTTGTTTATAATGCAAATAAGGCAGCTGTAGATGTAAAGGTTCCATCGGGTGAATGGAAAGTATACATCAAAAATGGTGTTGCTGGTACAGATGTTATTGAAACAATAACCACTGATAAGGTTTCTGTAGATGCAATCTCATGTCTTGTAATGGTACAGGGCGGAGGAGAAGAAGAAAGCACATTCCCATGGTGGATTGTTCTTATCATTGCTTTAGTTGCTATTGTAATTATTATTGCAATTATATTCATTGTAAAAGGTAAGAAGAAAGATAACAAGAAATCTGATGAAACAGTAGCAAATGTTGAAGAAACATCTGAAGAAGAAGTTGTTACAGAGAAAAAGGCAAATGAAGATGACGGTAAGGTTTACGATGTTAAACTTGTGTCAGCTGGAGAAAATCCTGAATTCATTGCAAACACAATCTGTGAGTTAACACATATTTCTGTTGCAGAAGCTATGGATATGGTTAATAATACACCAAAGGTTATTTTAATCGGTGTTACTAAAGCAGAAGCTGAAGAAATCAGAGCTAAGCTTGAAGCAGCAGGTGCAAATATTACACTTGAATAATAGTGTTTGATTTTCTAAAGATTTAATTAAAGTCAGAAATAAATTGAGGCTGTCGTTCTAACGAATAAACTAGAAAATTCGTTGGGCGGCAGCCTTATCTTTATGTTTTTAAATGCTCGGCAAGTGAAGAATGTGCTTGGGCAATTCTTCATTTACCTTATATTAAATTAAATTTTTTCAATCCATTATATATACCATCGTTCTCAATTGAATCAGTCACATATTCTGTACATTCTATTAGCTTTGGATCTGAATTACCCATTGCAATACCATATTTTACATATTCAATCATTTCTAAATCATTCATGCTATCACCAAAGGCATAAGTGTTATCAATAGAAACACCACTATATTCAAGAAACTTTTCAATGCCGACAGCTTTTGAAGAATAGTTTGGAATGAATTCAAGGAGCATACCATTATGGTCAACTATTGTGAAACGGTCTTTGTATTTCGTGATTAGACCTTCACTATCTCCATGAGGTGTAAATCTTGCGCTTATCTTTGCTATATCAAGCTTTGAATAATCATCAGGGATTGGAAACATGTTTGAACCTGAATCTTTAAAATATCTGTTTATAATCTCATGATATGATGAATCGTCAATTGTATCATCATAGTATGATTTTATGTGTCCTTCCAGAAGAGGAAAGAGCCCATGTTTGCGAATCTCTGTAACCATTTCTGCAGCAATATCATTATCAAGGTTTTTTCTGTATATTATTTCATTATTGTATTCAACGAATGTGCCTGCACCAGCTATAATTGCGTCAAAACCTAAATCAATAATGTTTTGGGTAACAAGACTACGAGCACGTCCTGTGCATACTACAGTTAATATATTGTTTTCTTTTAATAGCTTTATAGCCTTTTTTGTGGATTCAGGAATACCTATACCAGGTAGAAATATTGTTCCATCTATATCAAAAAACACTGCTTTTTTCTTGTCCATTGTCAATCTGCTCCTTAAAAGTGGTATATTTTTCATCATTATTTTAAATGTAAAAATAGAAAAAAACAAGATGTTATGATATACTATTGTGGTGTTTGCAAAATAAAACATACACAGGCTTATTTTGAGTCATTAATGTAGAAAAATAAACAAGGTACATTATGTAATAAATAAGATATAACATGCAATAAATAAGGTATAACATGCAATAAATAGGTACAACATGTAATAAATAAGGTACGATATATGAAGAGACAATATGAATTAACATATGAAAATAATAATACCATAATAAAAGGTATTGATGATTTTGATATAGGGCAGACATTGGAGTGTGGACAGTGTTTTCATTTCTACAAGATAGGAGAAGATGATTATCTGGTTGTGGCATATGAAAAACTGTTGCATATATCCCAAAATGGAAAAAATGTTACATTTCATGATACGACCATTGAAGAGTATGATGAAATATGGGCTGATTACTTTGATCTTGACAGGGATTATGGCGAAATCAAGAGATATTTGCTTAATAAAGATGAAATACTGGTTCCTGCAATAGAAAAGAAATGGGGAGTAAGAATACTAAATCAGGAATTTTCCGAAACACTTATGTCATTTATTATATCACAGACAAAACAGATACCACAGATAAAGCAGGTTGTAAATGATATATCAAGAAAATATGGAAAATATGTAGGTGAATACAATGGAGAAAAATATTATGCTTTTCCGGATATTAAAAGTCTAAAGAAAATAACAGAAGAGCAATTTATTGAATGTAAGGCAGGTTTTCGAGCAAAATATCTTGTAAATGCTTCTCTTTTTTTGAGTGAGGATATGAATAAAGACTATTTTGCATCATATACATATGAGGAAGCAAAAAAAGTGCTTACATCAATAAAAGGAGTTGGAGAAAAAGTTGCAAATTGCGTTTTACTATTTTCACTTGGCTATAGGAATGCCTTTCCCGTGGATGTTTGGATAAAGAGAACGATGGAAGAATTATACTTTAAAAAGGAGACTTCTAAGGATGTTATTCAAAAGTTCGGGGAAGAAAAATTTGGTGAGTATGGTGGATATGCTCAACAATATTTGTTTTATTATGGCAAGACATCATTGACGAAAAAATAAAATACAGAGATAATGAAAAATATCAAGAAAAATGAATAAAAAATAAACAGATTGTTTATGAAATATTTATTGAAAATAGTACTTTAGTACCATTGTAATAATGGTGTATTAGAATTAGAATACAATACAGAGTTAGCACTCGAATGAATTGAGTGCTAATAAATCAAAAACCAGATAGGAGGATATTGATATGAGATTAGTTCCATTAGGAGACAGATTAGTTTTAAAACAGGTTGAAGCAGAGGAAACAACAAAGTCGGGTATTGTATTACCAGGACAGTCACAGGAAAAACCGCAGGAAGCTATAGTAGTAGCCGTTGGAAAAGAGATAAAGAGTGAACTTTCTGAGGGAGATAGAGTTATTTACTCAAAATATGCAGGAAGCACAGTTAAATTAGACGGCGAGGAGCTTATGATTATAAAGGAAGAAGATATTCTTGCAGTTGTAAAATAACAGATATTTTTGCAGTTGTAAAATGGCAAATATTGTTATATTTTATATTTGTTTTAAAATGGATAGAAAGGTAGGTCATTATTATGGCAAAAGAAATTAAATATGGTGCAGAAGCTAGAAAAGCTTTAGAAGAAGGCGTAAATAAATTAGCAAATACAGTAAAGGTTACACTCGGACCAAAGGGAAGAAATGTTGTTCTTGATAAGTCTTTTGGAACTCCACTTATTACAAATGATGGTGTTTCAATTGCAAAAGAGATTGAATTAGAAGACGCATTTGAAAATATGGGTGCTCAGTTAGTAAAAGAAGTTGCTACAAAGACAAATGATGTAGCAGGTGATGGTACTACAACAGCTACAGTATTAGCACAGGCCATGATTAATGAAGGTATGAAGAACCTTGCAGCAGGTGCAAATCCTATTGTACTTAGAAAAGGTATGAAGAAAGCAGCAGATATGGCTGTAGAATCAATTAAGAAACAGTCAAGCAAGATTACAGGCAAGGAACAGATTGCAAGAGTTGCAGCTATTTCAGCAGGTGATGATGAAGTAGGAAATATGGTTGCTGATGCAATGGAAAAGGTTTCAAATGATGGTGTTATTACTATTGAAGAATCAAAGACAATGCAGACAGAGCTTGACCTTGTAGAAGGTATGCAGTTTGATAGAGGATATATTTCAGCATACATGGCTACAGATATGGAAAAGATGGAAGCTGTTCTTGATAATCCATATATCCTTATCACAGATAAGAAGATTTCAAATATTCAGGAAATTCTCCCAGTTCTTGAACAGATTGTTCAGTCAGGTCAGAGATTATTAATTATTGCAGAAGATATTGAAGGCGAAGCTCTTACTACACTTATTGTAAACAAACTTCGTGGTACATTCAATGTTGTTGGTGTAAAGGCTCCTGGATATGGTGACAGAAGAAAAGAAATGTTAAAGGATATTGCAATTCTTACAGGTGGTCAGGTTATTTCAGAAGAACTTGGTCTTGAACTTAAGGATGTTACACTTGAACAGCTTGGACGTGCAAAGAGCGTTAAGGTTCAGAAGGAAAATACAGTAATCGTTGATGGACTTGGCGAAAAAGAAGAAATTGCAGGTAGAGTTGCATTAATTAAGTCACAGCTTGAAACAACAACATCAGAATTCGATAGAGAAAAGCTTCAGGAAAGACTTGCAAAGCTTGCAGGTGGCGTAGCAGTTATCAGAGTAGGTGCTGCAACAGAAACAGAAATGAAAGAAAACAAGCTTAGAATGGAAGATGCATTAAATGCCACAAGAGCAGCAGTAGAAGAAGGTATCGTTGCAGGTGGTGGTTCGGCATACATCCATGCTTCAAAGGAAGTTGCTAAGTTAGTTGAAGAACTTGAAGGCGATGAAAAGACAGGTGCAAAGGTGGTATTAAAAGCTCTTGAAGCTCCATTATTTGCAATTGCTGAAAATGCAGGACTTGAAGGTTCAGTAATCGTAAATAAAGTAAGAGAATCAGAAATTGGTACAGGTTTTGATGCTTACAATGAACAGTATGTAAAGATGGTAGATGCTGGTATTCTTGATCCTGCAAAGGTTACAAGAAGTGCTCTTCAGAACGCTACAAGTGTTGCATCTACATTACTTACAACAGAATCAGTAGTCGCATCAATCAAAGAAGATGCTCCAATAATGCCACAGGGTGGCGGAATGGGTATGATGTAATCTGCCAAGATATATAAAGACTAAGGAGGACTCTTAAGTGGGTGACAATTTTTCAGAAGTAATAGTTAAGAAAAAAATTGATATGCTGGCTACATTCTTTAGAATATTTGCTATCATAGTAACAGTTGTGATGTGTTATGCAACTTTGTTATGGGCTCCATCTTTGCTAATGTTTGTAGTATTGATATTTGGATTCTTGTGTTACGTTGTATTTCGCAATACATCAGTTGAATATGAATATACATTTGTAAATGGAGAATTTGATGTTGAATGCATATATGGTAAGAGTAAAAGAAAAAAGGCAATGAGTTTTGATTTTAACAAGTTGGAAGTATTGGCACCTGCTGATAACCAGAGAGTTCTCGGATATGAACATAGAAGTGATATCAAGACATTTAATTACTCTTCAGGATATGAGGACAGTCAATTATACGTTGCAGTAGTATATGGAAAAAATGGAAGTCTTGGAAGAATTATATTTGAACCATCAGAAGATATGGTGAATGCTATAAAGAGACATTGTCCAAGTAAAGTATATTAGATTTGACAAATTGCTTACGAGTTTTGGTTGAATTCGTAAGCAATTTTTTATTAGATTATCTTATGGTAAAAAAATATTGTGAAAATTGTCGATATGTGGTATACTACGCTAGGAGTAAACTTATAGAAATGTAAGGGCACAAAGCTAGAAGTCTAAGGTATATGCTATGATAGTGCAAATGTCAATATAAAAATGTAGTTTTTTTATCATATAAGCATGTAGGAAAACCTACATGCTTATATGATATTTTTAGTTATCCTCAGTCATATATTGCATCTGGTCCTTTAGTCTGTAAGAAGGTCCATTTATATTAATAACTGAACAGTGATGAAGAAGCCTGTCAAGTAAAGCATTGGTCAGAACAGGTTCCTGAAATATATCAGACCACTTCGAAAACGGACTGTTTGTTGTTATTACGGTTGATAGCTTTTCATATCTTTTGGCTATAAGATTAAAGAACAGATTTGCTGAGTCGACATCCATTTTTTGATAGCCCAGTTCGTCGATTATAAGCAGCTTATATCTGCAAAACCACTTGATTCTTGTTTCCAGCCTGTTCTCTGCCGATGCCTTCTTTAACTGCGATATTAAGTCCTGAAATGTTATAAAATAAACACAGTATCTGTGCTTTGCAGCTTCTATGCCTATTGATACTGCAAGATTTGTTTTTCCTACACCGGGTGTTCCGCAGAATATGATGTTTTCTCCATTTTCAATAAATCTGAGTGTCATCAAATCCATTATTTTGGATTTGTCTATTGAAGGCTGGAAGCTGAAATCGAATTCATTCATTTCTTTCAAATATGGAAAATTTGCAACCTTTACACAACCTTGTATTGCCTGGTTTTTTCTAAAGTCCATTTCACTGTTTGTTAGTTCATACAATGCATCTAGTGCAGTTTTTTCACCACTGGCAATCATATCAAGATATGTATCAACATTTTCCCTGAATCTGTGTAATTCAAGGGCTTCAAGATTATTTATTAAACTATTGTATGTATTCATCGCATCTCCTTTAACTGAATGGTAAATTTTCATCTTCATCTAACTTTGTACAAATAAGGTTATTATTTTTAGCGTTCTGTAAGTATTCATCAATTCTTCGGTCTGTTTCAATCTCCTCCTCTTCAGCCTGTTTTGCAATGTCGTTAAGCATTATTTCAATTTCTTTTTTATATTTCTTTTTGAAATGATCAAATCCTTTTTGTGTAAGAATACAGGATGCCCGTTCCGCATTCATAAGGTCTTCAAGCCAGCAGTCTAAGGCAAGATTCCTGCACAGGTTTTCTTTCATGGAAAATTTAATATGTGATATAAATATTTCCCTGTCGGCTACATATGGAAGAACTTCGTTCATTCCTTTTATAAAGACAAGTCTGTCGGCAGCTGATAAATGTGCATAGTTATTTATGACCCATCTGCCATATTTGCTCTGATTGATATATGCAATAAGAGCTTCCTCTGATTTTGTGGCAGCTTTCTCTGACACATTCACCTTACGTACAGACAACAGGTTATCCATCAGTTCCAGATTTTCGTTAACAGTTGACAACATATCTTTTTCCTTTACCTTGCCTTTCATAAGTTCTTCGTAGTGGTTCTTTTTATAATTCACCGGATTTTCATTTAGTGGATGAAATGTTACGAGTTTTCCGTTATAATATATGTAAAGCTTATTATCCAGAAGATCTATGGTAACATCTTCTCCGATGAGCTTTGGATCTACAGAGTATCTGCTGTTGCCATATCTTATGAGCGATTCAGATGACACTTTGTATCTGTTTGGTGTCAGGTATGTGTCAATAATGGATTTATGCGGTAATGGCTGCAGATACTCTTTTTCCTTGTAAAACAAGGCTGTTGGTGACATATCTGTTTCCTGGTTTATTGTAATGTTCATATCTTTGTTTATTGTTTCAATAATGCCTTCCAGTTCTTCAATTGTCTCAAACTCACCTTCATAAGCCCTTACCCAGTCAATAACCTTGTTTTTAGCTTCCACAGTTCCTTTTGTTTCAGGTTTTCTTGTTCTGCAAAGTCTTACTTTAAATCCAAAATCTTTAGCCATCTGTAAAATTGCATTTGTAGGTTTCTTTGGTTTAACGTTTGTATTTGCAACAGTTGGCATGTTGTCAAAAAGTAATTCCTTTGGAACACCGCCAAACTTTATAAAACTGTTAATTAATCCTCGTGAAACATCATCAAATCTTTTCTGGATTGACATATCAAGATGACTGTACCTCGAGTACTTAAGTGTTGTGTGCAGGACATTTATGATAAATATTTCACCATATTTGTTTGCTATGCTGATATCCTCCTTCCAGTCTACCTGCCCCTGTTCGCCGGGATTTCTTTCATATCTTGGATGTCCCTCTGTTTTTGTTTTAGGCTTAAGCTTATTAATACAGACGTATCTGTTAAAGTTGGAATAAGAACCGATACGTTCTATGCCATATTTCTTCAACATAAACTGATATACACCTTGAGTAGTTATTCTTTTAATTGCAAGCTTATCAGCAATTTCTGTCTTATACTCATCAAGTCTGCTTTTCTTATTTCTTGTTGCCGGCCTCCCTTCGTAACCATTGTGATATTTTTTTACTGTCCTCCAATCCATGCCATACTTTCTGCCAAGGGCAGCATAATTAGGTTTGATACCAAGATTGTCCATAACTGACAGTTCTCCTTTTAGATTATTCATATGTTGTTGCACCTCCTAAGAAAGTGTAACAGTACATTGAAAAATATAAAATAAGAATGTAGGTTTTCCGACATTTTTATATGCGATAAATCCTACATTCTTATAATATCATTTGCAAAGGAGACGGTTTTCTGCTTCTTTATAAAAGAATCAATATCGGAACCTTTAAATGGCCCCGTTCAGCAAGTGAAGCAGTAGAGATT
>JBGVOD010000001.1:0-17379 GCA_045126215.1 Lachnospiraceae bacterium | reverse complement strand
ATATATGGCAGATCATATATATCATCCATTTCTTCTGTTGTAAGTGGCTTCTGCGTTGGATTTTGAACAACATAAATGCCATTTGGATATGGTTCTATAAGAGTTTTTGCAGTAAATGGATCTGTATTAATATACTGGGTATAGAAACTCTCTGCGAATGTTCTTTTATCTGCTTTAATAGCATCATAATCAGGCAACATCTCATAATCATAAATCCCTGAAATATCTTTTGTTTTATATACACTTCCTCTAATAAATGTAATATCTTTAACGTTAATACCAGAAGCCAAGGCATCAGCAACTTCAACTATGGAACGCTCCCCCATTCCATATAAAAGAATATCTGCACCAGCATCTAATAGTGCCGAGCGCTTAACCTTATTTGACCAATAATCATAATGAGCAAGTCTTCTAAGAGATGCCTCAATACCACCCATAATAATAGGTATTGTCTTATATGTCTGACGAATAAGATTACAATAAACAACAGCAGCATAATCAGGACGTTTTCCCATTATGCCACCTGGTGTAAAGGCATCTGTGCTACGTCTCTTTTTTGAAACGGAATAGTGGTTAACCATAGAATCCATATTTCCGGACATAACAATAAAACCAAGTCGTGGCTTACCTAAAATAGAAATACTGTTTTTATCTTTCCAATCAGGTTGCGAAATTATTCCTACAGAATACCCGTGGCTTTCAAGAACACGACTTATAATGGCATGTCCAAAAGATGGATGATCAACATACGCATCTCCTATGACATATACAAAATCAAGCTGTTCGATATTTCTTTCAATCATATCTTCCCTTGAAATCGGTAAAAAACCTTTATATTTATAATTATTTTGTGTATTCATACGAAACCTTTCTATTCAAACTGTTTATGGTCTGGTTTTTGTTGATGCTTTTAGTATGTTTATTTCATCTTCAGTTAATTCTCTATATTCTCCCGGTTTTAGGCTTTCATCAAGATTAAGTGTCCCCATGGAAATTCTCTTAAGGTATGTAACATTTAACTTAACATAAGCAAACATCCTTTTTACCTGATGATATTTTCCTTCCTGAATTGTTATAAAAACCTTACTTTTATCATCTGTAAAATCAATTTTTGCAGGCAGTGTAACCTCTCCATCAAGAGTTATTCCATTACATATTAAGTCTGCCATTTCTCTTGTAAGATTATCATTAAGCTCAACATAATATTTCTTATCAACATGTTTTTTAGGACTTAATAAATTATGTGAAAGTTCGCCATCATTTGTAATTAACAGCAAGCCTTCAGTATCTTTATCTAACCTTCCAACAGGAAATAAATTTAAATGCTGACCTTTATCTATCAAATCAATAACTGTTTTTGAAGTTTTATCTTCTGTGGCTGAAATTACACCAGCTGGCTTATTTAGCATAAAATACATATATTCTATATATTTTATCTCCTTGCCTTCTATTGTTACATTACAGTTATTATAATCAAATTTATAGTCAGAGGACTTAATAATCTCATTATTAACCCTGACTTTTCCGCTTTTTATCAAATTCTTGGCATTACTACGTGAACATACACCACATAATGTCAGAAATTTATCAAGTCTAGTCTGTGCCATAATATCAATAAGACTCCTATATTCCTTGAACTCTATACCCTTCTGAAATAATATCAAGTTCTACCAAAAACTGTTTAAGTCTTTTTATATCATCTAATTTGTATATTCTGTAAAATTCATCCTGAATCTTAAGAATTTCCCTTTTATTTGCCACTTTATACAGATTCTGAATAAGATTAAGAATTTCTGCGATAATATGTGCCTTTTCACGAAATGAATTTTGACTGTCCATAACCTCATCCCTGATAAGGCTCATCTCATTATCAAGACTAATAATCGCCTTTGAGGCAGCTGACAATCTTTCGCTTATATGTGGAGGCATATTCTGGCTATATTTATATTGCAATGAATGTTCAATTGTTGCCCAGAAATTCATTGCAAGTGTTCTAATCTGAATCTCCACTTTAATATCTTTTGCACCATCAAGTGTCTGAACTGTATAGCCGACAATCATATGATAACTTCTGTATCCACTGGCTTTCATATTTGTTACATAATCTTTTTCATGAAGTACAGTAATATCAGTAATCGAGTGAATTAGTTCAGCAACTTTTTCTATATCTTCCACAAACTGACAAATAATACGAATCCCTGCAATATCTTCAATCTTTTCTGTTATATCATCAAGTTCAATATTTTTTTTCTGGCATTTTTCCAGAATACTTGATATCTTCTTTACACGTCCTGTAACCATTTCGATAGGAGAATATTCCTCTCTTAAATGATACTCTAATATTAAGTTATTAAATTTCATTATAAGTTCATCTACGGCTACCTGATATGGATGTAAAATTTCTCTCCATAGCTTAATATCCATCTTAAAACCTCCGTTACTAACCCTATTATTATTTATAATGTTTTATGATTCCCAATACAAATCTATGATGTCACCATTATGTATTTCATCGGAAAAACTTGCAGTATTTCCATTGATACGTGTTATAAGCATTTGCCCATTTACTGTCTTTGTATCAAAAGGATATACATCAAGAATATCTACAAAAATATAATACGCCTTTCCCTTCAAAGGAACCATCTGATTGTTTACCGTCACAACAATGTCTTTTATCTCAGCTTCTGTATTTATAGTATTTTCAACAGCTTTATCTTTTTCGACAGTTGTATCATTTTCGACTTCCATATCATTATCAATATCTGTATCCTCAATAGACTCAGACTCTAAAGATTCATAAACAGATTCGCTTTTTATATCATCTATTTTGATTGAAAAACCGGAATATACAGGTTCATCAAGAACAGCCTTATGACCATTTACATATATATCTTTTCCTTCAGCTTTAATATCCATAAAATCAAGTAACTGTTCTAATGAATAATAATCTAAAATAGAGATAACATCATTATCCTGAATTTCATATGATGAAGTAACAATATTACCATTAACTTCGGCAAATTTTGGACATTCAATTTTTGAATTATTTACTTTGAAGAATATTGTTTCTTTGTATTCAGGTAACTTATCAATTGTCTGATGTCCCGGTTCACCAACTGTAGACTCTGAAATAACAATTCTATCATTTTTTGATATTTTTGAATTAATATTTGCATCTTTTCCGTTTATGGTAATTAATGCAGGCTCACCTATGGAACCTCTCTGCATTTTTGCTATACCATTGAGGGTATAGTTAAGTTCTTTACCTCTTCTTGGGAAAAGAGCCTCATTTGGGAATCCAATCTGCATTGCAGCATCAACCACTGTAAGTCTGTCGTTGTCATATAATTTTATTCGTTGATCATTTATATTTACAAATATAAAATTATTTCGCTGATTATAGAAATTAATACAAATACCAATAGGTGTAACAAGTAAAGGATCTTTCTTTACACCAGGCATCAGGAAATTAATATCTACAAGAACCTCTTCTCCTCGAAGAGCAACTCTTTCCTTTGGAAGTGCTAAATATTCTGCAAGACTATCGGTAAAGCCATATGCCTTGCCACCACCACCTACTACAAATACAGCACTAACACTTTTACCACCATTTAACTCAATTATTTTATCTGCAATTTCATGAGTCATTCTGTCAACTGTATCTTTATACATATCTCTAATATCTGCTGGTGTCATTTTGTGTGATATACCCATAATATCTTTAAATGATACACCTTTATTTTTCATAGAGTTAATCTTGATTTTTTCGGCTGTATTAAAATCAACCAGACATTTAGAAAGAATGCTCTCAGTTATCTCATCACCAGCATGAGGAATCATACCATATGCAATAATGCTTCCATCTTTTGTAATAGAAATATCACTGGTACCTGCTCCAACATCAACAAGAGCAATATTTAATAATCTGAATTGTTCAGGAATAGCTACATTTATAGCAGCAATAGGCTCAAGTGTAAGATTTGCAACTTGCAAATCTGCAATATTTACAGCTGAATATAATCCTTCTACAACTTCATTTGGCAAAAATGTAGCTAATACATCAGCACCAATCTTCTTTGCTTTATGTCCTTCAAGATTATTGATAACATAACCATTCATATAGTACTTTACAACAGTATATCCGACACAGTAAAATTCGATATCTGGAAAATCATTACGAATAATATCATATGCTTTTTCAATACCCAACAAATCAAGTGAATATATGTCTTCGCTTGTAATAGCAGACTCAGATGTTCTTTCGGTTTCAACGCTAACTGTTACCGTCTTAAGAACACGACCAGCTGCGGCAATACACACATCATTAAGAGGTCGGTTAATCTGATTCTCAAGCTCGTTTTTAACAGCTCTGATTGATTCTCCAACCTTCATAATATCGTGAATCTGACCATCTAACATAGCTCTTGTATCATGCTCTTTAACATAATGAGCTACAACATTAAATTTTCCACGCTCCATATATCCTACAGAACCAACTAAGCTTCTTGTACCAATATCTAATCCAAACACCATATGTTCAGGATATTTTTGTAATTCAGACATTTATTTCTCCTTTATATTTTAAAATGATTTCAGGGCTAACCCATCAGCATATATTCATGTTTTTACCTAAATTATACAGTTTTTTTATAATAAATTCCATATAAAATATACTTTTTTTATAATTTTAAACATAATCTATAAAGAGTTTATTGCTTCATCAATTGAATTTTCTAGTTCATTAATAGAACCATTATTGTTTAGTATTCTGTCACAGCTTTTTTTAAATTCGCTTTCCTGTAATTGATTAGAAAATATTGCTTCGATTTTTTCAGTTGAATAACCTCTGTTTTGAATTAATCTGTTTTTTCTTGTGTCTTCAGATGCATATATATACCAGACTTCATCAAGAAACTCTTTATATCCGGCCTCAATCAAAAGTGCTGCTTCAACAAAAACGTATTCTTTATCTTTATTTTCGTTAATTTTATCTAGAATATAGCTTTTTACAGCTGGATGTATTATTGCATTTTGTTTTGAAAGAAGTTCTTTATTGTAAAAAATCTTTTCTGCAATCTTCTGTCTGTCTATTTCTCCTGAATTATCCACTACATCATTTCCAAATAAATTGACAACTTTATAATATGCAGGCATACCTTTTTTCATGACAATATGACCTACTTTGTCTGCTTCAATTACAAAAGCATCAAGTTTTTCCTGTAATAGTTTTAACACTGTGGATTTGCCACAGCCAACTCCACCTGTGATTCCAATAACTTTACTCATTAATGTGCCTCCAGCCAGTTGTTTCCAGATGCAATTCCAATCTCAAGATTAACTTTCAGATTAGCTGCATTAGACATTTCTTCAAGCAGTATTTTACTTACAATATCCTTTTCTTCGATATATGCCTCGACCAGAAGTTCATCGTGAACCTGAATAACAATTCTTGATTTAAGATTTTCTTTTTCAAAACGTTTATCTACATTAATCATGGCAATTTTCATAATGTCGGCAGCAGTTCCCTGAATAGGTGAATTCATTGCTATTCTTTCACCAAATGATCTTTGCATATAATTGTTTGATGACAATTCAGGTATTGGTCTCCTTCTGCCAAACATAGTAGTTATATATCCATTGCTTTTGGCATTTTTAACAGTATTATCAAGGAATTCTTTGACACCTTTATATGTTTCAAAATATTGTTCGATGTATTCAGAAGCTTCCTTTCTTGAAATACTTAAATCTTTACTAAGACCAAATGAGCTAATTCCATATACAATACCAAAATTAACTGCTTTTGCATTACTTCTCTGGGTCTTTGTAACTTCATCAATAGGAACACCAAATACCTTGGATGCTGTGATTTGATGAATATCCTTGCCACTATTATACGCTTCAATAAGAGATTCATCTTTCGACATATGCGCAAGTATACGAAGTTCAATCTGTGAGTAATCAGCATCAACGAAAACACATCCGTCTTTTGGAATAAATACCTTTCTGATTTCAGAGCCAATAGGCATTCTTATTGGTATATTCTGTAAATTTGGTTCTGTTGATGAAATTCTGCCTGTAGCAGTAATTGTCTGGTTAAATGTTCCATGTATTCTATTATCGTGATCAATATAATTTTGTAATCCATCAGCATATGTTGACTTAAGTTTTGTTAACTGTCTGTATAGAAGAATTTTTTCAACAAATGGATATTCATCTTTTAAACCTTCTAACACTTCTGCTGATGTTGAATATCCGGTTTTTGTTTTCTTTCCGCCTGGTATTCCCATTTTTTCAAACAAAATATCACCTAATTGCTTTGGTGAATTGATATTAAACTTTTCATTTGAATCATCATAAATTTCCTGCTCAAGTCGGTCTATGTCTATTTTTAATTTATCTGAATACTCTTTTAAGGCACTTCTATTAACCATTACACCTGTCTGTTCCATCTTAAAAAGTGAATATATAAGTGGTAATTCAATATCAAAGTATAAATCTTTCATATTTGAATCATCCAGTTGTTTTAAAATGATGTTTCTAGCTTTATTTGCAACAGATGCGTTATATATCATGATGTTATATACATCTTCAGGGTTGTTTTTATACATCTCTTTAAGTGTTTGCTTTTTATTTATTTCTTCTTTTGATGGAAGCATTATAGAGAGAAAATCCCTTGCAATATCTGAATACTCGTAAGAATCCTTCAGTGGATTTAATAAATATGCGGCTATTGACATATCTACAATCTGATTTGATCTTGATATATACATCTTTTTTAATATAGATTTCAAATCAAATACTGATATATTCTTGTTTTCAAGAAGCTTTGCAACATCAGAAAACAGCTCGTACCCATTAAGTTTTGAGGAATCATATAAGTATGTTATTTCATCATCTGAAATGACAAATATAGTTATTTCGCCGTTTGAACCAGAGATATTATTATTCAGAAAATCAAAAGTCATCTGTGTATCAGTCTGTTCCTCAAAAGATAATATATCAATACCAAACTCATCCTTATTTTGTATATATTCAAGCATTCTTGCATAATCATCTTTGCTTTCGATATTTCTAACATTTTTAAAGAAATCTATTTCAACACGTTCTTTTGAAATGTTTTGATCAAACTTTGATAGTAAAGATTTAAATTCAAGTTCTTTTAATAGCTTGTATGATTCGTCATTATAAAGATTATTAATTATTCCATCTTCAATCTTAACTTCAAGGGGCGCATTTGTATCAATAGTTGCAAGAACTTTACTTAATTTGGCCATTTCATAGTCATTTTTAAGTAATTCAGAGGCCTTCTTTGGAGTTACTTCATCAATATGCAAAAATGCATTTTCGATTGAGCCAAACTGTGTAATAATCTTTGTTGCAGTCTTTTCACCTATTCCCTGAACTCCTTTAATATTATCAGCTGTATCCCCCATTAAGGCTTTTAAATCAATAAATTCTCTTGGGTTAACCTGATACTTTGTTATAACATCATCCCAATAATAGTCTTCTATTTCGGTTGTTCCTTTTTTTGTCTTAGGAATTCTTATTTTGATTTTTTTTGTTGCAAGTTGCAATAAATCTCGGTCTCCTGAAAGAATACTTACATCATAGCCTTTCTCCTCGCCTAAAAAAGCAAGTGTTCCAAGGACATCATCAGCTTCATAGCCTGGTTTTTCAACAACACAGACATTCATTGATTTAAGAACATCCTTTATAATTGGCACCTGTTCATGGAGTTCAGCCGGCATAGGCTTTCTTGTTCCTTTATATTCAGCAAAAAGTTTATGTCTAAAGGTCTTTTCCTTAACGTCAAATGCAACAATCATATTATCCGGTTTTTCTTCATCCATAACTTTAAATAAAATATTCAAAAAACCATACACTGCATTTGTATGAAGTCCTTTTGTATTTGTTAAATCAGGAATTCCATAAAATGCTCTGTTTAAAATACTGTGTCCATCTATCAATAATAATTTACTCATAATTCACCTTTCTAAAAATAAAAAAATAATAAATATATAAAATATGCCAGTACACCGGAAGAAAAACACTCTCCTATAAGGAAAATCATTTTAAAAATCAATGTCTTTTTATAATTATTAAAAATAACGGTTTTCTTTTTATCCATAAAACTTGTGTTTTTTTCACTAAGATTATACTCAAAATCACTTGTTGATTTGTCAAATGAATCTATTCCGTTTACATCAAAAATATTATGAATCATAAAATATATATCCATTTCCTCTTTGCAATTATCACATGATTCATAATGCTCTATAAAAGATTCTAATTCCTCTTCTTCAATGTTGTCATTTATAAAACTATTTATCTTTTCGTTAAATATCTTACAATCCATATTCATACCATCCTATGAACCAAAATTAGTTTTATTTTATCATATACTTTATATATGTGTCAAAACAAGAAAAAGAATACTTGCTTTTTAAATAGCTGTGTGATAAAATATCAATTGTTCGCCGGCATGTCGGAATGGCAGACGATGCAGACTCAAAATCTGTTGTGGGTAACCACGTGTGGGTTCAAGTCCCACTGCCGGCACTAAGAAAAGCAAGCTTTATTGTAGCTTGCTTTTTTCATTTTCTCTCTCCAGTTTTGAATATATACATCCACAATAGTCCTGTCTATATAACTCATAAATCTTTGAAAGTTCAACAGAACGCTTATATCCATTCTTCTTTTTAAAGTCTGATAGTAAATACTTTACACCATATTTCTTTTCTATTTCTAGACCAATTTTATTTAAAAGCTTTGAATTTTTAAGTGGGCTGATAGACAATGTAGTGACAAAATAATCAAATCCCATTTCTTTTGCCAGATTTGCAGTATATTCCAGACGTATTTTAAAACATTCTTCGCATCTCTTACCGCCCTCAGGTTCTTTTTCAAAACCTTTAATTTTATTATGAAAGTCATTTGGTGTATACTCAGTACTTATAAATTTTATTTTATTTTTAACAGGTAGATTATTAATAAGCCTCTCCTGTTCAGAAATCCTGTATTCATACTCTTCTTTTGGAAAAATATTAGGATTATAATATAAGACTGTAATATCAAAAAAATCTGATAAATATTCAAGACAATAACTGCTACAAGGTGCACAACAACTATGCATGAGCAACGAAGGGGTCTTATCACTTGCCATAATATTCTCAATTGTTTTATCAAGTTCTTTAGAAAAATTCATATTTTCCAAATTTGTATTCATTTCTTCCTCACCTAATTGCTTTGTATTTTATCAATTATCTGTTTTGCAATATCTTTTGCGGGCGTATAATTTCCATTTACATTTTCAATAACAACAGTAATTACATATGCCTCTTCTCCTGTTTCAAGAATACCTGCAAACCAAGAATTAACATTTCCATCAGACTTATCAAGTTCTGCTGTACCAGTTTTTCCCATTAATACATAGTTACTGTTATATAATGATGATGCAGTTCCTCTTTTAACTACTTCAAGAAGAAAGCTTTTAAGAAGCATTGAATCTTCTTTTGGCATGAGTGTTTTATATTCTTTTGCGTCATACTTTTCTATAATCTCACCATTTGGATTAACTATTGATGTAACAAATCTTGGTTGCATAAGTACACCATCATTTTCAATTGCAGCCATTATCATAGACAGATGCATTGGTGTCATAAGTGTTTTTCCTTGACCAATTACTGTTTGTGAAATCATGAAATCATCACTGTTTTCATCAAGTGAAAAAATACTGCTATTATAATCTATCTCAAGTGGCATTTTTTCATTAAATAACATATCTTTGCATAATGTTAAAAGACCATTTACATCAATATCCTTAGCAAGATTTACAAAAGATGTATTACATGAGTTGGCAAAAGAACTATATAAATCTTCATCTCCGTGCCATACATAATTAGCACAATGAATTGTATAATCCGAAAAATCAACTTTACCTCTACATGTGAATCTGTAGTCAAGATATGTTTCTCTATGCTCTTTTAAATATTCGTACAAAGAAAAAATCTTAAATGTTGAACCTGGTGTATATAGTCCTTGTGTTGCACGATTAAGCAAAATAGCATTATCATTTTGACTAAGATTCTGAAACTCACTATCAAGGGTATTCGGATCAAATGATGGTCCTGAAACCATTGATAAAACGTCACCGTTTTTAGGATTCATAACAATTATTGCACCACTATATGTTGAAAGAGCCGATTTGCAGGCTTGTTGAAGTTCAATATTAAGAGTAGTATTTATTGAATTACCATCATTCTTTTTACCTGTTATTTCATTTGAAAACTTACCGAAAATGTTTGTATCTGAACATAGCATTTCGTAATTATATGTGGATTCAAGTCCTGTACTTCCATGTCCTGTATAACCAATAACATGAGAGAACAAATCATTATAAGGATATACCCTCTCTTCTGACTCTCTATCTGTATAAGCAATTACTTCACCATTGTCAGCATATATGTTTCCTTTGTAGGTAAAATTATTAAGAGTTTCAATACGTTTATTATAGGAATTATCAATAATATCACCACTCTTAAATACTGTAAAAAACAGCAGGTACAAAATCATAATAATAAAAAGTGTTAAAAAAACATATGTAGTTTTTAGTATACTTTTATTTATTGTCTGCATTTTCATTTATATACACTCCTTGAATAATTGCAAAGACACAGATAGTTGCCAAAAGTGAACTTCCTCCATAGCTAAGCAAAGGATATGTTACACCAGTGGAAGGGATAAGCTTTATGGCACTTCCTACAGTTAAAAACACTTGAAAACCATATGATACAGCTAGTGCTGCCACTGTTAATTTATAAAAACTATCCTGACAATTCATTGCAATCTTTATACAAATCATAAAAATACATAGCGAAATTGAAATAACCGAAATAGCAAAAAAGGTACCAAGCTCTTCTGCAAATGCCGATATAATAAAATCCTGTTCAACAACAGGTATATTTGATGGCAATCCCTGGTATAAACCTGAACCAAACAATCCACCTGTTCCAATTGCGAACAATGACTGTGTTATCTGATATCCTTTACCATCTATAATAGGCCAAGGATTATACCAAGCTTCTACTCTGACCTTTACATGGGAAAATAACTTGTATGCAACAACTGAGGCTCCACTTCCAAGTATAAGTCCCCCAAACAGGTACCATTTATTACCTGTAGACATATATACCAGAAACAGATACGTAATGCATAAAATCAATGCAGTTCCGAGATCTTTTGAAACCACGAGAATTATTACATGAATAGCTGCAAATATTCCTGAAATAACAACACCTCTAAAATTCCTGTATCTAAATAATATACCACTTAAAAATATAACAAATGTTATCTTAACAAATTCAGAGGGCTGTATAGCAATAAAATGCAAGTCCAGTGAAAGCTTTGCACCAAGAGTCTCTTTTCCAATAACCAATACGAGACTTAATGCACCAATTCCAAATACGCCAAAAATATACGACATACTACGAATCTTTTTGCTTTTACTGATAATATATGGTATTACACCTGTTATAATTGATGCAACGACACATATTACAAACTGTTTTACCGCTTTATTATATGATATTCGAAGCAACATCGAAAATCCAATCATAAGCATAAAAAACATCAAATTTAAAAGTGGTACATTTATTTTCTTATATATAGCCTTTAGTATAATATCGTAAAGAATAAAATATGCTACCTGAAAAATATAAAAGATTATTATTTTTATATCATTTGTATTGACATATATTACGCCCAAAAGCACAAAATGTATCATATACATTATTATCTTTTGCAACACAAACAAAGCTTTTTGTCTTTTTTCTTTATCATTTATTGAAACAAAGCTTGTATATGCAAAAAGTGCACACAATATTGTCAATATATATCTTGATAACATTGTAATAACTCTTACCACTACTCTACACCTCTTTTAAAATGTCCTTTTGTAGATGCATACTTAATGTCAGCTGGATTACCTGAAATATATTCTTTATATGCATCCAAAACTAACGCAACTTCATTAGCTGATTCCGTTGTAAAATTTATCTTATAGTTTCTCATTCCCATATCATTTATTTCATTAATATTTTGAATAAGTGATTGTGGAATGATATTGTATATAATGTTATAGCAGTATCTGCATACACATTTTATTTTCATTTCATTTGACATTCTGTCACTTATTGTATGTATATGCGGTATTTCATTATATTTACATTGACCTGTTGTTTTCATAATACATCCAGCCGATATCATAACCGGAATATATCCATATATATTTATTAGCATTGATTTATCTTCAAACTTTGATATTTCGTTTATATTATTTTCGTATGATACTGTTAGGTAATCTGCGCCAATTTTATGTAGCAATGTAATATCATAATTATTATATGCATATATACTATTATCAAAGATAACTCTTTTATCAGAAGAAATGTATTTTTTTAGCATAAAAAATGATTCAAGATTTCTGTATACAAAGCCATCAACATTAAGCTTCGAAACAAAATATCCATCATTTTCCATTTCATCTGCCATTTTATTTCTTGAAATATAAGGTAACGCAATATATACAAATATATCCTTATTTCTTAGTCTTTCTATTATTTCATTTAACGACTGTTTATCTATATCAGCGTATTCTATGATAACATTATTGACGTATTCATATTTTAACACTTCATCAAGCTGTTCACTTGTTGATACAAGAATATATAAATTATTTGTTTCTTCAGATAGCTTGAAATATTTATTTTCTACCTTTTGTTTATTTTCTTCATCTTCTTTTTCGATTTGTTTCTTATATTTGTTAATAAGAGCACTTCTAAACTCATCAATAATATATCTTCTGAATTCATTTATCATGCCAACGGGCATAAACAATCCATCTTCAATGTCTATATTTATGTTTTCAAAGTTAAATCCGGTTCCTCCGGTTTTCATAAATTTTTCTAAGAATGTATCTTTTGTAATAGGCTTATTTAAAGCACTCATTGGAACAGGTCCTTCAATATCAATAGAAATTACATCATCATAAACTTTTGCTTTTATAGGCGAATTTAGTGATATATTTAAATCGCAAGAAATGTTTTTTATTAGTGTTTTCATTTCATTTTTATTTGTTTTTATATATCTATCTGATACATACTGGGACAATTTCATATTAGATGTCCTATTAATTATCCTGTTCGACATATTTTGACTTATATCTTTTGATTTATAAATATAGACAGTTCCTTTATTTATATCGTCAGGCGCAAAGAAATTGAACATATTATTTCCAATCTCTAATACATCGCCTTTTGTAATGTTTTTGTCAAAAATCAGTTCAATGGAATTTTTTGAAACTTTGCCAGTTTTACCCACAGATACACCCATATGATTTGGTCTGTCTATAGTCATCATTTCCGGACTATTTTGTTTATTGTAAAATCCATCTGTAAACCCACCTCTGTTATAGAACTCTTTAAGAAATTCTATATCACTTTGTTGAACTTCATATTTATCTGGTCCATTCAATTTAAGCAAATCAACGTATTTTCTATAAACAGCTACAACACTTGCAACATATTCAGGCTTTTTCATCCTTCCTTCAATTTTCAATGAATATACTCCTGATGCTAATATGTCAGGTAGTATATTTAATGTACACATATCCTTTGGACTTAACAGATATTTATTTCGTATATCAGACTCCTTAAGCGAATATGGCAATCTGCATGGCTGGGCACACTTTCCTCTATTGCCACTTCTTCCTCCAATCATAGAACTAAGCAAACATTGTCCTGAATAACAATAGCATAATGCTCCATGTACAAAACTCTCTATTTCAAGATTTGTCGCCTTATATATTTCATTTATTTCTTTAAACGAAAGCTCTCTTGGCGTAACTATTCTGCTAACCCCAAGCTTCATAAGCTCCCTTGCATAATTAGGCCCTGTGATAGTCATCTGTGTACTACAGTGTATAGGCAAATCTTTAAATCTTTCCCTTATATATTTCAGTACACCTAAATCCTGTACTATCACAGCATCCAGACCAACCTGGTAATAAGGCAAGAGATATTCATATAAGTTTTTATTAATTTCATTATCTTTTAATAATGTATTAACAGTTAAATATATTTTCTTTCCATGAATGTGAGCATATTCAATAGCTCTAATTAGTTCGTTTTGATCAAAGTTATTTGCATTTGCTCTTGCTCCAAACATAGTTCCACCAAGATAACAAGCATCTGCGCCAGCATTAAATGCTGCAAGCATTGCATCATATGAGCCTGCTGGCGCTAAAATTTCACAGTCATATATATTTTTCTTTTTATAGTGGTTTGTATCTGTCATAATATCTCCGTTTATTTAATAAAGTCAAAATGTCAATAGTTACCTTTATATAATTATCTAAACATATTGTACAAATTATATAGTGATTTGTGACTCTTATATCCGAAAAACCGGAACAAATAACTATATGCTTTGTACAATATGTTAGTTAGAGTGTTATAAGGTAACTATTGACACTCTAACTCATATAATAAAAAGTAGTCATAAAAGAAAAATATCAAAAGCCGTTGAATAACAACGGCTTTATCCTAATCAGTAGTTGTAGTTGCACTAGGAACTGAGGTTGTGGCCTTTTTACGTCCCTTTTTTGCATCATTCAATTCAGTCTCTAACTTTACCATATCAAGCTGATTTGCATTGATTGTTCTTTGAAGTGCAGCATTTTCTTTTTCTAATGCTTCGAGTTTTATCTGTGCTGAAATTAATTCATGCTTTATATCATAAAGCTGTTTGTCTTTACTTGACAAGTCTATCTCTAATGCATCAGCCTGTTTTTTAGCCTTGAAATAATCGTCTGCAACATTAAGTTCTAAAAGAGTTCTTTGCATATCTACGCTGAGATTTTTGTAGCTTTCAGCATTCTTAAACTCATTTATTTTTCCGTTTATATATGTAGCTACCTTTTGAAGGTATTCTGGACTTTCATATCCACTAATTGTATATATTCTACCATTTATAATTACTTCTGTATCGTTCTTTGATGACATATGGACTCTCCTGTTTTCTTTAGTCGAGGTATAAAAATAAGTACACCACGCTAACAATAAAATTATACACGAAATATATTATTTTAACAATGATTTTTTCATATAATATTAGCCTAATATTAATTTTGCAGATTTTTCACATATCCAAGATGCTTAAAAGCTATATCTGTTGCCACTCTTCCCCTTGGAGTCCTATTTATAAACCCATTTTTTATTAAGTAAGGTTCATAAACGTCTTCAAGTGTTCCAGCATCCTCTCCAAGTGCTGCAGCAAGTGTGTCAAGACCTACGGGGCCTCCCTGAAATTTTTCAATAATTGTCTCTAGAATATTTCTGTCTCCTGCATCTAAACCGTATTTATCTACATCAAGTAAATCAAGGGCATAATTTGCAACATCTTTTGTAATATTCCCATTATATTTTATTTCTGCAAAATCTCTTACTCTCTTGAGTAAACGGTTTGCAAGTCTCGGTGTTCCTCTCGATCTTCTGGCAAGTTCAATTGCGCCTTCTTCATCAATATAAACATTTAGCAAAGAGGCAGTTCTTATAATAATTTCTTTTAATTCATCTATATCATAGAATTCCATCTTATTTATTACGCCGAATCTGTCTCTAAGTGGTGCTGTCAATAAACCTGCTCTGGTTGTGGCACCTACTAATGTAAATTTTGGAAGATTAAGACGTATGGATCTGGCCGTCGTGCCTTTTCCAATCAATATATCAATTGCATAATCTTCCATTGCCGGATATAATACTTCCTCTACCTGCCTGTTTAAACGATGAATTTCATCTATAAATAAAATATCACCTTCCTGCAGACCGTTTAAAATTGCAGCAATGTCTCCTGGCTTTTCAATTGCAGGACCACTTGTTATTTTAATATTAACACCCATTTCTTTTGCAATAATACATGCAAGTGTGGTTTTTCCAAGTCCTGGAGGACCATAGAACAAAACATGATCCAAGGACTCTCCTCTACGCTTTGCAGCTTCAATATATATTTTTAGATTTTCTTTTACTTTTGTCTGTCCAATATACTGTGCCAGGTTTTCGGGTCTCAAACTACCTTCGTAGTTTACTTCCTCTTTTACAAGTTCAGTATTAATAATTCTGTTATTCATAACATTTCCTCGTTAAATTAAATGTTTTAATGCTTCTTTTATTATATCCTCAACAGAGTCTTTGGCATTTGCTGTCTTTACTGCCTTTAATGATTCAACCTTACTATATCCAAGAGACTCAAGCGCAAGCACAGCTTCATTAATATTTGATGACTCAGAAGTATCAATTGATACAACATCATCTCTATTGCCTGAAATAGAATCTATCTTATCTTTCAATTCAAGTATTATCTTCTCAGCAGTTTTCTTTCCGATACCATTAGCCTTTGAAATGGTTGAGGCATCACCAGAAACTATTGCATATTTTAAATCATTAATACTAAGATATGACAATATTGACAATGCTGCCTTAGGTCCTATTCCGTTAACCGAAATAAGCATCTTATACATATCCAGATCATCTCTTGAAAGGAAACCAAACAGATTCATTGCATCCTCTCTAACATTTAGATATGTATACATCGTTACTTCATCACCAATTTTTATCTTGTCAATCACAGAAGCAGGGACATAGACATTATATCCTATACTCCCAGTATCAATAACTACTTTATCTTCATAGATTGCTTCTATATCACCACGTATAAAACCTATCATTGTATATTTTCCTTCCTAAACATAGTTTTTATATATTGATATGTTCTTTTATATATCTGTTCTGAAACTA
Organism: Lachnospiraceae bacterium; assembly: GCA_045126215.1. Lineage (GTDB taxonomy): Bacteria > Bacillota > Clostridia > Lachnospirales > Lachnospiraceae > SVEL01. The sequence goes on along the minus strand of JBGVOD010000001.1, from coordinate 529 downwards.
TTCCAACAACTAATCCTGTTATCATTCCCACTATTGTAAGAACTGGCATAAGTCCAAAAATAACAGATGATTCTATTATAAAAAAAGCTATTATAATTTGTGCAATATTATGTACAACTCCACCGATGGCACTTGTAAAAATTATGCCGGATTTCATAAGTCTTTTTAATAATATCATAGTAATACAACTTATAATACCACCTGAAATACTAAACATTAAAGAAAATATTGTTCCAAAAAGCAGATTTATTACAAGTATTCTTATTAATGTTATAATAACGCATTCTTTTTCACCGAGCATATAAAGGCAATACACAGTGGCAATATTTGACAAACCAAGCTTGAAGCCTTGTATTCCAATATTAAAAGGAATCAAAAATTCAATATATGAAAGAATGATTGCAAATGCTGTAAAAAGTGATACTACAGTAAACTTCTTTATATTTTGATTTACCATATCTAACTCCTCTGTATCAGGTTATAAAATATAAAGGATATGCTAGTCTTCTTTTTCGATAATTCTGACAAC